>DHNM01000040.1:132364-132537 GCA_002409525.1 Eubacterium sp. UBA5416 | reverse complement strand
GCATGAAAAAGCATAAACTTGAGACCCGAACAAACATGAGAATGAAGCCCGATAGGGCGGAATTCGAATGCTTGTAGGATTGCGCAAGCACAAAGTGCGGAGCAATCCGTGGTATCATAAAGGTGCAGTCCGCCACAGGGAAACCAGTGCTCTTTTTCATGCTTGCATGAAAA
>DHNM01000040.1:121481-132115 GCA_002409525.1 Eubacterium sp. UBA5416 | reverse complement strand
GCATGAAAAAGCATAAACTTGAGGCCCGAACAAACATGAGAATGTAGCCCGGCAGGGCGGAATTCGAATGCTTGTAGGATTGCGCAAGCACAAAGTGCGGAGCAATCCGTGGTATCATAAAAGGTGCAGCCCCCCACAGGGAAACCAGTGCTCTTTTTCATGCAGACATGAAAAAGGCATAGTCCCCCAGTTTATCACAAACAAAAGAATGCAGCCCGGCAGGGCGGAATTCGAATGTTTGTAGGATTGCGCAAGCACAAAGTGCGGAGCAATCCGTGGTATCATAAAAGGTGCAGCCCGCCACAGGGAAACCAGTGCTCTTTTTCATGCTTGCATGAAAAAGGCATAATTCCCCAGTTTATCACAAACAAAAGAATGCAGCCCGACTTTAAAACCCCCGGTATTCATATACCGGGGGTTTTAATCTGTCCAAAAATTATATGATATTTCTTATCTTACCCTGCGATCAAAGGCCCCACAAAAGCCCATACAAATACCCAGATCCACAAGGCCGCAGCACCAATCCAGCTTGCCTTCAACACTCCTTTCATATTATCGCACCGTGCAATCCCCAATTGCCCTGCCATGTTAGCGGTCGGATATAGGGAGCCGGTAATTCTAGTTGCGGCTACCAGAGCTGTCGCCCAGATCACCATTGGAAGATGGACACTCTGTACCAGACCGATAAACATCTTATGGACGATATTGATTTCAGCAACTGCGGCAGCCTCGATACCAAAACCGCCTACCAGTGATGCAATAATTACAACAAGTGCTTTTCCGCCTTCAGGTATCAGGTGTGTGAGCAGATTTCCCAGAGCTTCGAATCCTCCACCGAGATTGATCATGCTGAACATTACTTCGAAAAATATAAATACAAGGAACATGTTTGTCATCTGAGAAGCACCATCTACAAATTCATCAATCGCCTCATCGATTTTCATTCTACTGCTGATGGCGATGATTACAGATAAGATCAGCATTACGATAATCGCATATTCTGTCCCTTGTTTTGTGATAATTCCGTATGCCACCAGAGCAATAAATGATAAAATGAATAGAATGGTTGTCCTCTTTTCCTGTGTTGTGATTTCTACACTGTTAAGATCAACCATGTCATCAGTCAGCTCATAAATTTCTTTTCCCTTATATTTCTTTTGAATGCGGCATACTGCGAACCATGTGGAACCCAGCCATACAAGTGAAAAAGGAATTACGGCCCACAGCATTAATCTGCCATAGGAAAGGCCGGTTACCTCCATTGTAGCTATTGTGACTCCCGTAAGCGGGCCGACCATCAGTCCGACTTCACCTGACACACGGAGCAGAGCTGCAACCGCTGTAGGTGTCAGTCCGACTGCGGCTACAACCGGAATAATGACCGGGGCGATGACAGCATTTCCGCCTGCCAGGGTTCCCAGAAGACCACAGATAATAATGGAAGAGACTATAATTGCAAGCATCCCTTTTTTCTCGGAATTAACTCCGATTCTTTTCACAATCCAGTATACAAGTGTGTGACTGACTTTGGCCTTGTTCATCAGATAACCAAGACCGCTACCAAACATAATAATCAGACCAATTGTCCCGAGAAATGATCCCAGAGCGGAATTAAAGATTGAAGCGAGGTCTCCGATTCCCTGACCTGTTAAAACAGCTGCTACAATTACGCCGACAATCAGGCCAGCCAGGTTTGACTTGTTCATAAAAACAAGAATAAGATACGCCAGAAGCGGCAGCAGTGCGAGCAGTGACGGCGTTGATTTGATCAGCGCCCAACTTCCCAATGTAAGTTCCATTCAATTCCCTCCTTTAGGTACTTCGTGATACTTGGATTACTCTACATTCTGTGCTCTCGTAATTCTCCTGTATCATTTGCATTAATAATATATTTTACCATGATTATACGTAAAGAGACAATACTTTCTTTTATATCTCTGATGATTCCGGGAAAATAAAGCTTATGGTTGAGTTGGCGCACTCACAATGTTATACTATTCATGAAACAGATAGATGATAGAAAAGGAGGTTATTGTATGATGAGATTTACATTGCCCAGAGATATGTATTATGGAAAAGGAGCTCTTGAAGAGCTGAAAAATATCAAGGGCGAAAAGGCAGTCTTAGTACTTGGAGGCGGATCTATGAAGAGATTTGGTTTCGTAGATCAAGCTCTCGAATATCTGAAAGAAGCTGGGATTGAAACAAAGTTATTTGAGAATGTGGAATCAGATCCTTCTGTGGAAACTGTCATGAAGGGTGCCAGATTCATGAGAGATTTTCAGCCTGACTGGATCATTTCCATGGGGGGAGGATCACCCATTGATGCGGCAAAAGCCATGTGGGTATTTTATGAATATCCGGATACATCATTTGATGAGATTTTACAGCCCTTTTCATTTCCAACTTTGAGAAAGAAGGCAAGGTTCATAGCAATATCTTCCACATCTGGAACAGCGACAGAAGTGACTTCATTCTCCGTGATTACAGACTATTCTACCGGTGTGAAATATCCGCTGGCTGATTTCAACATTACTCCGGATATCGCAATTGTGGATCCGAATCTGGCACAGACCATGCCGGCAAAGCTGACAGCACATACAGGAATGGATGCCCTTACACATGCGATAGAAGCTTATGTGTCAAATATGCACAGTCCTTTCACGGATCCTCTCGCTATAAAAGCAATTCAGATGGTAATTCAATATCTGCCCGACTCTTATAAAGGGGATGAGGATGCCAGAGAGCAGATGCATTACGCACAATGTCTGGCCGGTCAGGCATTCTCAAATGCGCTTTTGGGTATTACGCATTCTATGGCGCACAAGACAGGGGCGGCTTTTTCGACAGGTCATATTCCACATGGCTGCGCAAATGCAATTTATCTTCCGTATGTTATTAAGTTCAATGCAAAGAATGCCGGGGACCGTTATGGTGATATCGCCAGAAGCATAGGCATCGAAGGCAGTGATGATGAATGTGTAGATAAACTGTGCGATAAGATCCGTGAATACAATGCAAAACTCAATATTCCAAAGAGTCTGAAAGAATATGGAATAAAAGAGGACGAATTCAGGGAAAAGGTTGGAAATATTGCAAAATTAGCCTTGGAAGATGCATGCACCGGCCCGAACCCCAGACCAATCACCACAGAGGAGATGGAAAAACTTCTGACATGTACCTATTATGGAACAGAAGTTGACTTTTGATAAAAAGCATAAGAATGTATGCAAAAAGCGCCGGAAAATCCGGCGTTTTTGTTATCCGGAAGAGATGACAAAATATTCTATGAAAGACTTGAATTGTGCCCGAAAGATAGGTATGATTGATACATGAGCAAAAGATTTATTCGGAGAGGGCGCTTATAATGAGCAGAGACAAAAAGGCAGTTTTTAAGGCACTGCAGAAAAATGAGATGTTTGGTTCTGTCCTGTACAAAAAGATAGCAAAATCTTTAAAGGACGAGAATGACAAAGAGACGCTGCTTAAAATGTCGGCAGAAGAAAAGAAACATTCAAAAGTATTTGCAAAGTATGCGGATGGAGATGATGTAAAACCCGGTAAAATCAAAATCTGGCTGTACATGCTGTGTGCCCGGGTTCTGGGTTACACATTTGTGATCAAACTGATGGAAAAGGGCGAAGATCTTGGAATTGAGAAATACAAGACGATGCTAAATGAGATTCCGGAGATGTCCGATATTCTGGACGATGAAGAAAGACATGAAAAGGAACTTTTGGATATGCTGGATGAGGAACGGCTAAACTATGTGGGTGATATTGTTCTGGGGATGAACGATGCACTGGTGGAACTGACGGGTGCTCTTGCCGGATATACGCTTGCTATGCAGAATACACATGTGATTGCGATGGCAGGTCTGATCACCGGTGTTTCTGCGACGCTGTCTATGGCGGCATCCGGATATCTCTCGTCCAAAGAAGCAGGACACAAAGATGCTATTAAATCATCAATCTACACAGGCGTGGCATACCTGGTTACAGTTGCACTTTTAATTATTCCGTATCTGGTTTTGCCGGCGAAAAGTTATATACCCGCCCTCGTACTTACTTTAATCATCGCAATCACAATTATAGCGGGATTTAACTTCTACGTTTCCGTCGCCAAAGACAGAGGGTTTAAGAAGAATTTCCTTGTAATGTCTTCGATCAGTCTCGGTGTTGCGGCGATCACATTCGGAATTGGCATTGTTGTGAAAAATGTACTTGGAATTGATCTATAGAAAGGATGGGATACGATGAAAATTGTTGTTCTTGACGGATACACGTTAAACCCCGGAGACTTGTCCTGGGACAGCCTGAAGAAATTAGGGACGCTTACGGTTTACGACCGCACGGAGGAGAAAAAGGCTGCAGAGAGGATTGGAGATGCAGAGCTGGTTTTTACCAACAAAACACCAATCAAGAGGAAAACGATGGAAGATTGTCCGAATCTGAAATTCATCGGGGTACTGGCTACAGGATACAATGTTGTGGATGTAAAGGCTGCGGAAGAAAGAAAAATTACTGTCACCAATATTCCGGGTTATGCCACAGATGCGGTGGCGCAATACGTGTTTGCGCTTCTTCTGGAGCTCTGCTATCATGTGGGAGAGCATTCCAACAGTGTAAAAGCGGGTGAATGGGAGAGAAGCAGGGATTTCTGTTATTGGAATGAGCCTTTGGTCGAACTGTGTGGCAAAACGCTGGGAATTATCGGATACGGAAGAATCGGAAAGAAAACTGCCCAGATCGCAATTGCATTTGGCATGAAGGTCCTGGCATTTACACCTCATCCGGATAAAAACCAGGAGAATCAGAATCTGAAGTTTGTTCTTCTGGATGATCTGCTCAGGAAGTCCGATGTGATCTCACTCCACTGCCCGCTGACACCGAAGTCAGAAGGAATGATTAATAAAGACTCTATATCGAAAATGAAGCCGCATGTTATGATTGTCAACACTTCCAGGGGTCCGCTGATTGATGAGCAGGATCTGTATGATGCATTGGTATCCAGAAAAGTGGCGGGTGCGGCTGTCGATGTGGTTTCTACAGAACCCATAAAAAGCGATAATCCACTTCTGAAGGCACCGAATATGATTCTTACACCACACATAGCCTGGGCACCGAAAGAGACAAGAGAACGACTGATGGCTACGGCAGTTGAAAACCTGGAAACATATCTCAGGGGGAGGCCACAGAATATTGTAAAGTAACTTCACGGAGTTTTGCAAAAAGGGAGGTATTCCGGAATGGGAAAGTATGAGGAAAAGATTCGGGATTTACTGAAACAGATGACACTGGAGGAAAAAGTCGGGCTTTTAAGCGGAAGTGATTTCTGGCAGACAAAAGAGGTCAATCGTCTAGGAGTGGAAAAAGTCATGGTTACCGACGGCCCTCACGGACTTCGCAAACAGGCGGGAGACGCAGATCATCTGGGCCTTAACCAGAGTGTTCCTGCGACGTGTTTTCCAACTGCAGCGACGACGGCGTGCTCCTTTGACACAGAGCTGCTGACGGAGATGGGACAGGCTCTCGGAGAGGAGTGCCAGCAGGAGAATGTGGCGGTTCTTCTCGGACCGGGCACAAATATCAAAAGAAACCCCTTATGCGGACGGAATTTTGAGTATTTTTCGGAAGATCCTTATCTCAGCGGAGAAATGGCTGCGGCGTTGATTAAAGGTATCCAGAGTCAGGGTGTCGGGACCAGCATGAAGCATTTTGCGGGAAATAATCAGGAGACAAAGCGTTTGGTGATCGATGCGGAAATTGATGAACGGGCTTTGCGTGAAATATACCTCACCGGGTTTGAGAAAGCTGTCAAACAGGCGAAACCAAAGACCTTGATGTGTTCGTATAACCAGGTGAACGGAGAATCCGTGAGTCAGAATAAGCGACTTCTCACAGAGATCCTTCGCGATGAGTGGGGATTTGAAGGTGCGGTTGTGACCGACTGGGGCGCAATTGTCGATCGTGTAAAAGGGCTGAAAGCCGGGGTTGATCTCGAGATGCCTTATGTCGGGCCGGAAAATGATGAAGCGATTCTTCAGGCAGTAAAGGATGGAGATCTGTCAGAGGATCAGGTAAATACCTCTTCAGGCCGCATCCTGGAACTTCTGCTTAGATGGCAGGAAGATCATAAAAAAGATTATACGTATGATAAAGCGGCTCATCATGAACTGGCGCGCAGAGTATCGGCGGGCAGCAGTATACTACTGAAAAATGATGACAATATCCTTCCGCTTGACACAGACACCGATCTGGCACTGATCGGAGAATTTGCGAAGAAGCCGCGCTATCAGGGAGCCGGCAGCAGCCGGATCAATCCAAATCATCTGGATAATTTGTTTGATGTCCTTTTAAGCCGGGGGGTTCATTTCACTTATACGGATGGTTATGATTTGGATCAGGATGAACCAGATAACGCCAAGATCCGGGAAGCCGTGAAAGTGGCAGAGGATGCCCGGGCAGCCGTGGTTTGCATTGGACTGCCGGATTCCTATGAGAGTGAAGGATTTGACCGGAAGCATATGCGTCTGCCGGAAAGCCATGTCAGACTTCTGGAAGAGGTTTCTAAAGTGAATTCAAACACAGTGGTACTTTTGTCCGGCGGGAGTGCGGTAGAAATGCCGTGGATCACAGACGCGAAAGCGATTCTGATGCTGTATCTCGGCGGAGAAGCAGGAGCACTTACGGCGGCCGATCTACTCTTTGGAGATGTCTGCCCGAGTGGCAGACTTGCTGAGAGTTTTCCGATGAAACTTGAGGAGTGTTCCAGCTATGAAAACTTCCCGGGGGATGAAAGAACTGTAGAATATCGGGAGAGTATCTATGTCGGTTATCGCTGGTACGATAAGGCCGGAATTGATGTAAGATTCCCATTTGGATTTGGTCTGTCTTATACGGACTTTGAATACCGCGATCTCCGGACAGATATCCGAAGCGACGGAACTGTCACGGCGAGAGTAACGGTACGAAATGTCGGAAAAGTCCGTGGAGCTGAGGTTGTACAGTTCTATGTCAGCGAGGAAGCTCCCCAGATACCAAGACCTGTTCGCGAGCTCAAAGGTTTCTGCAAAGCGGATCTCGCACCGGGCGAAGAAAAAGAAATCAGTGTCATCTTAGATAAACGTGCGTTTGCTTATTATGATGCTGCAAAGAAGAACTGGGCAGTTTCAGCCGGCAGGTATCATATTCAGGCAGGCTCATCCAGCAGAGATATCCGCCTTGAGCGTGTGATTGAACTTGAAGGAGACCTGAATTCGACTCGAGATGTGAGTGCGGATATACCAAAAGCGTATTTGAATCCGAAAGCACCATTTAACATCGGGCATGATGATTTTGAAAAACTCTGTGGACGGAAACTTCCGCCGTCGAAAAGACAGCCCGGAGAACCGTATACACTGAATTCTACCTTTGAGGAGATTGCCGAGACCAAGAGCGGAAAGGCATTCGTGGAACAGATTGCAAGTCAGATGAAGTCCATGAGCGAAGGCAGTAAAGAGGATGACATGGCAGTTATGCTGCAGAACATGATGCGGGAAATGCCGGTGCGCTCGCTGGCCATGTTCGGACAGCAAGACCTGAATCAGGATGTGATTAAGAAAGTACTGGCAGCGACGAATGAAGAGCAAAAGGGATAAAAGATAGCTAGATAAAAAAATGAAAAGATAGTAAAAAGGATGTCTCAGTATGAGACATCCTTTTTGCATTTATTTATCGTTGTAATGGCCGCGACAATGAGCAACACCAGATTTTTTCACTCATCATCTACCTCGATCAGCTCATGTGAAGTGCCTTTTCCATCATGTAGTTCTTGCACAGATTTTTTTACATAGTCCATATTAGAATCGGAGAAGAATGGATCTGGTGATTGTGCAATATCAAAAATCTGGTTTATATTTGTATGTCGGTTCAAGGAATTGAGATTTTTTTCGATATACTTCCAGGTTTCTGAATAAGAACCCGGAACTGCGAAAGACGGGTCCGAGATGAATGAAAGGAAATCATCCATGTTGTCCTCGTATTTTTCCGCGAAATCATCTGACATCTCTTCCTTTTTTTCATCGGAGACATCTCTTAATGTGTTGTACAAAACATGTTCCAGATTACACGAATTATAGTAGATACGATAAGGAATCTTTCCAATGCATTTCGTTTGCTTTAACTTGGATAAAATCTGTGCTTTTTTGTGATTCCTTTCTATTGTCTTTTCAACGTTGAAGGCATTCATATGATCTTCAAAATACAGTATATTTGATCCTGATCTGCTCTGTTTGTGTTTGACACGATCATCCGGAATAAAAACACCATCGGTATCTGTCAGATGGATAATTCGCAGAAAATCATTGTTTCGAAAACGATATTTATCTTTTACATCCAAGATCAGATCATTGATTTTCTTCACGATGTTATTAACCTCAACGTGATAGCCAGAAGTGATATCCCCATGTACGACCAGGGAGTGTACATAATCATTGGAAAAGTACCTTTTCATAATTGTTCCCAGAGCAGCTTCATCGCTGGGGCCTTCCACAATAAAAACAATCACTTTTTTCTCAGTATGTGACATTTTTCCTTCTCCTGCCTGCTTTTCGAAATGCACGTGCAATTTTCAGACTGTCTGTTTCTTTATAGATTTCTTCGTTTTGCCCCCCCAACGTAATACTGCGGAGATAAACATCCCGGAGATTATTGGAACCTTTTATATTCTTCATATGAATATAGCGGTTTTCAGGATTTGCCGTGGAGAACATGATACTTTCCTTGCCTAACATTTCCAGAGCCCGCAGATTATGAGAGGTAAATATCAGCTGACCTTTGGCATTTTCCTGAAAAATACCAAGCAGTTCTCCCAGCATATATTCATAGATACCGGCATCGAATTCATCAATCGCAAGGCAGATGGATTCATCACCAAATGCCTGTATCAGAGCATTTAAGATTGAAATTATTTTGATAATTCCTTCTGATTCCATCCGGATAGGAAATGGAGGGAGTCCTTCTCTGGAGGACATGAGTTCTATCTTATGTCCCTCTTTTCCGTTATTCATCATTTGTTTTCCGTATTCATTAATCGTGATTTTCATTTCAGGTATAATCGTATAAAGTACAAGGTTTATCTGATCTATAATCTGGTGCAGAACATTCAGTCGTTTCTCATCTAAAACTGTCGGCTGCGCTAAAGATACGGCAAAATCCCCTTTCATGCCATTTTCATCGTCATCGATTCGAAAGGCCATCGGCAGAAAAATTTTTGCTGTAATCATACCGGAATGAGAGCTGCGGATAACAAATAAATCCCTTAATGCAAAGCTGAACAGTGTCTTCAAAAGGAAAGAGTATTCTTTGAATCCTTCTTTGTAATCATCGAAGAAAATTTCACGGCTGCTTTCTCCGAAGATATACGAACAGTTACTCTTCTCGGCCATTTTCTTTGCGACAATCAGATCCATTTTATAATCTTTGTTTTCATCAAGTAATTCTTCCAGCCTTTTCTTCGGGGTAAAAACAGTGTCTTTATTCTTACGATTATATTCCATAAAGACAGTTTTATTAAATCGTTTATTTTTTGAACTCTTTGAACGACTCAGTGATTCTTTGTCAATAATAACTGATGATTCATCTACTTTTCGAAGGCTGAGGTGATAGTCAGCCTCATAAGTGATATCAGAAGAGAAGATATCAAAAGAAGCATCCAGTTCTGCCGTATCTCCTGATACATCGATATAATCCGCAAAGCTTTTATCAATACGATTACCGATCATAATCTGCTGCAAAAAGTGCAGTCCGTCGATGACTGCTGTCTTACCGGACCCATTCTGTCCGTAGATTCCCAGTACCTCAGCACTGGTAGGATCGGATTTTTTCAGCAGGGTATTAGGCAATTCAACTTTTCCGTATTCTACATTTTTGATGTTTGTTAATTCCAGCGATCGTAATCTTACAATTGGCTGATCCATATAAAAACCTCCCCATGACTTGATTATAAACCGATGTCTCCTATTTATCAACATCTTTTCCACAAAAGGAATAAAATATACCGAATTTAACGTAATAATCAGAATTATAAGAAAAGTTTAAGAGGACAGCCATCCGAGATTTCGAACAGCCGCCTCTTTATGAGAACAGCCACAATAAAAACCTCCGCTCATGATGTGGGACAACTATGAACGATATGATTGTGGCATGCATGAGGGGGTGATGCCTATGCAAGTTCAGTATACCATGGCCGGCTATGTGTTCAATGGGACTATCTTCAGAATAACTATGGTGTTATAAAGATACTACTTGACAGTCGGGACTTCTTTTAATGCTGGCAGCCAATTGGCATTTCAGACATCTTTATCTCGTTTAAAATACATCATTTCCCAGGTTGCCGGGTTTGTATAGGTTTCGGTCACTTTCCCATTCTCAATTTTCTCAATTGTTGCTTCTCCGTTGAAACGGTCATAGGTTGGATCCAGTCCCACCACCCGTAAAAGTGTCGTTTGTATCTTTGAGGGCTCTTTTCCTCCATCGGCTAACAAGGAAAAGCTGGAAATAATATTTTTGAATTTATAAGTTATTTTGTAATGCCCTTCTTTTCCTTTATAATCATAAACTAAAGTCTTGTGATAATGTTTTCTGGTGTTTTCG
>DHNM01000040.1:97228-121232 GCA_002409525.1 Eubacterium sp. UBA5416 | reverse complement strand
ATCAATTTTTCTCCATTTGCAAGCATAAAAATCGGAAGATGAGTATATCCGTACTTTTTCGTACTTGTGATGTAACAACTGATTACCGTGTATGGCCCGATTTTAGCTCTTCCCCAATACCAATGGTGAAGTACATCCATCATCGGTGCATTTCCCCAATTATGATCATGGTAGCCGGTTCCTTCATACTTTTCTACTTTCCCATCCACTTTGATCGAGGCCCTTGTGATTCCTTCGGGTACTGATGGAAACCAGGCAAAATATTTATCATCTCCAAAGTAAATATGTCCAGTCGCTGAGCGCCAGGCAGCTACATTTCCCTCTAGGGAAATATCTGCTTCAATTTTGTCTGTTTTTACCAGGATATGATAAGTTTTCAAATCACCTTCAAACACATTTTCCCCAATTTTTACATTGCATCTCGTTTTTGAAAATTCGCAGTCATTCTCATCAACAAATACTCTGTCACTAACTTCCGTTCCATCTGCTCTGGTGAGTTCGATTTTTACACTTGGATGAAATCCGCCACTTGTGTCTGTCGCATTGTTTAAGAAGAAGGTGAGAACCAGTGTGGACCCATCATTCATCTTGGCATCATAATACCACCATTCGAATTCTCCTTTTTTCCCGGTTGTTCTTATTCCATCTTCAAACTGTTGAATTACCTTTTTTTTCAATCCTAATTTGCGGTACTCTTCACTGCTTACCGCAAGGTGTGCAATTTGATTTGCCATATCTATGATCCTCCTTCTTTATGCATTCATCAATGCGGACTATATTATCCTATAATCCATTTAGTTTTAAATTAAACTGACATACATAATTGCTTTCTTCTAATAATATATTAGAAAGTTTTACCTAAGTCAATGCTATTCTGACAACTCTTACAAATTCGCTATGATGTCACTGTCACTATTTTAGGCCCACAACATTTATTTTACATTTGCCTGAAAGTGTCAGTGTTAAGCTTAAAAGGTTGACATATGTAATGTTAAGGATAGAATTATTAACATCAGAGAACAATATTTTTGAAAGGAGTAGTTATATGGCAAAGCATGATTTAGTAAAAATAGCATCTACACCGGAGCATTATAAAAAGTATGGTGTAAAAGATAATTTGATTGAAAAACGTGAGGATGGCATTCATACAGATGGCAATCCCGGAAATTATGAGTGGTGGTATTTTGACGCGAATATGGACGACGGTTCAAATCTTGTCATTACATTTCACACAAAGCCTTTTACCTCCAGTTTTCTTCCGCTCTCCCCTATGGTATCCATGGACTATAATGGAAAAGATGGAAGTAAAATATCAAAAATGTTCCGTGGAACACAGGAGAACTTCAGCGCTGCAAAGGATCAGTGTGATGTACAAACGGGAAACAATGAATTTAAAGGCGACCTGAAAAATTATACGATCCATATCGAGATTGATGATGTGGTGGCGGACATTGAGCTAAAACGGATGATTCCTTCATGGAGACCGGGTGCGGGCATGATATTGTACGGACCGGAAGAAAAAGATGAATATGGATGGCTGGTAGCCGTTCCAAAAGGCGAAGTGACAGCTAATATTACCCAGGCAGGGAACACCAAAACCTGTCATGGATATGGCTATCATGACCATAACTGGGGAAATCGAAATCTGGTCGAGTTGAAACATCATGGATATTGGGGTCGTGCCGAGGTTGATGGTTTTACTTTTATCAATGCTGTCAATTATGCACCAAAAGAATTTGGCTATCAGGATTTTATCATGTTCATGTTAGCTGATGGCAATAGCATTATTGCGGATGACAGTTCAAAAGTCACCTTTACGTCTGCAAACGAATTCATAGATGAAGTGACTCACAAGCCAATTGCAAAAAACATCTCATATCTTTATGAGGACGGAGATAAAAAATATCGGATATCTTACGAAGTAGAAAATGTGATCCTGCAAGTCAGTATGCTGGATACATTATCATCGGAACAGAAGGAAGCAGCCATAAAGCAGGGAATGGATCCGGCTTATTTAAGATTTGCAGGTTCTGTGACACTCGAGATCTTTGATAAAGAACAGGTAGTTGAAAGTCATAAGGGAAATGCTATGTGGGAAAGTATGTATTTCGGAAATCCAGATGAATTTAAATAATGCAGAGAAAAATGCAGTCCGTCAAGGGACTGCATTTTTCTCTAGCGAAGAACGGGATTTCCCATCAAGTCGGCAAATTCTTTGGCCACTTGCTCTATATTTTCCTCTTTATCAACGCCCACCTGATATAAAATCATAGAGCTCAGTCCACCCGTTAAAAAGTTATAGATCGTTTTGTTTTCAAGAAATGGTGTTGCCTGAAAGAGTTCAAGAACAGAAGCAAGCCTTTCTTGTACCTCTTCAAGAAAGTACCGTTCCAGGTTGTGGGATATCAAAAGATCAAATAAATCTTTTTTCTTCCAAAAGAATTCCAGGGTGTATTTTGTAAATTCCTCCAAGGTAAGGCTTTCTGTCTTCTGAAAACCTTCTTCAAAATCGCTGTAATTTGAAGAGATGAGATATTGAACAACCCCTTTTTTATTTTTGAATAATTTGTAAAAAGTCTGCCGGGATATTTGGGCCTCCTGGCATATCATGGTAATAGTGATTTCATTATATTTATACTGATGAAGTAAATGAAACAGTGCGTTTGATAAATCGGACATAGAGTGACGAGCGGTAATATTCGAACCGGAATACATTTACATAACCTCCAGTTTGTAAGTCTTATGCTAAGACCATTGACATTTGATAATATTTTGTCATTATAATACTAAGAGTTACAAATGTCAACCTTAAGAATTATTCAAAAGAAAAGGAGAGGACCGATGAAAAAAGAATATGAAATCCTGTTTACAGGTGCAAAGATTGGAACATGTGAAGTGAAAAACCGCTTTGTCATGTGTCCAATGGAGGGGACTACAATGGTGGAATGGCTGAATGGAAATGGTTATGATCCGGCAGTACATGATCTGTTTATCGATAAGGCAAAGGATGGGGTCGGCCTGATCATTCCCGGCGCCGTACCGGTTGCCAGCTTTAATGGACATCAGTGGCTATGGCAGCATCCGGAAGCTTTTACGGGAGTAAAGGAAACCGTTGATGAACTGCATTCTTACGGAACAAAAATCTTTTTTCAGCTGACTGCCGGATTTGGAAGAAATACACCGATGCCGTACGAAATGTTCAATCAATATGAAAAGTTAAATCCTGTTCTGAATCTTGATGCTGTAAATGCATCTGCGGATGATGGAATGCCAAATATATGGATTAACGAGTTCAAGACAAAAGCATTAAAAAAGGACCAAATTCACGATATCATTCATGCAATGGCTGAAACCGCATTTTTATGCAAAGAGGCCGGAATTGACGGAATTGATATACATGCGGTGCATGAAGGTTATCTTCTGGATCAGTTTGCATGTACCTATACAAATCACAGATCTGACGAGTATGGCGGCAGCCTGGAAAACAGACTTCGTTTTTCCTGTGAAATTGTAAAGGCAATCAAAGAACGCTGTGGACAGGATTACCCGGTTATGCTGCGTTATTCGGTCACCTCTAAAACAAGAGGATTTAATAAAGGAATTATTCCGGCAGACCATGAGTCCGAAGAAATCGGAAGAGATATGGAAGAGTCAAAAAAAGCAATTCAGATTCTTACGGAAGCTGGATATGATGCTTTTAATGCCGACAACGGAACATACGATGCCTGGTATTATGCACATCCGCCGGTATATATGCCGTTAAACTGTAATCTTGCAGAAGTAAAAGAAATATCAAAGTATACAGACAAACCGCTGATCTGTGCGGGACGGATGCAGCTGGAAGATGCCGCGCGAGAGATTAAAAACGGTAATATTGATTTTGTCGGTATCGCAAGACAGTTTCTTACCGAAACAGATTACCTTACCAAAATCAGGGAAGAAAGAGAAGACGATATCATGCCGTGTATTGGCTGTCACTTAGGATGTTTGCCCAACGGTCTCTGGAAGAAATCGGGACTTGTGATGAATATGAATGAACCTACCGGCGTCTGTGCATTAAACCCATATACACGTAACGAAAAGAAATATGCTGTAAAAATGGCTTCAAATCCAAAAAGAATCGCAGTGATCGGTGCCGGTATAGCAGGAATGGAATTTGCGCTGCAGGCGGCAAAGCGAGGACATGCGGTTACACTCTATGAAAAGTCTGACCGATTTGGCGGAGTATTTAATGAAGCCGCAAGTTTTACATTTAAGGAAAAGGATCGGGAACTTATACAATACTATATTCGTCAGATCGGGAAATCTAATGTCCGGGTGCAGTTGAATACTGAGGTCAGAGATTTATCTGAAATCGAAGCAGATGAAATTGTAATCGCTACGGGATCATCTTGTGCAAGAAATCTGCGGATACCGGGGAATGACAAAGCAGTGACAGCACTAGATTTTTTAAGAAATAAAATGGAGTGTGGAGATCATGTTGCGATTATCGGCGGTGGACTTACAGGTTGTGAGATAGCTTATGAATTGGCAATGAGTGGAAAACATCCGGCTATTGTTGAAATGCAGGACGATATACTAAAAGTCGTGGGATCAAGCATGGCGAATACAAGTTATTTAAGAGATGCATTTGAATACTATAAAGTTCCGGTCTATACTTCGACAAAGACTTTAAGTATAGACAATAACTGTCTGAATATCCAGCTGGAAGATGGTGAATATAAAACTATATTGTGCGATGATGTTGTTGTATCCATAGGATATGATTCCGGTTGCAGACTGGCGGAGAGCGAAAGCGATCATGTCCATTTCATTGGCGACGTATACAAAGTTGCAAATCTAAAAAATGCAATATGGCGTGCGAATGATTTGGTCTTAGAGTTAAGCAAATAAGGTAGTGAAAAAAATGTTGTGTCTCTGGTAAAAAACAGCTCCTTTTTGGCAAGATCTGGGTATGAAAATTCTTGCTGAAAAGGAGTATTTTACTCTCGGAATTTCCTGAAAGCAAATGCCAATCAAATCTGAGGACTTCTCGGATTTATGATAGTTTTTTCACAGATTTCGCATAACAGAAAACAATTTCTCATTGAGCTTTCACCTCCCATATGTTACCATAAGTGTAGTTAATATTACTGGTAGATCACGGATTTATAATTGAAAAGGGGGTACTTTCAATGAGAAAAGATTTGGGTCCACAGTCATATATTTATCCGATGCCGGTATTGATTATCGGTACATACTGTGAGGATGGAACACCGAATGCCATGAATGCAGCCTGGGGCGGAATCCTCGGTAATCATGAGATTTCGATCTATATCAGTCCATGGCGCAAGACACTGAAGAACATTCTGAAACGGAATGAGTTTACCGTGAGCATGGCGGATGGAGCACATGTGACAGAGGCAGATTATGTGGGGATTGTTTCGGCGAACGACACACCAGATAAATTTCAAAAGTCTGGCTTTCACGCTACGAAAAGCCAGTACGTGGATGCACCGCTGATTGATGAGCTTGGCATGACACTGGAATGCAAAAAGATCAGTTATGAAGAAGAAACATGCAAACTGGTTGCTGAGATTGTGAATATCAGTGCTGATGAATCCATTCTCAATGAAAAGGGTGAGATTGATCCGATTAAACTGGATCCGATTACCTTTGACTCTGTTGGAAATCTGTATTTTCATTCAGATCAAATCGCAGGGCATGCATTTAAAGACGGTAAGAAATTAAAATAGTATGATAAAAAGTGATCCGAAGGGTGAAGAAGCAGGAAGTCCTGCACTTATATTAGGAGGTGAGCAGGAATGGCAGAGTATTATGAACCACCAAGAACCCGAAACTTCGAAGAGAAAATCGGATACGTTCCATTCAATCCTCTCTGGCCATTGAGCAGAATTCACTTACTGTGGATCAGGTCAGTGTACTCAATGCTGCGAATACAAATGGAGAATCCACGGTATTTGTCGTATTCATGCTAGAGATTATTCATGAATTGCTATGTGAACTGGTAAATTACGAATTCTCATAAGCGATGGGAACGGACCAAATTGTAGTGGAAGTTGGATTGTAAAATGCTGTATAATAAAATAAGGAAAGGTAAAATTCAGACTATGAAAGCAATGATTATATATTACTCAAAGACAGGAAATACAGAAAAGCTTGCAAAAAGAATTCAGAAGGACTTTCATTGTGAGATGCTTAAAGTAGAACCGGAGGATCCTTACGGAAATTATGTATCATCACTGGTCCGTGTAAATAAAGAGAGAAAGAATAAAGTTCCGGTTCAGTCTGTGACTCCGGTTCCGGATCTCTCAGCATATGATACAGTGTTTATCGGCTATCCAATCTGGTATATGAATCCTCCGGAATTCCTCTCTGATTTCATCAGTCGCTGTAGTCTGGAGGGGAAGACAGTGATTCCTTTTGCCACTTGTGGGCTTGCGAATGTCAGCAAGACTTTGCCTGCAATTAAGAGGGCTTGTCCGAAATCGCAGGTTGTTCATCCCTTTAATTACGGGATTGCAAAAAAGGATAATTATGATGACTGGGTTCATAGTTTAAAACAAATAAACTAACGGCAGTCAGACTATTGATATATAGGAAAAAAGATTCCCGGGATATAAATCCCCGGGAATTTTTCGAAAGATATAAACTGTCATTATTTAGCAGGAGGTGGATGAGCTGTCTGCCTCCACTTATTTAATAATTGGTTTGCTCATAATATTGGCACAGATTGTTGCTATTTCATGCGGCGATTCTTCCGCACCCTGGCTGAGCCATTGAAGCAGGATGTTTGTGGATGCACCGGATACAAAATAAAGAAGGTATCGATTCGGGGAGCGAAAAGACATTTCACCTGCGTATTCTTCTACATAACGATTCATCGTATCTTGAATCATAGTTCCAAAACCTTTCTCGTACAGAGTAAGAACATATGATTTTTTCTGTAAAAAATGGTTTAAAGCTTTTTCAAATCCGTTTACCACGTTTTCGTATGCAAAAAGTTCTTCGTTATCAGTATGCTCTTCCAGAGAAATATCACGTCTCAGTTCTTCCATAAATTCATTCAGAATATCTTCTTTCTTATCAAAGTTTCTATAATAAGTGGCTCTTGCCACATCAGCTTTTCGTATTATGTCAGTTGCAGTTATTTCCGAAAAGGATTTCCTTTTCATTAACAAAAAGAGTGCTTCTACTATTTTTTTTTTGGATTTTTGATTTTCTGCTGTTCCGTGATACATAATTACCTCTCTCTCCTTTATTTATACATATTGTATCACTGGTTTTCTCTTAGATCAATGATTATATTTTTGATGATACATATGAGTGGGAATTGAATCACTAAATATCCTTGATCACAATTACATTTAATGATACAATTCGTATTAGAAAAAATAAAAATAAGGAAGAGGGTATTAATTTGGATGACGTTAAAATAAAAGTAACGATTGATGGAGACACATATTCGGACAAACAATTGAGATTGATTCGTTATGAAAGGGAAAAACATGTACTTCAGGAAATGATATATCTGGGAGCTGAAATACCATACAACGGTAACTCTCTGACATACGATGATGTTAATTATTTAAGTTATGAGGAGGCAGAGGAACTCAATCTTAAAGCAAGAAGTGAGATAGCAGCAGATGAGTTTAAAAAGTTATATGCGTCAGAACTACAACGTTCTGCCAGAATGTGGCGGGAGATTGTAAGGGATTACCATGATGAGAATCCGATGATCAGAGCAACGGCCGATTTAAATATTGTGGGTATGACTTTAGAACAATTTCAGGAAAAGATGGCTTCCGTTTTAAGCGGCGGTGATAGTTCTGTCATGACCGAAAACCCGGAACATTTTTGCTTTACGAAGACAGAAGACTGCAAGGGACAGGAGCGGATGGGAGTTGAAACCATGGGAATGTATGGCGGTCCTACAGAAGTCATAGTAATGCCGGGACAGGATTCGCTTAAAGATAAGGTTGTTACAGATAATGGATTTCCAGATGCCACGGCAGGAACGTCAAAACTGCTCGATGGTACGCTGCGTCACGATATTGCATACCACCAAATGAAACCGTCAGAAAAAGGATTTGATGTTCGAACCACGGTATATTTTCCTAAAAATACGCCAAAGGAGATGATCGAGGGCCATAAATTACATCTGGCAATGGAAACTTATGAAATGATTAAGGAGGCAGCTAAGATTTGAAAAAAAAGATACCGGTAAGGGTTATGAATCAGGATAAAGATTATAAGCGAATGGGAACAGGAAAAGGTAGTATCGAGGCCTGGGAAGACGGAAAAAGAGATGATGATCGTGCAGGTGTTTACGAATGGTGGTACTTTGATATGATTTTAGATGATGGGTCAAAGGCGGTGATCCACTTTAACACCAAGGATAATAAAACAATTGGAAAAGACGGGACCATCCCATCTGTAGTAATCAAGATTACCGCTCCAGATGGCCGGGAGTATAAGGATAATGTTATATTAAAAAAAGAAGATGCACATTTTGGAAAGGATTGCTGTGATGTAAAATATGGTCCTCACTTTATATTAGGGGATTTGCTGACATATACTATTCATGTAGATCAGACAGGTGGTGTGAATGGAACTGATGGTGCCGGCGGAACTGGTGAGGCTTCTAATGTAGGAGCGGATTTGAAGCTTGTAAGTACCTCGAAACCATGGCGCCCCGGAGCAGGCGGTTTTGTTTTTGACTATGATGAGAAAGGATACTTTACCTGGTTATGTGCGGTACCTAGAGGAAAAGTGAGTGGAACTCTTTTCTATAATGGGAAAAAACATCATGTGACCGGTGAGGGATATCATGACCATCAGTGGGGAAATATGAAGCATAATACGACCTGGGATCACTGGATCTGGGGAAGGCAGAACTTTGGTGACTATGCACTTGTTTTATTTGATATAGGAACTCAGAAAAAGTTCGACTATGAGCGTCTGTCTATGATGTTTCTTGAGGACAAGAATGGAAACATTGTACTTGAGGACTTAGAAACTCCTAAATGCAGGCTCTCTGAAGAATATCAGGAAAAGCTCTCAGGAAAAATGTACCCTAAGGAAATACAATATGTATTCAAACAGGGAGCCAAATCTTTATCGTATAACATTCGCCAGAAAGAAGAGCTGGAGTCACGTGATGCGGCTTCTTCTGTACCAAAGCCAATCCAGTGGGTTTTGAAGATGAAAGGCATGCATCCTTCAACAACAAGAAATTATGCTGATGGAACTATGATTCTAAAGGACGGCGATAAAGTTATTAAAAGAAATGGAAAGATGATATATGAATTTATTTACATGGGGCTAACCGTAAAAGAAAAGATGGAAAATAAATAACATGAGAACGCAACCCGATCTGGTATATGGATTCGCCTGTGTTCTTGGCAGCCAATAGTAAAAGGGCAGATCAAAATGAATGATCTGCCCTTTTACTGCGTCCGAGATCTTAGATATCAATACCCTTTCATGGTATCGTCGATGAGGCGTTTACCGGATATTCCTTTGGATTTTAAGAGCTTGGCGACGGAATCAAGAACGGCAGGCGAAGATGACATATAGTAATAGGCCTGGTTTTGATATTCTTCAGCCAGTTCAGCAATCTTTGCCTGCGTTTCATTGCGGTCCGATACTGAATACAGTGTCATAGATGGATTTTGATCTGCAAGTTCTTTCATTTCGTCGCCGAACAGATAATAATCAGAAGAGGAATATACGATATGTATGGGCCTTGTCTGACTGTCTTTTAATTCCCTGACAAGAGCTCTCACAGGTGTGATCCCCACGCCCCCTGCAAACAGTACAATTGGAGAGCGATCATCCCTTATGCGAAACCATCCAAAAGGTCCCATAAGCGAAACCGGATCACCCGGCTGTAGATTTAACAGAACTTTTTTAAAAGCACTGGTCTGCTTTCCGGTTCTTGTTCCAAACAGTAGTACATCTTCTTCCTGGATTGAGGCGATAGAGAAGATGCGGTATTCCTTTTTTATCGTCTCATGATCGGGAAGTTTCAGCATGATATGTTCCCCGGCATTCCATTGTAGATTGTCCGCAGGCTTTAGCTTTAATACATAGTAATCTCCATGAGGATTTTCAATAGAAATTACTGTGGCCGTGGATTTTTGCATCATTCCTTTGAGATAACGTGCATTTTTGATGAACTTCCAAATTGTTTTCAGTGTTTCCATATGATTCCTTCCTTTCTTATAATTGAATCGCTTAAAAGTGAATGAGTTACTCCCAGTTTTAATATGATCATAGGACTCATCTGTCAGGATGAATGGACACGGATGTAATTGTTTGGCAGAAGCTGCTGACTTCATTCCAGACTTCTCGTGCCGTGTAGTTTTTATTAGAGTCAAGCATATATTTCAATGATCCGAGAATGAATGTTGAAAAAAGATGTGCCTGAAAATCTATATCTCCGCTTTTTTCTTTATCGTTTTGAAAGAGTTGCCTGTATTTTGACTGAAAGAGTGATTCCATACTGCCGTAAAAATCTATATTATCAGTCTGAATAGTCCATAAGGCCAAAATTAAATCCCGCTGCTGAAATACTTCTTTGTATATGGAATCCACTTGATCAAGGAAACCATCGATATTTTTAAAATTTTGAGAGCGCATATCCAGAAAAGCCGTGCATTCATCAAAAAAATCCTGAATCATCTGATCAGCCAGATCATACTTATCCATGTAATGATTATAAAAGGTTTTTCGGTTAATCAGTGCTTTGTCTAAAATATTCTGCACAGTAATTTCTTTAAAGTCTTTCTCAAGTAGGATTTCGATAAAAGCGTTTTTGATGTTTCGTTTCGTTTTTATTACCCTTAGATCCTGTTTATTTTCCAAGCTGAATCTCCTTGTCATAGAATGGTTTTATACATTATACTGTACATTTCCGGAATAGGCAATATTAATCCACAATGTTGTTGCTTATTCATAGATAGGATAGAACATTGTCCATCGAAATCTTGTCTGTAAGTGTTATTATTTCAGTAGAAGCAAATAATAAAAATGAATAGGAAAATGACCTAATCATATTGAATCAACAGGAGGTTTTCAATGGAAGCAAATAAAGTATCAAAAAACGGAAAATCCGTCATGCTCAGTAATGGTCTTGAATTGACCTACTGTGAATTTGGCGAGGAAAACAGTGAAGTGGTAATATCAGGAGCACTATACTTTCATACATTTACACCGGTACTGGAGGAGCTTGCAAAGCGATATCATGTATATGGTGTCGTTATGCGTATGGATGGAGATGCCACAGAATTCACCAAGGATGGCAGTGTAAACTGGGGCAGGCAATGGGGTCTTGACATGTATGAATTTACCAAAGCAATGGGCATAGATAAGTTCCATTATGTAGGTAAATGCCATGGTACAATTCCGGGATGGTATATGATCAAAGAGCATCCGGAGATCATGGAGACATTCTGCAGTTTTTATATGGCTCCTCACCTTTGCCCGAGAACGGATACACAGTGGCTTGAAATTCCAAAGAAGGAAGGACCAATGGGATTTCTGAAACACTGCATGAGAAAGCAGGAAAATATTCCGCTTAAAATTGCAGAAGTGAAAACGCTGGGTAACGCAGCCGGGGGCGGTCCTGAAGCCGGTGTTCAAAGTGATGTCGGAAAATACGGAGATGCTCCGGAGCTGCTTTGGGACAGCAAAGAGGAATGTGAAGAGGCCATAAAGAATATAAAAACACCTATTCTTATGGTGTTTGGCACAGAGGACATTCTGTTTCATGATTATTATGAAAGCAATCTTAAGGCTATACAGATGATTCCAAAAGCTAAAACAGTTCTTCTTCAGGGCGAACGCCATCTGATGGAAATGGACTGCCCGGACCGCATGGCCAGTGAAGCATTTTTCTTTATAGATGAAAGCAAAAAGAACTATTAACATCTGGAAAAAAGATTCCCGGAATATATAGATCCTCGGGAATCTTTTTAAAAGTTCAGAATATATTTACTTTTGTGATAACTGCATACCACGTGAGAATTCCATGGCGAGATGCAGAGCATGACCGGTTACAATTTCATCCGGTGTATTCTCTGGCCAGTAAACAGCTGCTTTTGTTTCAAAACCATCTGCGGTAGGTTTAAACTGATGATAAGGGCAGTTAACCGGTGTCACACCATCTGCGAGGAAGGCTTCGCCCGCCATCGCCATAGGAAATGAAGAGTCTTTGTCTGCGCGAATCTGGTCGCTTAGCTTTGAGTCTTCAACCATGTTTACAGTGACAAGCGTAGGAGTACCATACATGCCAAATGGCTCAATTCCAACAAGCTTTCCCTCATCGAAAGAAACATGGCAGATAAAATGTTCGGGATGGGAGGCAAGACTTACATAGTCGTCTGTCTGCATAGATCTCATTGTTTCTGCAAATTCTTTCATAGAAATACCACTCACGGACATGTTACAGTGAGAAACTTTCATCGGCTTATCCTGTGAGAAACCAAGATCTTTCCACATTGCATCCGATAACTTAAAATCTTCTTTATATAGATCAATAATCTTTTCACCTTTATACTGTGAGCGGGTTTTAATAGAAACATCCCATGCTTTATCCATGGTCAGGTAATCGATTTCCGCATCGGAGAGAACTTTATCACCGTCTTTTATTTCTACACCGTGGCGTTTGAGCAGGTGCAGCATGTGTAGATTACGTTCGTATTCGAGACGTTCCAGCTGTGTTTTTGTCCAGTTTTCTCCGTTTGCTGTAAATGTATATTTTATTTCTGACATATTACTTTCCTCGCTTTCTTTTGGCTTGCTAATAACTATCTACATGTTGTATGATAAGTATAGTATATCCACATAAAAAACCCCACAACACCGGAACAGGTGAGTGTTGGATTTTGAGAGGATGAAATGAATGGAACAGAATGGGAATACAGCGGATCAGACAAGGCAGGCATTTATGGAGGCGTTTTGCCTTCTATATGCAAAAGACCCAATTGAAAAGATAACCGTATTGGAAGTTTCGAAAAAAGCAGGATATAATCGTAGCACATTTTATCAGTATTTTCTGGATATCTATGATTTACTGGATGAGGTGGAAGATACGATGGCAGATTATATTTGTGAAAACAGGGAAAGCATTGATATGTATAGTAACTCATTCGTGAGCAGTCTTGTAGAACTATACGATACAAAGTCTGTCTATGTCAATGCCCTGTTAGGTGTTTATGGAAAACAGCATTTTATAGAAAAACTGTTGTCGAAGAAGAAACTGAATATCCCGGAGCTCAATCTGCCGGATGATAACCGATTTAAGCCATATCTGATCGAATATCATATCTCTGCTGTAATATCTATATTCCAATTATGGCTGCATAGAGGAAAGGATTTGTCTGTGGATGAGTTGATACAGCTCACAGCAGATTTATATAAGGGTGGCCTGTCAGAGGCAGGGGTGGAGTCATAGAAGTACCGGCATGGACACGCGAAAGGTCGTCCCGCTTTTTTCTGTGCTGTCCGCTTTGATATTCCCTTTATGATTGTGCACAATTGTCTGTGCAATCGAGAGTCCCAGGCCATATCCTCCTGTATCGCGGGATCTGGACTTATTTGCGCGGTAAAAACGTTCAAAGATGTGTTCCAGATCTTCTTTTGGTATGACTGGACCTGAGTTTCTTATACTTAAAATAGCTTTTTCATGATCCCGCTTCAGTACGACATGTATACTCCCGTTTTTTGCATACTTGCAGGCATTGTCCAGCAGGATCATTGTCAGCTGTTTGATCTGCTTTTCATTTCCAGATATCCGGATGTCATTCTGGATATCTTCCGACATAGTTGTGTTTTGTTCATATGTCACAGATTCAAAAGAAAGAATGCATTCCCATACAATCTGAGACAGATTGAGTGTTACGTGAGGAGCGGGAGGAGCATTGTCCGCGTCATCGCGTGCGAGAAATAAGAGATCCTGCAGCAGATCTTTCATCCGGATGGCTTCTTCTTCCGTGTTATCGAGCCATTTTTTCTCTTCTGTAACGGTGTGCCCGGAGTGACTTTTGATAATTCCCAGGTTGGCAAGAATCACGGTCAGCGGAGTTTTCAGCTCATGAGAGGCGTCTGCTACGAACTGATGCTGCTGGTCCCATGATCTCTGGACAGGAGCAAGTGCACGTTTCGACAGGAAAAGGCTGATGATAAAGGAAGCCAGGACAACAAGAATAAAGATCAGAACTGAAATCAGAATCAGACTGCGCATACTGTTCTGCTCATTTGTGATATCTGCAAATGCAATTTTAAGTCCACTGTCTGTCGCAAGCATTTTAAATCGAAGCCCCATACTCTGGAGCGTTCCGGATGTTTGATTCACGGCCATGGCCGCGTCTGCAGCCTCCTGGGCAGCGTCAGTGTCAACCTGGATTCCGCTGTCATTGACACCGGATACGATATTTGAATTTCCCTCAAGGGTTACGGTAAATACAGATATTCTTCCAATTCCATCATCGTCCTTCGGGCGCGGAGGCCGTCTGCCGTCTCTGTCACCGAATTCCAGAGCCGGTTTTAAGTCTTCCAGATTTCCGGAAAGGGTCCGGTCAATTGCTTTTATGCTGTCTGAGTAGAATCTCCGGTAATTGGAGGCACACATGACCACCAGGGCCGACAGGATCACAGCGATCACAAAGACCATATTGGTGAGGATAAATTTTTTTCGCAGTTTATTAAGCATTTTTCTTCTCCTCCAGGCGGTAGCCGACTTTTCGGACAGCTACAATACCCACTTCAGAACCAAGATAATAGAATTTTTTCCGGAGAAATGAAATATAGGCCTCCACATTATTGTCCTCCGCATCGGAGTCAATTCCCCAGACGTTTTCGATAAGAGATTCCTTTGATATGATCATGGTGGAATTAATCATCAGCATTTTCAAAATCTCAAATTCTTTAAAACTCAAATGTATGCTTCTGCCCTTACACCACAGGTCGTTGGTGGAGAGGAGAAGCTTCAGGTCGCCAAATGTCAGTTCCTCGAAGATCACCTCTCCGGTTCTTCTGGTGAGGGCACGGATTCTGGCAAGCAATTCTCCCGGTTCGAAAGGTTTTGTCATATAGTCGTCTGCGCCGTGATCCAACCCGGAAATCTTGTCGTTGACATCATCTTTTGCGGTGAGCATCAAGACAGGTGTCTGAATTCCCTGTTTTCTCATCTCATGAACAACTGAAAAACCATCCATGCCAGGCAGCATTACATCTAATACAACCACATCATAAGTTCCATTTATCGCATAGTCCAATCCGTCTGTACCTGTGTAGACCACATCACACAGGTACTTTGATTCCATCATGATTTCACGCAGTGCCTCTGCCAGACGAACTTCATCCTCTACAATTAATATATTCATCTCATACCTCTTCCCTTTGTCTGCTTTTATTATACAGATATCCTGTTCCTTTTTCAATCTGTGTATTATGGGGGCAAAATACTTTTTGATCCCTGCATCTTATGATAAATGTATTATAAAGAAGGAGCCTGAAAGGAAGCTGAAAGATGAATTTAAGGTTAATTTCAGCAAGTGGCGATATGATATGGCCATGATACGGAAACGGAGGAAAACAATATGAAGACAGCGAACCAGATACAGGAAGTTTTTAAGAGAACCGAGAAGAAATATATGCTTACAAAAGTACAATATGAGATGTTTAAAACAGCATTGACCGATCAGATGGAAGCAGACGTATATGGAAAATATTCCATTTACAATATCTATTATGACACTCCTGATTTCAGCCTGATTCGTACATCTATCGAGAAACCGGTGTATAAAGAAAAGATAAGACTTCGGAGCTATGGAATTCCGGGAAAGGATGACAAAGTATTTCTGGAATTAAAGAAGAAATCCCGGGGAGTAGTCGGAAAAAGGCGTGTCAAACTGACACTGAGGGAAGCAGAGAACTATTTAGATCAGGGAATTTACCCCAATCGTGCTGACTGCCAGATTTTGCATGAGATTGATTTTGCAATCGACAGATACAAGGTAGTTCCCGCAGCATATATCGCTTATGACCGAGAGGCACTATCCGGACGGGAAGATAAGCAGCTTCGCGTTACCTTTGATCAGAACATTACCTGCCGCAAGAGGGATCTGCACCTTGATTCAGACAGATATGGCACATTACTCCTGGGAGAGAATCAGGTACTGATGGAAATAAAGATTCCGGGGTCCATGCCGATATGGCTTGCCGGGCTGCTTTCACAAATGGATATTTTTCCGAATTCATTTTCTAAATATGGAACTTATTATAAGCAGTATTTACTGTCAGAACAGGTTTTTCTCCTGCAGGAGTCCATACAGAGGGCTGCAAATGTAAAAGGAGGTGTGCAGCATTATGCTTAACAGTATTTTATCAACATCAGGCGCATCTTCGGTCAGTCTGGAGCAGTTTTTGATTTGTACGGCGGTATCTTTGATCATTGGAACTTTAATTGCAGTGGTGCACTGTTACAAAAACAGATCTTCGAAAAACTTTTTACTGACTCTGGCGATTCTGCCGGTCATTGTACAGATCGTGATCATGATGGTGAACGGAGATCTTGGAACAAGAGTTGCTGTCATGGGCGCATTTTCTCTGGTAAGGTTCCGTTCAGTGCCCGGCAATTCAAGAGAGATTGGGAATATATTCCTTGCAATGGCGATTGGCCTTGCAACGGGAGTCGGGTATGTGGGAATTGCAGTGATTTTGTTTGCGATTGTGGCACTGATACAGATTCTTCTGATGGCTCTGCCTATGTTTCAGGAGAATCAATACGAAAAGGAACTTAAGATCACGATACCTGAAAATCTGGACTATCAGAACATCTTTGATGATGTGTTTGACACTTTTACAACGCAGACACAGCTTGACAAAGTGCGAACCGTCAATATGGGAAGTTTATATGAACTGAGGTACAGGGTTGTGCTGAAGGATCAAAGCAAAGAAAAAGAATTTCTAGATACCCTCAGGTGCCGGAACGGAAACCTGGGAATCACCTGTGGCAGACCGGCAGCGAATCGTGAAGAATTATGATAAAGAAAGGAACGGGATATATATGATCAAAAAAAAGTATTTAATTTCAAGTGTGTTCTTATCTGCGGTGCTTGCGGCCGGAATGATTGCCGGATGTGGAAGTACTACATCGGGAACAGGCAGCAGTTCGAATGTCGGCTCATCGACGGCAGCAGCGACGAAGACATCCGTGACCACTTCGACAACCGTAAAAGCGGCGGATATCAGTTATGACGAGGATGACAAGAATGAAGCATGGAGTGCAGACGATGCAACGAATATTACATTGAAAGATTCTTCTGCGAAGATTGACGGATCCAATGTGAAAGAATCCGACGGAGTCATTACCATAAATAATTCAGGAACCTATGTGATCAGCGGAACGCTTTCAGACGGGGAGATTGTGATAGACGCAGGTTCGAATGATGTGGTTCATATCGTTTTAAACGGGGCGAATATCACCTCTTCTGCCGGTGCAGTGATAAATGGAACACAGAGTGGAAAGATTATACTCACTCTGGCAGATGGAACAGAGAATACACTGACTGACGGAACAAGTTACAGTGATCTCGATGAGGATGAGGAACCGGATGCGGCTATATTCAGCAAAGACGATATTACAGTCAATGGATCCGGAACACTCAATGTAAAGGGAAATTATAAAAATGGTATTCACGGAAAAGACGGTGTCAAGATTATCAACGGAACGATCAATGTCGACGCTGCAAATCATGCGGTCAGCGGCAAGGACTATATCGCGGTAAGCGGAGGAACTTTGAATCTGACATCTGCGGAGGATGCTCTTCATTCGTCGACAGATGTTCAGGTTTCAGACGGCAAGATTACTATTAATGCCGGGGATGATGCCATTCATGCGGACAGTACCGTTACGATAGACGGCGGAACGATTCAGGTAGATCAGAGCAATGAGGGAATCGAGGGAACGGTCGTCAACATCAATAACGGTGATATATCTGTTACCTCCTCAGATGACGGAATTAACGGTTCGGACGGTCTGACTGACGACTCGACAGATACCACGGACACTCCCTCCGCTTCGGATGGCAAAGATGCCAGAGGCGGCGGTATGGGAGGAGGAATGGAAAATGATGAAAATGTTCTGGTCACGATAAATGGCGGGAAACTTTATATCAACGCCGAAGGTGATTCCATCGATTCCAACGGCAATTTGTCCATTACAGGCGGTGAAACTGTGATTGACGGGACAGTAAGAGGCGGAAATGGAATCCTTGATTATAACGGAACAGGAGTGATCACAGGAGGAACACTGATTGGAGTCGGAACCTCAGACATGGCACAGAGTTTTTCAGACACATCTACGCAATACAGTCTGCTATATGGATTTGACTCCTCGCAGAGTGCCGGGACAAAGGTTTCACTGAAGGATTCTTCCGGAAATGAAGTAATTTCAACGACGGCGGCTAAAAGTTTCCAGGCAGTGGTAATCAGTTCGCCGAACCTCAAAAAAGACGAAACCTATTCCCTGTATACCGGAGATACGAAGGTGGAAGATGTTACGCTTGATTCCGTTAATACCACAAGCGGAAATATAAACCAGGGCGGTCCAATGGGCGGCCCCGGCCAAGGTGGCGGCCCCGGTCAAGATCAAGGTGGCGGCCCCGGCCAAGACCAAGACGGAGGCCCCGGCCAGAATCAAGGGGGAAGTCCCGGTGGACCCAATCAGGGAAAGGATTCCGGAGAAAAAGAACAGAAACAATGACAATGGAGTTGAAAACAAAAATAACAGGAATGTTTCAGAAAGGATGAGATAAATCATGAAAAATAAGATAATAGGAATGATACTTGGGGTTACAATCGGGGCAGTCACACTGGCAGGATGCGGCGGAAGCAGTACAGCTTCCGGCAGCAGTTCGGATACAACGAACAGCAGTACATCCCAAAGTGGAACATTAGATAATTCTACAGCCGACAGCGACACAACAGGCAGCAGTGAGGATGAAGATTCGGATGTGATTTATGGACAGGTGACAGCGGTTGGCGACAACAGCATTACAATTGAAACCGGATCATTAAAGGATGCTGAAGAATCCGATGAACAGAAGTCTGACACAAATTCCGACACGGATACTGACACGGATACTGACACGGATTTCGACACGGATACTGACACGGATTCCGACACGGATACTGACATGGATTCTGATGAAACGTCTTCGATACTGAACCTAGATGGGAATACACAGGAAATTGCCCTTACGGATGATACGGTATTGACTCGTCAGGGAATGGGAAAAGGTCCGGAAAATGGCGGCCAAAGCGACAGTGAGGAAAGTACGAGCGAGGAGGACGCCAATGAAAGTGATTCAGGTGAGCAGGATTTTGACCGGCAGAAAAAGGAGCAGGGTGAAACGATTGCTCTGAGCGACATCACCGAGGGGGATATTGTGGCAGTCACCTTAACCGGCGACGGAAGTGCTGCAAAGATCACAGTATTTTCCCGGGGTATGGGAGGCGGACAGCGTCCGGAAGATTCCAAAGACAAGAATGAAGATAGTACAGATTCTTCGGCGAATTGAACAGATTAAGACAATAAGGATGCGATTTATATGGAAGAAAACTTATGTATTGCTTTGATTCCCGCCTACGAGCCAGATGAGAAGCTGATTATATTACTTCATAGCTTAAAGAATTCAAATTTCAGAAATATCGTGATAGATGATGGAAGTGGAAAAGAATATTCAGAAATATTTCGTCAGGCATCAGATTTCGCCACAGTACTGACCCACCCAAGTAATTGTGGAAAAGGGAAAGCAATTAAAACTGTTCTTTCTTATATCAGAGAAAACGTTGAAGAACCATATACCATAGTCACAATGGATGCAGATGGTCAGCATCAGATCAGTGATGCGATCAGGATTTGTGAAGCGGCCGAAAAAAAACCGGATACACTGATTCTGGGCAGCAGAGCGCTAAAAGAAGGTGTTCCGCTCAGGAGCCGGATGGGAAACAGTATCACACGAGGCGTCTTTGCAGTTTCCACAGGTCTTCATATCCATGATACACAGACAGGTCTTCGAGCATTCAGCAGCAGGCTGGCCGCAGTGATGAGAGAAATACCGGGAGAGCGATATGAATATGAGATGAATGTTTTGCTGGAGTTTGCCGATAAGAAATGGCCTGTTGAGGAGATAGAGATTCCTACTGTTTATTTTGACAATAATAGCGGTTCGCACTTTAATACCGTAAAGGATTCCTGTCGGATCTATAAAGAAATCGCAAAGTTTTCGGCCTCTTCTTTCCTAAGCTTTCTGACAGACTACAGTCTGTACAGTGTTCTGACATTACTGACAGGAGAGTTTGGAGGCATTGGGCTTCTGGCATCCAATGTTACCGCACGTATTGTAAGCTCCATTGTTAATTTTACATTGAACAGAAAATTTGTCTTTCAGAGTGAAATTGATCTTTGGAAATCGGCCTTGAAGTATTTCTCACTGGCAGCTGCGATCCTGATTGGGGATTCGGTTTTATTGAATATGATCGTTGCCCGGACCACTCTCAGTCCATATGTGGCGAAGCTGATCACGGAGTTTTTCTTCTTTGTCATAAGCTGGTTTGTACAACATCTGTTTGTTTTTAAAAAGGAAAGCCGACAGAGAGCGAGAGGAGGGACCGCATGAAAAAACACATGAAGAGACATGCATGGAATATTTTATTTGCCGCTGTTCTTGTATCATTTACTGCTTATGTGGCCCTGGATACCTTTGTTATCACTCATGTGTATCAGAACGTGGACACAGGTACAGGTACGACAACCAGTGAAGCACAAGCGGCTACATTGCGTTCGTCCGATACTTCTTCGCAGACAGCGACGGTTACGGATGACAGTTACAGTGACGGCAGCGTGAGTATTAAGATTACGACAGACCGTGTTGACGATACAACCGTGTATGCTGCAGATGTGACTCTTTCATCCACTGACTATCTGAAGACAGCATTTGCCCAGAATGCCTACGGACAGAATCTGACAGAAACTACATCGGATATCGCCTCTGACAACAATGCGGTTCTTGCAATTAATGGCGATTATTATGGAGCACAGAGATCAGGGTATGTGCTCAGAAACGGAACTCTCTACAGAGATACAGTGAAGGAAGAACAGGAAGATTTGGTGATAGGAACCGATGGATCTTTTCAGATTATCAGTGAAAGTGATATTTCTGCTTCGGAACTTCTGGAGGACGGAGCGGCGCAGATCTTATCTTTTGGTCCGGGACTTGTTGAAGACGGAGAAATTGCCGTCACAGAGAATGAGGAAGTCGGAAAGGCAAAAGCCAGCAATCCAAGGACCGCAGTAGGAATCATCGATGATCTGCACTATGTGTTTGTCGTATCGGATGGGCGGACAGATGAAAGTACAGGACTCACCCTTTATCAGCTGGCAGAGTATATGCAGGGACTGGGTGTAGAGACTGCTTACAATCTGGATGGAGGCGGATCCTCTACGATGTATTTCAATGGAAATGTAATGAATAATCCAACTACAGGCGGAAATAGAGTCTCTGAGAGGAAGGTGAGCGATATTGTCTACATTGGATAGGAAAGAACAAAAGGAACAAAAAGACTGTATGAAAAAAATCGGGCTGAAATATCTGCTGGCAGCACTGTTTTGTATCGTGTTTGCCGCCATTTATGAATACTTTAGTCATCAGGTTTATTCAGATTACATGATCTTTGCTTTTGCGATTCCCATGTTGGGCGGAGCACTTCCGTTTCTGCTGATGACGGCATATGGCAGCTTCTTTCCGGGGAGGACATCGATCAGCTTGTATCATTCAGGGATCATGGCATTGACTGTGGGAAGTATCATGCATGGAGTATTGGATATCTATGGTACGACAAATAGTTTGATAAATATCTACTGGGCTGCAGGAGCCCTTCTCATAGCGGCGGGAATTCTGGTGGCAATCATGAGATCAAGAACGGTAAAAACGGACAGCTGATTTAAAAAGATAATGAAGATACCTGAAAAGAGGATTCGAGAGTCTGATATGTGATTCTTCCGGGTCCTTTTTTCATGCCCTTATCATAGGGGTCAAATTACTTTTGATCCCAACATCTTTGTATATGATTCTTTTAATAAAACAGTGTTCATGATATACTAATTATAAAACTCAGAGAAAGCGGGTGAGTATATGGAAAATCTAAAAGCTTTACCCATTGGACGGGATGATTTTGAAAAGTTAATTGGAAATAACTGCTATTATGTGGATAAAACAAAGCTGATTAAAAAACTATTGGAGACAAAGAGTGAGGTTACTCTGATCACCAGACCCAGACGGTTTGGCAAAACCCTGACAATGAGTATGCTGCAGAACTTTTTTGAATATGCCGGTGAATCATCGGAGGATCTGTTTTCCGGTTTAGAAATTGAACAGGAAAGAGAACTCTGTGATACACATAAAGAACAGTACCCGGTTATCAGTATTTCGCTGAAAAGTGCAAAACAAGGTACTTATATGAATGCTTTGGAAATGCTGAAACAGACGATCTCTCCGGAATTTAAGCGCCACGAAAAAGCAGTCCTTGCGTATAATTATGAGAAAGACAGAATTCATCGGATCCTGAACGCGGAAGGCGGTGAGAGTGACTACCTGTCATCCCTTCAGTTTCTGTCACAGATTTTGTATGATTATTATGGAAAGAAAGTAATTGTATTGATCGATGAGTATGACGTGCCGTTGGAAAATGCTTATTTTCAGGGATTTTATGATGAGATGGCTACATTTATCAGATCACTTTTTGAATCTGTTCTTAAATCGAACCCTTGTCTTGAGTTTGCGGTTGTTACGGGCTGCCTGCGTATTTCCAAAGAAAGCATATTCACGGGCCTGAATAACCTTCATATCATATCGATTCTTAATCATGGATATGCGGAGTACTTTGGTTTTACGGAAGAAGAGGTAAAGCATTTGCTGGAGTATTATGATCTTTCCGATCGAATGCCGGACATGAAAAGATGGTATGACGGGTACCGGTTTGGAGATGTGGAAATCTATAATCCATGGAGTGTGCTCAGTTTTATATCAGATCTGCGAGAGAAAAGAACTTCATCTCCAAAACCATACTGGTCGAATACCAGCTCTAACAGTATTATAAAATCATTAATCGAAACGGCTGACTTAAAAACAAAAAGTCAAATTGAGGACTTAATTGACGGCGGCGTCATCCGAAGCATCATACATGAAGATGTCACTTATGAAGATATTTATCAGTCAAAAGAGAACTTGTGGAACTTTTTATTCTTTACGGGATATTTAAAAAAGGTATCAGAGACCCTGATAGATGGCATGGTTTATATCGATATGAAGATTCCGAATAAAGAAGTCAGAGAGATATACAAAACAAAAATTACGGAATGGTTTCAGGAACGGATCAAAAAGACAGATCTATCACTTCTTTATCAGGCGATGTTTGCATGCGAGACCGATAAGTTTCAGGAACAATTAGAAAAGCAGCTTCATGAGAGTATCAGCTATTATGATGGAAAAGAGGCCTTCTACCATGGATTTGTTCTTGGTCTGTTAAGCAATATGCAGGACTATCTGGTCGAATCGAACAGAGAAGCGGGAGATGGCAGACCGGACATTCTGATTAAAAGCTATAATGTCCGAAAACCGGCCGTGATTCTTGAACTGAAGCATGCAAAAACTTTTCAGGAAATGCAAAGGATGGCAGAGAGAGCTGTAGTTCAGATAGATAAGAAGCATTATGCCAGAGAACTGAAACGTGATGGGTATGAAAACATCGTTAAATATGGAATATCCTTTTACAAGAAAAACTGTTATATAGTTAATAGATAAAGTTAAATAAACAGCACGATGGCGAGATGGTTCTTTCAAAAAATTCAGTTCGTGCTATACTGATGATACAAGGGTCAAAAGGTCCTGCGTTTCATGCCTGCATGAAAAAGCATGACCTTGGGACCCGTAAA
>DHNM01000040.1:52446-97086 GCA_002409525.1 Eubacterium sp. UBA5416 | reverse complement strand
ATGACCTTGGGACCCGTAAAAACATGAGAATGGAAGCCGATCAGGGTGTAATTCGAATGTTTTAGAATTGTGGGAGCATGTAGTGCGGAATAATTCGTGTATCATATGGGGTCAAATCACTTTGATATTAGAGCAATTTTCTATTTTTAAGGAGGCAGGTAATGATAGAGGACAGCAGAATTCATAAGATTTTGTACGGAGGGGATTACAATCCTGAACAGTGGCCGGAAGATGTCTGGGAAGAGGACATGAGGCTTTTTAAGCTTGCCGGCATAGACACGGTGACGTTGAACACATTTTCCTGGGCTGCACTGCAGCCGAATGAGACAACATATAATTTTGAGAAACTTGATAAGATTATGGATATGGCTGAAGAAAACGGACTGCATGTATGCATGGCGACATCCACAGCTGCTCATCCCGCATGGATGGCAAGAAAATATCCGGATGTACTGAGAATGGATCATAACGGAATCCAGAGAAAATTTGGAAGCCGGCATAATTCCTGCCCAAACAGCCCGACCTATCGGAAGTATTCAGTTATACTCGCCGAAAAACTGGCCAAAAGATATAAAGATAGAAAATCTATCACTGCCTGGCATATCAGTAATGAATACGGTGGCGAATGTTACTGTGAAAATTGTGAGAAGGCTTTTCGCGTCTGGCTGCAGAAGAAGTATCATACGGTTGAGAATTTGAATCAGGCCTGGAACACGGCGTTCTGGGGTCATACGTTTTATGACTGGGATGATGTTGTTCTCCCCGATATGCGAAGTGAACATTTCGGAGAGGACAGGACCAATTTCCAGGGGATCTCTCTTGATTACCGGAGATTTAATTCCGACAGTATTCTGGAATGCTATCAGCTTGAGTATGATGCCATCAAAGAGGTGATTCCGGATGCCCAGATCACGACAAATCTGATGAACTTTTATAAAGGACTGGATTACCAGAAATGGGCTAAAAACATGGACTTTGTTTCCTGGGATAATTATCCGACAAATCAGGACCCTTATTCAAGGATGGCGATGAGCCACGATCTAATGCGTTCTTTAAAGCAGGGGAAACCATTTGCGCTTATGGAGCAGACTCCAAGCGTCACAAACTGGCAGTCATATAACGCTCTGAAACGACCGGGAGTGATGCGTCTCTGGAGCTTTCAGGCAGTGGCTCATGGATCAGATACTGTGCTGTTCTTTCAGATGAGACGGAGTATCGGTGCCTGCGAGAAATTCCACGGCGCTGTCATTGATCATGTGGGAAATGAACATACCCGGGTATTTCGCGAAATCGCGAAACTGGGAAGAGAACTTGAGAAACTGGGGGATGGTATACTTGGAAGCAGAAGCGATGCGAAGGCGGCGATTTTGTTTGACTGGGATAACTGGTGGGCGCTGGAGTATTCCGCCGGTCCAAGCTGTGATCTTAAATATCTGGATGAAATATTTAGCTATTATCGAGCTCTTGAGGAACAGAATTACCCGGTTGATTTTGTCAGTGTGGAAGACGATTTGGAACAGTATGAAATCGTTATTGCTCCTGTTCTGTATATGACAAAGCCGGGGTGTGATGAGAGAATACGAAGATTTGTGTCGAATGGCGGAACGTTTATTGCAACATATTTCAGCGGGATCGTCGATGATCATGATCTGGTAATTACCGGAGGATATCCCGGAAAGCTAAGAGACATTCTTGGAATCTGGGTGGAGGAGTCTGACGCTTTGCCAAAAGATGCTTCAAATTCTTTTACATATAATGGAAAAAAGTATCCCGCTACGTTATTGTGTGATTTAAGTCATCTCGAAGGTGCTGTACAGATTGGATTCTACGAACAGGATTTTTATGCCGGGATGCCTGCCATCACAGTGAATACATATGGAAAGGGAAAGGCCTATTATGTTGCAACACGATCAAATGAAGAATTTTATAAAGACTTTTTAAAAGACTGTCTGGATGAGAAAAAAATCAGATCTCTATATCCACAGGAGGGCGATATCGAAGTGACAAAACGATGGAAAGGTAATAAAAGTTATACCTTTGTCTTAAATCACGGTGATGAATCAAAGAAAATCTTGTTTACTGAAGTTTGCACAGATCTTCTGACGGATGTAAAGTATCAAAAAGATGATTATGCGGATCTGTCAGGAAAGGGAGTTATGATTTTGGAGGGAGAATTATCATGAATCAGAGTAAGGTCAGGGATATTGAAAAAGCTGTTCATCAGACAGTTACATCCGGCAGTATAGCGGGGATGAATGTGCTCATAATAAAGGATGGCGAAGAATTATTTTATTATGATGAGGGATATGCAGATATTGAAAACAGGAAACCGATCAAGAGAGATTCTATCTTTCGCCTGTACTCGATGTCAAAGCCGGTTACGGCAGTCGCGGTGATGATTTTGGCAGAACGGGGACTGATTGATCTTGGTCAGCCGGTGTCAGATTTTTTGCCTGGATTTAAGGATCAGAGGGTCTGTCAGAATGGAAAACTGGTTCCGGTTTACCGCCCCGCAGTTATCCGGGATCTTTTAAATATGACAGCCGGTCTCGTCTATCCGGGTGTGGATGGAGAACCTGAAATTCAGATGGCAAGGGTATTTGATGAGATTATTGCGAATCTTGGAACAGATCATCAGGTTTCTACGGTGAATGCGGCTAATGCAATTGGCAGGTGTCCACTGAAATTCCATCCGGGTGAGACCTACTTTTACAGCTCGGGAGCTGATGTACTCGGAGCAGTGACTGAAGTCGCTTCGGGTATGAAATTTGGCGAATTTTTAAAGAAAGAAATCTTTGAACCTCTTAAGATGGAAGACACTGGATTCTGTGTTCCTGAAAGGAAGGTCGACCGTGTGGCGCTGCCTTATCAGACTGCGCCGGATGGAACTCTTGAAGTTTATAAAGGCTGCAATCTCGGCGTCCAGAACGATGTCACCAGGAAGAATGATTTTGAATCCGGCGGAGGCGGACTGGTTTCAACGCTGGACGATTACGCGTCTTTCGCTGCAATGCTGCTCGGCGGCGGCATTTACAAAGGGAAAAGAATTCTAAGTGAGGGAACAGTGAAGTTTCTAACCGATGGATCACTTACTCCGGGGCAGACAAAGGGTCTGGAGACTGCGCCGGCATTGATGGGATATACCTATGGGAATCTGATGAGGGTTCTGAAAACTCCCGGACAGGCACTTCCCATGGGAAGCATCGGGGAATATGGCTGGGACGGCTGGCTTGGCTGCTATTTTTCAAATGATCCCAAAGAGCATATGACGATTTTGGCAGGAGTCCAGCAGACAGATTCCGGTGTTCTTCCCGTTATCCGCAAAATCCGTAATATTTTATATAGATAGAAATGACGCCTTAAGGGAGCTCACTTTCAAAATATATAGAATTCAGTCGATATAAGCAGATTATTGTCGATTGGATGCATTGATATTTTCTACAAATATTGTTATAATCTTAGAGAGTGCACTTGGAATTGACAAGAGTGGCATGACAAAAATGCAGGAAGATCGAAGATAACTTGCAGATTCTGATACGAGATAGGATGAGTACACTTAATAACCTTATGAAGAAGGAGCATGATTGAATGAAGAACTACAAAAAATTAATATCATTCTTACTGGCAGGTACAATGATGTTTTCCTTAGCCGCGTGCGGCGGAAAGAGTAACAATAATTCATCTGCAGGAGGCAGCAAGAATGCCACTGCTGAAAATAAAAAAGTGGACAAGGATGGAAACATCGTTAAAGCTAAGAACACAGATGCAAAATCGGAAGATAATGATCTGGTAATTGCGATTGAGGGAAGCGTAAGTTCGATGGATCCCGCGAATATTCCAGATACGAATGCGATTTCAGCTACTCGGGGTGTCTATGAAAATCTGGTCAGGTTTGATGAGAACAATAAACTTGTCGGACAGCTTGCAAAAGACTGGGAGATTTCCGATGATTCGCTTACCTATACCTTTCATTTAAATGAAGGAATCAAGTTCCATGACGGAACCGATTTTAATTCAGAAGCTGTTAAGGCGAATTACGACAGAGTTGTGGATAAAAATAACAACCTGAGACAGAGGAGAACATTCATTGTGACTAACGATGACGGATCTGAGGAACCTCGTGTTGCAAACGTTGAAACTCCGGATGCCGATACGGTAGTATTTACACTGACTAAGCCCTGGAGTCCGTTTATTAACCGACTGACACAATTTTGCATTATCAGCCCGACAGCTCTTGAGCAGTACGGCAACGATATCATGAATCATCCGGTAGGGACCGGCCCTTACACATTCGTGGAATGGGAAGAGGGAGATCATACGAAGATGAAAAGGAATGAGAACTACTGGGGTGATAAACCCGGTGTGGATACCGTGACAATCAAGGAGGCCCCGGAAGCCGGAACCCGTACTGCCATGCTGCAGACAGGAGAAGCCGACTTTGTCTATCCAATGCCTGTTGATCAGATTGAAGCCGTAAAGGGTACCGATGATCTGAATGTAAAAGCATCTGATTCCAATATTATGAGATATGTGACATTAAATATGGAGCAGAAGGAGCTAAAGGACCCGAAAGTCCGTGAAGCGATGAATCATGCGATCGATAAAAATGCCTATATTCAGCTGATGTATTCCGGTTATGGAAAAGCAGCCACTTCAGTTGTACCAAAAAGTATCAGCGGATACGAAGAGCAGCCTGAATATAAGTTTGACCTGGATGAAGCGAAGAAACTGATGAAGGAAGCCGGTTACGAAGATGGATTTAAGCTGACCTTGTGGGGAGACAATACCACACAGGAAATCAAGGGTATGACGTTTATCAAGCAGCAGCTGCAGCAGATTGGGATCGAAGTTGATGTTATGCCAATGGAACCGGCTACAATCAATGATAAGATCTATGTTGACAAAGATAAAGCCAATGTCAACATGTGGTATGTCAACTGGTCAGCTTCCGACTTTACGATGGATGGCTCCCTGCGTTCGCTGCTCCACAGCAGTATGATTCCTCCTGTCAGTGCAAATACCGCATATTACAGCGATAAAGATTTTGACAGTGACCTGGATGAGGGTCTTACGAATGCCGATGCCGATGCGCAGGCTAACGTTTATGCCGATGCGCAGGAGCGTGCATGGAAAGCATGTCCATGGTTATTCCTTGGAAATGACGATGTGATCTATGCTGAAAAGACATATTTATCAGGAGTATATGTATCCCCGGATGGTGCCTTTAATTTCACTGACGCAGAACTTGCACAGTAAATTGTATTGAAATGTATAGAACTGCCATTATTGCAATGGCAGTTCTCTTAGAATAGGAGGTCAGATGTATGGGACGATATGCATTAAAAAGGATCTTGAATGCAATTCCGCTCCTTATCGTCATATCATTTTTAATATTTATGTTTATACACATGATCCCGGGTGATCCGGCAAGACAGATTGCAGGGCAGGATGCCACGAAAGCAGATGTAGAGGTCGTGAGAGATCAGCTGGGTCTAAATGATCCATTATTAGTACAATATGGAAAATACATGAAAGGTCTTTTCACCGGTGATCTGGGTTATTCTGTGAAAAACGGACAGACAGTCGTACAGACGATCGCACCCAGATTTAAACCGACAATCATGCTGGGACTCTGTGCCGCAGTCTGGGCGGTGATCATCGGGGTGCTGCTTGGAGTTGTATCAGCGGTCATGCAGGGGAGAACCGTTGATTATATCGCCATGATCATCGCGATATCGGGGATCTCCCTTCCGGGATTCTGGCTGGGGCTTGAACTGATACAGCTGTTTTCTGTAGGACTGGGATGGTTTCCGACGGGAGGACTCGGCAGCTGGAAGGCCTATGTGCTTCCATCGCTTACGCTGGGGGCCGGAATCATGGCGATTCTGGCGAGGTTTACCCGTTCCTCTATGCTAGAGACGATGCGTGAGGATTACGTCCGCACGGCCCGTGCGAAAGGGCTTGGTGAATTTCTGGTTGTTATGAGACATGCGTTTAAAAATTCTCTCATTGATATTGTTACAGTCGGGGGACTTCAGATTGGAGGACTTCTCGGCGGTTCTGTCATGGTAGAAACCGTATTTTCAATACCCGGACTGGGTCGCCTCCTGGTAGATTCGATTAATTTCAGAGATTATAAAGTCGTTCAGGCCCTGCTTTTGTTTTTTGCACTTGGGTATATCATCATTAATCTGATTGTCGATTTATTGTATGGTGTGATCAATCCAAAGGTACGTTACAGTTAGGAGAAGAAATATGTCAGATAAGGATAAAACTACAAGTGTGGACCGGTTCGATGAAGCCGAAGCTCTTCCTACACAAAAGAGCAGACGAAAAGAATTTGTTCAGAAATTTATGAAAAGAAAAACTGCTGTCATTTCCCTCATATTTATTGTCCTGCTTTTGCTCGCTGCAATATTCGGATCTTATATGGCACCTTATGATGTTGACCAGGCGGATTACAACAACTTGCTTCAGGGACCGTCGGCACAGCATATATGGGGCACAGATGAATTCGGAAGAGATATCTTCAGCCGCCTTTTGGTCGGTACCAGACTGTCTCTGGCTTCCGCATTGTCTGCGACAATTGCCGGGACGGTTCTCGGTATCGTTCTGGGGCTGATTGCGGGATATTACGGTGGATGGATCGATTCCCTGATTATGAGAGCCTGTGATGTACTTTTTTCGTTTCCGGATATACTGCTGGCGATTGCCATCGTGGCGGTCTTAGGACCCGGAATCACTAACGTCATTATAGCAGTTGCTGTGTTTACCGTTCCGTCCTTTGCCCGTATCATAAGAGGTGCCACAATCACTGTGAAGGAATCTCTTTATGTTGAGGTAGCCAGATCCATCGGATGTAAGAACTGGAGGATTCTCTGGGTACATGTCTTTCCCGGAACGGTTCAGTCTGTGATTGTTAACTTTACTATGCGTGTCGGAACTGCAATCCTTGCAGCATCATCCTTAAGTTTTCTGGGATTCGGTGCCAATGTGACACAGCCCGACTGGGGCGCAATGTTATCACAGGGCAGGAATTATCTGAATACGGCTCCGCATATTGTGCTGTTTCCCGGAATTTTGATTTTCGTAACAGTTCTGGCCTTTAACCTTTTGGGAGACGGACTTCGTGATACGTTGGATCCGAGAATGAATTAGGAGGGATAATATGGCTGAAAGATTATTAGACGTTAAGAATCTCCGGACGGAGTTTCAACGAGATAAAAGTTGGGTAACCGCTGTAAATGAAGTGTCCTTCCATATCGACAGAGGAGAGATCGTAGGTCTTGTCGGAGAATCAGGCTGCGGGAAGTCTGTAACATCCTTATCGGTGATGCGTCTGCTGCCGCCAAAAACAAGCAGGATCTCTGAGGGAAAAGTTCTGTTTCACGGCAAAGATATTTTAAAAGACAATAAAAAAGAAATGAAAAAAATCAGAGGACGAGAGATCTCCATGATTTTTCAGGAACCCATGAATTCACTGAATCCCTGTATGCGGATTTCCAAACAGATTATCGAGGCGATTCTACTTCACAATGACATATCAAAGGGAGAGGCACATAGGCGCGCATTTGATGTGTTGAAATCTGTCGGGATTCCGGATCCGGAAATGACGCTGAACAGTTATCCTCATCAGCTGTCAGGCGGAATGTGTCAGCGGGTAATGATCGCCATGGCAATGTCATGTGAACCGGAGCTTCTGATTGCAGATGAGCCGACGACAGCACTGGATGTCACGATTCAGGCACAGATTCTGGAACTGATGGAGGGAATCAAAGAAAAGAGAAATACGGGAATTCTAATGATTACGCATGATCTCGGTGTGGTTGCTGAGATGTGTAGTAGAATTATTGTCATGTATGCGGGCCGTATTGTGGAGGAAGCTCCGGTAAAGGAACTGTTTGCATCTCCAAAACATCCGTATACGCAGGGGCTGATTGAGTCCGTTCCGAAACTGGGAAGTGATGTGTCATCACTGCCTTTCATACCGGGCAGTGTCCCGGATCTTGCCTCCATGCCAAAGGGCTGTAAGTTTGCTCCGAGATGTAAGTACGCTATGGATATCTGCCGGCAGAAAGAACCTGATCTGACGCCGGTTTATGGGAGCGGGAACAGGCGGTGCAGATGTGTTCTGCATGACGGTGATAAGGGTGATAAGAAGGAGGAGGTGAAAGTATGAGCGAACCAGTTGTATCAGTAAAAAATGTTGTAAAAACATTTGGAGGGGGAAAGGGATTTTTCTCAAAAAAACCCCTGGTACATGCGATCAACGGCGTTTCTTTCGATATCATGCCGGGGGAAACCTTTGGTCTGGTAGGTGAGTCCGGGTGTGGAAAGTCTACGACGGGAAGACTGATCGATCACCTTCTGTCATCTGATTCCGGAGAAATATGGTTTGATCGGAAAGACATCACTAAGCTGACGGAAAACGAGATGCGGCCGGTGCGTGCGGATATACAGATGATCTTTCAGGATCCGTATGGATCTCTGAATCCGAGAAGGAGGATCTCTGACCTGATCGCGGAGCCGCTTTTGATTCATACGGACATGTCTGAGCGTGAACGTCAAAAAGAGGTAAATGACCTGCTCAGGGTAGTTGGATTAAGTCCTGCTCACGGTGAACGTTATCCGCATGAGTTTTCAGGCGGGCAGAGACAGCGTATTGGAATTGCCAGAGCGCTGACTGTTCATCCAAAGCTGATTATCGCGGATGAACCGGTTTCGGCACTGGATGTTTCCATACAGGCTCAGGTTCTAAATTTGATGAGTAAACTTCAGAAAGACTATAACCTTACGTATCTCTTCATTTCTCATGACTTGAGCGTTGTGGAAATGATTGCGGACAGAATCGCCGTGATGTATCTGGGAACGATTGTAGAGACAGCTTCGAAAAAAGAATTGTTTGAACATCCTAGACACCCTTATACAAGAGCATTGCTTTCGGCAGTTCCGATTCCGGATCCGACTAAGAAATCTGACAGAATCTTATTAAAGGGAGACCTGCCAAGTACGACAAATCTTCCGAGTGGATGTCTGTTCCACACAAGATGCAGGTACTGTCAGGAAAGATGTATCAGAGAAAGGCCCAAAACCCGTGAAATTTCAAAGGGGCATTTTATCAAATGTCACTACCCCGTCTTTGATGAAGATGAAAAGGAGGAGAGGGATGTATCAGTTTGATCGAGCAGAATACGAAAAAAGAATGGAGTGGTATAAAGATGCCCGTTTCGGAATGTTTATCCACTGGGGACTTTATGCCATACCCGCACGTGGGGAATGGGTGCGCAGCGTAGAGGAGATACCAAAAGATGACTACATGCCTTATTTCTATGAATTTAATCCCACTGACTATAATCCGAGGGCGTGGGCGAAAGCGGCAAAAGAGGCCGGCATGAAATATGTTGTTCTAACCGCAAAACACCATGATGGATTTTGTCTGTTTGACAGCAGGTATACCGAGTTCAAATCTACGAATACGAAGTGTGGACGGGATCTGGTTGCGGAATTCGTGGAAGCGGTACGGGCAGAGGGTTTGAAAGTAGGCTTATACTTCTCACTTCTGGACTGGTTTCACCCGGATTTCCCGCATTATCAGGATAGAAATCATCCGATGCGAAATAATCCGGCCTATAGCAATGAAGGAAGGAACTTCGATCGTTATCTCGAGTTCATGTATAACCAGGTTCGCGAGATCTGCACCAACTATGGAAAACTGGATGTCCTATGGTTTGACTTCTCTTATGATGAGATGAGAGGGGAAACATGGCATGCCACAGAATTGATCGATATGGTTCGGTCTTTGCAGCCGGATGTGGTCATAGATAACCGCCTGGAAGTAAGCGGCGAAGGTCATGGATCTCTGGCTGAGGGTAATCCGAAGCCGTATCACGGAGATTTCGTGAGCCCGGAACAGATGATTCCGCCAGATGGAATTCAGGATGTGAATGGAAATGATCTCATCTGGGAATCCTGTGTGACGATGAATAATAACTGGGGTTATTGTGCGAACGATCATTATTTCAAACCTGCCGGCATGCTGATCAAAAAACTTGTCGAGTGTGTTTCTAAGGGAGGAAACCTGCTCTTGAATGTCGGACCGGATGCCAGAGGCAGCATACCGGAAGAGTCCATGAAAATTTTAAAGACAATCGGGGGATGGATGAAGAAGAACAGTGAAAGCATCTATCACTGTGGAAAGGCCGGAATTGAAAAGCCGGATTACGGCAGAGTCACCAGAAAGGGAAAGAAGTTATATTTCCATCTCTTCGAGAATACCATCGGACCGGTTCCGCTTATGGGAATCAGGAAGGAGGAGGTTGATAAGATTCGCTGGCTGGCGACGGGAGCCGAGATCCCGATTTCTACAAGCTGGGTTCACAGTGATTACCCGGAAATTGTCTTTGCCGATTTAGGACCTGATCCGGTTCTGCCTGATGATGTGGACACTGTCCTCGAAGTGACGTTAAAGTAACTTTTGTATAAAACTTAAGGAGAATAACATGGAACATATAACATTAGAGGCCTGTGTGGATTCTGTGGAATCTGCCATCGCAGCAGAAAAAGGCGGTGCAGACCGGATAGAACTGTGCCAGAACCTGCTCATCGGCGGAACTACGCCGGATCCGTGGCTTTTTAATGAAGTCCGAAAAAATACGAATATCCGTATTCATGTACTGATCCGGCCGAGATTCGGGGATTTCTGTTACACGGACTATGAATTCAAACTGATCTGTGATGCGGTCGGTTCATTTCGCGATATGGGAGCTGACGGGATCGTCATCGGCATCCTGAAAGCTGATGGGACGTTAGATCTGGATCGTATGAAGATTCTCATGGATACACGGGGAGATATGTCTGTGACACTTCACCGTGCATTCGATGTATGCAGGGATCCGTTTGCCACGCTGGAACAGGCAATAAGCCTGGGCATCGATACAATCCTGACCTCCGGCCAGGAGAACCTAGGCATCGACGGCAGAGAACTGATCCGTGAGCTGGTCCGGGAAGCCGATGGAAAGATTGCTATCTTGGCGGGAAGCGGAGTAAATGCTCAGGTGATCGAAGAATTATATGAATACACAGGTGCCACGGACTATCATATGTCTGGAAAGAGAGTACTTGAAAGCCCCATGACTTACCGAAAGAAAAATGTAAACATGGGCGCTCCCGGAATGAATGAATATGAGATCTGGCGGACGGACGAAGATAACATAAAAGAAGCAAGAAAGACAATAAACAGACTGCAGATGAGGTGAATAAGATGTTTTTAGAGCAAAGCAGGCAGCGAATTGAGGGGGAGTATAGCAAAAGAAAAGAGGAACTCCCGGAGATATTTTCAAATATAGAGAAAAAAACTGCAGCCTGTAAGTATGAAGTGGCTCTGGCTGTAAAGTACCTATATGCGTTCATGCCCTACAGCGACATAGGAAATTACCCATTTGAATATTTCCTTGATTATGCAAGTCATGGATATCGTCTTTATGAGGAATCCAGTGAGGTCCGCAGTCTGCCGGAGGATATTTATCTAAATTATGTCCTTTTCCACAGAGTGAATGAGGAAGAAATACGTCCCTGCAGGAACTTGTTCTATGATAAATTAAAAGACCGCATCAATGGGCTTGACGAAAAAGAAGCCTTGCTGGAAGTAAATTACTGGTGTGCCGGGGAGGCTTCTTATCAGAGTACGGATGAGAGGACTCTGTCTGCACTGGGTGTTTATCAAAGAGGAATCGGAAGATGCGGCGAGGAATCAGTCTTTATGGTGAACGCACTTCGAAGTGTTGGAATTCCATCGCGGCAGATTTATGCGCCCTATTGGGCACATTGCGATGATAATCACGCTTGGGTGGAAATGTGGTGTGGCGGGACCTGGTATTTTACCGGAGCCTGCGAACCACAGCCGATTTTAAACCATGGCTGGTTTTTAAATGCATCTTCTCGCGCAATGATGATTCAATCCAGGAAATTCGATTCGAAACAGGATGAGAGTAATCTGATCGGAAAGAGTCAGACGGTCACATTATTAAATGAACTGGACCGCTATGCAGTGGTGAGGCAGATTACTGTCGAGGTGAAAGACAAATATGGAAAGCCGGCAGCAGACGCGCGTGTCTTCTTTGAAGTAGTTAATTATGCGCAGCTTGTTCCCATTGCAGAGACAAGAACAGATCATAAAGGAACAACACAGCTTTTCACAGGATTTGGTACCCTTCATGTCTATGCTGTTTCCGGAGCACATGGTGAACGATCCGGAGAGACCTATATCGATGTGCGAAAAGATGATCACTGCGTAGTTATGGTTTCAGAAAAGAAACGGAATCGGGATTTCGAAGAAGATCGGGGGAACACATGGACACCCTTTGATATGGCCGCTCCGCGAGATACTCCGCTTCACACGGAAGCGCCGGGCATCGAGCAGATCAGAGAGAATGATAAACGATTGAAAGAGGCGGCGGTGCTGCGTCAGAATAAAATCAGCAGGTTTATGAATCCGGACAGGGAAGCGTTCCGGACAGCGGATGAAGAAACCAGATACTTGAGAGAACAGATGCTTGTATGCCTTACTTTGAAAGATCAGGCTGACTGCAGAAAATGGATTCTGGAAGAACATCTGCGATATGCGCTTCCTTATTGGGAAGAGTACCGGCAGGACAAGGAGATGTTTATCTCTTATGTGCTGAATCCCAGAGTGGAGGATGAGGTATTATCCGCCTATCGAAAGAAGATCTCCGAGACGTTTTCAGATCAGGAGAAGGAAAGCTTTCAGACAGATCCCGGGAAAATCTGGGACTGGATTTCTGAGAATATCGCTTCCGGATCGGAGAGAGAATATGAGAAACTCATCTCAACACCTGTGGCATGCCTGAAACTTGGGACGGCCAGTACAAGGTCTAAAAAAGTACTTTTTGTGGCGGCTGCACGTACACTTGGCATACCCGCCAGATTAAATCCCGTTACGAGGGCGGTTGAATATTGGACAAAGAATCAATTTGTTCCGGTACTGGAAAGAGAAACCTGTAACTGCAGCTTGACATTGACGTCAGAGACGGATGATTCCTGGTTCTATTTTCAAAACTGGAGCATTTCCCGGGTAGAGGATGGAGTGTTCCGTTCACTGGACTTCACAGATTATGAGTGGAAGGAAGGAAAACTGCGGTTGAGTCTGCGACCGGGAACATATCGAATTCTGACGGCATCCCGACTGCCAAATGGTTCTGCATTGATGAATAAAATCGAGTTTGATTTAAGTCAAAAGCAGGAAAAACAAATCATGCTGAAGATGAGACAGGCTGATCTTGAAGATATGCTTTTGGATATCGAGATGCCGAACTTCTTTATTCGAAACCGGGCAGGAGAACAGATCAGTGGAAGCCGGATCAGCGATGAGCACAAGTATATATTTTTCTGGCTGGAAGGGAACCGTGAGCCAACAGTGCACATCTTAAATGAACTTCTGGAGCATCAGGAAGAATACGATGAATATGAGAGGCATATGATATTTATCGTTCGTTCGAACGAGGATTTAAAAAACCGGAATATCTCCGAAGTTTTACACAGATTTCCAAAGATCCGTGTCTACTTTGATGATTTCACACAAAATATTGAGATGCTTGGCAGGCGTATGTATGTTGATCATGAAAAACTGCCCCTGATCTTTGTCACTGATCGAAAGCTTCACTGTGTCTATGCACAAAGTGGATACAATGTGGGGACCGGTGATATGCTCATTCGAATCATGGAAGCGGTAGAAGAGAATCAAGAGAGTTCAGAGAACTCGAAAGAAGAAGGAACATGAAGAATACGAAAGGAGGACAAGATTATGAAATCAGATTATGATGAAATTAGTGGAAAAAGACAATATGAGTTCATGGAAAAATTCAAATATATCAGGGAAGCCGGCACGGAAGGTGAAGAAAAGGCCGGGGATGAGATATTACAGACATTGGCAGAATCGGGTCTTACCGGATCTTCCGAGGATTTTTTATTCTCAACCTATGAAATTACAGAAGAGCGTTTGATTGTCACGCAGCCTTATGAAAAGGAATATCAGGTGACCGGATATCAAAGATGTGGAAGCACTCCGAAAAATGGTATTACAGCTCCGTTTCTGTACGCTGAAAATGGAGATGATATCAGTCTTTCCTATGCGAGGGGTAAGATTGTTATGATTAACGGACCTGTAAAAAAGGCGGTCTATCAGGAACTTATGGATGCGGGGGCTGTTGGATTTATCACGATATCCGGTACTCCGATCGATAAGGGAGAAGACTTAAAACCAGCCGGCTATCGACTGAAGGATGTCGATGAGACACCAATTCAGGGAGTGAATATTCATTATCGGGATGCGATGGAACTGGTTGAAAAAGGTGCGACTCATGTAAAATTGATTCTTCAGCAGAAAAAGGTGAGACGTTCATCCAGAAACATTACCGCAAAGATTGAAGGCAGTGATCAGCCGGATGAAATTCTGACTTTAAGTGCTCATTATGATTCTGTGCCTCAGGGTCCGGGAGCATATGACAATCTTGCCGGAGCGGCTATTATTATGGAATTGGCTAGATATTTTGTAAAAAACGCACCGAGGCGCACCATCGAATTTATCTGGTTTGGTGCAGAGGAAGTGGGACTTTGCGGCAGCCAGGCTTATGTAAAAGCACACGAGGCAGAACTTGATAAACACAGATTTAACATGAATGTAGATCTTGCCGGTCAGCTGATCGGAGGTACTGTCCTTGGAGTTACCGCGGACTCACGCGTATGCGAGATACTTTCCTACATGATGCATGAAGCGGGAATGGGCGTTTCAATCAAGAATGAAATCTGGGGCAGCGACTCAAACAGCTTCGCATGGAAGGGAATCCCTGCCATGACATTGAATCGGGACGGTTTCGGCATGCACACACGTTTTGACACCATAGATCTTATCTCTCCATGGTCACTCAGGAGAAGTGCCGGTGTTTTGCTTTGTATAGCAAAGAACCTTGCAAATATCGAGATCTTTCCATTCAAACGTGAAATTCCGAAAGAGATGGAGAAAAAACTGAATACGTACTTCGATGAGATGTAAGACTTTGATGAGGAAAGATTGGGGATGGAGAAAAAGTGAAAATTTCAAGATTATCGGGGATCACTTTTCAACAGGTTGAGGTTTTTCTTACTGCCGCAAAGTATGAAAATTTTACAAAGGCAGCTGAGGTACTTTATATGACCCAGGCATCAGTCAGCCGTAATATTTTGAATCTGGAACTGACTCTGGGGCTTGTACTTTTTATCAGGCATAAAAAGCATGTCACGCTGACAAACGCAGGAAAAAGTCTTGCTTTTTCTTTTCAGCAGATGATGGAACAGGCAGAAAAGGCACTGGATGATGCATTCTTACAGCAGCAGAACCTGACACAGAATTTGACTATCGGTGATGTAAACTGGACTTCCATGGACGATTATCTGCTTCCTATCAGTTCAGAGTTTGAAAAACAGTTTCCCAATGTGGAGTATATTATTAATAGGGATACGTCTGCAGCCGTGTATGATAAACTGCTGACCGAAGAATATGATGCAGCTTTTATGGTTTCTGAATCTATTCCCGAAAAATTAACCTGTGGATTGAAATCAGAACTGATTTTTCAACTTGACCCATGTATCATCTTTGCTAACAACCATCCTCTTTTTGATAAAAAGGAGATTTCAATCAAAGAATTGAAAGACCAGCCTCTTGTGGCGATGCATGACGGATTTAACATGGAATATTGGAAATTTGTCTATAAGGTGTGTCAGGAAGTAGGATTAAATTACGGAGATATAAAAAATGTAGATAATGAATTTACTCTTGCAATGGAACTAAAACGTGGAAAACGTATTGCAGTATCAAATTGCTGCTTTTCTGCTATGAATCAGAATGAAGTAAGAGTGATTCCTCTATCGAAGTGCAAAACAAAATCCGGGATTATGCTAATCTATTCCGGTAAGAATAAAAATCCTTATCTTCCGAAATTCAATGATGTTTGTAAAAAACTGGGGCCTAAGTTGGGGGATTGTTTAAGATAAAAGAGAGATCACGCAATTCGAATATCTGTTGAGGTGGGGACTTTTCATGGGTGCAGTGTCTATGCCTTTTTCATGTGGACATGAAAAAGAGCACGAGTTTCCCTGTGAATTTTCGTAGGGTGAATTCCGCCCTGTCGGGCTACATTCTCATGTTTGTTCGGGTCCCAAGGTTATGCTTTTTCATGCTAGCATGAAACGCATAACCTTTTGACCCTTGTATCATTTTACATATTTTCGATTTGCTTGATTAGGTTTTTGTCTACACCACGTGTATTCAGGATGTTGTGCATTTTGTCGACGATATCCGGATCAAGATCTGGCTGAACATAGCTATCCAGCATCTTGGTGATCTTTCGGTCGATATTGTTTTCAAGAGCATTTCCTGACGCAGTTCCTCGAACTGATATTTCCGGTGTCAGGGGTTCAGTCCTGCAGAATTCCAGTGTGTGGTCCTCGGTCAGGTATACACCACTGTGTCCAAGCTCGTCGATCAGATCTTCAGGAATAGTTTCCTCGTTGATATCGAAATACCGGTGATATCTTTCGACAAAATCAATGACCTCGAAATCAACAATCAGCTTTTCATAGGACATACTCGCGTATGCGTCCATGATGCCGGCAGCATGAATCATAAAATTGATATTCGCATCACGGCAGGCCATATAAGTGATCATAGATTCGTATCCTGCCTGGGCATCAACCTTTTTTGCATCTGTTAAACATCCGCCTGCACGGCTTGGAATGCCATAAAAATCGGCTAATTTTCCTGCCATATTGTAACAGATGGCTCCCTCGGGAGCGCCTATTGCAGTAGCTCCGTTTCTCATGTCGGCGGTTGTTGTCTCACATCCGTATACAACAGGTGTGCCAGGTGAAATCATCTGTGTCAAAGCAATACCTCCAAGCACTTCAGCATTGGAAATGGCCATAGAGCCTGCGAGAGTTACCGGGGTTGTAGAACCTGCCTGACCGAGAGCACCTACGATAACAGGCTGACGATTTTCTACAAACTGAAATAAACTTTCCGTCATAACATTTGTCAGCTTAAGGGGTGCTACTGTATTAATCAGGGTAATCAGTCTTGGATACTTTTTGAATTCTTCTTCTCCGCCAAATGCAGCCTTTGCCATATCCATCATTGCGGCAACCTGTTTTCCATCTGCGGTCCCTGTAAGCAGTACTTTGTCGGAGTAAAGATATGTCATGTAAAACATCAGCAGCGTGGCATTTTCGACAGGAAGGTCAGATGGCTGGACAATGATCCCGCCGTTTACATCAAAAGATTTCTGCTGGTGATAAAGTTTTGTAAATTTTATAAAATCTTCGACTTTTGCATTCCTTTTGTTACCTTCCATATCTACAACAAAAGGACAGCCATATCCCGGAGCAGGATTTAAATGATCTCCGCCAACCGTGATATTATATTTGGGGTTTCGTGCAAACATGGTAAAAGCATGAGGTGCCATATTGACCCAGTACATCAACTGTTCTTCTTTAAATCGTGCAACACCATTATCGTCAACATCAATTCCGTTTTCCTTCAGTATACGGACTGCCTTTGGATGTTCAAAAAGCATACCTGTTTTTTCCAGAATTCGTACAGATGACTCGTGAATTAATTGTTCATAACTTTTCATATTGAATTTCCTCCTGTTTATTCCTTTATATATTTTTCAATACATGTATGTATCAATGCGATTTCGTAAGCCCTTCCTCCTTTGCATCTTTTGACAGGGCTTTATATATTGAAATACACATGAAAATCATGATTATCATGTATGGAAATGCTGCCACAATGGAAGCTGTCTGTAAAATTTTAAGTACAGAAGTTCCGCCTACTATAATACAGATAATGGTCACTGCACCCTGGGCAATTCCCCAGCCGGCACGAAGCTTTTTGTCAGGGTTCATGTTTCCATGGTCAGTGAGCATAGATAATACATAAGTTGCAGAGTTTGCGGAGCCTAAGAAGCTAAATACAATTAAAATTATAGCTAAAGGTGCCGTTATAGCATATATGGGAAGCTCACGTAACAATGCAAAAAGGCCAGTGGTATAATCGGTGTTTACAGCATTTAAAATTTCACCGCCGGTAAGATTGTTTAGATTAAATGCAGCTCCGCCGTAGATACCAAGCCACAAAAAGCTAAACATTGCCGGAAGGACGCTGACAACAATCAGATATTCACGGACAGTCCGCCCTTTGGAAACCCTTGCACAGAACTGTCCGCAGAAAGGTGCCCATGCAATCCACCATGCCCAGTAAAATACTGTCCATTCAGAGACAAAATTCTTGTTTTCCATCCATAGACTTTTTTTGATGAAACTCCCCAGGTAACCGCCAAACGAATTTGTGAACAGATCAAGTATAAAAACTGCACCGCCGAACACAAAGATAAAAATCATAAATGCAATGGAGAGCCAGATCTTTATATCTGCAACCAGTTGGATTCCTTTTTGAAGCCCGGAAATAGTTGCGAGAGTAAAAGCAATCGTTATAATTCCAATGACGATACAGGTGAAAGCAGTTCCTGTTTTTACTCCATATATATAACTGAGTCCCCCCATAATCTGCGATGCCCCCAGGCCAAGGCTGGTTGCGACTCCAAATATAGTTGCAAATACAGCCAGAATATCAATTGCTTTTCCGATTGGTCCGTTTATCTTGTCACCAATTAACGGTTCAAATGCCGAGCTTACCAGAAACGGACGGTCTTTTTTAAAAGAAAAATAGCCGAGTGCGAGGCCGCCGACTGCAAAGATGACCCATGGGTGGAACCCCCAATGGAAAAACACTGTCTGCATAGACTCATGCATCGCGGCCGCGGTTTCCGGAGCTGCAGATGGAGGCGCGGTATAATCCATGAGTGGTTCCGCCACGGAATAAAACACAAGGCCGATTCCCATAGAGCCGCCGAATAACATGGTGAACCATTGGAAATTACTGAACTCCGGTTTATCCTCCGTCTTGCCCATTTTTAATTTGCCCATGGGACTGGCAGCCAGAAAGATTGTAAAGATTACCATGCCAAACACTGTGATCAGATACATCCACCCAAAATTTTCTGTGATTTGTGAAAACAATGTTTCTGCCACTGTACCAAGGGTATTAGGAAAGAATGCGCCAAACAGTATAAACAGAACAACGAGGACAACAGAGATAATTAGTACATGGTTTTCCTTATTTTTCATAAAAGCCTCCATTCTAACGTCGATTTAGATAATATCTGATAAGATGAAAATGCTTCTTACATCAATAGTCACATTATTTCTGCGGTCTATACACACTTTATAGGAAAATCATACAATAAAATAATTGAATTTACCAATTCGTATTAGGAGTTTGATGATACATATCCTGTATTAATAATTCTTTTTTCCGGACATAAAAATATCCCCTGAGAAATCAGACGCCCATACATCTGATCGTTCAGGAGATATATCAAGAAGTGATATAATTTGACAACATTAGTATAGCAAATAAAATTATACAGTACAAGAGAAAAGTGAGAGGATTCCCATGAACTTTTTGAAATAAATTATACGTGAACTACAATGAACATTGACTTTTGAAAGTTACCGTGATAGTATGAAATTAAGTTAATAGTTGCAGAGAATGAGAGAAAGCACATTGGCCGGTTTAGACATCTAACCGGTTCGATGTGCTTTCTGTGTTTACGATTTCTTAAGCAATAAAAAAGGGAGAGATGTTATGTATGATGTTGTAATTATCGGTGCGGGGATTATAGGATCTGCAGCGGCAAGGGAACTATCCAGATATCAGGCTGATATTCTGGTACTGGAGAAAGAGAATGATATAGCAAATAGTACAACTATGGCGAATAGTGCTATTGTTCATTCCGGTTATGATCCGGTGCCGGGTACAAAAAAAGCGAAGTTCAATGTGGAAGGAAACCGGATGTATCCTGAGATTTGTAAAGAGCTTCAAGTTCCATTTAAGCAGACAGGGTCCATAACCTTAGCATTTACGGATGAGGAAGTAAAGACTCTGGATGAGATGGAAGCGCGGTCGAAGAAAAACGGTGTTCCTGTGAGGCGTATCAAAAGAGATGAGATTTTAGAACGCGAACCGAATGTGAAAAGGAATGTACGGGAAGGTCTGCTGGCGGAGACAGCAGGCATCGTCGGTCCCTGGGAGCTTGCAATAGCCTATATGGAAAACGCGATGGAAAATGGTGTAGAACTGTCGTTAAATAACCGGGTGAAGCAGATCCATAAAGAGGAGTCCGGATTTGAAATTATAACAAATCAAAACCGATATGAGAGCAGAGTACTCATCAACTGTGCCGGAGTCTACGCAGATGAGATCAGTGCAATGGCAGGCGGAGAGAAGTTTAACATAAAACCGAGGAGCGGACAGTATTTTGTATTAGACAGGAATTCGGGATCTCTGGTGAACTCTGTTATCTTCCCATGCCCCACACCGGAGAGCAAAGGTGTCCTGGTTGTCCCCACCGTACATGGAAATGTGCTGCTCGGGCCGACTTCAGTGGAGAGAGAAAACAAAGATGGGCTGGAGACTACAAAGGAGGGTTTAGATTATGTCCGAACCAAGGTGATGCAGCTGGTTGATCCGATCCCTTTTCGGGATGTGATCCGATCATTTACCGGCCTGAGGGCCACTTCAGATCGAGATGATTTTATCATTGAGGAATCCGTAAAATGTCCGGGTATGGTCAACGTTGCGGGGATTGACTCTCCGGGGCTTACGTCTGCTCCTGCCATTGCACTGGAAGTGAAAAAGATTGTAACGGAAATTTTAAAAGACCTTCAGCCGGATCTAGCCTTTCACCCATACAGACAGGGAATAGTGTCATTTAAATCATTGTCGGTTGAGGAAAAAGAACGGCTGATTGGTAAAGACGCAAGGTATGGAAATGTCATTTGCCGATGTGAAACAATCACGGAAGGGGAGATTGTCGATGCCATTCACCGAAAAACAGGAGCAACAACCGTAAAAGGAATTAAGAAAAGAGTAAGGCCGGGGACCGGGAGATGTCAGGGAGGCTTCTGTGAACCCAGAGTTGTTGAGATACTGGCGAGAGAACTGGGTGTAAGCAGAGAAGAGGTTTTATACGATGAGCCAGGTTCCTATATTCTGACAGGGCGGACTAAGGACTGATGATTCGACCGGAAAATAAACGTGGAGGGATAATTTTGAAAAAGTATGATTTGATTGTTGTCGGAGGCGGTCCTGCCGGACTGGCGGCTGCAATAGAGGCGCACAAATTCGGGTTAAAAAAAGTCCTGATTCTGGAGCGGGACCTGGAACTGGGTGGAATCCTGCAGCAGTGTATTCATAACGGATTCGGAATACATCAGTTTGGCGAACAGCTGACAGGACCTCAGTATGCCGGACGATTTATCGAAGAACTAAAAAGTCTGAATATCGAATATAAACTGGGAGCTATGGTGCTTCATATCACAAAAGAAAAGGAAATACATGCCGTCAGTAAAGAATACGGTTATCTGATTTATTCTGCAAAAAGCATCGTGCTGGCGATGGGATGCCGTGAGCGGACGAGAGGAGCAATTAATATTCCGGGGACAAGGCCGTCGGGTATTATGACAGCGGGAACAGCACAGCGGTATATCAATATCGATGGATATATGGTGGGAAAAAGGGTAATTATCCTGGGATCAGGAGATATCGGGATGATTATGGCAAGGAGATTGACTCTTGAGGGAGCCAGGGTACTGTCAGTTGTGGAAATTATGCCATTTTCAAGTGGACTGAACCGCAACATTGTCCAGTGCCTGCAGGATTTTGATATTCCACTTCTCCTGAATCATACCATCACGGATATCCGTGGAAAAGACAGGGTAGAAGGGGTCACAGTGTCTGAAGTAGATGAAAACCGCCAGCCGATACAGGGAACAGAGATCTTTTATGACTGTGATACGATTCTCCTGTCGGTAGGACTGATACCTGAAAATGAACTGACGCGTAAAATGGGTGTCACGATGGACCCACAGACAAAAGGTGCGAAAGTCAATCAGTGGATGGAAACAAATATAGAAGGGGTATTTGCCTGTGGAAATGTACTTCATGTTCATGATCTGGTGGACTTTGTGACAGAAGAAAGCCAGAGTGCCGGACAAAATGCAGCGAAGTATGTGCTTGGAGAAAAGACGGAAGCAGGTGGCAGGCATGTTTGCACAGAAGCCGGCGAAGGTATCAGCTATGTCATTCCGCAGACACTTATCATGGATGGAACAGATGAAAAGATAACGTTGTCGATGAGGCCGACAAGTGCTTTCAGGGACGTTATGCTGCTGATCAAAGGTGACGGAAAGATATTGAAAAAGTTAAGAAAACAGCGTCTGGCACCGGGTGAGATGGAAAAGCTCAAGATAGAGCGATCCCTTCTTGACAGTAAAAACTTGAAAACACTTGTTGTTGAAGTCTTAAAGGAGTGATATAAATTGGATAAAAAAGAACTGATCTGTATCGTGTGTCCGAAAGGATGCCATCTGGAAATCACAAAAGACAAAGAGGGATTTCATGTAACCGGAAACGGATGCAAAAGAGGTCCCGTTTATGCGAAGAAGGAACTCACCAATCCGACAAGAGTTCTGACTACTACGGTTAAGATAAAGAATGCGGTACACGATAGATTACCTGTGGTAACGGATGGCGAAATTCCAAAAGGGTCACTGATGAAAGCGATGAATGTTTTAAATCGTCTTGAAGTGGAGGCCCCTGTAAGGAGCAGTCAGGTTGTATTAAAGAATATACTGGGGTCCGGAATCGATATTCTTGCTTCGAAAAGTATGAATAAAAGATGACAATACTGTTGCGGATCATGAAATATAAAGATATACTAAAGAGATAAGGACCAAAAGGGGCAGAATAAAAGTGATTAATCAAAAAGTTTTACCGGCGATTTCTAATATGAAAGATTATGAGAAATTTCTTCAAAGCCCGTATGAATTCTGTATCATCATGGATTTCTACATAGGTCAGCTTAAGGCTATATCTGATATGGCAGAAAAATACAGGAAGAAGCTGATTGTTCATGTAGATCTGATCAAAGGTTTGAGCTGTGATGAATACGCAGTGATATATCTGTGCCAGAATATCAAACTGGAAGGCGTGATTTCGACACATTCCAGTGTCATTTCCATGGCAAAGAAGAGGAGAAAGCTGGCAATCCAGAGGATCTTTCTCATTGACCAGCAATCTCTCGATAAAAGCTATCATTTTATCGAGAATTCGAGGCCGGACTACGTCGAAGTACTGCCCGGGCTGATGCCCCGGATTATCTCTGAGATGAAAGAAAACATGGATATTCCGATTATTACGGGCGGACTGATCAGCACTCCGGATGATATTCTGGTTGTATTAAAAGCCGGAGCAGTGGCAGTGACAGCTTCGAGCAGGGAGCTCTGGCAGGTAAATGATGTTTGAGAATCCGCATAAAAATCAGCGAAAGGTGATATGTAAAAAGGAGGTATTCAGGAGAGATGATAACAAAGGTATGGGCTCATAGAGGTGCATCCGCTTATGCACCGGAGAACACATTGGAGGCCTATGAACTGGCTGCAAAGCAAAAAGCTGACGGGATAGAACTCGATATACAGCTGACGAAGGACGGGGAGCTTGTGGTAATCCACGATGAAACCGTGAATCGTGTCAGCGATCATAAGGGCCCGGTAGCAGATTATACACTGAAGGACCTGAAAAAGATCAATGTCAACAAGAAGTTTCTGAAGTATAAGAAGGCAGCAGTTCCGACGTTGGAAGAGGTTTATCAGCTTGTGAAACCGACTGAACTGACTGTCAATGTCGAGCTGAAAACATCTGTTAATTTCTATCCCGGGATTGAGGAAAAGGCGCTTGAAGTGGCGGCGAAATGTGGGATGGAAGACCGTGTCATCTATTCCTCCTTCAACCATTATTCGCTGTTGAGACTAAAAAAGCTGTCAAAAGAGGCTAAAACAGGAATTCTAATTTCTGATATTATTGTAGATGCGCCGGATTATGCGGCGAATTTAGGGTTTGATGCGATCCATCCATCTCTTAATATTCTGCAGGTTCCGGATTTTGTACAAAATTGCAGAGAAAATAATATTGCTATTCATCCATGGACGGTCAATGAGGAAATACATATGAAGATGATGCTGGAAAGCGGTGTTAATGCGATTATCACAAACAAACCTGATGTGTGCAGAAAACTGGTCGAGTCATTCTACAGATTCGGGAACTAAAGTTGTGAGGAACATTCGAGGTTGACTTTAAGAGTCTTCTGAATTAATAATTTAATTCAGAGACTCTTTTTTTCCTTATATCTAACTGACTACTATTTGACTATTACAGACAGAAAAAACGGAGGTATTATCATGGAGTACGGAAAAGGTTCGTATCATTATAATTTGAAAGATACAGAAAATGTCAGCCGCTTGGCAAAGGCGCTTTCCTCACAGACGCGGCTGGATATTCTGCGGCTTTTACTGCACAGTTCTATGAGCATGACGGAGTTATCGAAAAAACTGTATGTTTCGATGTCTTCGATCAGTATGCATACAGGAATTTTGGAGAAAGCAGATCTGATAACCATAACACCGAAGCCTGGATTACATGGAGCAAAAAAGCTTTGCGGCATTAAGGCAGAGAAAATCTGTATTGATCTTTTTGAAGACAATAACTGCAGCCCTTCATTATCCGAAAAATATCAGGACATTCCAATTGGAGACTACGCTCAGGCAAAGGTATCTGCTCCGTGCGGAATTGTGACCAAAGAAGGGTATTTCGAAGAAGAAGACAGGCCATATTGTTTTTACGAACCGGAACACGTAAATGCTCAGCTGATTTGGTTTATGACCGGATGTTTAACGTATCGTATTTCAAATAGAAATCTGCAGACAGAACATTTGAAAAGAGTGGAGATTAGTTTTGAAGTCTGCGCTGAGGCACCGGGATATAATAATACCTGGCCTTCAGATATATTTTTGATGATTAACGACCATATGATTACAACATTTCGGGCAGATGGTGATTATGGCGGAACGAGAGGTGTTAATAATCCCACGTGGTGGAGAGATTCCAATACACAATTTGGAGATCTCAAAATTTTATCTGTCACAGACAATGGCGTATTTCTGGAAAATCAAAAAGTCAGTAAAGAGAATATTCATTCTCTGAAGATGTCTGACGATTATTATTTTACCTTTTCCATAGGTGTGGACCGAGGAGCAAAATTCCCGGGCGGTCTCAATTTATTCGGAAAATGCTTTGGAAATTATGCTCAGAACATAACAATTAAATCCGTATATACGTAAACATTAACTTCAGTAAAATTGTTAGGTAATTCAATTATTCATACAATATGGATTGAATGTATTGATTGCACACGCAGATAATATACAATGTTTATAATAGGCAGTGCACAGTACGCTGGCCAATGGATATAAAACTTACAAAATTTATGAATATTGGAGGTAAGACGATGAAAAAGAAAATTGTGTTGGCTTTGAGTTCGATTCTGTTGTTATCACTTGCAGCGTGCAGCGGGGTGACAACCGGAACTGATGACGAACAACAGGGATCTGACAGTGCTTCTGAAAGTACATCTGACAGTGGTTCTTCATCTGACGATACGTCTGCAGGCGGCGAGTTTTCCGGTCAGACGATTGAAATTGCGGTCACTTATACAGGCAGTCAGGCAAAGGCGTTCAATAAACTGGCGGACAAGTTTATGAAGGAGACAGGCTGTAAGGTTAACGTTTCAGAATATGGTGATGACTACGAGAGTACGATGAAGACAAGAATGGCTTCGAATGAACTGCCCGATGTCTTTCAGACGCATGGATGGTCGATTCTCCGCTATAAGGAGTATCTAAAAGATCTCAGAGATGAGGACTGGGTTGACGATTACGATGAATCGGCACTTGGGGTAATTCAGGATGATGACGGCGGGATTTATGCTCTTATGACATCGGAACTGGTCAATGGGACCCTGGTGAACACGGATGTCTGTGAAAAAGCCGGTGTTGATCCCTACAGCCTGCATACATGGGATGACTTTACAGCTGCTTGTGAGAAAGTCAAAGAAGCAGGGTTTGTGCCGATTGGATCAATCAGTAATCCGGGCTTGCTCGCAAACATTGCCGGTACATGGGTGAGCTACGAAGGAGAGCAGGCTGAAGACTCGGATGCGATGCTTGACGGCACCTGGGACTGGAAAGGTTATAAGCCCCTGTTGGATCAGTATGCAGACTGGATAGACGCAGGATATTTCTATGACGATATCCTCACAATGAAAGATGCAGATCTGTCTGAACGTTTTGCCAGCGGGAAAGCAGCATTTAACATTGGAAATGATCCGGCATTTCTTGTAAGCTGTCTGGAACTGAATCCGGATGCAAATTTTGTGTTCCTGCCCACATTTGCATCGAAAGAAGGCGGTAAAGAATTTGTCGGTATCGGAGAAGGCGGCACGTTTGGTATCTTTAAGGATACGAAAAAGGAAGAACTTTCGGAAGCCTTTCTTGCTTTCATGGCAGAGCCTGAAAATGCACTCGCTTTAAATGATGCAATTGGCGGAGTCAGTTGTCTGAAATCATCTATGGAACAAGATGACAGCTATGCTCTAAAAGTCTTCAATGAGATGAAGGATAAGTATGGGGATACGGATATACTTTACGAAAATCTCTGGGACAGACAATATATGCCATCTGGAATGTGGCCGATTTTTGGAAATGCCGTGGATATGCTGTTCGATGATTACAGTGAGAAAGGGGTCAATGCCTGCCTGGATTATCTGAAAGAAAACTATGACGACTTGTATGAGATTTCAAAAGAAGAGTAGTACGAATTATCGGGAGGAATTACAATGAGGAAAAGACGTCGAAGATATATCTACATGACGATACCCGCCATAGTACTGCTTCTTGCATTTATTCTACTTCCACTGATAAACGCAGTCAATATCTCGTTTTATCGATGGAACGGATATTCGCAGAGCAGGCACTGGAAAGGAATTGAAAACTACACGAAGCTGTTCCGGGATAAATTGTTCTGGAGATCTCTGGCTAACACTCTGATTTATGGCTTTGGCTCTACACTGATACAAAATATCGGAGGCCTGATGGCAGCAATATTTTTGAATAAGAAGTTTAAAGGCCGTAATGCACTCAGAACAATCCTTTATATGCCGATTATGATATCACCTTTTATTATGGGACAGATTATGTATTATTTTGTTCAATATCAGGGTGGCGTATTCAATGAACTTCTGAGTATGTTTCATATCAAATCTATTTATTGGATGAAGAGTGGTTTCTCTTCTACGATTATGGTTACACTGATCAATTCCTGGCAGTATATGGGACTTTGTATGATTATCTATCTTGCGGGGCTTCAAAATATACCGATGATGTACAGGGAGGCGGCAAGGCTTGACGGTGCCGGAAAATTTGCGGAATTTAAACATATTGTCCTGCCGCTTCTGATACCGTCGATAACCACAGCTGTTGTGACAAATCTGATTGGCGGCCTCAAACTATATGATGTGATTGTGGCACTGTCCGGGGGCGGCCCAAACAGACAGTCAATGTCCCTGTCTTATTATATTCAGCTCTTATATTTCAACGATGAAAAAGCGGGATATGCATCTGCGATTGGCATTGTGACATTTTTTGTTATTATGGTTATCACACTTCCGATCAATGCATGGCTTCGAAAACGGGAGGTGGAATATTAATGGATAAGACAAAGGTACAGACAAAGGGTACATTATTTAAAGAGACAAAATGGTGGTATTATCTAGTTGCAATTCTTCTCGTGGTCATATACCTGCTGCCAATCTATGTTTTGATAAATTTGTCGTTCCGAACGATTCAGGATATCGGATCAAAGGTCAGGCTTCCTGAAATTATGAATCTGGGGAATTACATCTCGGTTTTTAAAAGCAGTGCTGTATGGAGAGGGTTTATCAATACGGTTATCCTTATGGTGGAGACGGTTGTGCTGGAGATACTTGTCTCGGCACTTGGCGCATATGGACTGGTGAGAAGCAGCAACAGACTCTCCGAGATGATTCGGACGCTCAACATGGGAATTATGATGATTCCCGGAGTTGCATTATTGGTAGGTACATATTCACTCATGGTAAAGTTTAACATGGCTAACACACTCTGGGGGCTGGCACTTTTATCCGCTGCCGGCGGCATTCCCGCTACGATGTTCATGTATGCCAACTTTGTATCTTCAATTCCGGTTGCATTGGATGAGGCGGCAATGATTGACGGGGCAGGAGTCTTAAGAACTTTTTTCCAGATTATCATGCCACAGTTAAAAGCTGTCACAGTGACAAGAATCATTATGTCGGCAACCGGAAGCTGGAATAATTATCTGATGCCCATGTATTTGCTACAGGACAAAACGAAACATACCATTATCCTTACGATCAAAGAGGCATTTAATACCGGAAATGGTGTGGGGGATCTTCCCAAAGCATGTGCAACCTGTGTAGTTGGCCTATTGCCTATTATCGTGCTATACTTATTCTTGCAGCGCTACATCATAGAAGGGCAGATTGACAGTTCTGTAAAATAAAGGTATGGAGGAAGAAAATGGAATTATTCACAGGAAGTAAGGGGGATTTGGCACATATAAGTCAGGCGGACCCCTACATGATTAAAGCAGCGGATGAACGTTATTATATGTACACAACCGGAGGTTCGCTCTTTAGCAGTGATTATCTGGAACATGGATGGAACTATAAGGGGACGTGTCTGCAGGCGCCCCGCCAGAAAAATGTCTGGGCCCCGAGCGTGATCTGTCTCAATGGCAAATATTATATGTATTATTCGAGTATGGATCAGGCAGAGTCAAATGAACACAAACAGACGATGCGTGTGGCAGTCTCTGACGAGCCCGGCGGAAAATTTATCTATCAGAAGGATATAGTGGCTCCATTCTCCATTGATCCACATGTTGTGAATACATCCTCTGGTCTTTATATGTTCTATAGCATCAATGATTATCAGGCAGAGCGTCCGGGTACGCTGATTGTCTGTGATAAGATGAAAAACGCTTATACGATGGAAGAATCGCCGGTTCCGGTAGTTATACCTACGATTGATGAAGAGATCTTCAAAAAAGACCGTTTCCGGAAAGGGCAGGACTGGCATACGATTGAGGGGGCCTTTTACTTTTACCATGACGGAATACATTATCTTATGTACTCCGGTGCAAGCTATCAAAATCCTACATATTTTATCGGATATTCTGTAGCTCATGGAGCTGAGGATGCGGATCTTCGAAAACTGGACTGGGAAAAGTATCCGAGTGCAGATAGATATGCTCCTCTGATGCAGAAAAATGACTTCGTTGAAGGCGTCGGCCATAACAGTGTTATCTGTGATAATGGAAAATGGTATGTTGTATACCATGGACGCGGCTATGGAAAACATGGAGCCGGGGATGCAAGAACAGCAAGAATCGATGAAATTAAGATAGACGGAGAAAAACTTTCAGTACGCCTGACACCGTAACTACATAAAAAGGAAGAAAAGGAAGTGTTGCCAAAAACCTCAATGGCACACTTCCTTTTTTCTATGGAGAAGGTGTGAGAGCAACTTGTAAATAGTGATAAAAATAGCACATAAAATTTGTATAAAATGACAAAATATGATTAATTATCTAATATTTATTGACATGATGGATATCAGAGGCCATAATGAACACAAACGAACATATTAACATTTTCAAACATTAAGAAAGAAAGAGGTAAAAAAGATATGGACAGAAATTATATTGCGGTCCCGATTGGCGATCCTGCCGGAGTCGGGCCCGAAATTGTGGTAAAGTCTCTCCTTGATTCGAAGGTCTTCGAATCGGCAAAAGTTGTAGTGATCGGTGACAAAGGTATAATGGAGAATGCAATCGAAATTCTGCAGGCACCTTTGAGGATTCATGTTATCGAAGAGCCTGATCAGGGGAAATACGATCAGGATGTCTTGAATCTGATTGATCTTGATAATGTCGATAAAAGTCAGTTCGAATACGGGAAAGTTTCCGCTATGTGCGGACAGGCAGCATTTGACTACATTAAAAAGAGCATTGAACTTGCGATGGATCGAAAGGTTGCAGCCGTATCGACAACTCCGATCAATAAAGAGGCACTGAGGGCGGCAGAAATTCCATATATCGGTCATACAGAAATCTTTGGCGCACTGACCAATACCGAGGATCCGCTTACCATGTTCGAGGTTCATGGGATGCGTGTATTTTTCCTGAGCAGACATGTCTCGCTGCGTGAAGCATGTGACATGGTGAAAAAGGACAGAATTATTGATTATGTACACAGATGCACAGATATGTTAAAACGCCTCGGTGTCAGAGAAGGAACGATGGCGATCGCCGGACTAAATCCACATTGTGGTGAGCATGGACTCTTTGGAAATGAAGAAGAGGAAATCTATCCTGCTGTTGAGCAGCTTAAGAAGGAGGGATATGATGTCGCGGGGCCGATAGGAGCTGACTCAGTATTCCATCAGGCACTGCAGGGGCGATATAACAGCGTGCTTTCTCTGTATCATGATCAGGGACATATCGCGACAAAGACCCTTGATTTTGAGAAGACAATTGCAATCACAGGCGGAATGCCGATTCTTCGTACCTCCGTGGATCACGGAACAGCATTTGACATAGCGGGAACCGGAAAAGCAAGTGCCGTGAGTATGAAAGAGGCAATTCTTCTGGCAGTAAAATACTGCCCAAACTTCAGATAAATTCGACAACATAAGGAAGGGGATTTTTTATGTTAAAAGCAGCTATTGTAGCAGATGACCTTACCGGGGCAAATGACACGGGTGCCATCATAGCACAGGATGGATTTACGGTGGGAACTGTCCTGAATCTGGATTATATCGACAGGTTCGACGGATATGATGTATTGAGTACGAGCACGGAAAGCCGCGGCATGGAGCAGAAAAAAGCCTGCAAGGCAGTACGGGCAGCAGCTGCACGATTAAAAACTATGGACTGCAGGTTCTTCAGTAAACGAATCGATTCCACACTTCGGGGAAATGTGGGTTCTGAAATTGATGCGATTCTGGAAGAATTGGGAGAGGACACTTATGCAATTGTGGTCGCTGCATTTCCCGGTTCGGGCAGAACTGTCGTCGGCGATTATCTGATGGTAAACCATGTTCCGCTGGAAATGACGGAGGTCTCAAGAGATCCTATCTCACCGGTAACAGTCTCCAGGGTTACGGATGTTGTAAAAATGCAGAGTAAACATAGGATTGGATACATTTCTCTCGGGACGGTTATGCAGGGCCGCGGGGAGATTAAAAAAGAAGTTCAAAAACAGTCTAAAGACTGCCGGGTGATTGTTGTGGATGCCCGTACGGATGAGGATATCCGGGAAATTGCCAAGGGATGCATTGACTCAAAACTCAAATTTACATCGGTTGATCCGGGTCCGTTCAGCGGAAGCGTGATTCATGAATTATATGCAAATGATCAGCTGCAGGGAAAAGAAATCATAAATAAGAATAAAAAGATTCTCTGCTCGATCGGAAGTGCTTCGGCTCTCACGAGAAAACAGATTAAGGAGCTGCAAAATCAGAGGGCCCCATATATTATCAAAGTAAATCCGCTTGCTTTCTTTAAAGAATCTGAGAGAAAGAAAGAAATCAGCCGGGTGATACAGGGTGTTGTAGAGAATAAGGACAAGGCCGATGTTCTGGCTGTCGTGACGGCTATGGAGGATTCGGACGTACTTGATTTCTCAAAAATAGAAGAATTAAAAGGAAAGACCAAAAGCGAATGTGCGGTATATATCGCAACCGCCATGGCTGAGATTACCGAAGAAATTAAAGATCAGTTACAGGATGAGATTGGCGGTGTGTATCTGACCGGCGGCGATATTTCCGCTGCATACTGTGAGCGGATCAGGGCAATCGGTTTTGATGTCAAAGATGAAGTAATTCCCCTCGCCATCTACAGTGAAATTATTGATAAAGATCTGAACCGCACACATATGATCACGAAAGGCGGCCTGGTAGGGGATGAGAGTACGTTGATTACCTGCGTCGATTATCTGCAGGATGTTATCTGACGATGAAAAGGGAGGATTATGAGTTCTAACATTCAAATGCTGATCGGTTTGATCATAGGTATGATTTTGCTGATCTATATGATAACAAAGACAAAGATTCACGTTTTCCTTGCCCTGATTACCAGTGCTGTTGTGATCGGTGTGATTGGCGGCATGGACCTTTCGGACATCGTGAATGCGATTCCGGAAGGCTTCGGCGGTACGCTTGGCAGTATCGGAATTATCATTGGATTCGGCGTAATGCTTGGGAAGCTGCTCGAGGATTCCAAAGCTACAACGACGATGGCGAATTCGCTGTTGAAACTGCTGGGAAAGAATAAAGAGACAGAAGCGATGGGAATCGTGGGATTTATTACCTCACTGTCGATTTTTTGTACCTCGGGATTTATTATTCTCGCACCTCTGGTGAAAGGACTTTCGAAAAAGACAAAGAAGTCTGTTGTCACCCTCGGTATCGCGCTGGCCGGAGGACTTGTTCTGAGCCACAGCCTGGTGCCGCCGGCGGCCGGTCCGATCGGTGTTGCGGGAATCCTGAATGCATCCATCGGGAAGATGATGATTATGGGAACCCTGGTTTCAATTCCCTCACTGATCGTTGTGATCATTTACGCCAAATACCTTGGGAAAAAGATTTATCAGCTCCCCGGTAAAGACGATACCTGGATTCGTCCGGAGAAGCAGCTGGAAATGACATCAGGCGAGGAAGCCGAAAAAGATGAGACACTGCCGTCAGCTCTTCGCTCTTTTGCACCGATTGTAGTTCCGATTCTGCTGATCCTGATCAATAATATTCTGACTACAACCGGTGTGCTAAAGGGAACTTTAGGAGAGATCAGTGAATTTATCGGATCTCCGATCATAGCACTGGGCATTGGACTGTTCATAGCGATTTTCGCTCTGACAGGAAACATGACAAAAGAACAGACACTGGGGACCATGGAAGAAGGGTTAAAGGCTTCCGGAAAGCTGATGCTTCTGGTCGGTGGAGGCGGTGTTCTGGGAAAGATCATACAGTTGAGTGGACTTGGCGATTTTATCGCTGCCGCTATTGCAAAGACTGGAATTCCGGCAATTTTACTTCCTTTCCTGATTGCTCTTTTACTTCGTGTCATTCAGGGATCCGGATCTGTCGCGATGATGACAGCTGCCTCTGTTGTATCACCGATGCTTGCGGCACTCAATCTGGATCCGGTATTTGCCGGCCTTGCGGCTTGTTCGGGAGCGATCTTTTTCTCTTATTTCAATGACTCTTACTTCTGGGTGATCAATGAAACGATAGGGATCAAAGATACAAAAGAGCAGATGAAAGTCTGGAGTGTGACATCAACGCTCTGTTGTGTGACATCTTTAATTGCGCTTTTAATATTAAATGCCATCTGGGGCTGATGTTTATGATGAATTAGTTTGGAGGAACGGCTGTTATGTTGATGGCGGAGCGGCAGGAAAAGATCCTGCGTATCATAGAAAAACGGGGAAGTGTGCAGGCAAGTGAACTTGCCGATGAGCTGCATGTCAGTTCCATGACTATACGGAGGGATCTTGAAAAGCTGGATGTATGTGGTGCAATAAACCGGTGTCATGGCGGTGCGGTATCAAAACATGAAGTGCTGTATGCCGATAAACGCATTTATAACAAGGAAATAAAACTGCAGATTGCGCTGGAATGCAGCAAATACGTGAAGGAATCGGATGTCGTTTTTCTGGATGCGGGCACTACAACTTATCAGATTGCGGATCAGATTTCAAAAGTGCCGGATATCACGGTTGTGACAAATGATATTGAAATTATCAAACGTCTGATGAACAGTGATGTCGAGCTGATTATCTGTGGCGGAAAAGTACAGAAGAGTACCGGAAGTATCTATGGATACTATGCGACCCAGATGCTGGAGCAGATGAGATTTAATGTGGGATTTTTTGGAACGGCAGCGGTCGATGAACATTTAAATGTGATGACACCGACAACGGATAAGGCATTTTTAAAACGAATTGCACTCAAAAAAACTCAGAATTCATTTCTGGTTTCGGATCTGTCAAAATTCAAGAAAACTGCACTCACTTATGTGAATTCACTGGAAGAGTATGACCACATCGTTACGGATTATAAGTTCTCAAAAGAAGAACGGCAGAATTTACAAGATGCCGGGACAAAGGTTATACAAGTGAAGTAGAAAAGCAGAATTAAGTCAGAATCCATGAAACATAGGGTTCTGACTTATTTATATGCTATTGTAAGTGATTGCTGTTGACAAAGAAGGCTGTTTATTATAAATTTGTATTGTAGTATACATGAAAGCCTATAGACAAATTTGGAATTGGAGGTGTATAGAATCTTTCTGGCATTGTTGGTCGTTAATCTGTCTTCCTCTCGATAATTCTCATAACTATCTATAATATAGTTTTTCATTATCCCTCTCTGTTAATTTAATGATTTATGAATTTTGGTTCCTAAACAATTCATCCACGGTGGTGTCAAGTACAGAAGCCAGAGTAAAGGCCAAAGACAGCGTTGGATCGTATTTATTGTTTTCTATGGCATTAATGGTCTGACGTGATACACCACAAATCTTGGCAAGTTCTTCCTGCGATAGTTTCTGATTTTTACGATATATTTTAATCTGATTTTCCATTCAATCATCCTCCTAAATGTCAAATGTATTTTACATCTATACCTTACCACTGTCCGCTAATAATGTCAAATACTTTTTACATACTTTCCTGGAATTATCTTTTGGGGTATGGAAGAATATTAACAAACATGATAAAGTAGTATGCAGGAAGAAAGTAATGAAAAGTAATAAATAATGGAGGCAGTAATGGAGAAAAAGTATATCATTGCATTGGATCAGGGAACGACCAGCTCAAGGTGTATCATCTTTAACCGAAAGGGTGAGATTGTCGCGTCATCTCAGAAAGAATTTGAACAGATTTATCCGCATGGCGGATGGGTGGAGCATAATCCTATGGAGATCTGGGGCTCTCAGATCGGTGTCACGGGAGAAGCGCTGGCGACTGCGGGACTGGATGCAACTGACATTGCCGCGATTGGAATCACCAGTCAGAGAGAGACAACGGTTGTCTGGAACAAGAGAACAGGACTTCCGGTATATAATGCCATCGTCTGGCAGTGCAGAAGAACGGCCGGCTATTGTGATGAGCTAAAAGAAAAAGGTTACGACAAAGTGATCAAAGAGAAGACTGGTTTGATACTGGACGCTTATTTCTCTGCAACCAAGATCCGATGGATCCTTGAAAATGTACCGGCAGCGAGAGATCAGGCAGAAGCCGGGGAGCTGCTGTTTGGTACGATTGATACCTGGCTGATTTGGAATCTGACAAAAGGGCGTGTTCATGTTACGGATGAGACAAATGCCTCTAGGACCATGCTCTACAATATTCATGAATTAAAATGGGATGAGGATCTGTTAAAGGAATTCAATATACCCGCCTCGATGCTGCCGGAAGTGAAGTCATCAAGCGAAGTATATGGTGAGACGGATGAGATAATCCTCGGCGTACCAATACCGATCGCAGGGGATGCCGGGGATCAGCAGGCAGCTTTATTCGGTCAGTTATGCTGTGAAAAAGGAATGGCAAAAAATACATATGGAACGGGATGCTTTCTGCTCATGAATACAGGGACAGCTCCGGTAGTCTCAGAGTATGGACTTCTCACCACAATGGTGGCAAGTCATGACGGAAAACACAGATATGCGCTTGAGGGAAGTATCTTTGTCGGAGGTGCTGTGATTCAGTGGCTGCGCGATGAACTGAGGATGATACCTACAGCAGCGGACTCGGAGCGATATGCCACGGCAGTTGATGACACAAATGGTGTTTACCTTGTCCCGGCCTTCGTGGGACTTGGCGCTCCATACTGGGATTCCTATGCAAGAGGAACGATTGTCGGACTTACCCGTGGTGCTAAAAAGGAACATCTGATCCGCGCAGCCCTTGAGTCTATGGCATATCAGACCTGTGATGTACTGCAGGCAATGCAGAAAGATTCAGGGATTGTACTACAGAAACTAAAAGTAGACGGTGGTGCATCGACCAACAATTTCCTGATGCAGTTCCAGTCAGATGTATTGAATAAGCCGGTGGAGAGACCGGCAGTGATCGAGACAACAGCACTTGGTGCAGCTTATCTTGCCGGGCTGGCAGTCGGATACTGGGATGATCTCGGAGACATTAAGAAAAACTGCAGACCGGCCTGTGAATTCTCACCGGATATGGAAGAAGACAGACGTGAAAAATTGATCAGTGAATGGCACAAAGCGGTGAATCGGTCACTGGGATGGGAGAAGGACAAATAACATAAAATATGGATACGGATCCTGAAAAAAGAAAACAGATTGAAAAGTTGCTATATATATAATGCACATGTAAAAATACATGTGCAAAATTATGTAAAGTAATTGACATAAAAACACCTGTCTGCTACTATTAATAGTATAAGACGGGTGATGAATTCGAGAGAGAGCACGAGACTTCGTGCCGCCGAAGGGGCTTGCAAAAAACTCTCAGGCAAAAGGATCGAATTCGGACGTGACTCTGGAGAACGCTTTTTGTACCGACGGGGTAGATCTCTCAGGTAAAAGGACAGAGGCAGCCGGGATATTCTTTTATTGGAATATCCCGGGCTGCCTTTTTTGGTGTGTCAAAAGGCTCAGGACTATATAAGATGGAGGTAAGTAATGTAATGGAACGAAAAACACCGCTTTACGAAACGCATCTGAAGTATCACGGGAAAATGTCGCCATTTGCCGGTTATCTTCTCCCGATTCAATATAAAGAGGGGGTGATAAAAGAGCACAATGCCGTTAGAAACCGAGCCGGAATCTTTGATGTATCTCATATGGGGGAGATTACATGTACGGGAACAGAAGCACTGAAAAACCTGCAATGGCTGTTAACCAATGATTTCAATGGCATGACAGATGGTCAGGCAAGATATAGTCCCATGTGCAGTGAGGATGGGATGACTATAGATGATTTGATTGCCTATAAGAGAGGGGAGAATGACTATTTTATCGTTGTCAATGCATCTAACAAGGATAAGGATTTCAAATGGATGCAGGATCATCAAAAAGGTGATGTTCAGTTTTGCGACTGTTCGGATCAGACAGCGATGATTGCACTGCAGGGACCGAAAGCTCTGGGAGTCCTGAAAAAACTGACATCCGATATCCCGGATAAATATTATCATGCGATCTTTGATACGAAAGCAGCCGGGATTCCGTGTATGATCTCAAGGACAGGATATACCGGGGAAGACGGGTATGAACTCTACATGGAAAGTACATATGCCTCGAAGATGTGGGAAGAACTTCTGAGTGCCGGTGAGGAAGATGGGTTAATTCCCTGTGGGCTTGGTGCGAGAGATACCCTGAGACTAGAGGCAGGGATGCCGCTTTACGGGCATGAAATGAGTGAAAAGATTAATCCTCTCGAGGCAGGGCTTGGATTTGCCGTGGAGGTAAAAAAAGATGATTTTATAGGAAAAGATCATCTGTCTGATAAGAAGGAATTGACGAGAAAACGTGTTGGGCTGAAAGTGACAGGGCGTGGAATCATCCGGGAGGATCAGGATGTGTTTATAAATGATAAAAAGGTCGGATTTACTACTTCAGGGACTTATCTGCCTTATCTCGGCTATCCCGCTGCGATGGCGATTCTGGATATAGGCGCTGCAAAAAAAGGTACAAAGGTAAATGTCAATGTCAGAGGCCGAAACGTGGAGGCAGAAGTGGTGTCACTTCCGTTCTATAGTAGAAAAAGGAGGGTTTTAGGATGAAGGTATTGAAGGATCTGCTTTACACAAAGACACATGAATGGGTGAAATTTGAAGATGAGACAACGGCGCTAGTCGGGCTGACCGATTATGCACAGGATTCTCTTGGCGGAATTGTGTTCGTCAATTTTCCGGAGGAAGACGATGAGCTGATCTCCGGAGAGGTATTTGCGGATGTAGAGTCTGTAAAAGCAGTCTCTGATGTTTATTCGCCTCTCACCGGTGTTGTGGCGGAGGTCAATGAAGAGCTGCTCGATTCACCGGAGACCATCAATGACGAACCATATGAGGCCTGGTTTGTTAAAATCACAGACATTACAGATAAGCAGGAGTTTTTAAGTCCCGAAGAATACGGAGCATTTGTGGAAAAAGAGCAGGAAGAATAGGAGGAGGTTATGGGATCATATATACCGGCAACGGATTACGATACCAGAAAGATGCTGGATGCGATTGGGATAGAGAATATCGATGAACTTTACCGAGAGCTTCCTGACAGGGTAAGACTGAGAGGGAATCTGAACCTTCCAAAAGGGATGTCGGAGCTGGAGGTCAGCAGAAAAATAAAAGAGATTTCGGAGAAAAATGTGGTATATCCAATCGTTTTCAGAGGAGCGGGGGCTTACCGTCATTATATTCCTTCTGTAGTAAACAGTGTGATTTCCAAAGAATCTCTGAGCACGGCATACACACCCTACCAGCCGGAGATCAGTCAGGGCGTGCTGCAGTCAATCTTTGAATTTCAGACGATGATCTGTGAACTCACCGGCATGGATGTGGCAAACGCGTCGGTTTATGACGGGGCGGCAGCCGCAGCGGAAGCAATCGTCATGTGCCAGAAGAGAAAACGTGACAAGGCATTTATCTCCGAGACGATGCATCCACAGGTACTTGAAACCATGAAAACTTATTGTTTTGGAAACGAAATAGAACTTGTCACAATTCCGGAAAAAGATGGAGTGACAGACCTTGAATTTCTAGATGATCATCTGGATGAAGAAACAGCGTGTGTATGCATCCAGCATCCAAACTACTATGGAAATCTGGAACCAGCCGAAGAAATCAGAAAGATGGTGAAGAAGCGGAAAGCACGTTTTATCATGAGTGTCAATCCGATTTCGCTCGGGGTCCTGAAAACTCCTGCAGAATATGGGGCAGATATCGCAGTGGGAGAGGGACAGCCGATGGGTCTTCCGCTGTCATTTGGAGGACCGTATCTGGGATTTATGGCCTGCACAAAAGATCTGACCAGAAAACTTCCGGGAAGAATTGCGGGTGAAACGGTTGATTCCAATGGAGAGACGGGATATGTCCTGACCCTGCAGGCGAGAGAGCAGCATATCCGAAGAGAAAAAGCTTCAAGCAATGTCTGTTCCAATCAGGCTCTCTGTGCACTGGCCATATCGGTTTACCTGTCCGCGATGGGACCGGAAGGATTAAAACAGGCGGCAGTACAGTGTATGTCCAAAGCACATTATATGGCACAGCAGCTAGAAGGAATTGGGTATAAACTGGTAAACTATCATGAGTTTTTCCATGAGTTTGTGACTGAGTCAAAGGCACCTGTAGATCAAGTGATGCGGAAACTGGAGAAGAGCAGGATCCTCGGCGGATATCCGCTGCAAGGTGACCGTAAGGGTCAGATCTTATGGTGCTGCACAGAGATGAATACAAAAGAAGAGATTGATACGGTGATTCGGATTCTTAAGGAGGTGTAGATCGTGCTGATATTTGAAAGAGGAGAAAAAGGAAGAGGCTTAAGTCTTCTTCCTGAATGCGATGTTCCGGAAGTGCTGCCGGATGACGATCATCTGCGGCAAAAACCGTTACACCTCCCGGAGGTGTCTGAGAATGATATCTGCCGCCATTATACAAAGCTTGACAAGAAATCTTATGGTGTCAACGACGGGTTCTATCCGCTTGGCTCCTGTACCATGAAATACAATCCAAAGGTCAATGAAGATATGGCGGCACTGCCCGGATTTCGTGAGATTCATCCATTGGCTCCCCTCTCTTCCATTCAGGGATGTATGGAAATATTGAATACGGCGGAGGATTATCTCTGTGAAATTACCGGTATGGACCGCATGACCTTTCAGCCGGCTGCAGGAGCACATGGTGAATTTACCGGGCTGTTGATGATCAAAGCCTATCATGAGAGTCGGGGAGACACAGAAAGAAAGAAGATTATCGTACCGGATTCCGCGCATGGAACCAATCCTGCGAGTGTTTCCATGGTCGGTTATACGATGGTCAGTGTTAAATCCAGAGAAGACGGCGGTGTGGATCTTGATGAACTGAGAAAAGCGGTCGGCGAGGATACCGCCGGACTGATGCTGACGAATCCGAATACGCTGGGACTCTTTGACCGGCATATACTGGAAATCACGCAGATTATTCATGACGCAGGCGGCCTTACTTATTATGACGGGGCAAACCTGAATGCAATTATGGGGATGATCCGTCCGGGCGATATGGGCTTTGATATAGTCCACCTGAATTTACATAAGACATTTTCAACACCTCATGGAGGAGGCGGTCCGGGCAGCGGTCCGGTCGGATGCAGGAAGTTTATGGCTGAGTTTCTTCCGGTTAACCTTGTGAAGAAAGAGGACGGAAATTACACCTTTGCCAGACCTGAGCATAGTATTGGCAGAGTGCGAAGTTTCTACGGGAATTTCCTGGTGGTGGTTCGGGCTCTGACCTATCTGTTCACACTTGGAAGAGAAGGAGTGCCCTCTGTTGCAAAGCATGCGGTTCTAAATGCCAATTACATGATGGAACAGCTGAGAGATGTCTATGATATCCCCTATCAGGCACCCTGTATGCATGAATTTGTTATGAGTCTGGAAAATCTTAAAAAAGAAACGAAAGTATCAGCGACAGATATTGCAAAAGCGCTGCTTGATTATGGAATCCATCCGCCGACGATGTATTTCCCTCTGATTGTGAAAGAGGCCCTGATGGCGGAACCCGTGGAGACGGAATCCCTCGCGACGATCGATGAAGCAGTCCAGGCATTTCGTGAGCTTTATGAGAAAGCCCATACAGATCCGGAAAGTCTGCATCAGGCACCAATTCATACACCGGCAGGCAGGATGGATGAACTTCGGGCGGCACGGCATCTGATCCTCCGGTATGATTTTGACGAACAGCAAAAAGGGGATACGAATGATAAAAACCATTAAATATGTGGATGGAAGAGGGTGCGATCCTTATCTGAATCTTGCCATAGAGGAGTATCTGATGCAGAACGTAAAGGAGGATGAATGTATCCTTTATCTCTGGCAGAATGAGAATACGATCGTGATTGGCAGAAATCAGAATCCCTGGAAGGAGTGTAAGGTTCACGAGTTTGAAAGAGATGGCGGGCACCTTGTCCGGAGACTTTCGGGCGGCGGTGCGGTTTATCATGATCTTGGTAATCTGAATTTTACCTTTCTGGTCCGAAAAGAGGATTATGATGTCAACCGGCAGCTTGACGTTATTATCAAGGCAGTCAGAAAGCTCGGAATCGAGGCAGAGAAATCAGGACGGAACGATATCACAGTATCAGGCAGAAAATTCTCGGGAAATGCTTTTTATACCAGAGGCGATCGATGTTACCACCACGGGACACTGATGGTAGACTCCGATATGACGAAGCTATCCGGATACCTTCAGGTTTCGAAAGAGAAACTGAAACTCAAGGGAGTGGATTCTGTCCGCTCCCGGGTTACCAACCTTTCTGAGTACCATCCGGATCTTGGCATTCGTGCACTCAAAGAAAAACTGATCGAAGTATTTGGGGAACTCTATGGAAGGAAGGCGGATATTTATTCACAGGATGACCTGGATCAGGAGTCCCTTCAAAAAGGTCGAGAAAAGTTTTCCTCCTGGAAATGGATCTATGGCCGTGACATGAAGTTTCAGTATGAGCTTTCGAAAAGATTCGCCTGGGGACATGTGAACTTTCAGTTCCGGGTGGACCAGGGGAAGATCAAAGATGTTCAGCTTTTTTCGGACTCTATGGATCCTGATTTTATAGACAGTATTCCCGGATACCTGAAAGGCTGCAGATATGAGAATCAAAGTCTGATGGACGGACTGTCCGGGGTGCCTGCAAAAAGTAAAGCAAGAAAAGAGATGAAAGAAGATCTGATCCGTTATTTCGATGATGCGGAATTGTAAGCATGAGCCTGGAAAATGCAGGAAAAAAATTTTCCCCTAAGACAAAAAGATGGATGTAAATAAAGGGTGGAGAGATGAGGTATATATATATGTATGATTTAGTAGTGATCGGTGCAGGTCCGGGGGGATATGAAGCGGCACAAAAAGCGGCGAAACTGGGAATGAAAACAGCCGTCATAGAGAACAGAGAGGTCGGCGGCACGTGTCTGAATCGCGGATGTGTGCCCGCAAAGGCTCTCCTACATGCCGCGGAATTATACCGCGGCAGCAGAAATAGTGAGAGATTCGGAATTGTCTCAAAGGAAGTAACCTGCAATTATGAAAAGGTCAGTTCCTATAAAGAGGAATCGTCGAAGACATTGCGTCAGGGAATAGAGCAATTGCTAAAGACGAATAAAGTGGATCTAATCCAGGGAACGGGTACGATCCCGGGCAGTGGAAAAGTCAGAGTGCAGACAGATAACAAGACGGAAGATATCCAGACAGACAAGATCCTGATTGCGACAGGATCGAAACCGTCATCTCTTCCGATTCCCGGAATGGATCTTCCCGGTATCATGACCAGTGATGAGATGTTTCGGATGGGACAGATCCCGGAGAAACTTGTGATCATCGGCGGCGGAGTGATCGGAGTGGAATTCGCCACAGTATATTCTTCTTTTGGTACAGAAGTTACGATACTGGAGGCCGAAAAGAGTATTCTGCCGGGAATGGATTCTGATATCTCGAAAAATCTTAAAATGATTCTGAAAAAACAAGGGGTCGATATTCATACGAATACTTTTGTTCAAAAAGTTGAAAAGAAGGATCAGAACTTCCTTTGCTCCTTTCTGAAGAAATCGAAGAGAGGTGATAAGTCCGGAGACGTTGAGACACCGTATCTGCTGCTTGCCACCGGGCGTATTCCTAACACGGATAAACTTTTCGAAGAAGGAATATCGCTTGAGATGGAGAGTGGAAGAATTCTGGTCAGTCCGGACTTTGAGACAAGTCTGCCGGGTGTCTATGCAATCGGTGATGTCACGGGCGGCACTATGCTGGCTCATGTGGCCAGTGCACAGGGAATCTCTGCTGTAGAACAGATGAATAAGAAAGAGCCATCCCTGGACCTCTCGGTGATCCCCTCCTGTGTCTACACAGATCCGGAAATCGCCTGCGTGGGAATTACAGAAAAAGAGGCGAAGGCTCAGGGGATCGATGCCATTACCGGAAAGGCACTGACTCATTCAAACTGCAAATCTGTGATCACAAAAGAAGAGAGGGGATTTGCCAAGATTGTCGTTGACCGGAAAACAGAGGGCATAATCGGGGCACAGATGATGTGCGCCAGGGCGACCGATATGATCGGAGAGATGGGAACGGCGATAGCAAACCATCTGACTGTGAAACAGCTGATGAAGGCAATGCGTGCGCATCCAACCTATAATGAGCTGATCGGTGAAGCACTTGAGATGACAGAGGACAGAATTGCATGATCCTGCTGCGGCTAATCCGCTGGAATATGCAATATGGGCGAGAGAGTATATCGCTGAAAAGACAGGGCTGTAGAGAAATGCCGGACTGACAGGAAATATTGTCAGCCCGGCATTTTTACATACCAATTGAAATATTGTATGCAGTTTGCTATACTTCCTTATATAGGAACATGTGGGTGCGAGCTCGTGACTTAGATCAAAATATGAGGTGGAAAGATGGCAAAAGAATTTAATGTAGAAGGGGTTTGTATACCAGAGTATCATTATATGGTCAATATTGATGAACAGCTTTGTGAGATCAAGGGGTTGGTAGACAAAGGAAAGTATTTTACGATCAATCGTGCGAGGCAATATGGAAAGACGACAACTTTGAATGCTTTGAAGAAGAAACTCGATGATCAGTACACTGTTTTTTTCATCAGTTTTGAAGGGATAGAGAATGAAGCCTTTGCTGATGGAGTGACATTCTGCAGGCGATTCTTCGGACTTTTGTACGATACCATAAATTATGGTGAGGTTACAGAAATTTCTGAGAATATAAAACAAGAAATCCATCACATTAGCAGTGACAGATCTATACAACCTGATTTTCGAATGATGCAGCAGATGATCTTTAAGATGTGTCAGCAGCTGAGTAAGCCAATTGTCCTTATCATAGACGAAGTAGACCAGGCAAGTAACTATAATGTTTTTGATACTTTCCTTGGAAGCCTCAGAGATATGTATCTGAAAAGAATGCAAAGAAAGACTTTTCATTCTGTTGTTCTTGCAGGCGTTTATGATATCAGAAATTTAAGAGAAAAGATTCGTACAAAAGAAGAACATTCTACAAACAGTCCATGGAATATTGCAGCCAGGTTTTCTGTTGATATGAGCTTTCCGGCGGTCGGTATTGAAGGAATGTTAAAAGAATATGAAAAAGACTATCATACAGGGATGGATACGACACAGATTGCCACTATGATCTATGAGTATACGTCCGGATATCCATTTTTGGTATCTGAAATATGCAAAATATTGGATGAACATGTTTCAGGGAGCAGTGATTATCCGGATCGGAAATCAG
>DHNM01000040.1:44445-52177 GCA_002409525.1 Eubacterium sp. UBA5416 | reverse complement strand
AATCAGGACATTGCTCAGGCTTCTATGTTCGGATTCATAAAAAACAAGAAAGGTAATCTGATCATTGCTAATCGGATTTTTGAGACTCGGTTGTATAACCTATATCTGTCCAGTGAAAATTTGCAAAATAGTGGCATATATACGGCATCCTTACAGGAAAAAAACCAGTTTACTCAAAATGGAAAACTAAATATGAAACTGATACTGGAGAAATTTGTACGTCATTTTCACGAAATCTATGGGGATTGCAACGAAACATTTCTGGAAGAAGACGGAAGAAAATATTTTCTCCTGTATTTGAGACCGATTATAAATGGCACAGGAAATTATTATATAGAATCAAGAACCAGAGATATGAGACGAACGGATGTGATTGTTGATTATCTTGGAACACAGTATATAATTGAATTGAAAATCTGGCATGGGGATGAATATAATAAACGGGGAGAGCATCAGCTTGCTGAGTATTTGGATGATTATGGGCAAAAGACAGGTTATTTGTTGAGCTTTAATTTTAATAAAAAGAAAAATATTGGGATTAAAACAATAAAAGCTGGTAATAAAGTTTTGGTGGAAGCGGTGGTATAAAAATTTCAAAGCATGGAATTGCTTATCAAATATTTTGGTACTTGACAGAATTTGGTTTAAATGTTATCTTAATAGACAAAGAAAAAGCAAAATGCTATGACGAGGATTAGTATATCAGTTTTTGATTCCAGAAAGCCGCTGGTTGATGTGAAGCGGCAGAGAGAACTTTTAGAACTGCCCTCCAAGCGGCTGTCTGAAATTTTCAGGGAAAGTAAGCACAGACGGAAGCCCACCGTTATACGGGCAGGATATAAGATCAATTTGATCCGTATCCGTAGAGTGTGCGAAGTAATTCGCAAATATGAGTGGTACCGCGCAGGACTAATAGCAGTCTTCCGTCTCTTACAGAAGTATGTAGGAGACGGAAGGCTTTTTCTTTTATCAGGAAAGAAATGTAGAAACAAGTTCACAGTGTAGTTATCGGCAGGAGGATAATTGTATGATGAATCCAGGCAAGTATCAAAGACAGTATTTCATGCCCCCGAAAGGGTACCAGGAATGGACACAGAAAGAATATGTGGAGAAGGCACCGATCTGGTGCAGTGTCGATCTGCGTGACGGAAACCAGGCTCTGGTCATTCCTATGAGCCTCGAGCAGAAGATTGATTTTTTTCAACTATTGGTTAAGATCGGATTTAAGGAGATTGAGGTAGGATTCCCGGCGGCCTCTGAGACAGAATATGAATTCCTGCGTACATTGATTGAGCAGGATTTGATCCCGGATGATGTCACCGTTCAGGTTTTGACCCAGGCGAGGGAACACATCATACGCAAAACTTTCGACGCCTTGAAAGGATGTAAAAAGGCAATTGTCCATGTGTATAATTCAACATCGTTTGCACAGCGGCAGCAGGTATTTAAGAAATCAAAAGATGAGATTAAAAATATTGCCGTTGAAGGTGCAAAACTTCTGAAAAAACTCACCGGTGAAACAGACGAAAATTACCGCTTTGAGTATTCGCCGGAAAGTTTCACCGGAACTGAGCCGGAATATGCTCTTGAAGTCTGCAATGCAGTGCTGGATGTATGGCAGCCGACCGCCGACAGGAAGGCAGTCATCAATCTGCCGAGTACGGTCCAGCTTTCTCTGCCTCATGTGTACGCAAGCCAGATTGAGTACATGAGCAAAAACCTGAAATACCGTGACAGCGTAGTTCTATCTTTACATCCTCATAATGACCGTGGCTCGGGGGTGAGCGACTCGGAACTTGGAATACTTGCCGGAGCCGATCGAATTGAAGGAACCTTGTTTGGAAATGGAGAACGAACCGGAAATGTGGATATCGTCACTCTTGCGATGAATATGTATTCCCAGGGGATAGATCCAAAGCTTGACTTTTCAGAAATGCCCGATATCTGTGAAAAATATGAGAGATACACCGGAATGAAGATAGATGAAAGGAGTCCATACAGCGGAGGACTGGTATTTGCGGCGTTTTCCGGATCCCACCAGGATGCGATTGCCAAAGGGATGCACTGGAATGAGAAGGAAGATCCGGATCACTGGACAGTTCCCTATCTTCCGATTGATCCTGCGGATATCGGAAGAAACTATGATGCAGATGTGATCCGGATCAACAGCCAGTCCGGAAAGGGCGGTGTCGGATATATTCTGGAGACGAAATACGGACTGAATCTTCCGCCGAAGATGCGTGAGAGTATGAGTTATGCTTCGAAAGATCGCTCCGATCATCTTCACAAAGAGCTTCTTCCGGATGAGATCTACCATTTGTTTAAGGAAACATTTGAACATGTCAAAGGATCTTATGATGTCAATGAAGTACATTTTCGCCAGCTTTCGGATTCCAGGATTGAAGCAGAGGTTACATCGACAGCCGGGGGAAAAAAATCTTCGAAGACAGCGAAAGGAAACGGGCGTCTGGATGCAGTCAGCAATGCACTCAAAACTGCTTATGGGTTGAAGTATGATCTTGTCACCTATCAGGAACATGCACTCACCCAGAGCACGAGTTCCAAGGCAATTGCCTATGTGGGGATCAAGAAGCCAGATGGAACACTTTCCTGGGGCGCAGGCGTCGCTCCGGATATCATTCGGGCATCGATCGATGCGCTTGTGAGTGCTATCAATAACAGATAAGTCGGAGGTAAAGATGAATTATAAAATCGGGTTAATACATGGCGACGGCATCGGACCGGAGATTGTAAATGAAGCGAAAAAGGTCCTGAATGCCGTATCAGAAAAATATAAGGTGGCATTTTCCTATCAAAATCTATTGCTGGGCGGTGCATCCATTGATGCCTGTGGTGTGCCGCTGACAGATGAGACGATCCGCCGGGCGAAACAATGCAGTGCGGTATTGATGGGTTCCATCGGCGGAGACGCCGCAACATCTCCGTGGTATCAGCTGGAGCCTTCGAAACGTCCGGAGGCGGGTCTGCTGGGAATCCGAAAGTCTTTAGGACTGTTCGCTAATTTAAGGCCGGCATACCTCTATGATGAACTGAAAGACGCATGCCCATTAAAAGAGAAAATCATCGGGAAGGGATTCGACATGATGATCGTCCGCGAGCTCACCGGAGGCCTTTACTTCGGTGATAAGAAAACCACCGAGACAGACGGGGTCAAAACTGCGATCGATACGTTAATCTACAGTGAAGATGAGATCCGAAGGATTGCAAAACGCGCGTTTGACATTGCCACGAAACGCAGAAAAAAAGTGACCAGTGTGGATAAGGCGAATGTGCTCGAATCATCGAGACTATGGAGAGCAGTGGTGGAGGATACGGCGAAAGATTATCCCGATGTGACATTGGAACATATGCTGGTCGATAATTGCGCGATGCAGCTGGTTGCGGACCCGGGTCAGTTTGATGTAGTTGTGACTGAGAATACCTTTGGTGATATTCTTTCAGATGAGGCGAGCATGATTACAGGATCCATCGGAATGCTTTCATCAGCGAGTCTGAATGAGACAAAGTTCGGCCTGTATGAGCCGAGCCATGGCTCGGCACCGGATATCGCAGGGAAAAGTGTGGCGAATCCGCTTGCGACAATCTTGTCGGCTGCTATGATGCTGAGATTTTCACTGGATCTTGACAAAGAGGCTGATGCCATGGAAGCAGCAGTACAGGAGGTATTAAAAGAAGGATATCGGACGGCGGATATTCTGTCAGAAGGGTGCACAAAAGTCTCTACATCCGGGATGGGGGATCTTGTTGCGGAAAAAGTTTGTGAGTAATCACGGTGATATTTAGAATAATTCTGGAGGATTAAGAATATGGGAATGACGATGACACAAAAAATATTAGCCCGGGCGGCACATCTTGATCAGATTGAGGCCGGGCAGCTGATTGAGGCAGATTTGGATCTGGTATTGGGGAATGATATCACTTCGCCTGTCGCAATCAATGAGATGGATAAGTTTAAACAAAAGAAAGTATTCGATAAGGATAAGATTGCCCTTGTGATGGATCATTTTGTTCCAAACAAGGATATTAAATCCGCAGAGAACTGCAAGTGTGTGAGACAGTTTGCCTGTAAACACGAGATCTCGAATTATTTTGATGTCGGACAGATGGGAATTGAGCATGCACTTCTCCCTGAGCAGGGACTGACCGTTGCAGGAGATGTAATCATAGGTGCTGATTCCCACACCTGCACTTATGGAGCTCTTGGAGCATTCTCTACCGGTGTCGGAAGTACCGATATGGCAGCAGGGATGGTGACCGGAAAGGCATGGTTTAAAGTGCCTTCGGCGATAAAGTTCAATCTCACAGGTAAGCCCTGCGGATGGGCAAGCGGGAAAGATGTGATCTTACATATCATTGGCATGATTGGAGTTGATGGTGCGTTATATAAGTCCCTTGAATTTACCGGTGACGGTATCAGGCACCTCACAATGGATGATCGTTTTACGATTGCAAACATGGCAGTTGAGGCAGGAGCTAAAAACGGCATCTTTCCGGTTGATGAGAATACTGCCAAATATATGAGACAGCACTCAAAACGTCCTTATAAGATTTATGAAGCAGACGAAGATGCAAAGTACGATGAAGAATACACCATTGATCTGTCGAGGCTTCGACCAACTGTGGCATTTCCGCATCTTCCGGAGAATACAAAGACAATTGATGAAATCAAAGAGGATGTTATAATGGATCAGGTAGTGATTGGATCCTGTACCAACGGAAGAATCAATGATCTTCGTGTTGCGGCTGAGATCCTGAACGGCCGCAAGGTAAAAGAGAATGTAAGATGTATCATTCTCCCTGCAACTCAGGAAATCTATCTGCAGGCGCTGGATGAGGGACTTCTCCGCACCTTTATCGAAGCCGGCTGCGTGGTCAGCACACCTACCTGCGGTCCCTGCCTCGGCGGATATATGGGAATTCTGGCCGAAGGAGAGCGTTGTGTCTCCACGACGAACCGAAATTTTGTAGGTCGTATGGGACATGTGGATTCGGAAGTATACCTGGCAAGTCCGGCAGTTGCGGCTGCAAGTGCCGTGACTGGAAAGATCAGCAGCCCGGAAGAATTTGGAATGTGGGAGGAAAGAAAAGTATGAAGGCTCAGGGAAAAGTATTTAAATATGGAGATAATGTAGACACCGATGTCATTATCCCGGCGAGATATCTGAATCAGTCAGATCCTGCATGGCTGGCGAAGCATTGCATGGAAGATATTGATTCTGAATTTGCAGACAAGGTGAATCGGGGAGATATCGTTGTTGCCGAAAAGAATTTTGGCTGTGGTTCATCGAGAGAACATGCGCCGATTGCCATTAAGGCCTCCGGCGTCAGCTGTGTGATTGCGGAGACATTTGCCAGAATTTTCTACAGGAATGCAATCAATATCGGTCTTGCCATCATCGAATGCCCAAAGGCCGCAAGAGAAATCGAAGATGGAGACGAGGTACAGGTAGATTTCGATTCTGGAAGGATTCGGGATCTTACGAAAAACACAACCTATCAGGGTCAGGCATTTCCTCCGTTTATGCAAAAGATTATTGAATCAGAGGGACTGATTAATTATATTAACAAAAAAGCATAGTTAATGTGATGACAAATTAGAATCTTAAACTATAAAAAAGGGCATAAAAAGCAGTTGGATTAATGACTGCTTTTATGTGATGCCCCGAACAGTACAAAGTTTCGGATGGAATCATTTATCCTGGATTGACAGTGTGAGGGTAAGAGGGGAAGAGATCCTTTCGGATCTTCTGATATTTGCCGATTTTATAGAGATTTTAATAGCGATGAAGTCTCTATAACTGCTATCCTTCCCGGGATGAGATATAATCCGCCAGAACATCCTCTGGTTTCCCATAAAAGGAACATATCTCTTCATATGACGCATTGGGATGCGTTATAGAATACTCATTAAGCTGCATTCGCAGATCTCTTAGAAATCTACCCTCCCTGAATCCTATATTCGGGAACATAAATCGCAGCTTTTTATAATATAATGATTCATTTTTCCCCATCTAAATCCTTATTCTGCCTCAGATATTATGCTTTTATAGTTTAATATGTTGTTGGTTGCGTCTATCACGGAGTTGTAGTCATGAATCATTTCCTTCAATTCTTTTTTACCAAGGTTTGTGAGATGGTAGTAGACCCTCTCCATCCTTTTTCCGGATAACTTTCGATAGCTCTTTACAAAACCTTTTTCCTCCAGCTTGTATAAAGTTGGATACATGTTCCCGATGGTAAGAGTAATTGTCTCGTTAGTCAAGTCGTTAAAAAGCTGAACGATTTGATAGCCGTATAAATCATTTTCCGATAATAATTTGAGTAATAGTAATTCGATACTTCCTCTTTTTAGCTTTTCACAATATTTTCCCATTTGATCACCTCACTTTACTTATTATACATACTTTATGAAATATTTCAACAACAAATTATATTTAATTACATTGCTCACCATATTTGTGACAAAATCCGACAGGAATGTGCACTTGCAAAGACTTTAGATAAGTGTTATGGTAATAAAGGGCAATCAAATCTTATATAAGCAATATCAGTCTGGGAGATTTCCCGAAGAAGAATTTCTGTCATAAACCAAACATGATTAATTTATATAAAACGGATATTAGAAATCTTATTTATTTGTTAATAAGGTTTCTGGTTAATATTATCAAATTTACATTCCATTTATTGTGGAATACAAAAAAAGAAAAGAGGAATATTATGAAAACAATTGGATTTCCAATCTGTCACAAAGAAAATGAAAAAAGAAGAACGATCCTTCCAAGTCATATTAAGTGTATGAGAAATGCGGATGAGTTATATTTCGAAAAGGGATACGGGGAGGTACTTGGAATCTCAGATGATGAATATCAGGCTTCCGGATGTCATATGACTTCAAGGGAATGTACTTTGAGCAAGGATATTGTCTGCGCTCCTAAAATCGGAGATGCCGAATATATTGGCAGACTGCAGCATCAGACAATATTTGGATGGATTCATGCGACACAGAACAAAAAACTGACCGATCAGCTAGTCCAGGGAAAGATTACAGCATATGCCTGGGAGAAGATGTATGACCGGGGCAGACATGTTTTCTGGAAAAACAATGAACTCGCAGGGGAAGCTGCTGTCCTGCATGCATTTCAATGTTATGGGAAGATGCCTTATGAAGCTAAGACAGCAGTACTTGGCCGCGGCAATACCGCCCGCGGCGCAGTCAAGATATTAAATAAACTGGGGGCATCTGTAACACAGTATAACCGCAAGACAATCGGGCTCTTTAAAGACGAGATTTCAAAGTATGATGTTGTTGTGATCTGCGTTCTGTGGGATATCACCCAGGAAGGGCATATCATCTATAAAAGAGATTTATCCAAGATGAAACGTGGTTCTATGATCATCGATGTGAGCTGCGATAAGAATGGAGCAGTGGAGACCAGTGTTCCCACGACGATTGAGAATCCAACTTATATGGTTGAGGGAGTCCTTCATTATGTTGTGGACCATACTCCGTCAATCTTTTATAAGACATTTACTTATGGCAGCAGCGAGGTCCTGTATCCTTATCTTGACAAGCTCGTAGAAGGTAAGGAAGATAAAGTGTTGCAGGACTCCAGGATTGTCAGGGAGGGAAAAATCACAGACCCGGAAATCATTCGGTTTCAGAGGCGCTGATTTGACCCAGATTACTGTTGACCCCTATGATACACGGATT
>DHNM01000040.1:12510-44113 GCA_002409525.1 Eubacterium sp. UBA5416 | reverse complement strand
AACGCAGGACCTTTTGACCCTGGGTATCATTATATATAAGTCATAAACTTTTCAATTGTCGGATTTTGGTTTTCTTTATATCTGGCAGCTATGATTTCGAATTTTTCAGTTTCTTCATCAAGAGGAATTGTCACAAGACTTCTCGTGTTTCTGCTGGAAGATAAGGCATAGGAAGGTACTATGGCTACACCAATGTTGGCTGCAACCATAAGGGCGGTCGTGTCAAATTTGGGAGTCTCCTGCACGATGTTTGGCGTGAAGCCTGAGTGTATAAAATGAGCCATGGTGCTTTCATATTGTCCAAAACCGTCCTCTGGATCTCCCATCGCGGTGAGAATAAATGAGTCGTTTTTTAGGTCTGATAATTTCAAAACATTGCGGTATGCCAGCGGATGTGAGGTCGGCAGCAGAACAATCAGATTATATTTATTAATTTCTTTGTATACAATTCCTTTTTCCTCCAGTTTGCTGTAAGAAAAAAGTACATTCAAAGCTACATCGAGCGTATTGTCAAGGAGCTGTGAGTATAGACTGGATGTATCACGTTCTACTATAGAAAGCGATACATTCGGATAGCCTGCTTTAAAAGAGCGCAGTATTTCCGGAAGATCCGGGTTGTCATAACCTTCCACGATCCCCAGATTTAAATTTCCCGTAAAACCTGTGGCTGCTCTCTGGGCTTTTACAATCGCATCCTGTGTGCGGTTTAGAATTGCCTTTGCCTCTGACAGGAAGACGCTTCCTGCCGGCGTAAGCTCAACATGGCGTTTGGTACGCTTGAAAAGTTTAACGTCTATATTGCTTTCGAGTGTTTTAATCTGCTGTGTCACAGCAGTCTGTGAAATGAAAAATTTTTCTGCCGTTCTGGTAAAACTTAAAGTCTCCGCGACAGAGACGAAGTATTCCAATTGTCGTAAATTCATTGAATCTCCTTTTTTATAAATCTATAATTCGGTGAAACTCATGTTGCTGCGAATCTCAATATATAACCTAAACTTATTATAGCTCAAAAAGGGTGACTTGAAAAGTCAGATACCTACTATTGTACATAATGTACAAAAAAATAAAAAAAATTTGTGAAAAATACTATACAAATAAGTATAACTTATAATTGAATGAGAAATGAATATTTGTAATCATGAAAGGATAACGGTATGATATAGATAGATGAAAGCGAAAGTCTTTCGTTGGAAGGGAGAAGTTTCTATGGACAATGAAATACTGGAAGGATGTAAGAATTACAGCAATTTCATATTTATTGGTGAAGCCGGATGCGGAAAAAGTGAAATTGCAGTAAATTTTGCAAGGCAGATCGCCGGTAAAAATGAAAAAGACGTACATTTCTTTGATCTGGATATGACAAAACCTTTATTCCGGTCCAGAGACTTGGCCGATGAACTGAAAAGCTTTGGACTTCATGTCCACTTTGAAGAACAGTTTATGGATGCACCTGTTCTTACAGGCGGTGTAAATCAACATTTAAATGATAAATCGAATTACACGGTACTGGATGTGGGAGGAGATTATATCGGTGCCAGATCGATTGGAGGTTATGCACCTTTGATCAACCGGGGAGACACCCTGATTTATTATGTGATAAATCCTTATCGCCCCTGGTCATATGATCTGGATCATATTGATATGGTCTTAGGTGAAGTCCTCGGTGTCTCTCATATTGATATTAACAAAGTCCATATAATCAGTAATCCGAATATGGGCTTAAAAACTGATATCGAGGAAGTAGTTGAAGGTAATACGAAGTTAGATAAACTGATATCACCTTATAAGAAACTGGATTTTGCCTGTGTAAGAGAGAAGCTTTACGAGGAGACAAAACAGAGACTTCGTCTGCCTGTCATGCCTCTTCACCTGTATCTTACCTATCCATGGGATTAGTAAACAGTGAAATCTATCTGCGAAGGAGGATAAAAAAGATATGCCTGAAGTAAAAGTAGTATCAGAGCGCTGTAAGAGTTGTGGCTATTGCGTGAAATTCTGTCCTAAAAATGTTCTTGAAATCGGAACTAAGGTTAATTCTAAGGGTTATGAATATGTGATTCCGAAGAATGCACAGAATTGTATCGGATGCTGCATCTGTGGGAGAATGTGTCCTGAAGGTGCATTAGAAATTTATAAAGAAGATTAGGAGGTTGTAAAAAATGTCTAGAGTGTTTATGAAAGGCTGTGAAGCAATTGCTGAAGCGGCTGTGAGATCCGGATGTCGTTTTTTTGCCGGTTATCCAATTACACCTCAGAATGAAATTCCGGAATATTTTGCAAGAAGACTGCCGGAAGTCGGAGGTAACTTTGTACAGGGAGAGTCAGAAGTGGCTTCCGTTAATATGGTATATGGTGCGGCAAGTGCAGGCGTCAGAGCGATGACATCTTCTTCAAGCCCGGGAATTGCTCTTAAAAGCGAGGGGATTTCCTACTGCGCAGCGGCGAGGATTCCTATGGTTTATGCAAACATTTCAAGAGGGGGTCCGGGTGTCGGTTCTATTCAGCCTGCCCAGATGGATTATTATCAGGCGACAAAGGCTTCCGGAAACGGAGGATTTGAGATGCGGGTATTTGCTCCCGCTACGGTACAGGAAGCTGTAGATATGACATACAAGGCATTTGATTACGCAGATCAGGACAGAAACCCGGTGCTTATTCTTGCGGACGGTGTAATTGGAACCATGATGGAACCGGTTGTTCTCCCTGAGATGAAGTCAGACGAAGAGATCGCCGCAATCAAAGATTCTAAGAAAGACTGGGCCTGCATCGGACATCCTCTGGATTATGAAAATCGTTCCTGGATTCAGCCGGGTCACTGGAAGACCACAGATATGCAGGAAGCTAACGAAGAGGCTGCAAAACTTTACAAAGGCTGGGAGAAAGATGCAAAGGCAGAAGAATATATGCTGGAAGATGCAGAAGTTGTGATCACAGCTTATGGTATTTCGGCACGTATTGCAAAATCAGCGGTAGACGTTCTCCGCAAAGAGGGAATCAAAGTCGGACTGCTGCGTGCAGTCACAGTTCATCCATTCCCGTACCAGGCGTTTGAACATATCAATTACCGGAAAACAAAGGCGGTTCTTGATGTTGAGATGTCTATTCCGGCACAATTTGTAACAGATGTTCAGACCGGCGTGAAAGATCGATGTCCAATTGAGACATGTCTCTGCTCAGGCGGAAATATCATGAGCCGTGAATCTGTGATAAACGCAGTAAAGAAAATCTTAGCGTAACAGGAGGAAAAGATGAAACAAATTTATGCAAGAACAAAAACGATTCAGGAAGATAAAGTTTCAGGCTTTTGCCCTGGATGTATGCATGGCACTGTAATGAAGCTGATCGGGGAAGTACTCGATGAGATGGATATGGTAGACCGTGCGGCGTGCGTTCTGGGAATCGGATGCTGTGGTCTTCATATGGACTATATGGCTTATGATAATACGACGGCTCCTCACGGACGTGCCTGTGCAGTGGCAAACGGCATGAAAAAAGCAAACCCGGATAGTCTGGTATTTACATATCAGGGAGACGGAGATTTTGCATCTATCGGTTTGGCAGAATCTATGTCCGCGGCGAACAGAGGCGATAATACCACCGTTATTTTCATCAACAATGGTATTTATGGAATGACAGGCGGTCAGATGGCTCCGACTACTCTGCTGGGAATGAAGTCATCTACAACGCCAAAGGGCCGTGATCCAAAGGAACATGGCTATCCAATGCATATGTGTGAGATCCTCAACCAGCTCACTGCTCCATATTATCTTGAACGTACCAGCTGCAACACACCGGCAAATGTGATGAAGACTAAGAAAGCCATCAAAAAGGCATTCCAGAATCAGCTGGACAAAAAAGGATTTTCTATGGTTGAAATCGTGACCAGCTGTCCGACAAACTGGGGTATGGATCCGATGAAGGCACTTGATTATATAGACGAGAAAATGCTCAAAGAATTTCCTCTGGGTGTAATCAGAGATCGTGATAAGGAGGACTAAGTAATGGAGACAAATTTATGTGTGGCAGGATTTGGCGGACAGGGTGTTATGACCTTGGGAAAAATCCTTGCCCAGGCAGCCTGCGATTCGACAGATAAGCATGTTACATTCTTCCCTTCTTATGGAGCTGAGCAGAGAGGCGGTACAGCGAACTGTTTTGTTGTGATATCAGATGATGAAGTTGGAGCACCATTAGGTGATGTGATGGATGATCTGATCATTATGAACGGACCATCTCTTACGAAGTTTGTCGGAACATTGAAAGCGGGCGGAACTCTTTTTATCAACAGCTCAATTGTATCGGATGATATTGGCCGTGATGATGTGAAAGTTGTAAAGGCTCCTGTGACGGATATTTCACTGGAACTTGGAAATGCGAAGGTTCTGAATATCATCATGCTCGGAGTATATATAGGTTATACGAATGTCATTGAACCTGACATCATATGGTCTGCGGTAGAGAAGAAAATGAGCAGGAAGCCGAAACTTCTTCCCCTTAACAAAAAGGCTTTTGAAAGAGGTCTCGAAATAGGACAATCCCAGAGATAAGGAGAGACGTATGGTTTTTAAGAATTTTGATGAGTTAGTAGAAAAAGTAAAAGGTTATCCCGCGATGAAGAGAATGGCGGTCGCCGCCGCAGGGGAGGAGCATACTCTGCAGGCAGCGCTTCATGCCAGAAGAGAAGGGATTGCAAAACCGATCCTGATCGGGGATAAAGAAGAGATCCTCACTATTTTAACTAAACTGGGAGAGCAGGTTCCAAAAGAGGATATCTATGATGCCGCTGATAACAAAGAAGCCGCAGAGCTTGCCGTATCTCTCATAAGAGAGGGCAAAGCTGATTTCCTCATGAAAGGGTATCTGGATACCAAAGTTATCTTAAAAGCAGTGGTAAACAGAGAAACAGGACTGCAAAAAGGCGGACTGATGTCTCATTTCTCCATGTTTGAAGTACCGGGATATAAGAAGATTCTGGTGCCGGTTGACGGCGGCATGGTTGCCTATCCAACACTGGAGGACAAAAAAGCAATTATCGGGAACACAGTAGATACACTGCGCTCGATGGGCTATGACTGCCCGAAAGTCGGAGTCTTAACCTGCGTGGAGAAGGTAAATCCGAAGATGCCGGAAACCGTTGAAGCTGCAAAGCTTGCCGAGATGAATCAAAACGGCGAAATCAAAAACTGTATTGTAGAAGGACCAATCTCTTATGATTGTGCGATGGATAAAGATATCGCAGATCTTAAGAAATATGAGAGTCGGATTGCAGGGGATGTCGATGTTCTTGTTGCACCAAACATCCATGCGGGCAACATCATGGGCAAGATGCTTACCGTCACCTGTAAAGCTAAGATGGCGGGATTTATTGTCGGTGCCAAGTGTCCGATTGTACTCACTTCAAGAGGTTCTTCCGCAGATGAAAAGTTTCTTTCCATTGCAGTTTCAGCAGCAGCAGCGGAGTAATGATACAAGATAAGGAGATATTGGATGAGTTATAAGATTTTAGCCATTAACCCCGGTTCTACCTCAACAAAAATCGGATATTATGAAGATGAAAAAGAGGTATTCTCGGAAAGTGTAACGCATTCTGATGCAGAACTAAAACAGTATTCACGTGTCGTGGACGAGTTTGACATGAGAAAAAACAACATTTTAAATGCCATGAAAAAACATGGTGTGGATGTAAAAGATCTCTCAGCGGTTGTGGGCAGAGGCGGGCAGCTGACAGAGATTCATGCAGGAGGATATCGCGTGACGGAGGATATGAAGAAAGTACTTACGGATCCTGCAACAGTTGAGCATGCTTCAAATCTCGGCGGACTGATCGCAGACGCGATTGCGGCTCCGCTTGGAATTCCCGCTTACATCTATGATGCAGTCGGATCCGATGAGATGCAAGATATTGCGAAGATCACAGGTATGCCGGAAGTGGTAAGAGACAGTTTCTGTCATGTCCTGAATACGAAAGCGATGTGCAGAAAAGCAGCGAGGGAAGCCGGAAAGTCTTATGACGAGATGAACTTTGTCGTGGCTCATCTCGGAGGGGGAATCTCAATCAGCGCTCATAAAAAGGGCAGGATTATTGATGTGATTACCTCAGACGGCGGTCCGTTTTCTCCAGAGCGTGCGGGAAGTCTTCCGCTGAACTACATCATTGATATGTGTTACAGTGGTAAATATACCAAACGTGAGATGCAGAAGAAAGAAACCGGCATGGGCGGAATCAAAGCTTATCTGGGAACTTCCAACTGTATCGACGTGGAAAACCGCGTGATGGACGGAGACAGGGAAGCTGAGCGAATCTATAAAGCACAGGCTTATCAGATTGCAAAGGGAATCGGCGAACTTTCTCCGACGCTGAAAGGAAAGATTGATGCAATTGTCCTAACCGGCGGTGTGGCTCATTCTAAGATGCTGACAGACTGGATTACAGAGTATGTGGGGTTCATCGCACCGGTGAAAGTGATGGCCGGTGAGAATGAGCTGGAGTCGCTGTCTATGGGTGCACTCCGCATCTTAAAAGGCAGTGAAACAGCAGAAGATTACATACTTAAGGCGTAGATACCACGTAAACAAAAGAGAATGAAAAAATCTAATAGAAAAAGAAAAGGATGAATATTAATATGAAAATTTTAGGACTTTCCTTTGGAACGAAAAACGGTACGAATGATTCACTTTGCATCGAAGCATTGATGGGAGCTAAAGAAAGTGGTGCCGATGTTGAATTTATCAGAATGTCTGAACTTGATATCAAACACTGCACCGGCTGCTGCGCCTGTTCGAGAGCACTCACATCAGGAAAAGGTAATATCTGCATCCTGAAAGACGATTTTGACTGGGTACGTGACAGGATCCTGGATGCCGACGGTGTGCTCATCTCAGACCCGATCTTTGAGGAGGGCGCTTCAGGACTTTTCCATACATTTATGGATCGTTTCGGGCCCAGAATGGATCGTGGAAACAATATCATCGGAACTAAGCTTGCAGAAGAAAACGGCGGTAAGATTCCGGATCCGAGAATTCTTGAGGACAAGGTAATCTCTTATCTTGGTGTTGGCGGATCTGACTGGGGAACCAGAGTACAGTGCGAGCATGCCATGCACGCATTGGTTGACATGTATAAAGTGATTGACAATAAATGGTACCCGTGGGCTAAGGAAATTCTGATGGATGATGAGAGACTTGCAGAAGTCCATCAGATCGGTGTTAATCTTGCAAATGCTGCAAAAGACATTGAACATGCCGAGTATAAAGGTGAAGAAGGCGTCTGCCCACACTGCCACAACAAATTGTTTTATCTTGAACCGGGTTCCACAAAGGCAATCTGTGCCCAGTGTGGTATGGTTGGCGAAATAGAAGTTGAAGACGGCGGATATAAATTTAAATTCCCGGAAGATCAGCTTGAGCATGCTCATGACACCCTACCCGGGAAGTTTATCCATGGTAAAGATATTCAGAAAATGGAAGGTAACTTTATGAAGGTGCGTCAGACACAAGAGTTTAAAACACGTAAGAAAAAATACACAGATTTCATTACTCCAATTCATCCTGACGCAGAGTAATCTATGAATAGTAAAGCAAGAAACATATTGGCTCTTGCTCTTGGAATCGCACTGTTTCCGCCCATCTGGGCGGTCGCAGCGCCCTATCTGGGAGTAAAATGCGGAGCGGTGGCACTGATCTGTGCCGGAGTTTATGTGGCAGGCCGCGGGACGGTAAAAGATGGACTGAAAACCATGATTGGATTCTGGTGCGGAGATTTCTGGGCTGTTCTTGCCCTCCGGGTTATGAGCACCCTTTCGTGGAATGAAAATGTTGAATTATATATGACATTAGCTGTTTTTGGATTTCTTGCAGTTATTATAGCATCACTGCTTGATCAATATATCTACCTTCCGGCATGGTTATCCGGATGGGCGATTGGATTAAGTCTGATGTCACCCGAACTTTTAAGAGCTGATAAAACACTACCTCTTCAGATTGCGGCGGCGATGGCTGTCGGTGTCTGGTATGTAGGGGTTGGTGTAAATTTATTTGTGAAGGTATTAACCAAAGATAATTAATGGAGGAATTAAGATATGCCAGTTGAATTTAATCCTATGCGTAGTTTTATCTATGTTGATGTGGTTGACGAAGAATATAGACACTTATTACAGCATTGGCTGTATTTCCATCATATTCCGGAAAGTATCTCTCAGTTTGAGCCCTACTGTACCAAATATGATTTCTACAATGCACTGCCGACACCAAAGGGTGGTGAGAAGTTTGGAACAGCCCGTATGCAGCTGACAGAGCATCACTGGCTTGTGAACATTATGGACCCTGCTTTAAAGGTAAAGACTTTCCAGGAATATATGCCGGTTGAAGCTATGAAGTGGCAGGGGACCGTTCCGCTGACTGCCGGAGATGCTAATCTTTCGGGAGACGATGCGAGAGCGACAGGCGGTGACAATGGATGCCCTCCGTTTGTCTTTGCGTTCTGCCCGATGTGGTGGGAAGAGGATATCAAAGGTACCGGCCGTACACTGGAAGATGGCGTCAACTATCGCTGGAACTTTGCACTTCGTTATCCGGAAGGAGTGTCTCAGGAAGAAGGAGATAAATGGCTGTTTCATGAAGTCTTCCCACACTTTAAGAATAACAGCTGCTGTACCAGAATTCTGACAAGTAAGGTAATGCAGGATGTCAATGACTGTCCGATGAGCAGAGTTGTCGAGATGTGGTTTACAGGCCCGACAGCGTGGAATCATCTGGCTGTTGAGACTGCCGGCAGGATTGCCAGACCATCTTGGGCGAAAGAAGGGGATGTTTTCCCATATCTGAAATCCGGATATGAAATCCGAGGTATCTTTGTCACTGATTATCCAACCTGCGATGCACTGCATCAGTACAGAGGATATATCCCGAGAAGATAAGGAGTTTTTATACATGAAACAAAAGAATCGTTGGTTTCATGCGGCAATTGGCGTTTTTGTTCTGTTGTTCGCTGGACTGATCTATGCCTGGAGTGTACTCTCCAGGCCAATTGCCGCATATTTTACTGATTGGACCAGTGCAGGCCTTTCCCTGACTTTTACAATTTGTATGATGTTTTTCTGTCTGGGTGGGTTTGTGTCGGGCCTTTTATCCGAAAAAATAAATATTAAGATTAATCTGGTCATTTCCGCCTTCTTATTTCTGGGCGGATTTTATATCGCCTCAAGAATGAATTCACTTCCGGCGCTCTACCTTGGATATGGTGTTTTGGCCGGGACAGCTTCCGGATTTGCCTATAATACTGTTATGGGCAGTGTCACAAAATTCTTCCCGGACAAACCGGGTCTTATTTCAGGAATTCTTCTGATGGGATTTGGAATAGGCAGTTTTGTAATCGGAAAGGTCTATCAGGCATATACCGGAAGTGGAGAGGCATTTCGAACCTCGCTTTGGACCATGGGTGTAATCGTATTTGTTGTGCTCCTGATCGGTGCTGTTTTCATAAGAAAGCCGTCACAAGAAGAAATGAAGGCTTTCGCTCCTCGCTCTGAAGGAAATAACCAGGAGGGCAGCGAAGTATCCTTTGGTGATATGAATCCCGGTCAGATGGTAAAAAGGCCATCTTTCTGGCTGTACTTCATCTGGTCTGTTCTGCTCTCCGCAGCCGGGCTTGCCGTGATTGCACAGGCCGGCGGAATGGTGGAGGAAGTCTCTCCGACCGCTTCTGCAGGCGTGGTTTCAACCGCTGTCGGTCTGATCTCTGTCTTTAATGGTGTGGGACGTGTTCTATTCGGCGGAACGTACGACAAGGCCGGGCGTGTCAGGACAATGATCATCAATGAAATTTTGTATTTCACGGCTGTTGCTCTTATGATTCTCTCCATTGTCACCGGAAACTTTGCAGTTCTGGTGATTGGATTTATCATAACCGGACTGGCTTACGGCGGAGTACCTACCACGAATTCAGCATTCGTCGGTGATTTCTATGGAAAAAGGAATTATGGTGTGAATTTTCCCATCATGAATATGAATCTGTTTGTCGCTTCATTCGGAAGCACTATTGCCGGCCTGCTCTATGATAAAAGCGGGTCTTACCTGAGCACTCTCATTGTTCTGGTATGTGCACTGGCGGTCGGCACCGTTATTGCCAAAAGAATCAAAAAACCGTGATCATGCATCAAAAAAATGGTACATTCCAGAGGAAATAAATCTCCGGGAATGTACCATTTTCCTGTTATATGTTGGTCGTTTTCTTTGATTCCTATTTTTCCTTCTCTCCCGCATCTTTCATTTTCATAGCTCTCACTTTAAGGGGCAGGCCGAAAAGAGTGATGAATCCCTCGGCATCGTGATGATCGTACAATTCACCTGTTGTAAAGGATGCAAGCGATTCGTCGTATAAGCTGTATGGAGAAGTCGTTCCGGCTTTTATGATATTTCCTTTATATAGTTTGAATTTAACCTCACCTGTCACGTACTCCTGTGTCACATCTACAAACGCCTGGATGGCCTCGCGCAGCGGAGTAAACCATTTTCCCTCGTATACAATCTGTGCAAACTGGCTGCCAAGTTTCTTCTTGGTCTCCATCGTTTCGCGGTCAAGAATTAATTCTTCCAGCTGATCGTGAGCTGCCATCAGAATTGTGCCTCCGGGTGTTTCATAGACTCCGCGTGATTTCATACCCACGACACGGTTTTCGACAATGTCGGCGATTCCAATCCCATGTTTTCCACCCAGTTTGTTAAGCTCTGTGATGATTTCAGAAACTTTCATGGAATTTCCATTTAAAGTTTTTGGAATACCTTTTTCAAAAGTCATAGTAAGGATTTCACCTTTATCAGGTGCCATCTCAGGTGTCACTCCGAGTACGAGCATATGATCGTAATTCGGTTCGCTGGACGGATCTTCAAGTTCAAGACCTTCATGGCTGATATGCCACAGATTACGATCGCGGCTGTAACTGGAATCTGTAGAGAAGGGAAGATCGATCCCACGCTGATGACAATATTCAATTTCATCTTCACGTGACTGCATGGTCCAGATATCTGTCATACGCCAGGGGGCGATGATTTTCAGATCGGGTGCGAGGGCCTTGATCCCAAGCTCAAAACGAATCTGATCATTTCCCTTTCCTGTGGCTCCATGGCAGATGGCACTGGCATTTTCTTTTCTTGCAATCTCTACGAGCTTTTTCGCGATAACCGGACGCGCCATGGAGGTGCCAAGAAGATATTTGTGCTCGTAAACAGCACCTGCCTTTACACAGGGCATGATATAATCATCACAGAATTCATCAATGATATTTTCTATATATAATTTTGACGCTCCGGATAGTTTTGCTCTTTCCTCCAGCCCATCCAGCTCATTTCCCTGACCACAGTTTACACAGCAGCAAATTACTTCATAATCGAAATTCTCTTTCAGCCAAGGGATAATTGCAGTTGTATCAAGCCCGCCTGAATATGCTAAAATCACTTTTTCTTTCATCTTCTAATATCCTCCCGAATGTTTGATATGATACAAGGGTCAAAAGTGCAGAGCAATCCGTGTATCATAAAGTATTAAAATTATTGTATACTTCATTAATATACACCAAAATCGATAAATATGCAATATTAAATTAAAATATACATTGCTATTGCATAATATGCAGATAAAGAGTATGATGATAGGAATAAAAAAATTTAAGAAAGGAAGCGATTAGTAAAATGATCAAAGCCGGAATTATCGGATCTACAGGTTATGCGGGCGGGGAACTTGTAAGGCTGCTGCTGGGACATAAGGGGGTGGATCTTGTGTGGTATGGAAGTCAGAGCTATGCAGGAGTAAAATATCAGGAAGTTTATCGTAATATGTTCCAGATTGTAGATGCCGAATGTATAGATGAGGATTTAGAGCAGCTGGCAGATGAGGTGGATATTATTTTTACGGCAGCGCCACAGGGGTTTCTGGCTTCAAGACTCAGTGAGGCAATTCTAAGCAGGACGAAAGTGATTGATCTTAGCGCAGATTTTCGGATCAAAGATGTCCTGGCATATGAGAAATGGTATCAGTTAACACATAATTCTCCTCAGTATATAGAGGAAGCAGCTTACGGGCTCTGCGAAATCAATAGAGAGACAATCAAGAGTGCAAGGATTGTGGCAAATCCGGGGTGCTACCCGACATGCTCAGAGCTTGCGATTTATCCGTTGTTGAAAGAAGGGCTGATTGACAGCCGTACAATAATCATTGATGCAAAATCCGGAACATCGGGAGCTGGGAGGGGAGCAAAACTTGATAATCTGTACTGCGAGGTAAATGAGAACATCAGGGCTTACCAGGTGACCTCACACAGACATATACCGGAAATAGAAGAACAGTTCTCTGATGCTGCAGGTTCTCCCGTTAAAATTACATTTACACCTCACCTGGTTCCCATGAACCGCGGAATACTGGTGACAGCCTATGCATCACTTGCTAAAGATGTCACTTGGGACGAAGTCAGGGCGGCCTATGAATATATCTATAAGAAAGAACAATTCATACGATTGTTAGACCGGGGGGTATGTCCAGAGACAAGGTGGGTGAGAGGCAGCAATTATGTAGACTTGAGTTTTGAAATTGATGAGAGAACAGGGAGAATTGTCATCTTGGGAGCACTGGATAACCTCGTAAAGGGCGCGGCCGGCCAGGCGGTTCAGAATATGAACATCCTGTTTAATTTTCCCGAAAATGAGGGGCTTACCATGGCACCCATATATCCTTAAAAAAACTTAACTGCCTGAAAGGATGAGTTTATGAAATTTATTGATGGAGGTGTTACCGCGGCGAAAGGCTTTAAAGCCTGCGGCGGCGCAACAGGGATAAGAAAGAATAACAGAAAAGACCTGGCTTTTGTTTTCAGCGGAGTTCCCGCCGATGTGGCAGGGACCTTTACCACAAATATTGTTAAGGCTGCTCCTGTCATATGGGATCAGAAAATTGTGAATGAGAGGAAAAAAGCCCGGCTGATTGTCTGCAACAGTGGTATTGCAAATGCATGTACCGGAAAAGAAGGCGATAAGATCTGCCGGGAGACGGCGAAGGCGGCAGGGAATGTGCTTGGTATTCCGGAAGATGCTGTCCTGATCACCTCGACTGGAGTGATTGGGAAGCAGATTCCAATCGATAAAATCAAGACGGGTGCTGCCATGCTTGCTTTAAAACTTGACAGTGACAGAAAGTCCGCTAAAGAAGCGGCAGAAGCTATTATGACCACTGATACGAAGAGAAAAGAGGCGGCGGTTACATTCAAAATAGGAAGAAAAACTGTGACACTGGGTGGCATGTGTAAAGGCTCCGGCATGATTCATCCGAATATGTGTACGATGCTTTCCTTTCTCACGACGGACCTTGCGATTTCGGCAGAAATGCTTCAGATGGCCTTGTCTGAGACTGTAAAGGACACTTATAACATGATTTCCGTGGATGGAGATACCTCGACAAATGATACGGTTTTACTGCTTGCAAACGGAGCAGCGGAAAATGACAGGATTACAGAGAAAAGTGAAGCATATCACCTGTTCGCTGATGCACTTCTAAAGCTGAATACGATTCTGGCGAAGAAGATTGCCGGTGACGGGGAGGGTGCAACGGCTCTCTTTGAGGTGAAGGTCCTGGGTACCAAGACGAAAGCGGACGCTGCGCGGCTCGCAAAATCAGTTGTTTCCTCCAATCTGACAAAGGCTGCAATCTGCGGTCACGATGCCAACTGGGGGAGAGTCTTATGTGCACTTGGATATTCAGGAGTGAACTTCGACCCGGATTTGATCGACTTGTCTTTCGATAGTACTACCGGAAGGATTACGATCATGAAAGACGGTATACCTGTCCAATTTGATGAAGAGAAGGCCACAAGGATTCTCTCAGAGCCGGAAGTTACCGTTATCTGTGATATGAAGATGGGAGAATCCTCTGCTACAGCCTGGGGATGTGATCTCACGTGTGACTATGTCAAAATAAACTCGGATTATAGAAGCTGAAAGGGAGTTACATGGTAAATCAAAAATATCTGGATAAAGCAAAAGTGCTGATCGAGGCACTTCCCTATATTCAAAGGTTTAACCGTAAGATTATCGTTGTGAAATATGGCGGAAGTGTCATGTCAGATGAGAATCTTACGAGATCTGTGATGCAGGATGTGGTTTTATTAAAGCTGGTAGGTTTTAAACCGATTATCGTACATGGAGGCGGAAAAGTAATCAGCCGCTGGTCAAAAAAGCTGGGAATGAAATCACAGTTTATAAATGGTATCCGCGTGACAGACGAAAATACTATGGAAGTTGCAGAGATGGTGCTTAACAAAGTAAATAAAGATCTGGTGGCACAGATTGAATCTCTCGGAGTGAGGGCAGTCGGAATCAGCGGAAAGGACGGACGACTTCTAAAAGCAGGTCGAAAGCTTTCGAATGGAAAAGATATCGGATATGTGGGGGAGGTTAAGAGTGTCTGCCCGAAGATCCTTTCGAATCTGCTGGAAAATGACTTCCTGCCTGTGGTCTGCCCGATCGGGATGGATGAGGAGTTTCATTCGTATAATATCAATGCGGACGATGCGGCCTGTGCGATCGCCAAGGCAGTATCAGCCGAGAAACTTGCTTTTTTGACAGACATGGAAGGAGTGTATAAAGATCCCGAAAACCCTGAAAGCCTGATCAGTGAGCTGCATGTAAAGGAAATAGATGCTTTGATCAGATCGGGAAATGTGGGCGGAGGAATGATACCAAAGCTGCTTGACTGCAGGGATGCACTCAGGCATAATGTATCCAGAGTACATATTCTGGATGGAAGGATTCCCCACTGTCTGCTGCTTGAGATCTTTACAAATAAAGGGATTGGGACTGCCATATTAGGCGATAAGGAGGAACATTTCTATGAAGAAAGATGAATATATCAAACAGACAGAATCTTACGTGCTGCACACATACAACCGGAAACCCATCGTGCCAGAAAGAGGAAAAGGGGTACGCTTATATGATACAGATGACGGAGAGTATCTTGATTTTGCTGCCGGAATCGCTGTCTCTGCTCTTGGATATGGGAATACGACTTTAAATGAGGCTCTTAAGAACCAGATAGATAAACTAATCCATACCTCGAACTTATACTACAATACCACCATGGGGGAAGCGGCAGAGAAGCTTTCAGGAATCTCTGGGATGGAGCGTACATTTTTTACGAATAGCGGGACTGAGGCGGTCGAAGGTGCTCTCAAGGCTGCCAGAAAGTATGCATATCAAAAGGACAAAAGCACAGATCACGAAATAATCGCGATGCAAAGTTCCTTTCATGGCAGAAGTATGGGAGCGCTTTCCGTGACCGGAAATGCTCATTATCAGGAGCCATTTAAGCCACTCATCGGTGGAATCAAATTTGCAGAGTTAAATAATCTTGACAGTGTAAAAGCAGCCGTCACAGATAAAACGTGTGCGGTTATTCTAGAGACGGTTCAGGGAGAGGGGGGAATTTATCCGGCAAGTGAAGAATTCCTAAATGGGATCCGGAAACTGTGTGATGAGCATGATATTCTGCTGATTCTGGATGAAATTCAGTGTGGAATGGCGAGAACCGGGTATATGTTTGCATGGCAGGAATACGGGGTAAAACCGGATATCATGACCCTTGCAAAAGGTCTCGGATGCGGATTCCCTGTGGGGGCATTTCTCTTAAGCAAAAGGGCAGCCGAGGGCTCACTGGTTCCGGGAGATCACGGTACAACCTATGGGGGAAACCCACTTGCATGCTGTGCTGTAAGCACAGTGCTTGACATTTTTGAGTCAGAGGATGTTGTAAATCATGTCCGCGAACTTACCCCTTATCTGGAGCAGAAACTAGATGAAATTGTGGATGAATATGACTGTGTAAGAGAACGAAGGGGGAAAGGGTTCATGCAGGGGCTTGTGCTCGATGGCATAAGTGCTGACCGGGTGATAGACAAAGCAAGAGAAAATGGTCTGCTTGTGATCAGCGCCGCGGGGAATGTGCTTCGCCTGGTCCCGCCGCTTGTCATTACAAAAGCTGATATCGATGAGATGGCGGAGAAGCTAACGGTTTCACTATAATACCGGCACTTGCACAGGCAGAATAAATTCCCATATTATGGACATGATATTAGGCATAACTTTGGGGCTCGTAAAAGTCCATATATGAAAGGAGTCTTATATTATGATGGGAATTTTAACTGCGCTGATTTCCGGGGCACTTATGAGCATTCAGGGCGTATTTAACACAGATGTGATGAAACAGACCAGCCTGTGGGTTTCAACGGGATGGGTGCAGTTTACGGCATTTCTGGTCTGTGTTGTGGCCTGGTTATTTACCGGAAGGGAGAGCATCGGCGCTCTCATGCAGGTTGATCATAAGTACACGCTGCTTGGCGGTGTGATCGGGGCATTTATCACAATTACGGTCATGAAGAGTATGGATACTCTGGGGCCGGCAAAAGCTGTGATGCTGATTGTGATCTCACAGCTGACCCTGGCATATGTGATTGAGCTTCTTGGACTGTTTGGTGTGGATAAACAGCCCTTTGAGTGGAGAAAAGTGATTGGAATGATTGTCGCCATCGCTGGAGTCATTATATTCAAGTGGGAATAAATTCTTTTTTCGTCAGGCATCTTGTATTTCTTGTGAAAGTTCGTTACAATATGAAGTAGTTGTGCAGGCAAGGGACCCTTCGCAAATAATGCGTGAGGAGCGTGCATTTCTATGAAAAACATAAAAGAGTTATTTTTCTCGGTTTTTTTTCCAATATCTGTTGTCACAATATGTGCCTGTCTGACTGCCGGGTGCGGACAGGCAGAAGCAAAGTATAAAGTAAAGGATGATGCCTTTGTTTCGGCATCTTCCGTTCCGGTTAGTGATAATTCTGATGCAGATTCCGGTTCTGACAGACATACAAAGTCTGATTCAAACCGGCCCGAGATATTATATGTCTATATCTGCGGTGCTGTAACAAATCCTGGCGTCTATGAATTGCCGGCAGACAGCAGGGTATATCAATTGATTGAGGCCGCAGGAGGCCTTCTTTCGGATGCGGACACAAAGGTGCTGAATCAGGCTGAGCCTTTAACCGATGGAATGCAGATAACAGTTTATACACAGGAAGAGGCAAAAGAGATGCCAATATCCACGGAGACTCCGTCTGCGTCCAATGTGTCGGGTAAGACAGAAGACGCAAAGGTGAATCTGAACACAGCAGGTGAGGATTCCCTTATGACTTTATCGGGAATCGGTGAGGCCAGAGCAAAAGCGATTATTGAATTCCGCGAAAAGAATGGAAATTACACCAGTATAGAAGATATCATGCAGATAGAGGGAATTAAAGAAAAGCTCTTTGAGAAAATAAAAGATCAGATTGAGGTATGAATAGAATAGGGAGAATGACATGGCGAAGAAAGTACTGGTTGTTGATGATGAAAAGCTGATTGTGAAGGGAATCCGATTCAGTCTTGAGCAGGAGGGCATGGAAGTATCCGCTGCATACGATGGGGAAGAGGCATTGAATATGGTCCGTGAAAATGAATATGATATCATTCTGCTTGATATTATGCTGCCGAAGCTGAACGGACTTGAGGTCTGCCAGCAGATCCGCGAATTTTCCAACGTGCCGATTGTCATGCTCACGGCAAAAGGTGAGGATATGGATAAGATTCTGGGTCTTGAATATGGAGCGGATGATTATATCACGAAGCCTTTTAACATCCTAGAGGTAAAGGCCAGAATTAAGGCAATTATGAGAAGAACCAACAGGAAAGATTCAAGGGAAGAAAAAAACAATATTGTGCAGGCGAGAGATCTTAAACTTGACTGCGACAGCCGACGTGTGTTTATAGGTCAAAAAGAGGTGAATCTGACAGCCAAGGAGTTTGATGTACTTCAGCTTCTAGTCAATAATCCAAATAAAGTTTACAGCCGTGAAAATCTTCTGAATATCGTATGGGGATATGAGTATCCGGGTGATGTGAGGACTGTGGACGTACATATTCGACGTCTGCGGGAAAAAGTAGAGGCCAATCCGAGTGATCCAAAGTACGTACAGACGAAATGGGGCGTGGGTTATTATTTCCAGGGATAAATTGAAAACTAAATTTAAATTTTTAAGGAGTCTCAGGTTTCGTATTACCATTATCCTGGTTATTATCGGGATTATTCCTGCTGTCATTATAGAAAATGGGGTTGTGAAGAGCTATGAGGACAGGGCCGTAACAAACAGAATTGCCACAGTCAAGAACCAGAGTGATATCATATGTAACCAGCTTGTGAAGCTTGGGTATATGGAAAATACCTCCAATGCGGTGATTAACGGTGAACTGAGTCTTCTGACTAATATTTATGGCGGAAGGATTCTGGTCATTAACAATGATTTTAGAGTGATTAAGGATACCTACGATCTGGAGTGGGGAAAACTGATGGTATCTCAGGAGGTCTTAAAGTGTTTTAATGGTGAGGATACAAGCCAGTATGACAGCAAAGATAACTATATAGAGATGACTGTCGGAATTCGTAACCCGGAGACCAAAGAGCTTCAGGGTGTGATGCTTATCAGTTTTTCTACGATGGAGATACGGTCAGGCATGGACAATCTGGAGCAAAAGGGATTGTTTTTGCTTGTCATTATCATGCTTGTTGTTTTGATTCTGGGATATGTTTTGTCGGGATATCTGATGCGTCCCTTCCAGAAGATCACACATGCAATCGAGGATGTCACAGACGGATATCTGGATGAGAGTATCTCTGTACCGGATTACCTTGAAACAGAACTGATTACAAATGCATTTAACAAGATGCTGCAGAGGGTTCGGTCTGTGGACGAATCCCGTCAGGAATTCGTGTCAAATGTTTCGCACGAGCTCAAGACACCGCTTGCATCCATGAAGGTCCTTGCAGATTCGCTGAATTCTCAGGAAGATGTTCCGATTGAAATTTATCAGGAATTCATGCACGATATTACAGAGGAAATCGACAGGGAAAATAAAATCATCACAGATCTTCTGTCACTGGTCAGACTGGATAAAAAAGCATCCGGCCTGAATATCGAGGTGGTCAATATCAATGCGCTGCTGGAACTTGTGGTGAAGCGCCTGAAGCCAATCGCGGCGAAGGCGGACGTGGAACTGATTGTTGACAGCTTTCGGCCGGTGAATGCGGAGATTGATGAAACGAAACTGACTCTCGCTTTTTCAAACCTTGCGGAAAATGCTATTAAGTATAATAAGCCGGGGGGATGGGTCAGAGTGTCCTTAAATGCGGATCACAAGTACTTTTATGTTACTGTTGCAGATTCAGGAATTGGAATTCCCAAAGATTCACTGGATCAGATTTTTGAACGTTTTTACAGAGTGGACAAATCACATTCTCGTGAGATTGGCGGCACAGGCCTGGGACTTGCCATAACCAGAAGAGCAATCGTGATGCATCGCGGGGCGATAAAGGTTTACAGCAAGGAGAATGAAGGCACTACCTTTTCAGTAAGAATACCGATCAACTATGTGGCATAGGAGGCTTGTATGAATCGATTCAGAATCATTTTGCTGCTGTCGCTGATCTTTTCTCTCGCAGTGGCAGGATGTGGAGATAAAAAAGAAAAAGATGATAGAGATGAAAAGTATTATAGATATTATATAAATAAAGAAGAGGATCAGGTAGTAGAAAGATCCTACAGTCCGAAGTCTTCGAAGACGATGGATATGGTAAAGGAATTCCGGAACTTGTTATCGGAGAAGAGTGATTCGAATAAGTATCGAAAACTCCTGCCGAAAGGAGTTACAATTGAAAAAGAGAATTGGGATGAGGGAATTTTAACCCTCGATATGAGTAATTCTTATGTAAGTCAGAGCAGTACCCGTGAGATTCTCACAAGAGTCGGACTTGTCCGTACATTTGCGCAGATTCCAGGTGTGGTGAAGGTTCAGATTACGATAAATGAGGAAGCATTGAAAGACAGTCAGGGTAAAGACGTTGGACTTATGAATGCGGAAAGTTTCTCGGAAAACTCAGGAAAAGATATTAACACGTACCAGAATGTAACACTGACATTATATTTTTCTGATAAGACAGGAAAAAAACTTGCCCCAGAGGAGAGAAATGTCTATTTCAACAGTAATGTTCCGCTGGAGCGTGTCGTTGTGGAGCAGCTTGTAAAGGGTCCGAGAGATGAAAATCATCTTTCGATACTGCCATCTGATACACGTGTGTTGAGTGTTGCGATATCCGAGGGCATCTGTTATGTAAATCTGGATAAAAGCTTTCAGGGAGACCCAACGAGTTCCACAGAGGAAGTTTCTATCTACTCAATTGTAAATTCTTTATATAAGAACTGTAAAGTACAAGAGGTACAGTTCTCGATCAATGGCGAAAGCAAAGTGAAATTTCGGGATAAAGTACCGCTTGATCAGTTGTTCAAGGAGGATCAAAGCTATATATCAAAAGATAAATAAAGGGATAAGCCGGCCGCTTTTCTCGGTTGGTATGTGTCTTATTCTGATCCTTACCTTTTTAAAAGTCGCAGGGTTTCCGCTCTGGAGACCCGCGGAACAAGAAGAGGTTTCGAAAAGTATAGACTCAGAGACGAGTACGAGGATTACGGGCCGGATTTATCAGCGAGTTAAAAAAGAAAATTCTATTCAGTATTATCTAAAAGATGCGGAGTTTTTAACGTCATCAACATCTAAAAATCAGAAAATCATTCAAATTCCATTAAATCAAAAAATTTTAGTTACAATATCGAAAGAAAAAGATGAAACTACATATTCTATCGGGAGTACGGTTCAGGTGAACGGTATTTTAAAACATCCGGATCCCCCGTCGAATCCGGGTCAGTTTGACGGTGTCTCTTATTATCAGTCGATGGGAATCGGATATGCAGTGTTTGCCGAGAAGACTACGGTTTTAGAATTACGGGAAGGATTCCCCGAGCAGGCACAGCGGATGAAAGATACCATGGCAGAGAATCTGCTTCATATGCTTCCCAAAAGACACGCGGGTGTGCTCATTGCCATGCTCCTGGGAGATTCGGGATATGGGGAGGCTGAGACGAAGATTAATTATCAGGCGGGCGGAGCACTTCATATTCTGTCAATCTCAGGCCTGCATCTGTCACTGCTTGGTATGGGTGCCTATCGTCTGCTGCGCAGATGTGCTTTCCCCGGTGGAATATCTGCACTGACAGCATCAGCTTTCATGACTTTCTACAGTTGGTTTACCGGGAATCATGTCTCCACACTGCGTGCATTGCTGATGTTTTACGTTAATCTGGGTGCAAAGGCTAGCGGCAGAAGTTATGATCCGCTGTCTTCTCTTAGTTTTTCACTCATTTTACTCTTGATCTGGAATCCCGAATACTTATTCTACAGTGGTTTTCAGCTGTCTTACGTGGCGGTTTTGGGAGCAGGTGTGATCTATCCGGTATGGCGCGACTGGATTCCCGACAAAATTCATGTGACAAATTACCATCGAAAGAAATATTTCAGGCTTTTATGGGATGCTGTTCTCTCCAGTACCGTTATAACACTGACAACGCTGCCCATGGTCTGTTATTATTTCTATGAAATCCCGGTGCTTGGAATTGTTCCAAATCTTCTGATCCTTCAGACGATGAACTTTGTAATGTTTCCCGGGATTATCGGGATGGTTATCGGACTTTTCAGCCCTCTTGCCGGTGAAATTATATTGCTGCCGGCATGGGGAACACTGGAACTTTATGAAATTGTGATGAAAGCAATCCGACATATCCCCGGTTCTGTATGGATCTGCGGTCAGCCACGTCTGTGGCAGATTGCGGTCTATTATACTCTGCTTCTTGGGATTACCTATGTCCTTTATGAAAAAAAAGATAAAAGCTTATACAAAAAAATGTGGCGTATAAGTGGCATAATTACTGCGGCGGCCCTGCTTGTCCTGACTCTCAGAACGGATACGAAGGATAAGATCACTGTGCTTGATGTGGGACAGGGAGACGGGATAGTCCTTTATAGCAAAGATTACTGCTACCTGGTAGATGGGGGAAGTACCAGTGAAAAACAGGTGGGAGAATATCGCATCCTTCCCTTCTTAAAAAGTCAGGGGATCAGAGACATCGACGGAATCATCCTCACGCATCCGGATGAAGACCATATGAATGGAATCCTGGAGCTGCTGGAAAAAGTGGAGAATAAAGAGGCTGCTCTTAGAATTCATCATATTTTCCTTCCGCTTTGGATGAAAGGTGAAAAGGAAAGCCTGCCCTTCATACAGTTTGCCGATACAGAACGTATTAAAGTCTCATATCTTCAAAAGGGAGATCAGATACGAAAAGAGAGCCTCAAGCTTGATGTGCTGCACCCCGATGTCTGTGATTACCATGAGGAACCAAATGCCGGATGTGTAACGCTGGGCGTTCATAATCAGGGCTTTGACGCACTGCTGACGGGAGATCTGGAGGGAAAAGGCGAGGAGAAGGTAGCTCTCGATATAGGCGAATACGACTATCTGAAAGTAGGACACCATGGATCAAAAAACTCTACCTCGGAACAGTTCCTGGACAAAGTGTGCCCGAAAGCTGCAGTTATCTCCTGTGGCAGAAATAATCGCTACGGGCATCCCCATAGCGATTTACTCGATCGGTTAGACGAACGGGAAATTGAACTATGTATGACACCAAAATCCGGTGCGGTGACAGTTACCCTAAAAAAAGACAATTATTATATAAGTACATTTTTAATACCGGATGACCTATGAGCGGGTTGAGACATATGAGGTAGAGAACTGTGCGTATTTTCTGGGTGAGATTCCCACAGCTTTCGTGAAAGCTTTCAGAAAGTTGCTGTAATCGCGAAAACCGCACATGCTGCAGCTTTCGGTGACAGAATATCCGTCCGATAACAAAGCTTTCGCACGTGTGATTCTCTTTGCCGTTATGTATTTATTAATCGTAGTTCCCGTGGCATCTTTAAAAATGCGGCACAGATATGATGTGCTGATAAAAAACTGATCTGCCAGGTTCTGAATCGTCAGGCTTTTTGCCAGATTCTGATTTACATAAGAAAGAATCCCGTCGATCTGTTCGTGGTGTACACCTGTGATTTCATGTTCCATGAGATCATGATCGCACCGTTTTAAAAACATTTTATTCAGAAATGTCATCATTTCCAGAAAAGCAGCCTGATCCATGATATCCTGTCCATATCCCTCTGTTCCGGTCAGGTTATGAACGAAATAGAGAAACCTTTTCTGTTCTTCCTCTGAGAGAGAAAGCTTATGTCCGAAATTTGTATTGCGGCATGTGAAACAATAGTTCAAATCAGTCTTTTCGGTAGAGTGGTTTTTCAGATAATCCGGGTAGATGGACAAAATGATCCGTTCGTGATTTCCCTCATCGATCTGATACAGATGATGACTTTCATATTGATTAATAAAAAAGATATCTCCCGGATTGAAATTGTAAAAGCGGTTATCAATCAAAAACTGTTTTCCACCGGAAATTGAATAATAAATTTCATAACAGTCATGAATATGGATGTCCATGGGTTTTTCGTCATTATAAAGCCACGCAACTGCAAAAGTCTGACTTTCAACACAATATTTCATGGCTTCCCTGCAAGAATGATAAAGCTGCATACAGATGTTTTCCTCCTCCCGGATCATTGGTATTAAGAAACAAAATACTTTTTGAATACTCTAAGTATAAGTGAAAATGATAAGATTTGCAAGGTATTGGACATTATATAACGGGAAATAGATTTATTGGTATGCTACACTGACCATAGGGTTAAGAGGACATGCATTCATGTCTACATGAAAAGAGATATCTTTGGGAACCCTAAGATACATGAAAAAAGAAGCCTAAATTGGGCTGATTAACAGGAAAGGCAGGTATTTTATGGAAGTAAGGACAGCTTCGTCACCAAAAGATATGAAGCATTATACGACTGAGCGGCTGAGAGAAGAATATCTGATCCAGAATACATTTATTCCGGATGAAGTGAAATTTGTTTACAGTCATATAGACCGTATTATAGTGGGTTCTGCCACCCCGGTAAAAAAAGAATTAAAACTGACAGCGGGCGATGAACTCCGCGCGGATTATTTTCTTCAGAGAAGAGAGCTCGGCGCTATCAATATCGGAGGAGCAGGACACATCACGATTGACGGGAAGACCTATGATGTTGCTCACAAAGATGGTATGTATATAGGAATGGGAAGTAAAGATATTGAATTTACAAGTGAGGATCCCAAAGATCCGGCTAAGTTTTATCTCAACAGTGCTCCGGCACATGCCGTATATCCGACGAAACTCATCAAAAGAGAAGGACAGCCTTCCGATGATGTTGTAATAGTTAAAGACGAGAACAAAGTCGAGATGGGAACCCTCGAAGAATCAAACCACAGAACCCTTTGCAAATATATTCTCCCCGGACAGGTTGAAAGCTGTCAGCTGGAGATGGGAATGACATCTCTGGAGCCGGGAAGTGTATGGAACTCCATGCCATGCCATACCCATGACAGAAGAATGGAAGTCTATATGTATTTTGAAATTCCGGAGGATGGATTTGTGATGCATTATATGGGTGAGCCACAGGAAACCAGACATATCGTGATGAGAAATGAAGAGGCAGTCATCAATCCAAGCTGGTCGATTCACTGCGGCAGCGGTTCAAAGAACTATTCCTTTATCTGGGGAATGGTCGGAGAAAATCAGGATTTTGACGATCAGGATTTTGTTTTGAACAAAGACCTGCTATGATACCAGGGGCTCAAAGCACGGAGCAATCCGTGGTATCATGATTGTGCGGGAAATAACAGAAAGGTAGGTACAAAGATGAGTAATATGTTTTCTCTTGAAGGAAAAACAGCTCTGGTGACAGGAGCAGCTTATGGAATTGGTTTCGCAATTGCGGAATCTTATGCGGCACAGGGCGCAAAAATCGTGTTCAACTGCCTGAGCGAAAAAGATATGACAAAGGCATTGGAGAACTATAAGGAAAAAGGAATTGATGCAAAAGGCTATATCTGCGATGTGACCGATGAGAAAGCGGTTCAGGAAATGGTAGCTGAAATTGAGAAGGATTATGGCGGAATTGATATTCTGGTTAACAACGCCGGAATGATTAAACGTATTCCAATGCTTGAGATGAAAGCAGAGGAATTCCGTCAGGTAGTCGACGTTGATCTGAATGGACCGTTTATTGTATCCAAGGCAGTAATCCCGGGAATGATCAAGCAGAAACACGGCAAGATTATCAACATCTGTTCTATGATGAGCGAGCTGGGACGTGAAACCGTTTCTGCCTATGCTGCGGCAAAAGGCGGATTAAAAATGCTGACAAGGAATATTGCATCTGAATATGGTGCATACAACATTCAGTGTAACGGTATCGGGCCCGGGTATATCGCAACACCCCAGACTGCTCCCCTCCGTGAGAGACAGGCTGATGGCAGCAGACATCCGTTCGATTCCTTTATCGTATCGAAAACACCGGCAGAACGCTGGGGTACTACAGATGATCTGAAAGGACCCGCAGTGTTCCTTGCTTCAGAAGCTTCAGATTTTGTAAACGGACATATTCTTTATGTGGATGGAGGCATTCTGGCATATATTGGAAAACAGCCTGAATAATAATCGACTATGTTAGGGACAATTGTCAATGCCGGTGCAATATTAACCGGAAGCGTGATCGGAAGTATTGTTAAGAAAGGGATCAAAGAAGAATATCAGGACGCTCTTTATACTGCCATGGGTCTTGCTGCCACGGTACTTGGCATCAATAATGTGGTCAGTAATCTGCCTGACAGTAAGTATCCGGTACTTTTTATCTTAAGTCTTGCCATTGGCGGACTGATTGGAACGATGCTGAATCTGGAAGGAAGATTTCAGAGCCTTGTTGGAAAATATTCTAAGTCTGACCTGGGACAGGGATTGTCTACCGGAATTCTTCTGTACTGTATTGGAAGTCTGTCCATCTTAGGACCGATTCAGAGTGCGTTGAATTCCGACAATACCTATCTTTTTACCAATGCAACGCTGGATTTTGTGACATCTATTGTGTTGTCATCTACCTATGGGATTGGCATGGCACTGGCCGCAGTTGTATTGTTTCTCTGGCAGGGAGGCATATATCTGTGCGCCGGAGCTCTGTCACGCTTTATCTCCCCGGAACTGATGCGGGAGATATCCATTGTAGGGGGCGTCCTGATCGGAAGTTCCGGTTTGTCTATCTTAAAGATCAAGGACTGTAAGACATTGAATATGCTTCCGTCACTTTTGATCCCGATTCTATGGTTTGCGGTCAGGGGGCTGCTTCTCCGGTAATACGGTTTATGTATTTACCCGGAGTGGCGTTCTTGTATTTTTTGAACACGCGAACAAAGTAGCTGCTGTCATTAAACCCACACCGGTAAGCTGCCTCCGTGACTGAGATGTCTTCTGTCTCCATCAGGTAGCTGGCTCGTTCAACTCTGTAATAGTTCAGGTAATCGATAGGTGTGCGATGAATGACGGTTTTAAAGAATCGGCAGAAGTACTTGGCTGACATGCCGCAGACATGTGCAAGTTTTTCCAGTGTGATTTCATCCTTATAATGAGCGTCTATGTATTCAAGGACAGGCTTGAGCATGCTCATCTTTCCGTGATCCACATAATCGGATGTGGCCGGCTCATAACGTGTCTGATGAAAAATAGTCCCATATATTGAAAACAAAGCTCCCATGGTGGATAATTCCCATCCGGGAGCTTTTTCATGTGCAGATGAGTACAGCTGTCCGGCATATGACAGAACCAGAGGATCGTTTTCGCTCGTAAAATGTTCATGCACAAGAACTTGCCGGAGCTCGATCTTTCTGAAATACGATCGTGCATCCTGCGTATTCATGAGCAGGGGGGCAGGATCAAATACGATACATTCATAGACACAATTTTCAGGCTCACCTCCGTGTATGACGCCGCCTGCTATATGTATGAGGTCTCCGTCGGAGGCCAGATATTCCCTGTCGTCCAGATAAAGATGAAGTCTGCCCCTTATGATATGTACAAATTCCATCTCTCTGTGCCAGTGAAATGGCATGCGGTATCGGGAGTGATTCTCATCAATATAGTAATATTCAAGTGGAAATTCAGTGGTTCCATGTTGCTTTTTCTCATTATAATCAAGATAATGCATAATAATCTACTCCCCAATGTGAAAATTATACTATTTTTTGCTATTATATCACAAGAACTTTATCCCGAACAGAGTTATTCTATATAATATATTAGAAAGTTTAGGAGGTCTTAAAGAGTTATGGCTAAAAACAGATTAATTGGGGAATATCCGGTGATCGGTATCCGTCCTACAATTGACGGGCGCAGAGGGTATCTGAAGGTACGGGAATCTCTGGAAGAGCAGACGATGAATATGGCTAAGATGGCGGCTGAGCTTTTTGAGAAAAATCTGAAATATTCCAATGGCGAATCGGTGAAAGTTATCATCGCAGATACGACGATCGGCCGGGTGGCAGAGGCAGCAGCCTGTGAAGATAAGTTTAAACATGAAGGAGTAGATATCACTCTGACAGTGACACCATGCTGGTGCTATGGCGCTGAGACGATGGATATGGATCCTTCGACAATCAAAGCTGTGTGGGGATTCAATGGTACCGAGCGTCCGGGAGCCGTTTATCTTGCAAGTGTGCTTGCTACACATGCTCAGAAGGGTCTGCCTGCATTCGGAATCTATGGACATGATGTACAGGCGGCAGATGCTTCAGAGATTCCGGAAGATGTCAGAGAAAAACTCCTGCGCTTTGGACGTGCGGCAGTTGCCTGCGCGAGTATGCGCGGAAAATCTTATCTTCAGATTGGATCTGTGACGATGGGAATCGGCGGTGCGATCATTGATCCGGATTTTATTGAGTCTTATCTTGGCATGCGTGTGGAATCTGTTGACGAAGTAGAGCTGATCCGCAGGATGAGTGAGAATATCTACGACGAGGCAGAATTCCGGAAGGCACTTGCATGGACGAAGGAACACTGCAGTGAGGGATTCGACAAAAACCCAAAAGAAGTGCAAAAGAGCCGCGAAGAAAAAGATCAGGATTGGGAATTCGTCGTCAAGATGATGTGTATCATCAAGGATCTGATGAATGGAAACCAGAATCTCCCCGAAGGCTGTGAGGAAGAGATGGTGGGACATAATGCCATAGCTGCAGGCTTCCAGGGGCAGCGTCAGTGGACCGATTTCTATCCCAATGGAGATTATTCCGAGGCGATGCTGAATTCCTCGTTTGACTGGAATGGAGCACGTGAACCCTACATACTGGCGACTGAGAATGATGTGCTGAACGGGCTTGGTATGCTCTTTATGAAGCTGCTTACGAATCGTGCACAGGCATTTGCCGATGTTCGCACGTACTGGAGTCCGGAAGCGGTGAAAGAAGCCACAGGTTATACACTTACGGGAAAAGCTGCAAAAGCGGGCGGGTTTATTCACCTGATCAATTCCGGTGCTGCCTGTCTGGATTTCAACGGTGAGTCGAAAGACGAATCCGGAGATCCTGTGATGAAACCATGGTATGAGGTCAATGAAGCGGATCAGAAATCGATGCTTGAGGCCACCACATGGAATGCGGCTGATCTCGGATATTTCCGCGGAGGCGGATTCTCATCAAGATTTCTGACAAAAGCGGAGATGCCGGTCACCATGATCCGCCTGAATCTGGTAAAAGGACTGGGGCCTGTAATGCAGATAGCAGAAGGTTGGACCGTAGAACTTCCCGACGATGTATCCGATACGATCTGGAAGAGGACGGATTATACATGGCCGTGTACCTGGTTTGCACCGAGGGTAACCGGCGAGGGAGCTTTTAAGACAGCCTATGACGTGATGAATAACTGGGGAGCAAACCATGGAGCGATCAGTTACGGGCATATCGGAGCTGACTTAATGACACTTTGCTCGATGCTTCGAATCCCTGTTGGAATGCATAATGTGCCGGAGGAGAAAATCTTCAGACCGTCCGCATGGAATGCATTCGGCATGGACAGGGAAGGTCAGGATTATCGCGCCTGCAGGAATTATGGTCCGTTGTATAAATAAGAATAAGAAGACCAGCCGGGGTGGCTGGTCTTCTTGGAGAAGGTATTTCTTCTTATGGGGTGTAGCAAAAACTATATAATGTATTGGGGGTACTTTATTTATACCTCATTTAGCGGAAAAAGTGTCAACAAAGATTTAGAAAAATGAAAAATGGATTTGTGCATGTTGAAATTAGACTAAATTCGTTTAGTAAAAAAGTCGAAAAATGTCGCTTTCTGCGTTTGGTTTATGCGCGTAACCGATAAACAGCAGTATTTTATTTATGCGAGTAATCTGTGCAGTCATGAAAAGAAAGGATGAAAAAATAATGGATTCTAGTGATATGAAACTTCGAGAACAGATCTGTGACGTATGTCACAAAGTATGGCAGAAAGGCTGGGTAGCCGCAAATGACGGCAATGTTACCGTTAAACTCGAGGACGGGACATTCCTGTCAACTCCAACGGGTATGAGCAAGATCTCTGTCACACCGGACAAGCTTTTACACATTGATGAGGAGGGCAATGTCCTGGAAGGGGCACCGGGTCTTCGGCCTTCTTCAGAGATCAAGATGCATTTTCGCTGCTATCAGGAAAGAGAGGATGTAGGCGCAGTCCTTCATGCACATCCACCTGTTGCGACCGGATATGCCGTGGCCAATAAACCATTGGATGATTATTCAATGATTGAGACCGTACTTACTCTGGGATCCGTTCCTGTGACACCTTACGGAACGCCGTCCACCTATGAAGTTCCCGAGGCGATCGCTCCGTATCTGGGAGAACACGATGCCCTGCTTCTTCAAAATCATGGTGCTTTAAGCGTTGGATCCGATGTGTATACAGCATATTACAGAATGGAAACACTGGAGCTTTTCGCACAGATCAGCCTGAATGCCCATTTACTGGGAGGTGCTCAGGAAATATCAAAAGAGAATATTGACCGCCTGATTTCGATGCGCGGGCAGTATGGAATTACAGGAAAACATCCAGGATATAAAAAATATTCTGAGGAAGAAGAGCTGTGATTACCAGGGTCCGGGGTTATACTCTCCGGACCCGAATAAACATGAGAATGAAACAATCCGTGTGATCAGAGTGACTGCACGAATTGTACCTGGCACCCATCGGGGTCACTTGCAAAGAAGAAACGGATATGCGGGTTGGGAGAGATGGGTCCGGTGAGAATATCAACACCTTCATTTTTCAGATATTCTGTAGTCTCTTCCAGTGATTTGACGGTAAAGCCTACGGAGACAAAGTTGTTGGTCCGCTCGTTTTTATTTCCTTTTTCATAGAGAAGTTCAAGTTTTGTTTCGCCATCGCCCAGCATTACTACGTCCGTGCTCGGTGAAGAGTTTTTACTGCTGACAGGAAGCCCCAGCACCTCGTGATAAAAGTGTAGCGATTGTCCCATGTCGCTGACATGAATGGTAGTCCAGCATAATTTCATAGATTTACCTCCGATTTTTAAGTTTATGATTAAAGTATATCACAAGCCGTTTTTGCTGCAAGTGTTCCGATACTGATTTGGAGAAATTTCATATTTATTTTTAAAGATTCGGTAGAAATAGCTGAAGTTATTGTATCCGACATGCAGACTGATGTCTGTAATGGAAAGGGATGTTTCAGACAGCAGATATGCTGCCTGTTTTAAACGTTTTTCCTGTAACAGTTCTTTATAGTTTTTACCCGTCTGCTTTTTGATCAGTCGACTCATCCAGCTGAGATCATATCCCAGCTTTTCTGACAGGGCTGACAGACTCCCGTCTCTGTAATTTTCTTCTATGTATTGAAATACCTGGAACATCAGCCCCTGTTCCAGATGATCTCTGCCGAGTTCCATCTTGTCGATATGATTGGTCAGGTGAAGAAAAAGAAGTCCCATCGTGGTCTGATTGACACTTCGCTTATTCGGAAGACCATACTGCAGCGTCCAGATCAGGTTTTCCACCAGATTTTGAATGGGCAGAATGGCCGAAACTTTGAAATGAAGATAACTGATATCCTGATTTCTGTTTTTCAGGCAGTCGATTAAAAACGTTCTCAGCAGACTGTCTTCAGAACCAAGCATCATAAGCGGTGTGTCAAAGAATTCGGGCAGTATGATGAAATTGACAGCGACATCATTATACTCGGCCGGATATATCTCCTGCGTGGCATTCTGATTAAGAAACAGCAGCTCTCCGGCTTTCAGGTCTATCTTCACGTCATTGATGATATGGACCGTGTGCCCGGAACACATGTAGATGACTTCCACATAATTGTGATTATGCTTTGGGAAATGTACAAATCTCGTGTGTGGACGTATTTGAATCAGCTTCCCATGTTCCAGGAGTTTTCTGCTGTCAATCGTCATAGAATGTTCCAGATTATACAGCGAAGGGTTGATCGCGTGGCTGCCGTCCAGGATTGCCTGTTCTTCCTCTGTGATTTCTTTTAAATGAGCTAAAAGCTTCTGATCCATGTACACCCCCCCTTTCCTGTCTGTCCGGGTCCCAAAGTGACTCTTGTATCATTCATTGTAAAACATTTACCAGTTAAAAACAAGATGTTGGGTCAAAAGTAATTTGACCCCT
>DHNM01000040.1:0-12366 GCA_002409525.1 Eubacterium sp. UBA5416 | reverse complement strand
GACCCCTTATGATACACGGATTGTTACGCTCTTCGAGCTCTCACAATCCTACAAACATTCAAAGTCCGCCCTGCCGGGCTACCTTCTCATGTTTGTTCGGGTCCCAAGATCATGCTTTTTCATGCGAGCATGAAACGCAGGACCTTTTGACCCTAGTATCAAAACAAGCAAATCAGGTCATACAGGATGACAAAAGATGTTCTTTTTTTTTCGTTACTATTTATCTATAATAAAGCTGACAGGAGGAATTTTATGGCACGTTATTATTTGGCTATTGATATTGGCGCTTCCAGCGGGCGTCACATCCTGGGTCACAGGGAACAGGGCAAGATGGTGATCGAGGAAGTTCATCGATTTGAAAATGGACTGACAGATATAGATGGAACTCTCTGCTGGGATTTCGATCATCTGTCTGAAGAGATTCTTGCAGGTATGCGCAAATGTAAAGAGATTGGAAAATTACCGGTGAGTGTCGGAATTGACACCTGGGGTGTGGACTTTGTACTGCTCGACAAAAATAATCAGATTCTGGGAAATACGGTGGGATATAGAGATCACCGCACCGATGGGATGGATGAGGAAGTCTATAAGATTATCTCAGAGGAGAATCTGTATCACCGGACAGGAATTCAAAAGCAGATCTATAATACGATTTATCAGCTTATGGCGATCAAGAAACAGCAGCCTGAAGATCTGAAGGATGCGTGTAAACTGCTGCTTGTGCCGGACTACCTTCACAGTCTGCTGTGCGGAGTGTACGCAACAGAATATACGGAGGCTACCACCACTCAGCTGGTCAGCCCAAAGACGAAGGACTGGGACTATGAACTGATCAGAGACCTTGGCTATCCCGAAGAAATCTTTCAGAAAATTGTAAAACCGGGAACGGTCCTGGGTGATTTGACGGATGAGATCAGCAGAAAAGTGGGATATCCGTGTAAAGTTGTACTTCCGGCCACGCATGATACAGGATCTGCCGTTCTGTCGGTACCGTCTAATGACGATGGTGCGCTTTATATCAGTTCAGGGACCTGGTCGCTGATGGGCGTAGAGAGGAGCGAAGCAGACTGTTCCAAACAAAGCCACAGCCATAATTTCACCAATGAAGGCGGCTTTGACTATCGTTTCCGCTACCTGAAGAATATCATGGGTCTTTGGATGATTCAGTCTGTGATGAAAGAATTTGATAAAAAATACAGCTATGCCAAGATCTGTGAGGCGGCATCTCATGAAGTGATCGCGTCTTTGGTAAACTGCAACGATAACCGCTTTCTCTCACCTGAAAGTATGACCACAGAGGTGAGAGACTATTGCCGCGAGAGCGGACAGCAGGTTCCGGAAAGTGATTCCGAGCTTGCCTGCGTCATCTACAACAGCCTGGCGGTCTGCTACAGGGATACTGTGAAGGAACTTGAGGAGTCGACGGGACTTCAGTTTTCGCGGATCCATGTGATGGGTGGCGGGTCAAATGCGGAGTATCTCAATGAACTGACCGCAAAATATACGGGACTTCCCGTCTATGCCGGTCCCTCGGAGGCGACAGCGACAGGAAATCTGCTCGCACAGATGATGTGGGGAAAGGAATTCGACAGTATCAGCACGGCAAGAAGCTGCGTGCGCGAATCATTTCCAATTAAAATTTACCAACCATAAAGATTACAGAAGATTTGGCAATTAGAAAAATAAGGAGGATGCAAAATGACAGTAAAAGAAAACTATCAGGCGGCAAGAGAGCAGTACAAAGCAATCGGAGTGGATACCGATCAGGCAATTGAAACTTTGAAAAACATCAGAATATCTATGCACTGCTGGCAGGGTGACGATGTAATGGGGTTCGACCAGGACGGACCGTTAAGCGGCGGAATTCAGACGACGGGAAATTATCCGGGAAGAGCCAGTACACCGGAAGAACTTATGGCAGATATCGATGAAACTCTAAAACTGGTTCCGGGGAGCAAAAAACTTAATCTTCATGCAAGCTATGCTATTTTTGAAAAAGGTAAAGAATGTGACCGCGATGCCATAGAGCCAAAACACTTTAAAAAATGGGTAGAATATGCAAAGGAAAGAAACTTGGGGATCGATTTCAACCCTACTTTTTTTTCGCATCCGAAGGCGGAACAGTTTACACTGACAAGTACGGATGAAGACATCCGGCAGTTCTGGATTCACCATGGGCAGGCCTGCATCCGTATCTCCCAGTATTTTGCCGAAGAGACCGGACAGCCCTGCGTGATGAATATCTGGATTCCGGATGGACTGAAAGATGTGCCGGCAGACCGAATGGGTCCGAGAGCCAGATTTAAGGATTCTCTGGATCAGATCTTATCGATTCCATATGATAAGACGAAAGTCTATGTGACGCTGGAATCTAAGGTGTTTGGGATTGGAATGGAGTCCTATACGGCCGGATCCGCTGAGTTTACGATGAACTATGCGGCAAAGAACGGGATCCTTCCACTGATGGACAACGGACATTATCATCCGACAGAGGTGGTGTCCGATAAGATATCATCGATGCTTCTGTTCCATGACAAGATCGCGCTTCATGTGACCAGACCGGTGCGCTGGGACAGTGATCATGTAGTTCTGCTTGACGATGAGACGAAAGAGATTGCAAAAGAGATTGTCAGAAATGACGCTATCGATCGTATTTTTATTGGACTTGATTTCTTTGACGCAAGCATCAACCGTATTGCCGCCTGGACGGTTGGCATGAGAAATATGCAGAAGGCTCTGATGTATGCACTCTTAAGCCCGAATGAACATCTGAAAGAACTTCAGGACTCCGGAAACACGACGGAACTGATGATGCAGCAGGAAGAGCTGAAGACTTATCCGATGGGAGCAGTCTGGGATTACTACTGTGAGCAGGAAGGCGTTCCGGTACGCGAAGACTGGTTTCAGGAAGTACAAAAATACGAAAAAGATGTTTTAAGTAAACGATAAGAAGGACAAATAGAAAATGAAAGTATTAGAAGCAGGTTTTGTAAAAGGTTTTATCCGCATGGCCAATGACGGCTGGGAACAGGGATGGCATGAGAGAAACGGCGGAAACCTGAGTTACCGTATCAAGTCGGAAGAAGTCGAATCGATCAGAGAGGATCTCGACGAGTCCGGGGGATGGAAAGAGATCGGAACTTCTGTTCCCGGCCTTTCCGGAGAATATTTCATGGTAACCGGAAGCGGGAAGTATTTCCGCAACGTCATCTTAGAGCCCGAGGACAGCTGCTGTATCATCCGTGTGGATGAGACAGGAGAAAAATATCAGGTACAGTGGGGGTTAATTCATGGTGGAAGACCGACGAGTGAACTTCCGTCACACCTGATGAATCATGAAGTCAAAAAGAGAATTACATCTGGAAAGTATCGAGTGATCTATCATGCACACACACCGAATGTGATTGCACTTACCTTTGTTCTTCCTCTGAAAGATGAAGTATTCACCAGAGAACTCTGGGAGATGGCGACGGAATGCCCTGTTGTATTCCCGGATGGTATCGGTGTCGTTCCCTGGATGGTTCCGGGTGGAAGAGAGATTGCAGTTGCAACCAGCAAGCTGATGGAAGAGTATGATGTCGCGATCTGGGCACACCACGGAATGTTCTGCTCCGGGGAAGATTTTGATCTTACCTTCGGGCTAATGCATACAGTAGAGAAGTCTGCGGAAATTCTGGTGAAAACGTTGTCTATGACGCAGTCAAAGAGACAGACCATCACACCACAGAATTTCAGAGATCTCGCGAAAGACTTCCAAGTAACGCTGCCGGAAAAATTTTTGTATGAAAAGTAAAAAAATAGTAAAGGAGGCAGAAAATCAGATATCTGATTTTCTGCCTCCTTTACTATTTTAGAAAGTGATAGATGAATGACCTGGAGAATGAGTTTCACATGGTTAAACGACAGCTGACAAGAAATGAGCAGACTGCAAGACAAGAGGAGCGGAATCAGATTGCACGGGAGATCCATGATTCTGTGGGGCACCACCTAACTGCACTCATCATGCAGCTGGAAGTAGAAAGACTGAAGGCTCCCTCCGAAGAATCAAAACAAAAGCTTGACGAATTAAAAAAACTGGCTCAGTCAAGTTTATATGATACGCGTGAAGCCGTGAAAGCTCTGAAATCAGAAGAAACCACCGGGATTTCGGCAGTGATTCACCTGATTCGAAAATTGGAAGCCGAAAGTCAGCTGCGTTTATCGATCACGATGCAGCCGGGAGTTTTGGGTGTGAATCTTTCTAATCAGCAGTCTGTTGCAATTTATCGTACGATACAGGAAGCACTGACGAATATGATGCGGCACAATTGCACCCGTCAGGCGAATATTGAGTTTCACATTGTAGGAGGAAGGGATCTTCGCTTTCAGGTTGGGCATCCAATCACAAAGAGAGTGAAGATTCAGGAAGGCTTCGGACTGACAAATATTCGAGAGCGTTTGTTGGAAATTCATGGACAGCTTACGATACATCAGGCAGAAGACACGTTCAACTTAATTGCTCAATTTCCATTGGAGGATCGTTATGACAACTAGAATTTTGCTGGCGGAAGATCAGGCCTTAGTTCGACAGGGATTAAAATTAATGATTGAAACGGATGATGAATTGAAGGTAACAGGGGAAGCCGGTAATGGAAGAGAGGCAGTTTCCTTATGTGAACGACAGACTTTTGACATGGCCGTCTTAGATATCCGTATGCCGGAAATGTCCGGTTTGGACGCTGCGCGGATAATCAGTGATCGCTGGCCTGGGATTGTGATCCTGATGCTGACAACATTTCCGATGAATTATTTTTATCAGTCGGAACGATCAAAAATCAGGTCTCTGTGATTTTGAGTAAACTGGAACTGCGGGATCGAACGCAGATTGCGATCTATGCGTTGAAACGGAATATCCAGAAAATAATATAGTGACTTAAGTCATGTGGATAGGTAACTAGAGACAGTATGCAGACTGTCTCTTATTCGTGTATCATATGGGGGGGGGCAAAAAGAAAAGGGAGAGATGGAAATGATAGAAGTACAGAATCTAAGTAAAACGTTTAATAAAGTTACAGCAGTAGCAGATATAAATCTTTATCTGGACGAAGGTGAATCTATCGGTCTGCTCGGGCCAAATGGAGCCGGAAAATCTACAACAATCTCTATGATCTCTACTCTGCTGCCACCGACAAAGGGAACCATAAAATATAATGGAAAAGATGCCGTGAAAGATCCGAGTGAACTGCGACGGGATCTGGGAGTGATTCCCCAGGAAATTGCTTTATATTCAGAATTGTCAGCTTATGAAAACATGAAGTTTTTCGGCAGAATCTATGGACTGTCAGGTAAAAAGCTGGAGAATAAAATTCAGGAAAATCTGGAATTAGTCGGCCTCAAAGACAGACAAAAAGAGAGTGTTGACACGTATTCCGGTGGAATGAAACGAAGGATTAACATTGCGGTAGCTCTGATGCATGATCCCGGGATCCTGATCATGGATGAACCTACGGTTGGAATTGATCCACAGTCAAGAAATTATATCCTGGACATGATCAGAGATTTGAATTACAAAAAGGGATTAACGGTGCTTTATACCAGCCATTATATGGAAGAAGTCGAAAAACTCTGTGATCGTGTTTATATTATGGATCGTGGAGAAATCATTGCCTCTGGAACGAAGGATGAATTGAAAAGTATATTATCTAATGAAGACACAGTAAAGATTAAGGTCAAAGAAAGAAATGATAAGTTCAAAGATATATTATCTGAGCAGCCCGGAATCAACCGTATCTACGAAGAAAAATCAGGATATAACCTGGTCATCCCCAGAGGAGAACAGGTTTTGGGTGAGGTTTTTGACGCTGCCGGAAAGTTCGAGGTAGAAATTTTGGGAGCGGATATACAAAAACCGACGCTTGAAGACGTGTTTTTGCACCTGACAGGACGGAAACTGAGAGATTAAGGAGCATTTCATATGATAATGACAACTTTGGTAAAAAAGGATTTTTTGACTATATCAAAAAGTAAAAGTGTCCTCCTTGAATTATTATTCATGCCCTTTATTCTGATCATGATTTTAGGTTTTTCTCTGGGAAATGTTATGTTTGGAGATTTTATAATCGATACCTTTCATGTAGGAATCATAAAGGAAGAAAATCTGCAAAATGATCTGAAAGAATTTGAACGCGATCTGCGGAAAGAAAAGTATTCGGAACCCGAAATGAAAGAATATTTGTCGATGGCAGAAAGCATTGATCCTTTGAAAAAGCTGGTAGAAGTACTGGAAGATGAAAGCTTAAAAGATATTCTACTAGTGGATGAATATCGCGATGTAAAGTCTGCCAAAGCGGCAATGAAGAGGGATAAAATTGCCGGATATCTTGCATTTCCGGATCATTCCCGTGTTAACTTATGGGAAACAATGCTGTTAAAGCAGGAGTCACCGGCGGTACTGGACGTGGTAGTTGAAAAGGAAGGTGCAGTATCGGCTAAGATTCTGCAAAGTGTTGTTTCAAGTTTTATCTCTGAGTATAATTTGGAATCTTCGATCACATTAGCCACCAACGGACAGGCAGGTAGAGAAGAGAACCTCACGGGTTCTGGTAAAGTTAACTGAAAAGGCCCATTCAGGTGTTGGGATTTCTGACATTGGCGATTATCTTCGTATTCATCCTGGGAAATATTCAGGCAAACCCGGAAATTTCTGTACCTGTATATAGTGAACATCTCTCTGCAAGTGAATTAAACCAGTGGATGGATGTTTTAAATGAAGATGGAACTGTCGAATTTCATGCTATAGATCCTGAGATTGCAGTGAAGAAACTGCGTATGAATGAGGAAAGCATCGCTTTACATGTCGAGGAAAATCATTATGAGCTTCTGGCGGGCCATGAAACGGAACAGCTTCCTGCAGTGGAACAGCATGTCAGCCAGGTTTTCAGAAAAGAAAGCAGATTGAAAAAAATCAGAAATGAATTTCCTAAACGGAATATTAAATTCAAAGAATTTATTAAGATCCGAACTACGTCCTCTTCAGAAAGCAGCGGGAATATGAATCACTACCAGGTCTTTGTATTAATTGGGATGACGCTTTATTTTACGATGTACACAGTTTTACATCTACAGAATAATCTGATCGAAGAGAAAATCTCGGGAACATGGAATCGATTAATATTTTCTCCCGTGACGAAAACACAGGTGTATCTGGGACATTTGGCATTTTATTTTCTGGTTGGAGTGATTCAGATAGTATTGTCATTTCTTATATTAAAAAATCTCCTGCATATAGACCTTGGAACTAACTATCCCGCTATGACGGGAGTGGCGTTATCGTTTCTCTTTTCAATTGTATCTCTGGGAATTCTGTTGATAGGAATCGTGCCGTCACCATCCATATTATCGGTAGTTGTTCCAATCGTATCAACGGGAATGGCGATGCTGGGAGGAGCTTTCTGGGAGATAGATGTAGTGTCAAATCGATTCATCTTGTTCCTGAGTAAGCTTACACCTATGAGGCATGGCGTGGATGGGATGCTGGAAGCAGTCAATAATAATACCCCGATAACAGAATTAATCCAGCCCATCGGTATTCTGATGCTGATGGGAGTCGTGTTTATGGGAATAGGTATTAATCTAATGGAAAGGCCGGCGAAGAATACGCTGTAATAGGATAATTATTCACAAAAAAGCGAAAAACTTATTGACAAATAACATATAATAGGATAATCTAAAATAAGGTTAAATAAGTAAGAAAAGGAGGTAGGAATCATGATTAGACTGGCAACTAAGATTAAATTCAGAAATATGCAAGATGTTCAGGTTTCCTGCCTCATTTATAATTTTAAGACGATCTGACTTAAGTTGGTCAGAATCAATTGATGCTGTAAGATTTGCAGTGGTCTTGGCTTATACGTGACGGCAATTAACGTTGTGTGATATTCAACGGAAGACACGTATGGGTTTCAGGAGCATACTGTGGTTTTACGGCATTTTTGTGTCTAAAATGAGTGAATGAGGCGGTAAATAAAGGAGGGAATATTGTTGTGAAGAAAAATCCAATTGGCAGGTACATAAGACAGTATTGGCGTCAGTATCTGATTGCCATGATTGCTTTGTTTGGAGCAATTTTACTGGATCTGTGTGCACCTATTGTGACAAAACATATCATCGATGATGTAATTGTGAATGGCAGGACCGAACTGTTAATACGGTATCTGCTGGCGTTTTTGGGAATCGGCGCCGGAAAAGCTGTGTTTCAATATACGAAAGAGTATCTTTTCGATAGCAGCAGTGTCGGCATTGCCTCAAAGATGAGAAGAAATCTATTTACCCATGTACAGGAACTTTCCATGGGATATTTTGACAGGACAAATACCGGTGAAATACTGGCCCGTATGAAAGATGATGTGGATCGAGTGTGGGATACGCTGGGATTTGTCGGTATGCTGATTATCGAAGGCGTTGTCAACGTGGTGAGTATTCTAGTGTGTATGATCCGTCTGAGCCCTTATCTGACCCTGGTGCCATTGGCAGTTATGCCATTTGTAGGCTATGTGGCAATCAAACTTGAGAAAAAGCTTGGTAATATCTACGAAAAAATCAGTGAGCAGAATGCGACACTGAATACCGTAGCACAGGAAAATCTGTCCGGAGTCCGCACAGTGAAAGCATTTGCACGGGAGGATTTTGAGATTCAGAAATTTGAGAACCATAACAGACGGTTCTATGATTTAAATATGGACCAGGCAAAGACACTGATCAAATATGATCCTAACATTACACTGCTCACGAGAGTGATGCAGGTACTCGTACTTTTGTGCGGTGGATTTTTCGTGATTTCCGGATCTATGACGATCGGTGCTCTCGGGGCATTTATGGAGTATTCCAATAATATCATGTGGCCTATCGAAAATATCGGATGGCTGAGCAATGCGCTTGCCCAGGGGCTTGCATCCAACAAGAAAATCAATCATATTCTGGAGGAAGTACCAAAGATCCGGGAGACGGAGAATCCTGTAACGATCGATCACATGCAGGGAAATCTGGAGTTTCAGAATGTTACCTTTTCTATGCATGGAGCCAGGATTCTGGATGATATCAGTTTTACGCTCGATAAAGGAAAAACTCTTGGAATCATGGGAATGACCGGATCTGGGAAGAGTACCATTGTAAATCTGATCGAACGATTTTATGATGTAGATGAGGGAAAGATCTTGATAGACGGTATTGATGTTCGGGACCTGCCAATGGATAGCGTTCGAAAAACCAGTTCTGTGGTGATGCAGGATATCTTCCTGTTTTCAGATTCGATTGAAGAGAATGTAAGACTGGGCAGCCGCAAGATTATGAATACAGATACAGTAAAAGAAGCAGCCAGGGAGGCAGATGCCAGTGAGTTCATCGAACGAATGGAAGACCAGTATAACACGGTAGTGGGAGAACGCGGTGTGGGTTTGTCCGGGGGACAAAAACAGAGACTCAGTATTGCAAGAGCACTCGCAAAACCCTCGCCGGTTCTGATTTTCGATGATTCCACATCGGCTCTCGACATGGAGACAGAATTCCAGATTCAACAGGAACTCTCCGCACAGGAAGGGAGAAGTAAGATCATCATTGCACATCGAATATCAGCCGTGAAGAATGCGGATGAGATTCTTGTCCTGGACCATGGGAAGATTGCCGAGAGAGGCACCCATGAACAGCTGATGCAGCTAGAAGGCTTCTATTATTCCACATACGAGGCACAGTATGGGGATTATCACAAAGCAATTGATTATATAGAAAAGAGCAATCAGGATTTACATAATGAAAGAGAGGTGGCAAAAGCGGTATGGCAGTAAATACTTCCATGGAAGACGAATATCAAAAAGAAGTACTGAAAACGAATACTTTGTTTCGCTTGTTGAAATATCTGCTTGTATATAAGAAGCAGATTGTCATTGTGTTGGCGGTTATGCTGGCGACAATTGCGGTTACGATCATCAATCCGCTTATGATAGAGAGAGCAATTAATGTGGAGATCCCGGATAAAGATGTAAAAGGGCTTCTGGCCTTAGGTATTTTGGCGATCGTCTTAAATGGAATCGGTGTGATTGGAATCAAGATTCGTATGTTTTTGATGGCACGTATCTCAAATCATGTACTTCTGGATATTCGAAATGAGCTGTACGAACATATTCAGACCTTAAGTTTCAGCTTCTTTGACAGCAGGCCAACGGGAAAGATTCTGGCCAGAATCATCGGGGATGTGAATTCGCTGAAAGATGTGCTGTCTGACAGTGTGACGAAATTAATACCGGATTTTCTCACGGTAATTGCTGTAATTGTAATTATGGTTGTGAAAAACTGGAAGCTGGCGTTGGCGGCTTTGATTCTTCTGCCATTTTTGATTGCGGGAATGTACCTGGTACAGAATCTGTCACACCGGAGATGGCAGATTTTCCGGAAGAAAAACTCGAATATTACCGGGTTCATCCATGAAAATTTCCAGGGAATCCGGGTTGTACAGAGTTTCACGGCAGAAGAGGAGACACTTGGAGAGTTTGACACTTTGCTGGAGCAGCATAGAAAGGCATTCTGTGATGCAGTGCGTCTGGCAGACGGTTATGGTTCACTGATTGAATTGACCTGGGGAATCGGAAGTTTTCTTCTGTATTTTATCGGAATCCGGATTCTCGGTGTGGGAACTGTGGGAGTTGGTACGTTTATCGCATTTTCTTCGTATCTGTCCATGTTCTGGGGTCCGATCCGGAACCTGTCGAATTTCTATAATAAACTGGTGACAAATCTATCGGCGGCGGAGAGGATTTTCGATATTCTCGATACAGAGCCGGAAGTCGCTGACAGGGAGAATGTTAAAAATCTTCCGCCGATTAAGGGGCGGGTGCGCTTCGATCATGTATCATTTTCCTATTCCGATGAGCCGGATACGATGGTGCTAAACGATGTTAGCTTCGATATCGCGCCGGGAGAGACAATTGCTCTGGTGGGCCCTACCGGTGCGGGCAAGACAACGATTGTCAATCTGATCAGCCGTTTTTACAACATTACAAAAGGGAGGGCTTTTGTGGATGACAGCAGCGTAGAAGAGGTATCAATCACCTCGCTGCGAAAACAGATGGGCATTATGACACAGGATAATTATCTGTTCTCAGGGACAATCAAAGAAAATATCCGCTACGGACGCCTGGACGCCACAGATGAAGAGATTATCGCGGCGGCGAAAGCTGTAAATGCGCATGATTTCATCACGGAACTGGAAGACGGATACGACACACAGATCAGTGAACGCGGGGTCAGACTTTCCATCGGTCAGCGCCAGCTGCTCGCATTTGCAAGGACGATGGTTTCTGATCCACGGATCCTGATCCTGGATGAGGCGACTTCAAGCATCGATACCCATACGGAGATTCTGGTGCAGCAGGGAATCGAGTCACTTCTCGCGGGACGGACATCTTTTGTGATCGCACACCGCCTGTCTACTATAAAAAATGCAGACCGGATCTTTGTGATTGACGACGGGAGAATCGTTGAGGCCGGAAACCACGAGGAACTGATGCAGAAGAAGGGTGCTTATTATCAGTTGTACGAGGCACAATTTAAAAATATCGCATGATACAATGGTCCCAAAGGTATGCGTTTCATTCTTGCATGAAAAAGCATATCTTTGGGACCCGAACAAATATGGTGTGGCTGCCCTATTTAAAGTATGATATACTGTTCGCATAAGAACATTGCGGCAAAGGAGGTTTGTTCATGCTAAAGTCTCTTCCGATTGGATATGAAGATATCCGAGAGATCGTTGATAAAAAGTTATATTATGTAGATAAATCCCTGATGATTAAGGAACTTCTGGGTCGGGGTGGTAAGGTGAATCTTTTTACCCGCCCACGTCGTTTTGGAAAAACTTTGAATATGAGTATGCTGCGCAGATTTTTTGAGTTGGAATATGATCAGTATGGTAATCATATTGATCATCATGATATCTTCCAAGACATGAAAATCTCATTCTGTGGAGAAAAGTATCTGTCAGAATTGGGGGCGTATCCTATTATCAGATAGTGTCGTAAAACCCCTTGCTTTAGCTATGGGGATATAAGACACGTCCATCGAATTTACCCAAGTAATTGAGTATGGACAAAATGTATTGTATCAAGTGGAAATATACAGTATAATACAAATATGAATACAACATGTAAATCAAACAACAATATCGTCTATTCCTGTAAGTACCATGTTGTATGGTGTCCGAAATACAGGCGAAAAGTATTAACAAATGGTGTAGATGTTCGACTAAAGGAATTACTCCTTGAGTATGCTGCAAATCTTTCTGTAGACATTCTGGAAATAGAAATCATGCCAGACCATGTACACATACTGATGGAAGTA
>DHNM01000041.1 GCA_002409525.1 Eubacterium sp. UBA5416 | reverse complement strand
GCAGCCCGACAGGGCGGAATTCGAATGTTGTAAGGATTGTGAGAGCGCAAAGCGCGAAGCAATCCGAGGGTATCATGAAGGTGCGAGAAGTCAAAATCCATGCGTTTCATGCTTGCGTGAAAAAGCATCTTAATATCATAGAAGGGAATAGGAGTGTTATGAAACATATGCCGCTTTACGAAAAGATTTACAAAGACATATCCGATGCGATTGTTAAGGGAGATTATAAACCCGGCGATAAGCTTCCGTCGGAGAAAGAACTGACGGAAAAGTATAATGTGAGCCGGATCACGAGCAAGAAGTCCCTGGAGATGTTGTCCGATGAAGGACGGATTATCCGAATGCCGGGAAAAGGATCTTTCGTGACTCATGCGACCGGGAAGAACATCACCCATTCGTATCCGGCTGCGATGGCAGGAAATACGGATCAGAGGAATGTACGGGTGAGCAGCACAGAACAGGACATGGAAGAAGATAACAAAAAGGAAGATGAGATACAGCTGATCGGTGTCATTATGGAAGGATTCGGAAATGGATTCGGGACAAAGATGTTAAACAGTATTGAACGCGAATGTCGCAAAAAAGGTCTCACCATGGTCCTACGATGCAGTGACGGCTCTATCGATGAAGAAACCAGAGCAATTGATGACTTTGTAAAGGTCGGCGTGAAGGGTATGATCATCATGTGCTCTCAGGATGAGAATTATAATCCGAGAATTTTACAACTGGTTGTGGAGCATTTTCCGGTAGTGACGATTGACAGGCAGATGAAAGGAATACCGGTTCCACATGTCGGGACTAATAACATAGAGGCAGCCAAGAAACTGACAGAGCATTTGTTAGAACAGGGCTTACGTGGAATCTGTCTGGTGAAACCGGATGCAGATAATACATCAACACTGCGTGAGAGAAAAAAAGGATTCAAAGAGGCGATGAATAAGTATGGAATTATCACAGATGACAGCAATTTTGTCACAAACCTGAAATCCACACTGCCAAAGCATCAGTTTAACGAGATGATAGAACAGGATAAAGAGACTATATATCAGCATCTGGAAGACTACCCGTCAACAGAGGCATTCTTTGCGGTGGAGTATGGGATAGCGCTGATCTTATATCAATGTCTGTTTGAAAAGGGGCTTGAGAAGAAGTATCCGATTGTATGTTTTGATTCCAATGATAATCTCATCGGGCAATATCCATTCCTGCATGTGCAGCAGGGGGAAGAAGAAATTGGAGAACGCGCGATTGATACACTTCTTGAGGTAATGAATGGTGACAGAAACGTCAGGGCCATCATGGTTCCGTATGAGATTGTGGAATGATTCCGCATTTTTGGGCCTCTGACAGTTCCATGATACCTGGATTGCTGCGCACGTGTTTTTGCTTCTTCGATGTCTTTGCTTAGTACCTGTAAATATGAAGTTTCTATGCCTTTTTCATGCTCGCATGAAAAAGAGCACTAGTTTCCCTGTGGCCTCTGGCACCTTTATGATACCCGGAATGCTGAGCAGGTGTTTTTGCTTCTTCACTGTCTCCGCATAGCACCTTAAATATGAAGCTACTATGCCTTTTTTCATGCGATCATGAAAAAAGAGCACTGATTTCCCTGTGACTTCTGGCACCTTTATGATACCCGGATTGCTTCGCGCTTTGCGCTCTCGCAATCCTTACAACATGCGAATTCCGCCCTGCGGGCTGTATTCTTATGTTGTGGCGGGTCCCAAGGTCATGTTTTTTCATGCGAGCATGAAACACATGACTTTTGGACCCTGGGTATCATATCATTATATAATTTGGACGTTCGGCTTGTGACCGGACGTTTTTTTGTGTTTTGTCATAAAAAAGGTTGAATAAACAGCTGAAAAATAAAAAAAGTAAAATAATGGGAGGAATAATGATGGCTGTGGTCCATCTATATGTTTGAATTACATAATATATATCATGAAAGGTATGCAGAATTAATAATATATATTGACAGGGATAATGGATATATATATAATGAGAATATACCAATTGATCGAACATTGTTAAGTGAAAGGAGTGATATAGTTTGGCTGTTCAAAAAAGTATTGAGAGAGCAGGAAAACCGTTTTGGCAGAAGGAGGGATTCCAGGCATATCTTTTTATGATTCCGACTTTGATAGGCTTTCCGCTTCTCTGTGCATATCCGATGATTTATTCTCTGTATTGTGCGTTTTGTGACTGGGATGGGGTTAACAGTCCGGTCTGGGCCGGACTGAAGAATTTTAAGTACCTGTTCACGGTGGATCCGATTTTTTTAAAGTCTTTAAAGGTGACATTTCTCTATGCGTTGATTAATGTTCCGGTGACACTGATTCTTGGTTTGGCACTGGCAGTACTGCTGAATAAGAAACTCTCCGGAATTAAGATCTTTCGTGTGATTTATTACCTGCCTACGATCGTGCCGGGTGTTGCCGCTATCGTACTGTGGCAGTTTATATTCAAATCCGATATTGGATTACTGAATGGGCTGTTAAGGCAGCTTGGTTTTTCCGGCGTAGGGTGGCTTACGGATGAAAGAGTTGTTCTTCTCTCACTCAGCATTATTAAATGGTGGAGTGTCGGCGGGATGATGATGGTTTTCTTAAGCGGGCTGCAGTCAGTTCCGGCTGAACTATATGAGGCTGCCGCTCTGGACGGTGCAAATGGATGGAAGCAGTTTCGGTATGTAAGCATGCCAATGATAACACCGGTTCTCTTTCTGCAGCTGATTACCGGATTAATCGGATGTATGCAGGCCTTTGAGGAAGCGCAGATCATGACACTGGGCGGACCGAATTATGCATCACATTTTATCAATTACGACATTTATACGACGGCATTTACAAATCAAAAATATGGACGTGCCTGTGCGGAATCCTGGGTATTATTTCTGATAATCATGGTTCTAACTATGATTATCTTCCGGAAATCCGAATCTTACGTTTACTATGAGAATGATTAGAAGGAGGCAGCGATGGGAAAGAAAAAGAAACAGACAATAAGTACAACTCTACGATATATCCTGATACTGCTGTTTTGCATTCCGATGATTTTTCCACTGCTCTGGATGTTCACGACTGCTTTAAAAGATAATGCGGCAGTGTTCAAGGTTCCGCCTCAGATTATTCCAAAGGAATTTCACTGGGAAAATTTCACGAAAGGTGTAGCAAAGCTCAATTTTGGAAGACAGTTTATGATTTCAATGGGGGTATCAGTCATTTCATGTATCGGACAGGTATGCAGCTGTATGAGTGTGGGATATGCCCTTGCCAGGTTAAAATTCAAAGGAAAGAAGTTATGGTTTTATCTGATTATAGGCTCTATGATGATTCCCGGCATGGTTACTGTAATTCCGGTTTTCCGCTTTTGGACAAAGATTGGAGCGTATGGAACTTTATGGCCGATGATTATACCGGCATTTTTAGGGGCTCCTTTCCAGACTTTTCTTGCCAGACAGTTTATGACTACGATCCCGAAAGCATATGATGACGCGGCCAGAATCGACGGGGCGAACAGGCTGCAGATATTAACGCGAATCATAGCTCCGATGTCAAAGCCGCTGATGACGGTAATTGCCATTCAGTCATTTCAGGGGGCATGGAATAACTATATGACACCATTGCTTTATGTAATCAGTAAGCCGGAAAAGTGGCCGTTATCGCTCGGAATCGGACGTATGACCAGCAGTACATATGGAACACAGTGGAACCTGTTCATGGCTGCGGATATTCTGTATCTGCTGCCGGTACTTATTATCTTCTTCTTCTGTCAGGATTACTTCATGGAAGGATTGGGGTCCATGAATAACACAGGGGTGAAATAGGAAGCAAAAACAATATAAATGGAGGGATTACATAATGAAGAATAAAATGAGAAAAGTGATTATTATCGGTTTATGTGGTGTTATGGGAACTGCCCTTTTAACGGGATGCGGCGGTGACGACGGGGCGGCGAAATCCGGAAGCGGCAGCGGTAAGACTTCAAAATCAGATGCCGGAAATTCCGGTGACGGAGATCAGATTACGTTGAAAGTGGTCGACTGGGAGAGCGATGAGATGAATGCGGCGATGCAGGATGCTTTTGATAACGTATTTACGAAAGAACATCCGAATATCAAAGTTGAGATTGTAGAAGGATCCTATTCGGATTACGGTCAGCAGATGACGGGTATGATCACTGCCGGCGAGGCTCCGGATGTATTCCAGGGAGGTTATGACATGGGAGCATCCTTTTATAAGAAAAACCTTCTGTATGACTGGTCGGATAAGGCAGAGGAGGAGCCGGATTTTGTAGATTCGTTCTATGAGGGAACCATGGATGGATGGCACCTGGATGGAAAAACATATGGGTTCCCCGGTCTGGTAAATACTTACGGAGTGTTTTATAATAAAGATCTGTTGAAAGCGGCCGGAGTGGGAGAACCCGCCGGTGACTGGACATGGGACGATTTCTTCAACATGGCAGAAGAATTAAAAGATCCCTCTCAGAATAAGTTTGGTGCCTATGGATTTGATTCTTCCTGTTTTGGCATCGCAAATGTCAGTACATCGTATGGCGGTGAGCCGATGATGGATAAAATTGTAGGGACGAGCAAGGTGACGGTAGATGATGAATTCCTGAACCAGGCCGAAAGAGTACAGGGTCTTATAAAGGATGGCACACTGCCGGAAAGAACCTATGAGACCGCAAATCTTAATTCAATGTTTGAAGCGGGAGAGATGGCTCTTCTATATTTCGGACAGTGGGAAGCCGATACTCTGATTCGAAATACTCCGGATTTTGAGTGGGGATATGCGCCGACACCACGGGGATCAAAAGAAAAGACTACAATTTATGACACGATAGGCTGGATGTCGCCGAAGAACACAGAACATCCGGAAGAAACATGGGAACTGATTAAGTTCATGTCCAGTGAAATGTATGACACCGTTTTAAAAGAGACTCCGGTGGCTCCCTGTGCATATGCCGATTCCGCTTCTGTATTCTATGATGTGATGAAGGAACATGATCATCCGGAAGCTGCAGACGCAGTGAAACAGATGATGGAAACAGAGCAGAAAAACGGGATCCGTTTTGCAGATGACTGGTCATCAGATGTCGGGAAAGTTTGGGATCCGACATTCAATGATATTATGGATGGAAAGAGCAGAGAACCACTCACTAAACTTCAGGATATTACGAAGAAGATTAACCAGATTATAGAAGGGAGCTGAAGAATGAGGGTGACTTCGATGCTGATTCCGGAAATTGGTAGTATAATATAGTCCATAAGTGTCACAAGGGACGCTTTAAAATAAAGAAATAAAAGAATGAGGAGGACATTTATGCCGAAGGCAATACCTGAAACAATAATCAAACGATCCGAAGAGCTGGAGAAGTATTATGAAAAAGCTTATCCAAAACTGGCACCTATGGTAAAGCAATGTTTTTTAAATGCAATGGAAACAACAGTGGAGGAACTGGATGACGGGACATACTTTGTGATCACGGGAGATATCCCGGCCATGTGGCTGAGGGATTCCGCATCGCAGGTACATCACTATATCCGGTATGCGAAAGAGGACAGAGACCTCGATGAACTTATAAGGGGAGTCCTGAAAAAGCAGGTGGGATTCGTTCTTTTAGATCCCTATGCCAATGCGTTCAATGAAGGTGCAAACGGCAGGGGGTATCAGGATGAGACGGATCGAAATCCCGGTGTCTGGGAGAGAAAATACGAAGTGGATTCTCTGTGCGCACCACTTTATCTGGCACATGAGTACCTGCGGGAGACCGGAAACTCAGAGATCTTCGACGAAGACTTCCTGAAAATGATCAAAACAATTCTCGAGGTTTTCCATACGGAACAGGATCATATGGCCCGGTCGTCTTATCATTTTCAAAGACACAATGGAATCAGCACGGACACGCTTCCCATGGAGGGAAAAGGAAATCCCGTAGAACCCTGCGGGATGACCTGGTCCGGATTCCGGCCGTCTGATGACAGCTGTACCTATGGATATCTGGTTCCGGCAAACATGATGGCAGTTCAGGCACTGAATTACGCGGAGGAGATCATCAACTCTTTCTACGATGACAGCAGGACTGCCGCCGAGTGCCGGAAACTGTCGGTTGAGATCAGGCAGGGCATCGAGGAACATGCCGTGGTGGAATATCCCGGGATTGGAAAAATCTATGCGTATGAGACGGATGGAAGAGGCAGTTACCTGCTGATGGATGATGCGAACTCACCCAGCCTTCTGGCAATTCCATATCTGGGATACACAGATACACAGGATGAACTGTACCGGCGGACGAGAGCGTTTGTACTGTCGAAAGCAAATCCATATTACTATGAAGGGAGGTATGCAAAAGGGGTCGGAAGTCCCCATACACCGAAAGGCTATGTGTGGTGCATCGGCATCATCATGCAGGCTCTTACGTCTGATGACAGAGACGAAATCTTAAACTGTCTTGAAATGCTGTCGCAGACACATGCGGGAACTAATTTTGTACATGAATCATTTGATCCGGACAAGCCCGAAGAATACACGAGAGCGTGGTTTGCATGGGCGAATTCACTGTTCGGAGAATTGCTGGATCGTTTGATGGAAAGGGATTTTTTCAATGTAAAAGAGGACAAATAATAGCGAACCGGGGGGTACGTGAATGAAAAAGAATAGAAATGATAAGAAAACCGGCAGGCGCGTGGGGGCGGTCCTGCTGGCAGTGACACTGGCGGGGACGACATTTGCTCCATTGCAGATACATACTGTGCAGGCGGCGGAAATAACAACTGATAATACTCGATGTATTACCCTTCCTAAGATTCGAATTCTTCGAAAAGTTTCGATCGATAACAAGAATCCGAAAGTCGGGGATGTGCTTAAAGCGGAAGTCCTTCCAAAAGATGCGGCAGTACGATACACCTGGACTTGTGACCACAAAGTTGTGGGCAGAGAAAGTGAGCTTCCGGTGACTTCCGCCATGACAAAAAAGCAGATTCAGCTGACCGTGACGGGGGTCCATGGAACGTTGGGGGTCAAAATGGACCAAACGGCAAAAGTAACCGCAGACGATCAGTATCCGACAAGAAACCCTTATGAAAGAGTAGAAGCTGAAGCATTTGACGAGAATTTCGGCGAGGGGATGGTTGTAGAAGACTCAGACGACGGCGAACAGAATATCGGTGGAATCAAAAACGGGTTCTATACCTGTTACCGGAATGTGGATTTCGGCCGTATCGGTGCCGAATCCGTCATGATTCGAGCTTCGGCCTCTTCAGCCGGAGGAACCGTTGAGATAAGACTTGGAAGTCCATCCGGGAAAATGATCGGAAGCTGTGAGATTACTTCGACCGGTTCCTGGAGTGCATATCGCGATTTTTATTCGAAGATCGACAAAACCAGGGGTGTGCAGGATGTTTATCTCGTGTTTACGGGCGGGGACGACTCCCTGTTCAATCTCAACTGGTTCCGCTTCTTTGGAAAACCGCAGAAAACCGTGGCAGGCGTACAGATTGACCAGAATTCTCCGACAGTCGGAGACACCTTACATAGTGTTCTTGCACCGGAAGATGCAACAGTCTCTTATCTCTGGAAAGCAGACGGTGAGGTAATCGGGCAGGATGCAGACTATACGGTAAGCCTGGCGGAGATCGGAAAGCAGATAGAACTGGAGGTGACCGGTATGGGTAACTATAAAGGAACAAAGACGGCAAATCCTACAGCAAAAGTGGAAGCTCTGGATTACGACATGGACTTTGAGCAGACCGCATATGACGCTTTCAGTGCTTATATCGACAACTTCTACACTTACGACGAAGAAGATGATGTCTGGCGTTTCGGAGGTTTCTGGACCGGAGCTGAGACGTATGAAATCGTAGTCGACGCCTACGAACATACTGGGGATGCCCGCTATAAAGAGATGATCGATCAGATCTACGAGGGCTTTAAAAAGGATTATAAGCATCAGGAAGTCGACGGCTGGTGGGGCGGAAACGACTACAACGATGATATTATGTGGATTACGATTGCAACCGTGAGATCTTATCTTGCGACCGGAGACACAAAATATCTGGAGACAGCTAAAATCAACTTCGACAACACCTATGCGAGATCCTGGAGCGATGATCTGGGCGGAGGACTGTTCTGGCGTGTGGACAATCAGACAAAAAACGCATGTGTCAATGGTCCGGGGGCGATCGCAGCCTGCCTTCTCGGAGAGGCACTGGATGACGAGAGCTATTTTGAAAAGGCAAGAGAAATCCTGAAATGGGAGCGAGATGTTCTCTTTGATCCCGAGACGGGACATATTGGCGACAACATAGGTCTTGACGGCGGCAGAAACAATGATGCTTCCACTTATAATCAGGGAACATTCATTGGTGCCAGCTGTCTGTTGTATGACCACTACGGCGACGATATGTATCTAAACGATGCGATTCTGGCGGCAGATTATACGATGATTGACATGTATCATTACGGCGTCATGAACAACGAGGACAGTGGCGGAGATCTGCCCGGCTTCAAGGGCATTTTTACGAGATGGGTCAATGATCTCATTGTCAATCACAATCAGACGCAGTATATCGACTGGATGCAGTATAATGCCTGGACAGCCTGGAACAACCGGAACTCCGCGGGAATTACCAAGACAAAATGGGCGGAAAAGACTGAGGACAGCGAGCGGCCTTCTTCCTGGAGTGCGTCAGCTGCGGTTGCACTGTATCAGAACACACCGAATTCAAAAGACCTGGTTTGGGATGCCTTCCACACGATCGGTGCCAGAGATTTTGACTCACTGAGAGGCATTATCACAGAGACGGAAAATGGAATGAAATATGTTGGAAATATCGAAGACGGTGCTTATACGGTATACCACAACATAGACTTTGGAGATGTGGCTCCAGAGAATGTGGAATTTCAGGTAAAACCGGAACTTGCCGGCGGAAGTATCGAGCTTCACATCGGAAAGCCGGATGGAGAACCTGCAGCCGTGCTTAATGTGGCGAATGCGGAAACCGGTACCAGAGATATCGCAGACTGGACGAATCAGACAGCAGAAATGAATACAGAAGTTACGGGTCTTCAGACGGTATATCTTGTGTACAGGACAGAAGAGCCGGAGCCCTTTAAACTGAATTCTTTCCGTTTCCTCCATGGATCGGAAAACATGATTGAAAAGGTGACGATTGATTCTATGTCACCGGTTTACCGGGATACGCTGACCGCGGAGGTGACTCCGAAAGATGCGGATGTGTCCTATATCTGGGAAGTAGACGGGGTACAGGCAGGAACAGGGAAGACTTATGAGGTAAAAGAAGAAGATATCGGAAAGACCGTCACGGTGACTGCCATCGGAGAAGGTACATACAGTGGGATGGCAGCAAGTGCACCGACCGATCCCGTGGAGGATCTGCCGGCCGATCAGGTGAGAAACCCCTATGAAGGCATCGAAGCCGAGAGCGCGGACATTCTGGAAGGGCCGACGGCGAGTGGCGGACATCTTGTCGATATCCGGGACGGACATTACGCTGTCTATAAAAACCTGGATTTCGGTTCAAAGGGCAGCACGTATGTGACATTTACCTATGCGACAGCGGCAGAGGATGCTTCCGTCGAAATCCACTTGGGAAGCCCGGACGGAAAACTGATCGGTACTTGTGAACTTCCCCGGACAGACGGTTGGGAGGACTTTACCGAAGCAGGATATGAGATTTCAGATCTGACCGGACGAGAGGATCTCTGTCTTGTGTTCCGGGGATCACAGGAAGTATGCAGACCGGACCGCTTTGTATTTGAAGAAGAAGAGGCAGCCGCGAAAGATGCCTATCAGAAGATTGAGGCTGAGAATGCCGACAAAATCGAAGGCATGACGGCGGCGGATGACAGCCTGACAGACATTCAAAATGGCGGATACGCTGCATGGAAAAACACAAGGTTCGGGAACAAAGGAACGATTGAAGCGGCAGTTACGTATGCATCATCTGCGGAAGATTCTGCTCTGGAATTTCATCTGGATTCTCCGGACGGACCGCTCGCAGGAACCTGTGAGTTAGAAAATACCGGAGGAACAGATCAGTGGAGTGAGAAAACATTTACCATCGACCGAATCACAGGCCGCCGCGATATCTATCTCGTATTCACGGGAGAAGATGGGACATGCAGTCTGGATTCCCTTGTCTTTCATGAGATCAAAGGTGATATTCGTGATCCGTATACGACCGTTGAGGCAGAAGCATATGATGCGAGTAAAGGATGCGGAACAGAGAGCAGAAACGATGTGACTTATCTCGCCGGAATCGGAGACGGAGCCTACAGCGGCTATCACTACCTCGACTTTGGAGACGAAGGCACTTCAAAAGTTACACTCAGCTATGCTTCACCCGTGGACGATGCTGTCATCGACATTTACGAGGGGGGAACTGACGGGAAACTGCTCGGAAGCTGTCCTCTCGAGAATACCGGAGACTTCTGGGAATTTACCCGGACTGAGTACGAGATCGAGCCCGTAAATGGGATCAGGAACATCTATCTCGTCTATCACGGAGCGGGAGATATCTGCAATATGGACAGTCTGGTATTCGAAAAGTGAAAAGATGTTGACAAATTGCATTGTGATTGTTAGAATATAATTACATTTAAATGTGAATAATAACAATTGGATTGTTACTGGTAAGCAGGCAAGACCAAATTTTGTGAGGTAATACATAAACCTTGTAAAGTTTGGTCTTTTTTTATGGGAAACCTTGTGAATCATATTTTATTTGAGGTGTACGAATGCGAATCGAAAAAGTAATTAATAATAATGTAGTAAGTGCCAGAGATGAGGACCGCCGTGAAGTGGTTGTGATGGGCAAGGGAGTCGGATTTCAGGCCAGGAGAGGAAATACGATTCAGGAAGATAAGATTGAAAAGATCTTCCATATGGAAAGCCAGAGCTCAGTAGATAAATTCAAGGTGTTATTAGAAAAAATGCCCTTAGAACATATACAAGTGACAAGTGAGATCGTCGAGCATGCGAAAAAGGTTCTGAATAAAAAACTGAACCCGAATATTTACATTACATTGACGGATCACATCAGCTTCGCTGTCGAACGGTTTAATCAGGGCATGATGTTTCAAAATGCTTTATTATGGGAGGTGAAGAATTTTTACCATCAGGAATATCTGATTGGAGAATATGCGGTTGAACGGATTCGAAAAGAATTAAAGGTGGAGCTACCGGCAGATGAAGCTGCCTCGATTGCCCTTCATATTGTAAATGCGGAATATAATACGCAGATGAGTGAGGCGATTCATATCACAAAATGTATTCCGAAAATTCTAAAAATTGTAGAAGACTATTTTGGTATTAAACTGGATAAAGAATCGTTACATTATGAACGCTTTGTTACTCACCTGAAGTTCCTGACACAGAGAATTGTAAAGAAAGAATTACTGGACAATCCGGATAAAAAGTTCAAGGAAGTGATTGAGGAATTATATCCCGAAGAATATAAGTGTGCCGGTAAAGTCAGGGATTATATTGAAGAACATTTTGAGTATCAGATTACAGAGGAAGAGCTGGCTTACCTGACCGTTCACATCAGGCGGGTGATTTTAGCAGATCAATGAAATATATAGATGAAAGTTAAGGAGATTCATATGTTTAAAAAATTTAAGGAAGCATTTGGAAAAACAAGAAATATTATCTTAGCGCCGGTGGAGGGTGAGGTATGCCCGCTCAGTGAAGTAAAAGATCCTACATTTGGCACGGAGATGCTCGGGAAGGGAGTTTCCATAAAACCGGAAAAGGGGAGAATCGTCTCGCCCGCAGACGGTGTGATTACGACGATATTTGAGACCAAACACGCAGTCAGTATTACCGCAGATTCCGGCGCGGAGATACTGATCCATATAGGTCTCGATACCGTGAACTTAAAAGGTAAATACTTTAAATCCCATGTGGAGACAAACGACAGAGTGAAAAAAGGTGATCTGCTGATAGAATTTGATCCGGATAACATAAAAGAGGCAGGGTATGACGTAATTACACCCGTTGTAATCTGCAATTCGGATCAGTTCCCGGATATGGAGACATTAACGGGTCGAAGAGTAAAAGAACTGGATGAAATTATAAAATTATAAGACAAAGGGGGATATATGTTATGATGAAATATCTTCAAAGATTAGGTAAATCTTTAATGCTGCCTGTTGCAACCTTACCGATCGCCGGTATACTTATGGGTATCGGCTATGCACTTAGTGCGACCGGCTGGTGCCCGGACATTGTCTCGGTGTTTTTGACAAAAGCCGGGGGGTCTGTCATCGACAACTTACCGATTCTGTTTGCGATAGGAATTGGTATCGGAATGGCCAAAAATAATGACGGCGCATCCGCACTTGCCGCACTGGTGTCATGGCTTATGATAACGAATCTGCTCTCCAGCGATACGATCGCTGCCATGACCGGGGCGACGGCGGATATGGCATTTGACATGATTGAAAATGTCTTTATCGGTATTATCGCCGGTATCATCGGATCTTCGTGTTATAATAAGTTTAAGGACACAAAACTGCCGGACGCACTGGCCTTCTTCAGCGGAAAGCGAAGTGTGGCGCTGGTTACGGCGGGAGTTTCTATATTGGTAAGTATTGTATTGTTCTTTGTATGGCCATTTGTATACGGCTTGCTGGTAAAGTTCGGGGAAGCGATTATCAGTACCAAAGCCGTTGGCGTGGGGATCTATCAGTTCCTGAACCGGCTGCTCATACCTACAGGTCTACACCATGCACTGAATTCTGTATTCTGGTTTGACGTTGCGGGCATCAATGATCTGGGCAATTTCTGGTCAGGGAGTGGTACATATGGTACGACTGGTATGTACATGGCAGGATTTTTCCCGTTTATGATGTTCGGAATTCCCGGTGCGGCGCTGGCGATGTATCACACGGCGAAAGATAAAAACAAGAAAGTGGCAGCCAGTCTGTTAGCTTCCGCGGCACTGTGTTCGTTCCTTACCGGAGTGACGGAACCACTGGAGTTTTCATTTATGTTCCTTGCTCCCGGACTTTATCTAGTACACGCAATCCTGGCAGGTATCTCAGGATTCGTCGTAGCCTCTCTGCCAATAAGAGCCGGGTTTAACTTCAGTGGGGGACTGATCGACTATGTATTAAGCTTTAGTTCTCCGATGGCAGAACATCCCTTATGGCTGATTCCAATCGGGCTGGTGTTTTTCGTACTGTACTACGTTGTATTTCGTTTTGTCATCACCAGGTTTAATCTTAAGACGCCCGGAAGAGAAGATGATGAGAAGGAGGACGAAGAGCTGAAACTGGATACAGGAACAACTTCCAAGGGTGGTTATGCCGAGATGGCGTCCACGATATTAGAAGGTCTTGGCGGAAAAGAAAATATTGCCGATGTGGATAACTGTATTACCAGACTCCGGCTGGAGGTAAAAGATTACACGGCAGTAGATGAAAAGAAGATTAAATCGGCCGGTGCTGCAGGTGTTATACGCCCCAGCAAGACAAGTGTGCAGGTGGTGATCGGCACACAGGTGCAGCATGTAGCGGATGAATTTAAGAAACTATTATGATGCAGGGCAGGTATGAACAAGGCAGAAAGGCGGAGAAACAGATGCAGTCGTTTCATTATACCATTTCAGATGAACAGGGAATTCATGCAAGACCTGCAGGGATTCTTGCAAAAGAGGCAAAAAAATATAAAAGCGAGATTAAGATCAAAAAAGATGATAAAGAGGCGGCAGCGACGCAGCTTTTAAAGATGATGGGGCTTGGCATAAAATATAACGATCAGATCACAGTCTCTATCGAAGGAGAGGATGAAGAGTCCGCCTGTGAGGCGATGAAAAGATTCTTCCGGGAGAATCTGTAGACTACCATGGAGATGTAAGGGAATAAGATGGATCAGCAAAATATGATAAAGATACCAGGTAAAACAGTATACGATGGTATTGCACTTGGAAATGTACTCGCAGTTAAGAAAAATGAACAGATAATAAACAAAAAAGAAATCGATGATCCGGATAAAGAAATTTTACGGCTTCAGAAAGCGGCGGATCAGTCAAAGAAGGAGTTTCAGGATCTCTATGAAAAAGCGGTGAAAACAGTAGGGAAATCTGAGGCGGCTATTTTCGAAGTACATCAGATGATTTTAGAAGATCATGATTATAGACAGTCTATCGAGGACATGATCAATAACGAACACGCGAATGCCGAATATGCGGTAAGCGCAGTCTGTGACAGATTTTATCAAATGTTTACCGGCATGGATGATGACTATATGCAGGCAAGAGCGGCGGATATCAAAGACATCTCGGAGCGGCTGATCAAAAATCTATCCGGACATCGGGAAAATGATTATGAGATAAAAGAGCCGTCGATCATCGTCGCGGATGACCTGAGCCCAAGTGAGACAATACAGATGGATCAGTCAAAGATTCTGGCTTTTGTGACGGTACATGGCTCCATGAATTCCCATACGGCGATCCTGGCACGCACGATGAATATTCCGGCCCTGATACAGGTTCCGATAAAGCTGTCAGAATTACAGACCGGAACAAAGGCTGTCGTGGATGGGGACAAAGGAGACCTTATATTAAATCCCGATGAAAAGACATGTCAGTGGGCCGGCGGGAAAATCGAAGAGGAAAGAGAGAGAAGAAAGCTCCTGCAGGAACAGAAAGGCAGAGAATCCGTCACGCCGGATGGGAAAAAGATCAATGTCTATGCCAATATGGGAAGTGTTTCAGATGTAGATGCGGTTCTGGAAAATGATGCCGAAGGCATCGGACTTTTCCGGAGCGAATTCCTCTACCTTGGAAGAGATGATTTCCCGACGGAAGAGGAACAGTATCAGGCGTATAAACAGGTTCTCCGGAAGATGAACGGAAAGAAGGTCATCATCCGAACCATGGATATCGGAGCGGACAAGCAGGCAGACTACTTTCATCTGCCGAAAGAAGAAAATCCCGCACTCGGATACCGGGCGATTCGGATCTGCCTGACGCAGCCGGAGATCTTTAAGACACAGATTAAGGCGCTGCTTCGGGCAGCAGTACATGGGAATCTGGCTATTATGTATCCGATGATCGCATCGGAGGAGGAAATAGGTAAGATACAGGCTATTGTGAATGAGACAGCGAAAGAGCTGGATCGGGAACATATTGAATACAGGATGCCTGAGCAGGGGATTATGATCGAGACCCCGGCAGCTGCACTGATCAGCGATAAACTTGCTCCTCTTGTGGATTTCTTCAGCATCGGGACAAATGATCTGACTCAGTACACCCTGGCGATTGACCGCCGCAGCGAAGTGCTGGACGAGTTCTATCATCCCCATCACGAGGCTGTCCTGCGGATGATCCGACTAGTGATCGACAATGCCCATAAATCCGGTATCTGGGCGGGGATCTGCGGAGAACTCGCAGCCGATCTGACACTTACGAAAGAATTTGTCAGCATGGGAGTGGATGAACTCTCAGTTGCGCCATCCGCAGTGCTGAAAATAAGAAAAGAGATTCGCGGAATCGGCGGTGTAAAATAAACCGGTATATGAATCCGGGGAAGTGGACAAAAAAGAGGGAAACATGAATCTGATTATCAGGTTCATGCTTCCCTCTTTTACATATACTGCCGGTCAATGTGCACCGCAGTCACGTGGTGCAGCAGACATCAATTTAATGAGCAAACTGTGAGTTATACAGCTGTTCATAATATCCTTTCTTCGAAAGTAATTCTTTGTGCGTACCCTGTTCTACAATGTTGCCGTCTTTCATGACCAGAATCAGGTCGGCGTTTCTGATTGTCGACAGTCTGTGGGCGATGACAAAGGAAGTACGTCCCTTCATGATCTTTTGCATCGCATCCTGCAGCATCTGCTCCAGACGGGTATCTACCGAACTGGTAGCCTCGTCGAGAATCAGGATCGGCGGATTGCACAGTACGGCGCGGGCGATGGTCAGAAGCTGTTTCTCACCCTGCGAAACATTATTCGCCTCTTCATTTAACACCATATCGTAGCCTTCCGGCAGGGTCTTGATGAAATGATGGACATTTGCAATCTTCGCGGCATCTATAATCTCCTCTTTCGACGCATTGTCTTTGCCGTATGCAATGTTATCCCAGATCGTCCCCTTGAACAGCCAGGTATCCTGGAGAACCATGCCGAATTGCGAGCGCAGATCTTCACGCTTCATCTGGCGGATGTCCATGCCGTCGATCCTGATGCAGCCTCCCGTTACATCATAGAAACGCATCAGCAGGTTGATCAGCGTTGTCTTTCCGACACCGGTAGGTCCGACGATTGCGACCATCTGTCCGCTCTTGATCTGGGCGTTTAAGCCCCGGATCAGCGGCTTATCCGGTGTATAGGAGAAATAGACATCGTCGAATTCCACATTTCCACGGGTCGGTGCTGTCAGTGTTTTATAATCCGTGTCCTCGACTTCCTCTTCCTCGTCTAAGAAACTAAAAACCCGGTGAACGGCTGCCACAGCGGACTGTATTGCCGCAGAAAGCTGTGTAATTTCGGAGAGAGGCTGATTGATCTGCCAGATATAGCGGATAAAGGATTGCAGCTCTCCGACAGTGATGACGCCGGATATCACATAAAGCGCTCCCATGATGACGATGCCGCCAATGCCGACATAAGTGACCAGCGTTACAAGTGGAGACATCAGACCACTGAAAAACTGTGCCTTAAAACCATTTTCACAGAGATTCGAATTGGCTTCTCTGAACTCTTCAAAAGCATCTTCCTGTTTTCCGAACAGTTTGATTTCGCTAAATCCTGTATATTTTTCCTCGACAATTCCATTTAACGCACCCAGGGCATCCTGCTGCTTCGTAAACAGAGGCTGCGACTTTGTGACAATGACTTTGGATATGATCAGCGAAAAGACGATGATCAGCATGGTGACCAGTGCCATCTTCCACTGAATGCGAAATACCATAATGATCGCAAAAGTCAGCCCTAAAATCGCATTGAAGATACGGGCGAGACTCTGCTGGAGTGCATTCGAAATCGTCTCCATATCATTCGTGATCCGGCTTAAGGTATCGCCCAGAGGTACGGTGTCAAAATAGGCGATCGGCAGTTTTCGAATCTTGCCTTCTACTTCATTTCGAAGGTCCACCATTGCATCCTGAATCGCGTCCGTCAGCAGGAACATAAAGAATGCATTGCTGGTGGCGCTGACGATATAGACGATCACAAGGGTAACAATCAGCTGCGCGATCTTCGCAAAATTAACACCATGTCCTGCTTTGACGTCGGCAAACAACTGCGTCGTGACCATACCCTCGATATAGGGGGCGGCGGCATTGAGTGATGCCACTACGATGATCAGAAGGATGCCTCCGATGATTTTGTTTTTGTACTTCTTCAGATAAGGAATCAGCCGCGTAAGGCCTGTACTTTTTTTCATGCTTCCAATTCCTCCTTTGATAACTGACTTTCTGCGATTTCCCGGTAAACCGGGCAGCTTTCTAACAGCTCTTTGTGTGTGCCTTCCCCTACGACGCGGCCCTCATTCAACACGATGATTTTCGTCGCATCCATAATGGAAGAAACTCTCTGTGCCACGATCAGTGTGATCGCATCTTTCGTCTCCGGTTTCAGATTTTTGCGAAGTGCGGCGTCTGTTTTAAGGTCAAGCGCCGAGAAGGAATCATCGAAGATATAGAGCTCGGGTTTCCTCACAACTGCCCTGGAAATGCTGAGCCTCTGACGCTGACCGCCGGAGAAGTTTCCTCCGCCTTCTACAACTTTTTCATCATATTTTTTCGGCTTTTCCTTAATGAAGTCATAAGCTTCTGCAACTTTCGTGGAGTGGTCGAGTTCATCTTTTAAGGCATCATGCTTTCCGTAGCGGATATTTTCCCTGATACTTCCGGAGAACAACAGTGCCTTCTGTGGGATAAATCCAATCTTTTCACGAAGTGCTTTCAGATCATATCTGCGCACGTCGACACCATCTACTTTAATTGAACCTGTGCTGATATCGTAAAAACGCGGAATCAGGTTGATCAGCGTACTCTTTCCACTTCCGGTACTCCCGATAAATGCAATCGTCTCGCCTGCGTGTGCCTCGAATGAAATATCCTGCAGCACAGCGGCCTCTCCATCCGGATACTGAAAAGATACATGGTCAAAGACCAGCGATGTACTTTGGTCGCCGTCCATGACGGGGTTCTCCGGATTTTGGATCAGTGGTTCCTCTTCGAGAAGTTCCCGGATACGTTTTGCACTGATGGAAGCCCTGGGATACATCATAAATACAGTGGAAAACAACATCATGGAAAACATCGCGTGGAACATATATTCCTGGAATGCGACGAGCTGTCCGACCTGCAGAGTTCCTACATTAATCATTCTGGAAGAAATAATATAGACAACTACAACTCCGAGATTCAGCAGCAGGAAAAAAGCGGGTTGTGAGACAGACATCAGTTTAAAAAGTTTCTTGGCATTTTCGGCATAGTCTTCATTGGCATCGGCAAAACGTTTGGATTCATAATGATCTTTGCAGAAGGCACGGATGACACGCACACCAGTCAGATTCTCTCTTGAAATCCGATTCAGGCGGTCCATTCCCTGTTGCTGTCTGGCACTGATCGGACTGCTCGTCTTTGCAATCAGGTAGATTCCCAGTATCAGAATCGGAATACAGGCACCGATCACCATCGACAGCGACACACTGGTTTTCAGCACCATAAACATGCTGATCAGCATCATGATCGGTGTCATCATCGCAGTTCGAAAGATGACATTCAAAAACTGCATGAGGACAAATGCGTCGTTCATTGTTCTTGTAATCATACTGGAGACACCGAACTTATTATATTCCGTATGCGAAAATTCCTGTGATTTCTTAAAGATATCATTTCGCATATCTCTTACAATACTTGAACTTGCCCTGGAGCTGCAGTAGGCAAGAACAATATTGCCAAGTCCTCCCAATAATGCAACCACAAAAAGTATCAATGCCCTGTGGTATACGTAAGATGTGTCATTTTGACTGATTCCATTGTCGATCAGATCCGATACGATCGTGGGAATCCCAAGTTCCGCTGCTGCGAAACCAAAAACCGCCAGAATGTTGAGAAATATGTACTGCTTATAGCGTTTCATGTAATGTAGCACCAGCTTCATACTACGGTCTCCTCCTTCGTGTTATTCCAATAGAAAAATATATGTTAAACCAGGGTCAAAAGGCCTTGCGTTTCATGCTTGTATGAAAAAGCATGGCTTTGGGACCCGCAAAACATGAGAATGCAGCCCGATAAGGGCGTAATTCGAATGTTTTAGGATTGTGGAAGCACAAAGTGCGTAACAATCCATATATGTTAAACCTGGATAAATAGGCATTGCTGTTATGAATACACAGTTCCTCTATCATATCATATGTAGGAGGGGAGTAGTCAAGAGGAAAGTGAGAGCTTTATGTTTTTTTCTTTATAGAGGGGGCCCTTTTCTGAAGTTACTCTACTTGTTAGAAGTATTCCTGATTGGTAAAATAATGATGGGTACTGCCAGAAAGCGGTAGGCGATTAGTCCTTCACCAGAGGGACTGAACCCTCTGATTACATAGAAATCCTTTTACATAGGAAATCTAGGAAAGGAGGGTTACTTTTATGAGTGATTTTGAATTATTATCTGTGATGATAATGATAATCAATATAGTGGTTAAGATTTTACTAGACTATATGAACCACACAAAAAAGTAATCGCCCCCAACCAAGTCGCGATTACTTTTGTAATGTGATAATATTGGGACTAACCGTCTATCGGCAGTACCTTTTATATTTATATCATAGCAGAAGGAAAGAAAGGTGTCAATTACAAAAAATAGATGATTTGTGTCAAGTAAACGTTGGCAGTTTTCCATCTGTTTTCCCAAAATGATATCTATTGCATTTTTAGGTTTATTAAGCACCCTTTTTCGCTGTCAGGGAACAAAAGAAATTTTGTTCCCTGATTTTAATGATTTATACTTTCACTCCACTCCCGGCAGATCGTTTCAATTTCCTGAACTGCCTCTTCTGTGATCAGGCCCTGCTGAATTACTGACGGGGCCTTAATATAAGTTACCAGGTCTTTTATGTAATCGACAGCTGTGCTGTTTTGCCCCTGATCTTCCAGCTGTCTGATAACAGACACACGATACAAGAGCTGGTCTGCCAGATTCTGATTTAATTGTTCATTTTTGAGATATTTATTGATCACATCCTCGATGGATGAAGTCTGACGATTGGACCATGCCGGATAAGTTTCACCAATCAGTGTGTCAGCAAGATCGTTGTCATAATAAACGACGGTGCTTCGCGTCGCATACCAGATTAATTGATCAGAGGTTTTGGCATTCCAATTGTTGACTTCGGGCTGATCCGGGCGTTTTGGATCTACATCCGCATATAAAGGACGGTAACCTCCGTTCTCATAGATATAATTTGCCGCCCATGTTCCAAGACCATCACTCACAAAATCATGATCGACAACCCCCGGCTCAGTTCCGTCAAGGAGAAACAGATCAAATCCGTTCTGCATGGAATCGTCGGGAATACGAACCGCTTCTTTATCTTCTATTTTTACATCCTGCAGCCAGTTGACTGCGCTGTCTACAGCCTCTTTCACCGGTTTTGAATCTGAAGGATAAAACTCCATCAGATACTCTGTAATATCTGCAGTTTCGATGGCACTGATGGATTCCCGTTCATAGGTTCTTCCCATTGTCACTTTTCCATCAGATGTATATTGAGATGCCCATCCGGATTTTTTACCGTCATTTTGAATCTGGCTTTGCAGAATAAACGCGTCTCCTGCTTTTACTGCCTGTTCAATCACATCGGATCCGATTTTATCTTTAATCTTCTGCAGAGACATATCTGTATCCATTCTGCGGAGAAGTCGTAGAACATCTGTTGTGATGTGGTCCGTGAACACAATATTTTCGCGGAACCCCCCGGGATTTCCGGGATTCATCTGCCATCCACCGCTCTTATCCTGATGATCCAGCAGAAAGCGGATACCGTCTGTGATCGCCTCTGTTGTCTGCTTATCAGAAATCTGTGACAAACTGTCAGACAGATAGTTCAGCTCCGATGTTGTCGCTCCCTTCTCCAGTGTGGAATCGGAAGTCAGGCTTCCTCTCTTTTCGCTTAAATTCTCCTGCGACATGTCGGTATCCTCAGGCAGAAGTGCAAAACCACCGTCCCTGTTCTGAATGGAAAGAACATTCTTGACTACGGAAGGATTTATATCAGCTTTCCCGCCTAGAATTCCCCTATAATTGATTCCATATTCATCCTGAATCCTTTCAAGGTCTGGCGTCTGTTTCGTCCGAAATACCGGAACTGCTGCATAAAGGCTCTCTATGCTGGAGTCGACATGAAGCTCTGCCTGAAATTTATTCAACACAAAAGTAACAGGAAGATATACAATCTTATGATCCCCTTTTAGATAAGGATTCAAATTACTGTCTCTGACACTGACCAGTTTTGGTACTTGTAATTCACTCAGAGTGTCTTTCTCATTTTCGCCATTCCAAACAATATCCTTTTTTCCGATTGTAAGAATGAGTGTATCTCCATTCATAGTAATTATAATTTTTTCGCCGTCTTCCTTATAGCCGACACCAATCTGACGAAACATCTCTGCCATGGGTGCCATCAGTGTTCCGGTACTCCCGGTATCCTTATAGTCCCCGTCTGCGACAACATTATAGTCGGGATCCAGCCAGATACGGTCATAATCATCCATCAGAAATACAGGGTCTGATGTATTAAACCACACCCGACGTACACTCATATCCGAAAAATCGTATTCTCCGCGGACAACCCCGGCGGATTTTTTGGAGGCCAGAGCCGGTACCGCTGCCGCTCCTGCAAGAAGGCCTGCGCTTAATAGCACCGCTGTCATGATCTTATATTGTTTTCTCATCAGTTCTCACCTCCGCTTTTATCCTGGTTTTCGTCAGATTCCAGGGCATTCTCCCATTTCTTAAGTCTCTCCTGTGCTTTTTTCTCGATATTTGTCTGGATAAAAGAATATCCATTTCTTCTTTCGTGGCCGCCCACATTGTGATCTAGTTTTGCAATACCGTCTCTTCCGGAAAAAATCGGATAGAAATCATCAACTCCATCAATAGAATCATAATGGGATCCATCTTTATCGAGGCCATAAAAACGTCCATAGCTCTTATCACTGCTTCCTGTATATAGATAACGTCTGTCAACTCCAAGTTCTCGTGTGCGGTCGGAAACCTTTTCCAGTGAATATCCCGTCACGCCAATCTGAGTTGTCCAGTCAGCATATGCCTTGACAGCATTTTGAACTTCTTCCGATGGATTTTGAATATTCGTGAGAAGATCCATTACACTCTGGCTCTCACTTGTGCATAAGGAAGGAAGTTCAAAAGCTCTTCCGGTTGCCGGTTCACCTGTCTCCGAATTGTACTGTTGTGCCCATGCGGTCTTCTGTCCTTCAATTTCAACCTGGAGATCCAGCGTACAGTCCAGAGCATTTTCCCACATCTTATTCAATCCATCTATTGAGATATCATGCGCATCAGGTTCATTGTCTGTCAATTCCTTCCGTACCCAGGCGAAATCATCACATAAGGAGGAGTCAATTAACCCTTTTTCATGTGTCAGTGCATAAGATATCTCCATAAGATGAGTCATGGCATTATCATTATAGGTCGTAAGTTTGAAATAGCCAATTCCATAAGGATAATACTGAGGCCAGCCTCCGATATCATTTTGAGCATCTTCCATATACTTGAGTGCCTGCCAGAAACCATTTTTAATCGTATCAATTTCTTTTGTATACGATGCAAAAGATTCCGGGTATTCGTCTTTTGCACGGAGCAGGCGGCCAAGGAACTTAATCTGTCCCTGTGTTGCCCCGTTATCAAACGTAGAATACACATGACCGTAAAGACGGCTGAAATTAGGATTTAGTAAATCGTATTCTTCATTTGTCTTACCCCAGCCTCCATCTTCATTCTGGTAAACCGGATCTACAACATTCATGGCCGCTGTCATCAGCTGCCTGATTTTCGAATCATCGGCATCAGCGGCGATCCTTTGAATTGTATCCCAGGAGACATTGTCTGATTCCATCTTTTTGGTCGTATAAGGAGAATCTTTATTGATCGCCGGTGTTACAGCCGCATCCGAATAATAAAAGGCAAATGCCATAACCATGCGGTGCATCGAAGCATCCCAGGTCACATCAGCCCCCATTGCTTCTGCGGTAAACTTCACCGGCAGATAGCACACATAGTAGGGGGACCCGTCTTCATTTGTTTCACCATCAATTTGCAGAAAGTAGGGCTCCAGACCCTCGGGAATTGTAAGCTCTTTCGTCTCTTTATTTTTGATAAGCAGCGCTTTTCGGCTTCCCTCATGCATGGAAAGCTCCAGGTCGTTGTAATCAATGTTGATATCGCCCGTATCAACATCAAAGGTGAGATCTGCGGTAATCTCTGCAAACGAATGCTTTAAGGGTGCCATCATACCATCGGGGTTTCCCGCACCAAGTTTCATTTCAGCACCAATGAGAAGACCTTTTTCCATTTCCTCCGGTCCGAATTTTCCCCCGTCCTTTTTGGTATAGCGATTCGGCTCATATTCCGGAAGAGCCAGAAACTTGATGACAAGATCCTTCAGTGGAACTTCCTCTCCGATTTCCGGGGCATGATTGGATTCCTCAGCAAATACCGGACCGGGATTGGTGGTAAGAGCTGCTCCGAGCAGGGCAGCCATCGCCAAAACTTTGTTCTTTTTCATACTCTTTTCCTTCCCTGTTAGAATTTTTGTGCTACATCTGTAATAGTTTAACATGTACCGAATTTTCATTCAACCTCTCGCACTTAACTGAGAATCGTCATATGATTCTGTAAGCCGTCTCATTGAATTTCTAAAAGATGAAATATATTATATAGATATAATCATTGTTTTAATTACTTTGGTAAAAGGCTCTAATAATGTAGAGCAACGTGGCTTGAACAGATGATTGCAGTCATCTTTTCAAGTGTAAAGGTGAAGGTCCTTAGTCATACACCCTTACGTTTTACCACGTCGCAAGATTAGTATAGCAAATATGCTGATTGTGACAAGTGGTTTGCCAATAAATATATGGCGCGTTTAAGGGTTTCTGGGTTTCATAACCCCCTTATCCTTATACGCGCTTTTTTACTGTATAGGGCTTTTTATACGGTGGCCTGGGCAGGCACTTTTTCCTGGGCTGCCGGTTATAAGAATTTTTTTGATATTGTAAGAGGGAAGGGGGAGTACAAAGCGGCAAAGGAGATGGTTAAGATATTGGCACAGTTAAGCTGGTTTTTCAAGTTGCGGAAGAAGTTGGAAAGGGGTTACGAAGAGACCCTTGATTACTTTGATTCTATTGGAGAAGTGGATCAGGTTATTGGTTTACATATTTGGAGCACACTTCCAAAAGGCGAAATCCTTTTGATTCCAGATTCAGTTTTATCTGGAGGAACAGGTTTTACCTGCAAGATTAAGGGAACAGGTTGACACGGAGCAAGACCAGATTTAGTGAGTGATCCAATCAAAGTAGCCTGTGATTTAGTTTTAAAGCTAGCTTCTATTCCAAGTAAAATTTCTATGATGTTTTAGATCATGCGGTTGTGTCTGTAGGAGAACGTTTATTTGAATGCTATGCATTGATACTGTGATTTTTATTCTCTGCCGCATCTTGGAAAGAGAATGGAAAATAAATAAATCTAAGGAGAGTCTTATGAAAAAGTATTTAGGATTAATGTTGGCGGTTGTGTTATCAGCTGAAATGTTAGCAGGATGTGGTCCGGGAGGATCCAGTGCAGAAAGTGGTACAACTTCTGACAAATCTAAGTCCGCAGGTGGGACTACAAAGGATGGAAAATATGATTTGGTATTTTGGGTGTATTCTGATGCAGTTACTAATGAGCAGGGAGAGTTGTTTGACCAGTGGGTGGAAGAATATTGTGAGGAGAACCCAAAAGTTAATTCAATTAAGCTAGTTGGAAAAAATGATTCCGATCTTTTGACAGCACTAATGTCGGGCGTGGGGCTTCCGGATATGTTTTTTGCAGCTGCACGTGATATGCGTCAATATATGGGAGCCATTGATTTGTTAGATTTATCTTCCGTATTTGATTCAGAGGATGGATATAAAGACGGATTTTATGAACCGGCGATATCTGCAGTCTCACAAGAAGACGGAATGTGGGCGATGCCATTTCGAAGTTTTGTATCAATCATTTTTCGCAATAAAGATGTGATGGAAAAGGCAGGTATTGATTGGAAGAATGAGTCTTTATACAACTGGGATGTTTTCTTCGATGAATGCGAAAAAGTCAAAAAATCAGGTATTGATGTTACCCATTCATGGGCCCAGGGTGGAAATTTCTGCCCAGGAGCAATATTAGGAAGTGATGCGGAAAACCTAACAGTCGGTGTAAAAAAAGGAAAGACTACGGTTAAACTGGAACAGGTCGTAAGGACGTTTGAAACTGTGAAAAAGATGGAGACATATTCCAATGGTATGACTTATAACGATGAAGCCGCTTCTGAGGCATTCAAAGCGGGAGAATTAGGATTTATCGCACTGGGGCCATGGAATGAACCAGAATATGCCCAGGCGGATACTCCTTATGATGTACAACTCATTCCTCCATATGAAAAAGATGGATGGACTGGCGGCCTTCAGGGCTGGGATTTTATGTATGGGGTAGATTCAGGTGACGAAGGAAGAAATGATGCCATTCGAGGATGGTTAAAGAAGATGGGATCCTATGATACACAACAGAAATTTGCTCAGACATTAGGACAGCCGGTAATGAGGGAAGATGTTATGAATGATCACAAAACGCAGACTTCAGATATGTTGAGTATTCTGGCAGATGGTATGGATTGCGGGCTAAACCAGATGGATTTTGGGAACAGCAGCGTGTACTGGACGAGTGTTATAGGCGATGTGGCACCTGCAGTAAGCTCCGGTAGTGTATCTCCGAAAGAAGGAGCGAAGATGTTTATCGATGAAATTAATGGCCTGTATGAAGAGGCTGGAGAAGGGGAAGAGTAGGAGCCAATGAAGTTTCTGTCTGTTAAAACAAGAAAAAGTAGTGATCAGAAAATAGAAAGGAGAAATGATGAGTGTAGAAAATAGAGCCTTAGGAAAAACAGGTTTTAAGTATAATGCTCGTAAATATTCGGCGAATTATATTGGGATTCTTCCTTTTTTTCTACTTTTTGCTTTGTTTATTCTTTATCCATTTTTACAGGGGGTATTTATGAGCTTCTCTGACTGGTCTGTTTCCAGTAGAGATAGTGTGAATTTTGTGGGACTTGAAAATTATAAGTTTATTTTATCAGGTAATAGTACGACATCAATCCGGTTTATAAGGTCTGTAAAGAATTTAGTGATTTATGTTGTAGTGACGCTCTCTGTTGGCCTTTTTCTATCACTTGCACTGGCTTTAATTACAAACCAGCTGTCAAAACGTTTATTCAATATTTTCAGAGGTGTCTATTTTGTTCCTTATGTATTGCCTTTATTCTTATGTGCAGGTATCTGGCAATGGTTTATGACTCCGGGAACAGGTTTGGTAGCATCAAATCTTGCAAAACTAGGTATTGGCCGCGGGATCGCATGGGACAGTACGAAGCTTTATGCGATTATTTACGTGGTTATGGTAGATATATGGAATTCAGTTGGCTTCAATTTTGTGATAATCAGCGCGGGAATGGCTAATATCTCACCAGATATCTATGAAGCTGCTGAGTTAGATGGTGCATCAACATTGAAAAAAATGATCCATATAACGATTCCTCTTCTGGAGCCTATACTGTTTTTTGTGGTTACATATGGATTTATCAGTGCGTTACAGGTTTATGATATCCCCTGGATTATTTCAAATGGCAGTTCGGTTAATAGTGTTGGAGGACCAGGCCAGGTTATGTCTTTTCCTGTAATGGAGATGGTAAGAAATATGTATCTTGGCGGTAAGTCTGGCCTTGGACGAGCCTGCTCAGAAGGCGTCATTCTGATGCTTGTAATTCTTGTTATTACAGTTATTCAATTTAAAGGACGTCGTAAGAGAGTTTAAGGGGGGGATTGTATTGAAAACAAAGAAAAAAGGTGAACAGATTGTCTTAGCTTTTCTGGCATCTGTGTGGGGGCTTATATGTCTCTTCCCGATCTGGGTTTTGTTTAGTGGTACATTTTCATCGGATTCCAGTAATTTGACGAAAACATTTTTCCCAAATTCGATTACAAACGGAATTTTAAAATGTCGTGAGGCATTGGTGACCGTTGATATTGGTACCTCTACGATTCATACCTTGATCTATACGGGAGTAACTGTTGCGGGAATATTAATTATCAGCTCACTTGCGGCATACGAATTTACTTTTTATGAGTTTCCGTTAAAAAAACTATTTTTTGGTCAACTGATGGTGAGTATGATGCTTCCACAGATCCTATATATTATTCCTTTATATCGATTGGTTTTTAGTATGAAGCTGGCCGATACTTTTGCGGGCGTATCACTTCCAATGATGGTCTCTGCCTTGTCTGTATTCATAATGATGCAATTTTTAGAAGATTTACCCTTGTCTTTTATAGAATCAGCAAGAATTGACGGGGCGGGACATTTTCAAATCTATGCTCAAATTGTGCTTCCTTTGATGCGCAATGGTATCTTAACAACAGCTGTATTAATGTTTATGAAAATCTGGGGACAATATTTATGGCCTTCACTTGTTGTGAGTCAGAAGATAAAGTCGATTAGTGTTACGATCGCAAATATGTTAAATCCCAATTTCTGGGTTGATCCAAGAGTAAAGATAGCAGCAATGCTTATTGCAATGCTGCCACCTCTGGGAATTTATTTAGTATTTCAACGTTATGTAATCGAAGGTATAACAATGTCAGGAATAAAAGGCTAAATATCAAATATGTAGGAGGAAAGAAAATGAACGAATATAAAGTTTCAAGAGAAGATTTACGTAAATGGTGTTCTATACCTGTTGATGAATTGGAAGATAATCCTAACCGGAAAATGAACTTAATGATGGGGGAAGATAAAACCGCTTTATCAGAAAAAGTAGGAAATATAATGACTGATGAAATCATCAAGCACAATTCAGAGGGTAGGAAAACTGTATGGGTCCTTCCCGGCGGAATGAGTGGGGTATACGATACCTTTATTCATCGGGTAAATGAGGAAAAGATAAGTTTGAAAGATTTATATGTGTTCCATATTGATCAGTGGTTAGACTGGGAATATCGCCTCCTTCCGGTAACTAACCTGCGTTTTAGTATGAAGGGAAAGATGACACAATCGTTTTATGCAAAAATAAATCCAGAGTTAAATGTTCCGGGAGATCAGAGGTTTTTCCCGGCTCCAGAGAATCCTGATCTTATTGATAAAGAGATTGAAGAATTGGGTGGAGTCGATACTGTTTTAGGTGGTGTTGGATGCAAAGGTCTGGTCGGGTGGAATGAACGGCCGGTATCTGACGTTCATCACATTACTCTGGAGCAGTATGCGAAGTCCAAGACGAGAGCTGTACGTATTAATGACGAAACGATCATCGCTTACGCAGAAAGAGAATTTGGCGGATGCTATGAAGCACTTCCTCCGAACGGGATTACAATTGGTATGAAATCGATGCTAACGGCAAAGAAAGCTATTTTTGTTGTGATGACGGGCTCGTGGAAAGAAACCGTTGTAAGAGTTGCTATGTTCAGTGATCCAACCGTCGAATATCCAGTTACCCTGTTTCCAAAATATGTACCTGAATGTATCATGTGCTGCGACAGGAAGACGGCTGATCATGTCATTTCTAAGAAATATCAGGACACTCCAATTCTTCGTTAAATATATAAGAAAGGGGGATATAAAACTAAAATGAAAATAGTACCACAGGTAATTGTAGCGTATTCTCACAATGTTTCTCAGGCAGTAAGAGTTCATAAACTTCCGAAACCTGGTGAGACTATCAGGGCTCTTAAGGCAAGCGCTGGAATGGATGGCGGAAAAGGCACTAATACAGCGGTAGCTGCGGCGAGGTCAGGTGCTGAAGTGGCAATGGTGGCACATGTAAAAGGAGGTGATTGGTATCGCAAAGGTCAGAAAGTATTGGAAGAAGCCGGAATTGATAATACTTATGTGGTCCTGGGAGACGGAATTAAAGACTCGTCTGGAGTTGTGCTTATAGATGATGAGGGAAATAATATGATTGTTCTTGGAGCGCATAACGAACAGACAATTCCTAATGATGAAATCGATACTGCGTTAAATGCAATGAAGGATGCAAAGTATTGTGTCACAGGATATGAGATAAATAAGAATAGTGTAAGACATATTATACATACAGCAAGAAAACTCGGAATAAAAACAGTAGTAAATGCCTCTCCGGTACTAGACTTTGTGCCTGATTATTGGGACGCTATCAATATTCTTATTCTCAATGAGGTAGAAATACTGCATATGTTAGATCTCGCAGGCGTCTCATATACTGACGGAGACTGGGAGGAGTATGGAAGAAAGCTCCGTAAATCTTACGGGGTTGGAGACATTGTAATAACACTGGGAAAAAATGGATTTTTTTGCATGGAAGGAGAACAGATTTTCCATTCTTCTGGTATTATAGTGGAAAGTAAAGATACCACAGGTGCCGGTGATGGATTTCAAGGTTCAATGACTGCACGTCTTGCTATGGGAGACAGTTTGTATGAGGCTTGTCTATACGCAAATCGGTATTGTGCTATTTCAGTGCAAAGAGATGGAACTATTAGCAGTTATCCATTGGCAAAGGAGGTAGATACTATTTAAAAAAATATAAAGATGAAGAAGTTTAGAAAAGAAAATACTAATATGTTCCGAATCCTTCTAGGGGCTGCCTTTTTTGCAGTGGCTTACAGGTGCTTTTTAGTTCCTGCTGGTTTGTATAGGATCTCCTCTTGGATGCTGTTGGAACTTGTGTGCCGGAGAACATTGATTTTACAGGAATTATTTTCTGGTGCATAAATATTTCGTTTTTTATTCTGGGTTATAGAAGCTTGGGGAAAAAGTTCCTTTTTAGGACGATCATTGCTGTCAGTGTACAATCAATCCTATTAGCATTTCTTCCTGCGTCGAAAAGTCAATATTTAGTGATGAATTACTAAATAGTATAGGCGGTGCTCTCTAACAAAAGATAAGATGCTGAAAAAAACATAAATCGTAGTGTCTCCCGTAGAATAACTACCTGGAACGGCTGGGGAGAGTTTTGTCATCGCGATGAGAGCATCCATATGGTAGTGGTTAGTAAATATGAGCTTAGAAGGCTGAAAAATTTGATCCATCAGAAGGATCCTGAAGCGTTTGTGATGGTTATATCTCCAAATATAATTTGGGGGGATTTTGAAAAACATTTGATGCTAAATGAATGATTGAAAAGCTACTATTAAATAAATGCCTGCGTTTATCACACCACTAATTTTTCCAACACTCAATTCAGGATACTTTTTTGTACAATACATTCCCAAAATATCTAAACCTCCTCCTGCAACGAATGCACATACTTTAATATTTTGGTAATGTACATGATCGAGAATTACTGATGCAAAAATTGAAAACACGAGTGAATATGCCGCTACTTCGATATTGTATAAATCTATTGCAGAGGTCGAGAAAGCTCTTTTTTGTGGGGAAATATTTGTGACCCCAAAGAGAGCTTTCTCTGTTATAATTCCAAAATAGCATTACATCTTATTTTATCTCATATAAAATTATATGGATGAAAGACCAACTGAGAATTATCACATGATTCTGTAGGTGGTCATATTGAACTCTCATGGCAGTAGATTCTTTCTTTCCCGATATTCCCTACAGTCTGTTCTTCTCCCCCTTCACGGATGTATAAAATCCATGTGGTTAGGTTTGCGGATGACTTTATAGTTACAGCGTCAGACAAAGAATCCCTGCTGGATATAAAAGAGATGATTGGTGCATTCATGGGGCAAAGAGGCTTGAAGCTTTCAGAAGAAAAAACTGTGATAACACATATCAATGATGGATTTGACTTTTTGGGGTGGAACTTCCGTAAGTTCAAAGGAAAGCTTATTATTAAACCATCCCATAAGTCTATGAGTAAAATAACAAAGAAGCTCAGTGGGATAGTAAAAGAAAACCACGCTTCCAGACAAGAGACTCTTATCCGAAAACTGAACGAAGTAATAGTAGGATGGGCGATCATTCTGCATGTTCAAAGAATTGTTTTAATACTATGGATCACCGTATCTGGGAAATGCTATGGAAATGGGCGAAACGTCGTCATCCCAATAAATGCAAAAGCTGGATTGCCAATAAATACTGGAAGAATCATAAGGGCAGGAAGTGGACATTCATGACAGAGGAAAATATTTTATTCCTGATGATGGATATGCCGATTGTAAGGAAAGGGCAAATGGCACTAAATAAGAATCCATTTTTCGAACCGGATTATTTCGAGAATCGAGCCAGGAGACACCGCTATAACAGGAAGAAAGCTATGTGTTTCAATCGAGCCGCGCAGATAGGTTACTATGCGTTATAGATGCGTGAGCGGAATGCGGTGAAAGTCGCACGTTCCGTTCTTTGGGGAGGGAGGAATCGTAAGGTTAATCCCTTACCCGACACCGGAGAAACCGCTAATGGCGGTGGAGGGAAGGCGGGTACATCATAACACATGCCATTTCGCTTCGAAAATAGTAAACAGACAGCTTTTTATTCCATTTATAAGTGGAAGCAATGGAAAAGGCCGAGAACCAAGATCAGAAATCTGCGAAAGCTGGGAGTGCTGGAAGATCTGGCATGGCAGGCGGGAAATTCACGCAGAGGATACTGGTTCACGACCCATACGGTAGCCGTAAATATAGCATTAAAAAACAAAAGGCTGATACAGTGGCTTCTATGATTTAGCCACGGCTTATCAGTCTGTGCATATCAACTATTGAAAGCGCCGTGTACCGAACGGTACACACGGTGCTGTGAGAGGACGGGAGTTAGTCACTTCCTCCTACTCGATTCTCACAAAGGCGTTTACCCATCTGATATGCATTATTTAGATCAATTGGAAACTGTTTTTCCCTGTGTTCTGCCTTATGTTTCTTCATCCCACATGCCGGCATAATACCTGGAGTAATCCTTAAACTGATAGGTATCACAGGAATATAGCGTTTCACAGTTGCCGAGTACCATTCCAATGGAATCGGCTAATGATTCAACGGTATTTGTATAACCACTTTCATCTGGAGCATTCATTGTGACAATCAGACCACACTTCTTTTCCTTTTTCAGTATTTTTTCTAGTTTCCCTGTGGGTGGGTCTATTTCATAATGCATGACCGGGAAAAGCAGTCTGTTAATGAAAGATAACGCCTGTCCGGTCAGATTTCCATAATAGACCGGAGAACCAATAATAACGCTATCTGCCTCTGCAATTTTCTCAAGCACCGGCTTCACATCATCACTGACAGCACAGACACCCTCTGTTTTATTACCTCTCAGCTTACAGGCAAAACAGCTGATGCAGTCCGTATATTTTAAGTTAAACAGATGAATGAGTTCTGTCGTAGCACCAGCTTCCTTAGCTCCCCTCTCTGCTTCCATGAGCAGTTTATGCGTATTCCAGTTCTTTCTTGGACTTCCGTTAATTAATATGACTTTCATTGTCAGTACCCCCTTTTTAGATCAAATCATGATTCTCTTAATAACATCCAGAATGCCTTTCGTAACTTTATTGTAAAATGTAGTAATTTAGTTGTCAAGGCAAACTAGTGAAAAGGCTTTTTTGATTGAAGAAGGGTAAAAAAAATGTTAGAATAAAAATTGTAACGTTTTAATATTAGTGAGGAGATTGATTATGGCAACAATAATAGATGTAGCGAAATTAGCAGGCGTGTCACAAGGAACAGTATCCAATGTTCTTAATAGAAAAGGGAATGTAAGTAGTGAAAAGATAAAGCTTGTAGAAGATGCAGCACAGGCTCTGGGATATACGATAAATGAGAAAGCCAGAATATTGCGTAAAGGATCTAGCAATTCGTTAGCTGTCATTCTCCCTAACATACAATTTAAACAATATAGAGATTTTTACACAAGCTTAAGGATCTATGCTGAAAATAATGGATATTCAACAGAGCTGATGATTACGAATGATAATCCTGATGAGGAACGCGTTTGTTATCTAAAGGCGAAGGCGGCATTGAAAGTAGGTATTGCAATAATTTCATGTTTGGATAGTCAAATAAACAATTATATAGTTAATGACATACAAAAAGTGTGTTTTGTAGAGCGCAAACCTGAGTTTGCAGCTGCATATTATGGATTTGATTATGAACTATGCGGAAAGGAACTCGCTCGAACATTAACCCAACATGAATACCGCAATATATTGCTGGTACATGGTACACTAAGATATTCTAATGAAAAGGAAATTGTTGATTCATTTACACAAAAATTTTCTGATAAGGAATGTAACATTATCAACGTCTCTACAGACATCTTAAGACTCCCGAAAATGATCCTGGAAATTTTTGACGGGAGCGGTACTATTGATGCGATAGTTACTACGAATTTTGGATTCGCAGAAAATATCCATCAAATGATTAGCTCTTTGCTACTTATAGATTCAATACCGATATATACCGTTTCTCCTGTCTTTAAATTACCGGAAGTGGATTATAAAAAGTATGAACTTAATTATAATTTATTGGGAAGGAGGGTTGCTGAAGATATAGTCAAAACAAAGAAAGAAGAACTGGAAAAGAAGGATAATATCTTAGAAAATGATGGATATAGAAAGTGGCACAATATTGCATTAAAAAGAAAAGGTGCCGATAAGCTGAACGTATTAGCTCTTGAAGGGCCAGAGGCATTAGTTATGAAAGGGGTTGCGCGTTTATATGAAGAAAAAACGGGTACAAAAATCAATATATCGGTTTATTCATATGATGAGATCTATGAAGCGTTTACAAATGCCGAAGACTTTTCGATTTTTGATATTTTCCGAATAGATGTTACATGGTTATCATGGCTTTCCGATAAAATTCTTCTTCCACTTGAACGTATAGATCCAAATATAGCTGATGATCTTGGGGAATATATTCCCGGATTAGAGGATCAATATTCAAGGGTAAACGGTAAACTATATGCATTGCCAGTGACTCCAAGTGCACAATTACTGTTTTATCGCAAGGACTTATTTGACGATGTCGCTATAAAAAGAGCTTATCACGATATCTATAAGAGTGAATTGAGAACACCTAAAAACTTTCAGGAATTTAACCGGATTTCCAGATTTTTTACAAGGAGTTTTAACGCTTCCTCCAAAGTACGGTATGGCACAAGCTTAGTATTAGGGAATACAGGAGCAGCTGCTACTGAGTTTTTAACAAGATTTTTTAGTTGTAAAAAAAATTTATATTCGGATAAAGGTAAAATTATAATTAATAATGACATTGGATCAGGAGCTCTGAAAAACCTTGTAGAAGCAAAACAATATATAAACCATAAAAATTTATCGTGGTGGACAGATGCTGCTAAAACATTTTCTGAGGGCGATGTTGCAATGGAAATTATGTTTAGCAATTATGCATCCGAAATATTGGGATATAAATCTAAAATCACGGATAAAGTTGGCTATAGCATTGTGCCTGGAGGAAATCCTATTATTGGAGGCGGCTCGCTGGCTGTAGCAAAGACCTGTAAGCATCCGGAGGATGCGCTGGCATTTATCAAGTGGCTTACGAGAGACCCCGTAGCATCTGCCATGGCGGCATTAGGAAGTGTTTCTCCCTGTACGAAAACCTATGATATATATGAAATTATAGATGCGTTTCCATGGCTGGAGTTGTCAAAAAACTGTTTTTCAATTTCACAAACAAGACGCCTCCCCGTGAATGATGTTCGACCGTTTGATGAAAAGAGATTTCAAAATATTGTAGGTGGTATGGTTAAAAATGTATGCGCAGGAGTGCTAAGCATAGAGCAGGCTTTAGATATTGCTCAGACCATGATTGATAATGGTTTTAATTAGAAGAATAGGGATTTATTTAGAAGGATGGGTTGTTTAACCCATCTTTTTTGTAGTAGTCGGATACTCAGTTTAATATTTTGGCTTTAAATGAGGAGGTAGTTATAATCAAAGAATTATAACGATATATAATATAAAAATGAAAATTACATATAAAGTAATGTAAAATAGTACATAAAAATCACAATATATACGATAAAAATATAAATAAAACCCAATTAAAGTATTGACACGTTATAAAACAATGATATAATATAGTTGTAAAAAATAAATTGTATATTTCATAATGATGAAAGAAAAGGGAGAGTGATAATTTTTAGATTAAATGTGGAAATAAAGGATTTATTAGAAGTTATGACCGTAAATAGAAAAAGAGGAGAGAGGAAAGGTGAAAAAATATGAAAAAAGTTCTTTCAGTATTGCTTGCAGGAGGAATGGCACTATCATTGACAGCATGTGGTAGTAATGGAGAAAAAACAACAATAAATGAAACATCATCTTCTGCTTCTGCTGATTCGCAGGTAGAAAAAATTGATAAAAGTCAAGAACTAGTAATTTATACGAATTCAGGTTCTGATGGAAGAGATGAATGGCTGGTTGATAAAGCAGCAGAGGCAGGCTATAAAGTCCAGGTTATGCCTCTTCCGGCTTCAGATCTTACAAATCGATTGATTGCAGAAAAAAATAATGCAGTTGCTGATGTTATCATAGGTCTGAATAACATCGAATATGAAAAACTAAAGGCTGAAGATATATTAATGTCGTGGGAACCGGATTGGGTTGATGGTGTAGATGACTCATTAATAGATAAGGATGGCTATTATTATCCGATTTCAACTACACCATTATTGTTAATCTATAATAATGAAATGGATAATCCACCAAAAGACTGGACGGATTTGGTTAAACCTGAGTATAAGGGTTTATATCAGCTTCGTAAACTTGGAGGCGGAACTCCTAATACAATATTTGCAAGCATTATTAGCAGATATCAGGATCCGGATGGAGATTTGGGAATATCAGATGAAGGATGGAAGTTTGCAAAAAAATATTTTGGAAATTCCCACTTAATTGCTGATGGAGAAGATGCTATAGGTTCTGTCATTGATGGCAGCCTGCCGATGTCTATGCATTGGGCTTCCGGAGTAATTGCTGAGCAGAGAGAACGGGATTATGAGTTTGGAATTATGACACCGGATGTTGGAGAACCATTTGTTGTTGAGTCTACAGCAATTGTAAAAACAACGAAACACCCTGAACTGGCTGTGGACTTTTTGAATTGGTTTGGTTCATCCGAGATTCAGCTGGCATGGTCTGACGCCTGGGGGACGATTCCAGCACAAGAAGATGCAATAGAGAAAGTAGATGATGATATCCAAGAAATGGTGAAGAAGTTAGAACCTCAGAAATTAGATTGGGAATTTATTGCAGAGAATATTGATGACTGGGTGGAAAAAGCTGAGCTTGAATATGTCCAGTAATAAGCATGGGGTGACTAAAAAGGGGAATAATCATGATAGAATTCAAAAATGTTGAAATCAAATATGGCGATTTTGTTGTGTTTGAAAACTTAAACTTGACAATTAAAGACGGAGAATTCTTTACTTTGCTGGGACCTAGTGGCTGTGGAAAAACTACCTGTTTACGGTCTCTGGTAGGTTTTTTAACACCTACGAAAGGTGAGATTTTGGTAGACGGAAGAAATGTGGTTCCCATGCCAAGCGAAAAGCGCGAAATAGGGATGGTGTTTCAAAGTTATGCATTATTTCCAACAATGAATGTTTATGATAATATCGCTTTTGGGTTGAAAGTGAAGAAAAGACCTAAAGCTGAAATTAAAAAAAGGGTAGAACAGATCGCGGAAAAAAGTAAAATTACTGAGGCACAATTACAGAAGAATGTTTCGGAGTTATCAGGAGGACAACAACAGAGGGTAGCCCTGGCAAGAGCAATAGTATTGGAACCAAAGATTCTTTGTCTTGATGAACCATTGTCAAATCTGGATGCGAAACTTCGTATTGGCCTTAGAGGAGAATTAAAACGGCTACAGAAAGATCTGGGAATTACTACCTTGTATGTAACCCACGATCAGGAAGAGGCATTGACGTTATCAGATCGAATCGCAGTATTTAATAATGGCTCGGTCGAACAGGTCGGTTCACCATATGATATTTACAATCACTCAGTAAACGAATTTGTATGTGATTTTATTGGAGATATTAATCGTCTGGGACCAAACATACTAAAAGAAATAAACAGACAGGGCAACCGTTCTTTTGATGAAAATAAAACTGCATTCATACGTATTGAGAGATGCTCTACATATCCAAGAGAAGGTTTTATCCGGTTGCATGCAGTTGCGGAGGATTACGAATACAATGGGGTAGTCACAAAATATTCTCTTTCGTGTATGGGAGAGCATATTAGGTGTCTGGAAAAAAATGATGGTCATGTTTTTTATCAGGCAGACAGTGATATGGATCTATATATTAATCCGGAAGATATCATGCAATTTTAGTGGGGGGAGGACCTATGAAAAAGATAAAAGAGTATATCAGAGATGGAAATGTCAGTGTCGGTGCACTCATTTTAAAATTGGTACTAATATGGTTTATAGTTTCATTCCTTATTTATCCCACAATCAATTTGCTATATAATGTGTTCTTTAAAGATGGACAGTTTTCAACAGAGGCCATAACGAAGATTATGTCATCAGATCGTGCACTTAAGAGTCTGAAAAATAGTTTTTTGCTGGCTATTTCTTCAATCATAACCGTAAATATAGTTGGGGTTTTGATTGTCCTTTTTACAGAATATTTTGATATCAAAGGTGCAAAAATCCTGAAGCTGGGTTTTATGACAACCTTAATTTATGGTGGGATTGTATTGGTTACTGGTTATAAATTTGTGTATGGTTCTACAGGGATTGTAACAAAGGTGCTATCTAATTTTTTCCCTAACATGGATCCAAACTGGTTTATTGGATATGGCGCAGTATTGTTTATTATGACATTTTCGGGAACATCAAACCACATGATGTTTTTGACAAATGCAATACGGGGACTAGATTATCATACAATTGAAGCGGCAAAAAATATGGGTGCGTCTCAGAGAAAGATCTTATTTAAAATTGTGCTGCCGACCTTGAAACCGACAATTTTTGCAATTACAATTCTTACTTTCCTGGCTGCTCTGAGCACAATGTCCGGACCCTTAATTGTCGGGGGTAAGGATTTCCAGACGATTAATCCAATGATAAAAACATTTGCACAAATGCAGAATTCAAGAGAGATTGCAGCACTTTTAGCCATAATTCTTGGCGTGGCAACAAGTATACTTTTGATTATTATGCAAAAAATCGAAAAAAAGGGTAGTTATATCTCTGTATCAAAAACAAAAGCAAAAATAGAAAAACAAAAGATTGAAAATCCAATTATGAATGTTCTTGCACATGTTGTTGCATATATTATATTTGTGATTTACATGCTGCCTGTCATTTATGTATGCATATTTTCATTTACAGATGCAATAGCCATAAAAACGGGAAAGATATCAATGAGTTCTTTTACGCTTAAAAATTATAAACATTTGTTTGAGTTATCTACAGCATACTTACCATACCTTGTCAGCATCGTATATGCTATTGTAGCGGCTCTAATAGTAACTGTATTAGCAGTTGTGGTAGCACGTATTGTCACAAAATCAAAACGTAAAGTTGATCAATTATTTGAATGGGCAGTATTGATTCCCTGGCTGTTACCCAGTACTTTAATTGCGTTAGGTCTTATGATGACATATGATGTTCCGCGAATTAATTTGGCGAACGAGGTATTAATTGGGACGCCGATTATAATGCTTATAGCATATATTATTATAAAACTTCCATTCTCGTATCGGATGATTCGAGCATCATTTTTCAGTATTGATGAGAATCTGGAAGAGGCATCAAAAGCCATGGGAGCAAGTTCGTTCTATACTATGATGAAGGTGATATTGCCGGTAATCATGCCTGTAGTTTTATCGATTATCGTCTTGAACTTTAACAGCCTTCTTTCAGAGTATGATTTGTCTGTATTTTTATACCATCCTCTATTTAAGCCTTTAGGAATTGTAATTAAAGGAGCGACAGAAGAAACAGCGACTACAGAGGCTCAGGCTATGGCGTTTGTTTATTCTGTTTTACTGATGGCCATATCTACAATTTCGTTGTGGCTAGGAAGATTCGGAGGATTTACAACAATTAAAAATTTTTTTACAAAGAAGCGGAGAAAGGAATAATTATGAATCAATTAAAATCACTAGTTCAACAGAAAAAGGTATTGATAGCAGCACATCGAGGGCTGGCAGGTGCGGATATACCTTGTAATACGATCCCGGCATTTGAAATTGCTTTACAAAACGGTGCTGATATTTTAGAAATGGATTTGTGTGAATCCCTTGATGGAGAAATATTTATTTTTCATACAGGAAAAGAACCCTTTCAGCTGGATCGACATATTGATTTGACGCGGATGACTTCTCAGGAAATCCGAAGCATGAAATTGGTGAATGAGGATTTTGCTCAAACGGAGCAGGGAGTAAATTTGTTTGACGACGTCCTGGAGCATTTTAAAGGAAGGTGTATTTTGAATCTGGACCGCTGTTTTGGATTTTTAGATACAGTGATCGAAAAGGTGCAACGTCATGATATGAAAGACCAAATTCTTCTAAAAAATGCTCCGGACATTGATTCGTTAAAGAAAGTGGAAGAAATTGCATCAGATTATATGTTTATGCCTATCTTTAAGGAAAACGATAATAAAACTGAATTGATAGAAAAAATGAACATAAACTATGTTGGCGCAGAACTTGTTTTTTCCACTGAAGAATCACAGGTAGCACAAGATGATTACATAAGAAAAATGCAAAGGAGCGGAAAAATTCTTTGGGCTAATTCATTAGTTTATGACTATAAGGTCCCTCTTACAGCAGGGCATAATGATAATATTTCACTGATTCAAAGCCCTGATATGGGATGGGGCTGGCTAATTGACAAGGGGTTCGAAATAATTCAGACAGATTGGATCAAGCAGTGTGAGATATATATCAAGGGGAGAAAAGGTTTATGAAAGAAATTTTTAGCAAGATTTCAAAAAAGATAGTAGTTAGTACATTACTTATGTCTCTGGTAGTCGCTTTTGTTAATTTCACCTCACGGGAAACAGAAGCTTCTGAGAACAGCGTATTGAATGTAAAAGATTTTGGAGCAAAAGCTGATGGAAAAACAAATGATTTAGAAGCAATTCAAAAGGCCATAGACGAGGCTTCCCAAGATAGAAACCGTAATACAGTTTATTTCCCAAGGGGTGTTTATCTGGTTGAGGAGATTATTGTTTAATCAAATAGATCATCCATCCATTCCGTTTATGAGTGGCCCTTTTACGGAGGATGGAGAGCAGGTTGAATGGGATTCCATATCCAATGTTACAATTGATGGTGGTATTTTGGACATGAATGGAAGCTTGAATGCAGAAGGAACAAAGCCTCAGAAGTTACCTTTAATAAATTCAAGTGGAGGATTTGCATTAGGTTATTGCTCGAATATTACACTAAAAAACATGACGATGAAAAACGCTTTTAATGGTCATGCAATACAATTAGCGAATGTAACGAATGTAATAATAGAGAATTGCTCTTTTGAGGGTCAGTCTCTTCCTGCTGATGCTAAGGATAGCAGTGTTATAACCAAAGAGCTAATACAGATTGAGCCCGGAACAAGAAAGGGTTTTCCGTATTCTGCAAATGAAAATAAAAAAGCTACAAGTCGTGCTGTAATCAAGGACTGCTATTTTGGAAAGAGCGATGAATGTGGAGAACCTGTTACATTTATTGGTACCCATAGCCAGCCGGAGGATGTAGAAAAGTGTAATAATATTTCAATCACAGGAAATACATTTGATAATCCGTATTATTGTGGCATCCGATTCTGCGGTTATGATAAAGTGGGGATAAATAATAATACGTTTCTTTCGAAAAAGGCAGAGGACAGCGTTCAGAAAAGAGATGGCGGCCGTGTCATGATAAATGCTTTCTGTTATAATGATAAAGCAAAAGAACCAGTAGTTCCTAATAGTAATATAAGCATTGTAAATAATACGATGGATATTGCGGATAGTGGCTGCAGGGGAATTAGAATAGCACGAGATGATAATGCACAGTACATACCTGTTGGTTTTCAGATCATTAAAAATGAAATAAGGGCTGGATTTTCTGATAATGAAAGTGGGATTCATGCAAATCGAGTAGAAGATGCTGTGATTAAGGAAAATAAGGTGACTGGATTCAAGACAGGGATTTTACTTGACAAGGTATCTGAAGGTATAACTGTATATGATAATTGTGTCTGGGGTTCGGGCAGTAATAATATGAATATGAGAAATTGCGGTGCCAAAAACGGATTAGCTGGAAACGTCAATGTTAAAACGAACGGAAATGGTACTCTTGATATCAATACTGTAGATGACTATTTTTCTATTAATGCAAAAGCTTCCCAGGGTTCTCACTTTGTACAATGGTCGAGTGGGGTTGTGGAACCTAAAATATCTGTTTTGAAGGGGGATGCAATAACCTTGACAGCCCAATTTGAAGAATAATCATTGGAAGGAGAATCGTGAGATGGCTATGTTGAAATTTCTAGGTTGTGGTTCGGCGTAAAATCCTTTGCGGGGGAATAACAGTGCGTATTTTGAGGATAATCGTACTCTTTTTCTGATTGATTGTGGAGAAACAGTTTTTTCTAAGCTTTTTGAAAAAGGTATGTCGATACTGGTGGGCAGCTGATATTTAAGCATATAAATCTACCTGTGCATTGTACACGAAAGAGAAATGAGTTTTTGAAAAGGGGGAAAAGAGCAATCATATGTTTTTAGAACAGTCTGAATACATCCTGAGAATTATCGTAGCAGGTGTCTGTGGAAGTATGATTGGGTATGAACGGACAAATAGAAACAAAGAGGCAGGAATTCGAACACATGCGATTGTTGCAGTTGGTGCTGCACTAATTATTGTTGTTTCGAAATATGGTTTTTCAGATACACCGAATTATGATGCATCAAGAGTATCGGCACAGATTGTAAGCGGAATAGGCTTCCTTGGCGCGGGAATCATATTCTTGAGAAATAGAATGGTCAGCGGACTTACTACTGCGGCAGGAATCTGGACGACTGGTGGTATAGGAATGGCAATAGGATCCGGACTTTATTATATAGGGATTATGGCATCGGTTATTGTGATTTTCATACAGATTATGATGCATAAGGAATTTTTTAACCGGGAGATGGAAAGAGATATTGTAAAGTTAAAACTTTCTAATGAATGTAATTTAAAGTCAATCCAGGATATAGTGAATCAGCAAGAGAACTATCATACGGAGATCATAGCGATTGACCTTGCCAAATCAGAACCTTCTGCTATTGAGGTAACAATTGAAGTAGCTTTAAAAAATTCACAAAGCCTGTTGGAATTCATAGATTTAATTTCAGAGGATTCCAGAGTCCAATCTATAAAAGGCTCACGGGGATGAGAAACAGCAGCAGGACAGGATATTAATAGTACAGGTCTGTTAAGCAAAGCGGCTTACAGGCCTGTTTGTATAGCAAAAGGATAAGGAGAGGGCTTATAAAATCGCGCTCATTTACTTGTGCGCCCGGCGGCACACATAACTTGCTATTGACTTGCTTCAACCTATATGATAGCTTATAGGTAGTAATTTAGATAGGAATAGGTAAAAAATGCGACAGGGAATTAACAGAACGCCATTACAATCGGAAATAATTAAATTCATACAGGAATATATACAAGAGGAAAATCTTAAAACAGGCGATAAATTACCATCCCAGGCAGAATTGATCAAGATGATGGGGGTAAGCAGAACATCGCTTCGAGAAGCAATTAAAACTATGGAAGCAAAAGGTGTATTGGAAACGCAAAATGGTAAAGGCATTTTTGTAAAGAATGATGATAGAAACCTGATTTTGTCACAACTGAGTTTCCTCGAAGAGAAAGAGTCGTTATTGGAGGTCATTGAGGCCCGAAAGATTCTTGAAAGGGACATTTTAAGACTTACTGTAAAAAATATAACAGATCAGGAAATTGAACAGTTAGGTAAGGTTTTAGATGTAGTGATAGACAAGTACAATCACGGAGAACACCAGAATGTCGAAGATAAAAAGTTTCACTATATGATATATAAATACTGTCACAACAGAGTTCTGTATAAGATGATGCTCTCTGTTCGGTATTTATCTGATAAACTTTGGGAGTTTCCTTTGGATATGAAGGAACCCTTTACAGACACCATTCCGCTTCACAAAGATTTGTACCATGCAATCAAAGAACGTAATACGAAGAAGGCACTGGACATTAACGATCAGATTTTAAATATGGTGTATCATACCGTTGAAGAACAGAAATAGGAGGGATCATGGAAATCCAGTTTGAATTGGAACGAATGGAACGCATTTTAAATGATATTGAGAATCTTCGCTATTCGCAGTCGCTCCCGGTCAGGGAATACAAGATATGGGAAGGACAAAAAAAAGATGGAGCTTCCTGTGCTACGACGGCATGGAAGGATGATTTGATCGATACTCCATGGGAAGAAACAGATCAACACAGGTGGTATCGAACAAAAATCAAGATACCTTCATCCATGGCCAAAGAACATGTCGAGTTTTGGATTACAACGGGAAGAGAGGGCCAGTGGGATGCAACGAATCCGCAGATGCTCTTCTATCTGAACGGTAAAATTGTACAGGGAATTGATGTGAATCACCGCCATGTCTTGATTACAAAAAATGCTGTTTCCGGTGAAGAATACGAGATCGCCCTATATGCATACAGCGGAAGTGTGGAGGGCGATTTGATGATTCACACTGGGGTTGAGGTAGTAGATGATATGGTGAATCAGTTTTATTATGATTTTATGGTTCCGGTTCAGGCTGCCAGAGTGTTACTGAAAGACAAAGAAGATGACGTAAGAAAAATACTGCTGAAATTACAGAAAACAGCTGAAACTGTTGATTTGAGACAGCCATATTCAAAGCGGTTTTACGAATCCTTAGAGAACGCACGTCAGATCTTGAAAGAGGAATTTTACTCAACAGAAATGGAAAACATACCGAAAGTCAGTGCTATAGGACATACACATATCGATGTCGCCTGGCTGTGGACGGTTGACCAGACACGCGAAAAGGTGATCCGGAGTTTTTCCACGGTACTCAGACTTATGGAGCTGTACCCTGATTATAAGTTTATGTCCAGTCAGCCCATTCTTTATCAATTTGTCAAAGAACAAGAACCGGAAATGTATGAAGAAATTAAGAAACGAGTTGCAGAGGGAAGATGGGAAATTGATGGTGCCATGTGGCTGGAATCAGACTGCAACCTGCCGAATGGCGAATCTCTGGTTCGGCAGATCCTGAAGGGACATAGGTTTTTTAAAGAAGAGTTCGGAAAGGAAAGTAAATCCCTATGGCTTCCGGATGTATTTGGATACTCTGCAGCACTTCCGCAGATATTGAAACAGTGCGGAATTCCCTACTTTATGACGACTAAGATCGCGTGGAACCAGTACAACCAACTGCCCAATGATACCTTTATCTGGAAGGGGATTGACGGGAGTAAAGTCTTTGTTTATATGCCTACGACGTGTAATTATGACAGAACTCTCGGTGAAAATATTTCTTATTCCGAGACAAGAAATACAACAACATACACCGGAATTATTAACCCCAACATGCTTCTTGGGACCTATGAACGTTTTCAAAATAAAGATTTGACGGAAGATACACTTATGCTCTATGGATATGGAGATGGGGGAGGCGGACCGACCGGGGAGATGCTGGAATGTGCTGAAAGATTAAAGTATGGGCTGCCCGGTATTCCGAAGATACAGTTGGAGACGGAACAGGAATTCTTTGACCGTACCTATGAAAAGATAGCTTCGAAGGAAGAGATGCCTACCTGGGACGGAGAATTGTATTTCGAGTATCACAGGGGAACGTATACCTCAATGAGTGAAATCAAGAGATACAATCGGAAGAGTGAAATCCTATATGAACAATTGGAGATTCTGGGAAGCATGGCTTCTCTTCTGGGATTAGAGTATCCCGGGAAAGTGTTAGATCACGGATGGAATACGATTCTGTTGAATCAGTTTCATGATATTATTCCGGGGAGCGCAATAGAAAGTGTCTATACACAGGCAGAGAAGGAATATAAACAGATTCTATCCGAAGGATCCGATATGCTGCAGACAATAGCAAAGCAGATTACTGGAGAAGTGTATACGTTCAAGCCAGCGATTGTAGTCGTAAATACGCAGGGATATTTCAGAGATGATATAGTGGAAGTCGAAACGCATGGTGACTATACCGCCTCGGGACTTACCGATGAGAAGGGAAATCACTACGAGATACAATACATATCAAATCACAGATTTATCTTTTTTGCAGAGCAGCTCCCTCCAACAGGATGGAAAACCTTTTACATTCAGCAGGGAGAAAGGCCGGAAAACATAGACTGTAAATGGAACTACGAATATGAAAATGAATTTTTTTCTGTACGTTTCAACAAAGAGATGCAGATAGAATCTCTTTATGAAAAGGATAGTCATAAAGAGTTCATAAAGGAAGACCGTCTTGGAAATGTATTGACGACTTACGAAGACCGACCAATGAACTGGGATAACTGGGATCTAGATGTCTATTATAAGAAAAAGAAATATGACTGCGACTGGATTTCCGATATAAAAGTAGTGGAATCAGGACCCTTGAGAACGGTGGTGGAAACTACTTATCACTTCCTGGATTCAACAGTGACACAAAAGGTCTGTCTGTATAAAAATCTTCCCAGAATTGATTTTGTCAACCATGTGGACTGGAAGACACATCATGTTCTGTTAAAAGTGAACTTCCCGGTTCAGGTAAATACGAATCGTGCGACGTACGAGATTCAATATGGAAATGTAGAGCGGAGTACTTCGAATAATAACAGCTGGGAGGTGGCCCAGTTCGAAACCTGCGGACATAAATGGGCAGATCTATCAGAAAATGGATTGGGAATCAGTCTTTTGAATGACAGTAAGTATGGATACGGAATCAAGGACGGCGAGATGTCGTTAACTCTTATTAAATCAGGAACGTATCCCAATGAAAATGCAGATATCGGAACTCATGATTTTACATATTCGATCTATCCGCATAATCACAGATGGCAAGAGGCAAATACCGTAGATATGGCCTATAATCTCAATGTTCCCTGTATCAGTATATTTCAGGAAAAAAACATAGCGGGGAATCAGCCGGAAGAATTTAGTTTGGTTTCCTGTAGCCATAAGAATTGCTTTATCGAGACGATGAAGAAAGCGGAGGATGGCATAGGCTGGATTCTTCGGATGTACGAGAATCAGAATACCAGGGTAAAAGCAGAGATAACATTTGGTAGTGAAGTAAAATCAGTCACGGAATGTGATTTAATGGAAAATGGTGTGAAGCCATATAGATGTGATCATAAGAAATTCCAGGTCTGGTTTGAACCATACGAGATCAAGACATTTCGTATTGAATGGGCATAGAAAGGAGACAAGTATGCTTGAAGAATTAACACAGCTTTGGGGAGTCAGTGGAAGAGAAAGGAGGGTATCGGATTATATTATTGATCAGGTCATGCCGTATGCAGACGAGATAAAAAGAGATGCAATGGGAAATGTGATTGCGCTGAAAAAGGGGAGCGGTGAAAAGAAGAAAAAGATTATGACTGCCGCACATATGGACGAGATCGGACTCAGCGTTGTTAAGATCCTGGACAATGGACTTCTGCTGGTCAAAAAGGTCGGCGGAGTTTCCCCTTATATTGCGTACATGAACCGTGTCCAATTTGCAAATGGAGTCACAGGATGCGTATCCAACAATAAAAATATTCAGGATATAAAACCGAATGAAATTGATCAGCTGTATATAGACATAGGAGCAAAAGACAAAGAAGAGGCAGCGAAATATATTCATATTGGAGACTGTGCTTCCTTTCTGGGTGAGTATACAAAACTAGTCGGAGATAATGTTATGTCGAAAGCTTTTGACGATCGAAGCGCATGCTATATTCAAATAGAAGCTCTGAAACAGCTGGAAGATGTTTACCATGATGTTTACTTTGTGTTTACGGTTCAGGAAGAAGTGGGGTTGTTTGGATCTACGACTTCAGCAGAAAGTATTCATCCGGATCTGGGAATAGCGATTGATATTACCGGATCGTTCGATATTCCAGGCGATGACTTTGGCAATCCGGTACTCGGAAAAGGAGCGGCAATCAAAATAAACGACTCAAGCGTCATCTGCGATGAACTTATGACCCGGGCACTGATTGACTGTGCGAAGGAAGACAAGATTCCATATCAGCTCGATGCGCTGAGAGCAGGCGGAACAGATGCCGGAGCAATCAACAAATCAAATGGTGGAGTGAAAGTACTTGGTATCTCGATCCCGACCAGATACGCACATACACCACATAGTATTATCAATCTGGAAGATGTCAAAGCATGTACAAGGCTTCTGACAGATTTCGTTCAAAAACCACTGAACATCGTAACAGAAGAAATTATCAAATAACAGTTACTGGATTGAAGAAGCACTGTGTGTGCGAGACAATCTGTGTATCTTAAAGAGAGAAGGGAGTAAAGTCTATGTTTCAACAGAGGTATTTAAAAAAGGCAGCTGCAATAACTCTGTCATGTATGATGACTTTGAGTCTGGCAGGATGCGGCGGTTCAGGAAGTACAGATGGCGGTTCAGCAAAAGGCGGAAAAACTTCAGAAAGTGGGAATGTTGTAAATATTCCCATGACTACGGATCCTGACATTTTGGATCCGACACGTTCCGATGATACTCAGAAAAATCAGATTACGCTCGAGGTCCATGAGACACTGATCCGATTGAAAGATGGAGAGATTACGCCGGGAGGAGCCAAATCATGGGAGACATCAGATGACGGACTTGTATGGACTTTCCATCTGCAGGACAATAAATATTCGGATGGTACACCGGTAAAAGCTGACGATTATGTAAACTGTATGTTGAGAACTTTTGATCCGGAAGTAGGATCTCATAATGCAGGCATGTTTTACTGCATTGAAGGAGGGGAGGCTTACAATACAGGTGAAGGTAAAAGAGAAGATGTAGGCATAACAGCCCCGGATGAAAAGACGCTGGAGATTCATCTGAATGAACCACTGCCCTATTTCCTTCTGATGGCAAACTGCGCCAACCTTACTCCGGTTCCGGCGGACAAAACTACCGGAGATGATAATCTGACCTATGGTTCCAATGCAGAAGGAATGGTGTATTCCGGTCCGTTTGCGATTGACAAGTGGACAAGAGGCAGCCAGATTGTACTCAAGAAAAATGAAAATTACTGGGATGCGGACAATGTGAAACTTGATAAAGTTAACTTGATTCTTGCTCAGGAAAAAAATACAAGATTGCAAATGCTTGAAGAAGGAAAGCTTGATATTTTAACCGGAATCGATCAAGAATATCGTAACAAGATGCAGGATAAAATAGATGACGGGGAATTCATATTTGAGGAGAGTGCAAGTCCCAGTTCTTCTTATATCTGTTTTAACAATAATGATCCAGATGGAATCTTCTCGAATGCAAAAATCAGAAAGGCTTTTTCACTGGCAATTGACAGAGAGAGTTTTCTGAAAAATGTAACGAAAAAAGATAAACCGGCATATGGACTGGTTCCTTACGGAGTCAATAATGAAGAAAGTGAGTACAGAAAAGAAGTAGAAGATCCACTGAAAAAATCAAAAGATGAGGATCCCGTTGCATTGTTCGAAGAAGGATTAAAGGAAATCGGGAAAACCAGAGATGAGATTACAGTGACATTTTTGCAGAGTAATGCAGAAGAAACTACAAAATTAAATTCCGAATATTTCCAGAGAGCATGGCAAGAAAAATTCGGTATAAAGATAAAGATTGATACGGCTGCGGATAATTCAACATTTAATAATACTGTATCAAGAGGAATGTATCAAATCTGTAACACTGGCTGGGGCGCGGATTACAATGATCCGATGACTTTTATGCAGTGTTATCTCACAGGTGATGGAAACAATCCTGCATTTTTCGCAAACGAAGAATATGATAAATTGGTCAATGAAGCTAAATCTGAGCCTGACATGAAGAAAAGGCAGGAAAGCTTTGAAAAGGCAGAGGATATTCTCATCAATGAAGATGCCGGGCTTGCACCGCTTAGTTATAGTTTTAAAGAAAATCTGATTAATAAAGATCTGAAAGATTATCAATTTAATGGAGCAGGTGGACCTGAAATAGAACTGAAAACAGCATCTTGGGAATAATCAATCTAGAGGGCGGAGGAGGTAAGAATCTCTGCCCCTCTCAAATTCAAGGAGTGCATGATGTTTAAGTACATATTTAAAAAACTATTGTATATGATAATTACACTTTGGATTATTATGACAGCCACCTTTTTTATGATGAATATGATTCCCGGTGATCCTATGCAAAATGGACCAAAAGTTCTTCCAGAGGCAGTAGCTAAAAACCTGGAAAAGAAATGGGGGCTGGATAAACCAATTGGCGTGAGGTATGTGACCTATTTAAAGAACTTTTTAAAAGGAGATCTGGGGGAATCCTATACGACACCCGGATTAACTGCCAACGAGGTAATAAAAACTCGTCTCCCTGCTTCACTGAGACTAGGTCTGCAGGCGGTAATTGTCGGTCTGGTCATAGGGCTGCTGATCGGAATTCTGGCAGCGCTCCGGAGAAATACGTGGTTGGACTTTGTAGCCATCTTTCTTGCAATTGTAGGAGTGTCAGTTCCAAGTTTTGTATTTGCAGCCTTATTGCAGAAAAGTCTCGGCGGAGGGTTCTTCCCGATTGTCGGCTGGGTGACAGAAGATATGGGAATTCCGGAAAAATTCCAGGTTACAGCGCTTCCTACGCTGTCTGCCGCAATCGGGGGCATGGCAACATATTCAAGATTTATGCGGTCTTCCGTATTGGATGTATTGAGCAATGATTATATCCTTACGGCAAAATCGAAAGGATTATCGGAAGGCCAGATTATACGTAGACATGTTTTGAGAAATAGTATTACACCAATCATTACGATTATTGCTCCACAGATTGGTGGAATTGTAACGGGCTCTTTTGTAATTGAAAGAATGTTTTCAATACCGGGGCTTGGAAGATATTATGTAGATAGTGTTAACGGAAGAGATTATCCGATGATTATGGCAACCACTGTGTTTTTCTCGGCAATATTCATTCTTTCTATTGTTGTGATGGATATTTTATATGCAGTCGTCGACCCAAGGGTAAGAAAAAAGCTAATGAAATGATATGATACCGGTGTTAAAAGGTCATGTGTTTTATGCGTGCATGAAAAAACATGACTTTGGGATTGTGAGAGCTCAAAGAGCGTAAAAATCCGTGTATCATAGATATTAAAAAACAGAAAGGAAAAGATTATGCCTAATCAAAAAGATAGTCAAAAAGTCGTTTTGACAGAAGAGATGTTTCATCGAGTCGGGGTTGATGAACATAGTTCGGAAAATGTGGTCCGTCCAAATATCAGCTATTGGCAGGATGCGTGGAGACGTTTAAAACAGAATAAGGTTGCTATCGTAAGTATGAGTTTTTTGATCTTTGTAGCGTTGATGTGTATCTTTGCACCCCACATCTATCCACATGCTTTTGATGAACAAATCATAGAGCATACAAATCAGGGTCCGACAGCTTCGCATATCTTTGGCCTGGACGATCTTGGACGAGATATCTTTGCACGTGTATGGGTAGGTGGACGTGTGTCACTTGCGATTGGAGTGATTGGAGCCGCTATTTCTCTGGCTGTTGGGGTTCTTTATGGAGGAATCAGCGGATATTTCGGCGGAGCCATAGACAACGTAATGATGAGAATTGTTGAAATTCTGGTAGGAATTCCCTACATGATTGTAGTAATTTTGATGAGCATTATACTTGGAAAAGGAATGGGGTCTTTACTTGTGGCCTTATGTTTTACAAGCTGGACTGGACTTGCCAGGCTGGTGAGAGGACAAGTGATTAACTTGATGGAGAGTGAATACATTCTGGCGGCAAAAGCTCTGGGAACACCGACTTACAAGATCATTTTTCGCCATTTGCTCCCCAACACATTAAGTATAATCATTGTAGAAACAACATTTTCAATACCAAGTTTTATATTTGCAGAGTCATTTCTGAGCTTTATTGGAATGGGAATACAGCCTCCGAATACGAGCTGGGGTGCGATGGCGGCGCTTGGACAGCAGCAAATGTCTAATTATCCGCACGAATTGTTATTTCCGGCGCTTGCGATATCACTGACAATGCTGGCGTTTAACTTACTTGGAGATGGACTTCGGGATGCATTTGACCCGAAACTGCGCCAATAATCTATAGGGAGAAATAAATATGAGTCATTTATTAGAGGTAAATAATTTAAATGTTTCCTTTCATACGTATGCCGGTGAAGTGCAGGCTGTCCGTGGCGTCTCCTTACACTTAGACAAAGAAGAAACACTTGCAATTGTGGGAGAGTCCGGATGTGGGAAAACGGTAACCTCAAAAGCAATTATGGGGTTGATTCCCGATCCTCCCGGTGAAGTAAAAAAGGGAAGTGAAATTTTATATAAAGACAAGAACATATTGAAATATTCAAAGAAGAAATGGCAGGATTATAGAGGAGAGGATGCGGCGATGATATTTCAGGACCCTATGACCTCGTTGAACCCCACCATGAAAATAGGGAGACAGATTCAGGAAGGAATCAGAAAGCACCAGAAAATCAGCAAACAGGAAGCAAGAAAGAAAACCATCGAACTTTTAAAGATGGTAAATATACCGAATCCGGAAGAACGACTCGATCAATACCCTCATGAGTTTTCCGGCGGGATGCGTCAGAGGGTAATGATAGCCATTGCGCTGTCATGTAATCCCAATATTATGATAGCGGACGAGCCTACGACAGCTCTTGATGTGACCATACAGGCACAGATTTTGAATCTGCTCAGGGAAATCCAGAAAAAAAATCATTCCTCTATTATCATGATCACTCATGATCTGGGCGTTGTAGCCGGAATGGCTGATCGTATTGCGGTTATGTATGCCGGGGAAATTGTCGAAGAAGGATCAGTGAGAGAAATATTCAAAAATCCTCAACACCCATATACCTATGCGATGTTGAATGCGGTTCCGAATCCTGAATTGGAAAGTAAGGCAGAGTTACATGTAATTAAAGGAACGCCTCCTGACTTAATTTCACCGCCGAAAGGCTGCCCTTTTGCATCACGGTGCAAGTTTTGTATGCAGGTCTGCCACGAATATGAGCCAGAAAAGACAGAAATATCAGAAGGACATTTCTCCAAATGCTGGCTTCATCATCAGACGGCTAAAAAGCTTTATAAATTTGACAACGTAAGGAGTGTGATGGCAGAATGAACATGGAAACGAGAGAGCCGCTTGTCAAGGTTTCCCATCTAAAGAAATATTTTCCGGTACAGGGGAAAAGGGTCTTGAAAGCTGTCGATGATGTTTCCTTTGAGATTTATCCGGGAGAAACCCTCGGGCTGGTAGGGGAGTCGGGATGTGGCAAGACGACTTGTGGAAGAACAGTTTTGGGATTATACCCTGCAACAGGAGGAAGCATTGAATATGACGGTAAAGATATCAGCCGGCTAAAAGATAAAAAAGAGATTTTAAAATTTAAAAAGAATGCCCAGATGATCTTTCAGGATCCTTATGCTTCGTTAAATCCCCGTATGACGGTAGGCGATATCATCTCAGAAGGGATGGAAAACCATCACATTCCGGGAGGACATACAAGAGTGCAGGAATTATTGGGTATGGTTGGGTTAAATAAAGAACATGCCAATCGCTTTCCACATGAATTCTCGGGTGGGCAGAGGCAGAGAATCGGAATCGCCCGGGCATTAGCAGTCGAACCTGATTTTATTGTATGTGATGAGCCGATATCAGCACTGGATGTGTCTATACAGGCACAGGTTGTGAATCTGCTGATTCGTCTTCAGGAGGAACTGGGACTTACCTATTTGTTTATTGCTCATGATTTGTCTATGGTTCGTCATATTTCTGATCGTGTGGGGGTTATGTATATGGGACAGCTGGTAGAGCTGGGAAAAAGTCAGGAAGTTTATAATCATCCGATACATTTTTATACGCAGGCTCTGCTCTCTGCTATTCCGGTTCCAGATCCTGATATAGAAAGAAATAAGACCGTTCTTCCGTTGGAAGGAGAAGTTGGTAGTCCGATAGACAGTGCACCGGGATGTCGTTTTAAAGGCAGATGCAAACGTGCGACAGAAGCTTGCGGAAAAGTTACACCGTCTTTAAGAGAAGTGGAAAAAGGGCATTTTGTTGCATGCCATGTGATAGATAATTAGGAGTAAGTTAGGAGATATTAAATGAATATACAGGAAGAAAGAAGAGATTTTTTAGAGAATAAAAATATTGCCGAGTCTGTCCTTTTATCCTTTCATGGAGTGGAAGGATATGATGTGTATAACTGCTCCGTTCCTTTTATCTGGAAAGGAAAAAGGTATATCTTTGGGCGAGTAGAGCGCAGAACTGAATGGATGCGTTCCTGGGTCAGGCTGTTTTATGAAACAGGAACAGATGACTGGACTTTGGTTCCTGATTCAATGATCTATCAACTGGAAGATCCATATATCAGCGTCATAAAAGATCAGTTGGTTTTAGGCGGAACGCATGTCCGAGTCAGGGAAAACAAACTCGATACATACTATGGATACTTTTATCGGGGAAGTGAAGTGGACGATCTCTATTATTTTACTACAGGGCCCGATTATATGAAGGATATACGCCTGGTTGAGCTTGCAGATGGTCAGATCGGCGTTTTCTCAAGACCAAGGAATGAGGAGATACTAAAAAAACACGGCAGTGAGTCTATGATAGGATTTTCAGTCATTCGCTCTCTGGATGATCTTACCGCGGAAGTAATTGAAAATGCTCCGTTGATAGATTCACTCTTTGAGGATGGAGAGTGGGGTGGCTGCAATCAGGCTTATCTTCTCGACAGCGGCAAAATTGGAGTAATCGGGCATCGCAGTTATCTCTATAAGGATTCCGATGGAGAAGACCAGTCTTCGTATATGAATATGTCTTTTGTATTAGATCCGGATACAATGCGTGTCGGGGATTATAAGATCATTGGTACCAGGGATTGCTATCCGAAAGGTCCTGCAAAGAAGCCAAATCTTTCTGACTGTGCTTTTACATCGGGTATTGTCATGAGGGATGATGGAAAAGCAGATTTATATAGTGGACTTGGGGATTGTATGGAAGGCAGGATAGTAATTCAATATCCATTTGAGGGATATGGACAAATTGCAGGATGCTAAATAGAACTGTCGGTTCAACAGATCTGCGACAGAACACGAGATCATTAACATCAATATATTAGAAATAAGAATAGCTGAGCTAACACAATCTTATCAGTGTTAGTACTCAGCTATTTTTACATATAAAAATTCAATAATTTCAATCCACGTATTTCTACGACGTTTTCATTGTAACATACTTATTCAATTATTTAAGAAAAAGATAAAAAAATTTCTGGATGTCCAGATTTTTGGACATCCGGTCTGCTATATTAAGCTATATAAAGATAATTCAAAATATTATAATTTTGAAGACCAAAGATGGGAGTTTGAAATTAAAGACATATTTATTAATAAATGAACTTGAAAATCATATATAATGACGAAAAAAGTATTTTAGTGGAAAAAAATAACAGATTATGCTTGACCGCAAGTAATTAGGTGATATAATCAAGGTAAATAAAGATTCATATTAAAATACAATAAAAGAAAGGAATATATTATGAAGGATCCTTACATAGCACATATCGCAGATAACGATGACGGTTCAGAGCGGATTCAATCGGTCACGGAACATAATAATAATGTAGCAGAACTTGCCAAATCAAACGCGCCGATACACGAGCTGGCCATTATGGCATGGCTGTGCGGGATATCGCATGACTCAGGTAAGATGCGTGAAGCGTTCAAAGATTATATCAAGCGTTCCGCAGCAGGCGAGCCGGTAGTGAAAGGAGAAGTGGACCATTCAACGTCGGGTGGGTTTATTATTAATACACTGATTCCAGGGTCGAATCTTTCTCAGATGATACAGATGACTGTTTACTCTCATCACGGATTAAATGACAGTGTATCACTTCAGAACCGCACGATTTTTATTGAAGAAAGGCTGAAGAAAGATATAAATACGAAAGAGATCTTTGACACCTATTTTCATTATAATGACAAAGAGCTGATTTTAAAAAAGTGTGTAGAGGCCAACAAAGACTTTAATCTGATGCTTGATCATATCAAAAGCTTTATCAAGCAGAACGAGGACAAAGATACAAATGATCTATACGGAAACAGGGATTTTTATTTAGGTCTATATGAACGTAGTCTGATGTCTCTTCTGATTGATGCTGATAGAACAGACACTGCCTGTTTTATGGAGAGAAGAGCATTACCGGTTCAGAGAACGGATGAGCAGTTTCAGGAGATATGGGAATCTTGTATTACTCAATTTGAGATACATTTAAAAGAGATTGAAGAAAAATCAGAAGGTTCAACACGTCTGAACCAATTTCGAAGTGAGATTTCAAATATTTGCAGGGAAGCAGGTAGCCAATCAGAAAACTTATACAGGCTTTCGGTTCCAACGGGAGGCGGGAAGACACTTAGCAGTTTAAGGTTTGCTTTATACCGTGCAAAATGCATGCATAAGAAACATATTATCTATATTGCACCTTATCAGAGCATATTAGACCAAAACGCAAAGGAAATACGGGAGGCTATCGGTGACCCGGATGATATTGTTTTGGTACATCACAGTAATGTTGTCATTGAAGGAGATGAAGAAAGAAAAAAATATGAGTTATTGGCAGAGAACTGGACTCAGTCACCTATAGTTGTCACAACAGCGGTTCAATTCCTGAATACGTTATTTGCCGGAAAGAACTCTAATGTTCGACGGATGTACAATCTTCTTGACAGTGTAATTATTGTCGACGAGGTACAGTCGATGCCGATCCGAATGCTGAAAATGTTTAATCTGGCGATGAACTTTTTAACTTCATTTGGTAATTCCACGGTGGTATTATGTTCAGCGACACAGCCATTATTTGACGAGCTCGATCAAGATCGAATGCTTCCCCCGCATGATATGGTTCCGGATACGAAGAAATATAGTGATGCATTTAAAAGGACCACTGTGATAGATGATACGGCGAGATCGATGAATGGATTTACCGTTTCAGAAATGGGTGACTATATCTGGGAGAAATATCAAAAGCTTCCGCAGGTACTTGCGATCGTCAATACAAAGAAGTGTGCTAAAAACATTTACCGGAAATTGAAGCAAAGATGTGATCAGGACGGATGTTTGTTGTTTCATCTCAGTGCCAATATGTGTCCGGTAAACAGAAAAGAAGTAATTGATAAGATGACAGTAAGTTTAAAGAATGGAGACAAGGTGATATGCATTAGTACCCAGATCATAGAAGCCGGAGTGGATATCTCTTTTGGATGTGTGATTCGATCTTTAACCGGACTTGACAGTATTATACAGTCTGCCGGGCGTTGCAACAGAAATGCGTTATTGCGTATGGGTTATGTATTTATTATACGCATATGTGAAGACGCGGAAAATATAAAGAGATTTGATGATATTAAAAAGGCCCAGGAAGCAATGCAGCAGGTTCTGTACCAGTTTAAAATGCGTCCTGAAAAGTTTGATGATGATCTGACTTCTGACCCGGCTATCCGTTTGTATTATCAGATCTATTTAAAAAACAGGCTGGAAGAGATGAAATATTCAGGTACGGTTAATGGAATGGATGTAAAATTGCTAGATCTTCTTTCAGCAAACGATGAGATGTGGGATGTTCTGGATGAAGAGAAAAAACGTACCAAAGGTAAATATATTTTGAAACAATCATATAAAACAGCCGGGAAATTATTTGAGGTGATACCAGAGGATGGGAAGATCGATGTGGTTGTAAGATATAATGAGAAGGTGAATCGACAGATTGACATTCTGACAGATCGGTATGCATCAATAGAAGATCAAAAAAGAGCACTGCGAAACCTGCAGCCATATACGGTTGGGATTTCTGAACAGATGCGTCAGAATTTAGGTGACGCACTGGAAGCCGTGGAAAGGGGTGTGATATTAGCGTTAAGCAAAGATTACTACAGTAAAGAAACGGGTGCGTCTGAAAACCCAGTGGGAATGGGCTTTATAGGGTATTAAGAAAGAGGTGAAAAGAGAAATGAAATATCGAAACACGGTGGAATTTCAGGTTGATGGAAGATATGCGCTATTTTCGGACCCTATTACCAGGGTAGGCGGCGAAAAGAGTTCGCTGTTATTACCAAGTTATGAAGCTTTAAAAGGTATTTTGCAAAGTGTCTACTGGAAACCGACAATTGTCTGGATTATCGATAAAGTCAGGGTTATGAATCCAATTCAGACAGAGACAAAGGGAATACGTCCAATAAATTATAATGGCGGAAATGAGCTGGCCTACTATACATATCTTAAGGATGTCGGTTATCAGGTAAGAGCCCACTTTATATGGAATGAAAACAGACCGGAGCTCAAAGGCGATCGAAACGAAAATAAGCATCACCATATTGCGAAACGTATGATTGACCGCGGAGGAAGAAGAGATGTTTATCTTGGAACGCGAGAATGTCAGGGGTATGTAACACCCTGTGAATTTGGTACAGGCAGGGGGTATTATGATGATCAGGAGGGAGAAATCTCCTATGGATTTATGTATCATGGTATTACCTATGCGGATGAGGCAATATTGCCGGAGGATCAGGGTAAGATGACAGTTCGTTTTTGGAATCCGACGATGAAACAGGGCGTGATAGAATTTATCAGACCTGAAGAGTGCAAACATAAAAGGCATATTAAGAAGATGGCGATAAAACCCTTTGGAGAGGGAAACTTTACCGGATTAAATGAATTTAGCGGGGAGGCAGAATATGACCTGGGCGAATGAGTTGTGTGATCTTTACGATAAAAACCTAGACAGTGTTGGAATCATAAGTTATAAACCCAAGAAGGGAAAAAACGGTGAGGAGAAGATCCCGCTTGTTCTTTTGCCTGTCTTTCATACAACGGTAGCGGCACAGATAACGATTGACATAGATGAAGGCGGTAATATATTGGGAGCTGAACAGGTGGCAGATAAAGACAAGATGACAATTATCCCTGTGACAGCACCTTCCGGATGTCGTACATCAGGTATTGAACCACATCCTTTATGTGATAATCTGAAGTATCTTACCGGAGAGTATTGGGCATATGTGGGAAAAGACTGCTCTGAGAATCACAAGCTTTATATGGATGGACTGGAAGCGTGGCATTTATCAAAATATACGCATAAAAAAGTGGATGCGATTTATCGGTATCTAAAGAAAGAGAGTCTCATTGAGGATTTACTCAGATTACATGTTCTGACTCTGGGACCGGACGGTCAGTTAGATCCGAAGGTAAAAATACAGGCAGTAAAGCAATCGGATTCATTTGTGAGATTCCGCATTATCAGTGAGCAGAATCTGATCCAGAATCATTTATCTGATACCTATGGGGCATTACAGCCGGAATGCTGGCTGGACAGGACCCTGCAGCAAAGTTACATCAAATACTGTAAATCAACGCTTGGGGATGTTGATATGGATTATTTGACCGGTGAGATGGTGCCGATCACCTACTATCAGTCAAAAAAGGTCAGAAATGAAGCTGACGGAGCTAAGCTGATATCGTCCAATGATACGGTCAATTATACATTTCGCGGGCGATTCATGACAAAAGAAGAGGCATTTGCGATTGGATACGAGAATTCTCAAAAGGTAACGAATGCCCTAAAATGGATCATTCGATTGCAAGGGTACAACTGGAATGGCCTATCAGTGGTGATCTGGGAATCTGATCTGAATAAGATACCAGACTGGAGTGCATCAACAGACTCTATCGCTGATAAATTCAATTCCGATCTGCAGGCACTATCTTTAAGTAGTGGATGGGGGGATGAAGAAAAGACTAAAGAGTCCAAGTATCAGGGAACGGGTAAAGCAGGAGCCATAAAGTTTCAGGCTGCGATGCAGGGTTATGGGGATAATTTGAAAACAGATTCAAACATTCAGCTTCTTGCTTTTGATTCAGCCAGTAAAGGAAGACTGGCTATGATCGAGAATAAAAGATTTAAATCCAGCAGCTACCTGGATAATATACGGTACTGGCATGAGAGCTGCAGATGGCTTCAGTCCAGAAGAAAGGATGGGAAGAATTATACCTATCTTGGTGTTCCAGGTGTCCGGGAGATAGCCGATGCGCTGTATGGAACAGATCCAGAAAATTATCTTACAATTCCGGGAACGACTAAACTTTATGCCGAAACATGTAAGCGGCTTTTGCCATGTATTTCGGATAGAGCCAGAGTTCCACAGGATATGGTGAACAGACTGATCAGCAGGGCGTCATCACCCGTAAGCTTTAAGAGCAGATATAATTGGGATCGGGTGCTATGTACCGCATGCTCATTTATAAAAAAACAAAGATACGAAAGAAATAAGGAGGTATGGACATTGGAAGTGAACACAATAACTCATGAGAGAGATTATTTGTATGGAAGACTTTTGGCGGTAGCAGACAGGATCGAGTATCGTACATTTGATAAGGATGACGGTAAGAGAGTGACCAATGCGCGAAGATTAATGAGTGCGTTTTCGCAACATCCTTATCATACATGGAAAGAGTTAGAGGAAAGAACTCAGCCCTATCTTTTAAAGCTGCCAGTTCCTGAAAGGAGTGTATATAATAAAACAATTGATGAGATATTTCATCAGTTCAATCCGGAGGATTTTACAGATAACAGCAGGTTACAGGGTTTATATTTACTTGGGTATCACAGCCAGTCTTATGATTTTAGATACACTAAAGATAAGGCAGAAGAGCAAACAAAAAAGGAGGAAAAGACAAATGACTAATTTAAAAGGAAAGATTGATTTTGCGGTAATAATTTCAGCGACAAATGCTAATCCAAATGGGGATCCGTTAAATGGGAATCGTCCAAGAGAAGATTATGCAGGCTACGGAGAAATTTCAGATGTATGTATCAAGAGAAAAATCAGAAATCGCTTTCAGGACCTTGGCCAGAAGATATTTGTACAGTCTGATGACAGAGCTGATGATGGATATAACAGTTTGAAAAGCAGGGCAGAAGGGTGCGAAGAGCTGAATAAAGAAATCAAGAAGAATAAGAAGGCAAATCGCGAGTTGTGTGCTAAGATCGCGTGCCGGGAGTGGCTGGATGTCCGTGCTTTCGGACAAGTATTTGCATTTAAAGGGGATACGGTTTCCCTGGGAGTCAGAGGACCTGTGTCGATTCACCAGGCAGTCAGCGTGTCTCCGGTAGATATTGTCAGTATGCAGATTACAAAGAGTGTCAACAGTGAGGGCGGTAAAGACAGCAAAGCTTCTGATACGATGGGGACAAAGCACAGGATTGGATTTGGATTATACCTGGTAAAGGGCAGTGTTAATGTGCAGCTTGCGGAGAAGACTGGATTTTCGCAGGAAGATGTAGAAGTCCTAAAAAAATCATTAAAGACTTTATTTGAAAATGATGCGTCTTCAGCTCGCCCGGAGGGAAGTATGGAGGTATGCAGACTTTATTGGTGGCAGCATCATGAAAAAACACCTGCAGTATCTACGGCAAAGGTCCACAGAAGCATTAAAATTGAGCCATTAAAAGACAGACCCAGATCATTTGATGATTATGAAATTCAATTGGATAAGTTGAATTGTGTTGAACCTGAGGTATACGATTTTGTATGACGAGGAAGATTATCTTCAACTGTCTGGGATTCAGCATTATGCATTTTGCAGGCGTCAGTGGGCGCTTGCATATATAGAACTCCAATGGAATGAAAATGTTCGGACTGCTGAAGGCAGATTACTTCATGAGAAAGCACATGACGTAACAATTGCTGAGAAGAGGGGAGATCTGATCATAAGCCGAGCGATGCCTATCTATTCCAGAACGATGGGCATCAGCGGGGAGTGTGATATCGTTGAGTTTCATAGAACAGAAAAAGGCATTCAGCTGTCAGGGAGGGATGGACAGTACTATGTGGTCCCGATTGAGTATAAGAGAGGTTCGCCGAAAAAAACGGATGTAGACATTCTCCAGTTAACTGCACAGGCCTTATGTCTGGAAGAGATGCTCTGTTGTGATATCATTTACGGCTATTTATTTTATGGTGAGATACGTCGTCGTGAAAAGATAGTATTTGATGATCGAATACGAAATAGAGTAAAAGATATGTTTCGGGAAATGCATCAATATTATGACCGTCGGTATACACCGAGAGTGAAGCGTTCAAAATCATGTAATGCGTGTTCGCTAAAGGACATATGTCTGCCGGCGTTAGGTGTGAATAAGTCAGCGGTTTCTTATATCAAAAAGGCCTTGTCGGAGGATAAATGATGAAGAGATTATTAAATACATTGTATGTGACCTCCGCAGATAAATATCTTTCACTGGACGGTGAGAATGTTGTGGTTCTGGAAGGCAAGGATGAGATTGGTCGAATTCCTTTACACAATCTAGATGGAATCGTCACATTTGGCTATACAGGTGCGAGCCCTGCGTTGATGGGTGCATGTGCAAAACGAAATATCAGTCTCACATTTATGACGCAAAGTGGGAAATTTCTTGCCAGGATATCTGGTGAAGTTCGTGGAAATGTAACTCTCAGAAAACAACAATATCAAATGAGTGAGAATTCAGAAAAAAGTCTGGAAGTAGCCAAAAACTGTATTTTAGGAAAACTGTATAACACAAAATGGATTCTGGAGCGCTCTGCAAGAGATTATCCCATGCGATTAGACGTAAAAAAGCTGAAGGACAGATCTGTTTTCCTTTCTGAAATGATGAAAGATGCAAAACAATGTAAGGATGCACATACACTTTTGGGAATCGAGGGAGAATCTGCCTCTGTGTATTTCTCCGTCTTTGATGATCTGATTTTACAGCAGAAAGATGAATTCTATTTTCATAATCGTAATCGACGTCCTCCACTGGATAATGTAAATGCCATGCTGTCCTTTGCTTATTCTCTGTTAGCAAGTTTGTGTGCTTCTGCACTTGAAACCGTAGGACTCGATCCCTATGTAGGCTTTTTCCATACAGACAGACCGGGGCGTCCGTCGCTGGCGTTGGACATGATGGAAGAACTCAGGGGAGTCATGGCGGATCGCTTTGTATTGACCTTGATTAATAAAAAAGTCATCAGTGACAAGGGATTTATCAAAAAAGAAAGTGGTGCTGTGGTAATGGATGATGAGACTCGAAGACTTTTCCTGACGCATTGGCAAAATAAGAAGAAGGATAAGATCAAACATCCGTTTCTTGGTGAGAAAATAGAATGGGGGATTGTTCCGCATGCTCAGGCTATATTGCTCGCCAGATATATTCGAGATGATTTAGATGAATATCCTCCGTTCTTTTGGAAGTAGGTGGTTGAAGTGTTGGTGCTAATAACATATGATGTAAATACACAGACAGCAGCTGGAAGGGGCCGTCTTCGAAAGGTTGCTAAACAGTGCGTGAATTATGGTCAGCGGGTCCAGAACTCCGTTTTTGAATGTAACCTGGACGCTACGACATTTCGCCAGGTTAGGGCAATTTTAGAAGGAATTATTGATAAAAATGTGGATAGTCTGAGATTTTATAATTTAGGTGATCGCTACAAGGGGAAGATCAATCACATAGGAGCAAAAAAGAGCTATGATGTTACAGATCCACTAATTATATAAGTGCAATGGTAACCTGCAGTTCATGAGTAGAATTATATATGGTGAGAACTGATCTGTCTTTGAGTAGAGAGCTTAGATTGTAAGAGAAGCATTTAAGAGGATATTGTGCGAAATGGAAGCAGACATAAATCTGTCGTGTGTTTCGCACTAAAAAAGTAAAATACCTGTTCAAAATTTGAACTATTTTTGATGAAACAAATTGTAAATTCAATATCTGGTTAGATATTGGAGCATTGTTGCTATATATAGCTGTCGTACCTCGTGAGCTACAAAATCAGGAGACCCGAGC
>DHNM01000066.1 GCA_002409525.1 Eubacterium sp. UBA5416 | reverse complement strand
GGGTCCCAAGGTCATGCTTTTTCATGCAGGCATGAAACGCAGGACCTTTTGACCCTGGTATCATATTATACTGTTAAAACTTCTTTTGATTTTTGTTCAACAAGATCATCAATTTTATCGACAAATTTATCTGTCAGTTTTTGAATCTCATCTTCCAATTCTCTGATTTCATCTTCCGATACATCTTCTTTTTCCAGCTTTTTCAAGCTGTCATTCGCATCACGGCGGATATTACGGATCGCTATCTTTGCGTTCTCGCCTTTCTTTTTGACATCTTTTACTAATTCTTTTCTCCGATCCTCAGTGAGTTCCGGAAATACAAGCCTAATCACCTGTCCGTCGTTATTGGGATTAATACCCAAATCAGAGATTTGAATCGCTTTGCAGATCTCCTTCACAAGAGACGGCTCCCACGGCTGAATCTGAATCATTCTGGCCTCTGGTACTGAAATATTCGCAACCTGCTGCAACGGCGTCAAAGTGCCGTAGTAATCGACTGTAATACGATCTAGCACGTGTGGATTTGCACGTCCTGCCCTGATAGTTCCAAGTTCACCTTCCAAGCTTTTAATCGATTTTTCCATCTTAGAGTTATACTCTTTAATATTTTCATCCATAATCAATACTACCCTTCCTGGCGTTTTCTAAACAGTTATTTTTGTTCCATTATTAATCCCATGTGCAGCATTTATGATTCCATTTTCTTCATTTAATGCAAATACCTGCATCGGCATATGGTTCTGCATACACATAATCGAGGCGGTCATGTCAACGACCTCAAGTTTACCATCGACTACTTTCTGTATCGAAATCACTTCATACTTTTCCGCTTTTGGATTTTCTTTCGGATCACTGTCATAAACTCCGTCTACAGCTTTTGCAAGTAAAATCGAATCCGCTTCAATTTCTATTGCACGAAGCACCGCTGCCGTATCTGTGGAAAAATACGGATGCCCTGTGCCACCCGCAAAAAATACAACTTTGTTTTGGTCAAAATATTCATTCACCCGGTCTTTTGAAAAATTTTCCGTAAACTCTCCACATTTGAACGGTGTCATCACAGATGTCAACATCCCCTGTGAGCGAAATATCTCTGATACATAGATGCAGTTCATAATTGTAGCAAGCATTCCAATCTGGTCAGCTTTTGTGCGGTCTATATTCTCGCTGCTCCGGCCTCTCCAGAAATTACCGCCTCCGATGACAATTCCTACACGAACCTCTTCCTCTACAAGTTTTTTTACCTGCTTTGCAACCGTGGTTACCGTAGCCTCATCGAACCCTGTCTTTCCGGTTCCTGCAAGTGCCTCTCCGCTAAGTTTCAGCAATACTCTTTTCATCAGGTCTTTATCCTCATTCCCTATTTATTCATTTCTACGGGTGATTATAGCACATCCCTTACCATCTGTCCATAATCGAGCGACCTAAAACCAAGCCTTTCATATAGCCTTCTGGCGTCGAGATTATCATCGGTCACCTCCAGGCGGAACCTCCTCGCATAAGAATATTTTTTAAAGATCCAGTTAAATACCACTGTCCCATAACCCTTATCTCTTGCAGACGGATTAAAGTAGAGTTCCTCGATCATGATATTTTTTCCGCCCACCTCACAGGCATAATATTCTGTGACATAACAATAGCCTGCAATTTTGCCATCTTCGACTAATTTATATCCATCCAAACCCTCATCACCCCTGAGAGCTGCCTTAAATGTCTCAGTCAGTGTTCTTTCCGGCACCGGATGACTGACAGCCGGACTGTCGTAAAAGCTCATCACCATATCCATAATCGAATCACAGTCATCTTCCTGCATCTTTTCAATAGTAAACATAAAACTAAAACTCCTTAGCTAGCTATCTACGCTTGTGTTGTTACAAATATATCATATATTGCCCTTATTGCCGTTTCGTAATCCTTATCCTCGACCCCGATAATAATATTTAATTCCGACGATCCCTGGTCGATCATCTTGACATTGACATGAGCATGTGCCAGTGCCGAAAAAATCCTGCCGGCAGTTCCGCGTGCCCTCCGCATTCCTCTGCCGACCACTGCGATCAGGGCAAGATCAGTTTCCAGGTCAATGGAATCCGGCCTTACCAGTTTATTCAGTTTTGTTATAATCTGCTGTTCTTTTGCCTCAAGCTCTTTCTGATGAACATAAACCGTAAATGTATCAATCCCCGATGGTGTATGTTCAAAGGAAATTCCACATTCTTCAAAAACCTGAAGGACCTTTCTTCCAAAACCAATCTCTGTGTTCATCATATCTTTTTCAATATTAATGGAGGCAAAGCCTCTCATTCCGGCTATTCCCGTGATCGTGTACTTCGGCTTTATGCAGGTACTTTCCACGATCAGTGTACCGTCATCCTCCGGCTGATTTGTATTCCTGACATTGATTGGAATCCCTTCCCGCCGAATGGGCAGAATACAGTCCCCGTGAAGGACTGTCGCCCCCGAATAGGAAAGCTCACGAAGTTCTTTGTATGTAATGGTTGAGATCACTTCCGGATTGTTGACAACATGTGGATCTGTAAGCAAAAATCCGGAGACATCCGTCCAATTCTCATACAAATCCGCGTGTACCGCCCTTGCAATGATCGATCCGGTAATATCGGAACCGCCTCTTGAAAATGTTTTAACGGTTCCATCGGGCGCAGTTCCATAGAATCCCGGGATCACCGCTCTTTCTATTCTATTTAATTTGTCACCAAGGCAGTCATTCGTCTTCTCATCATCAAAAGAACCATCTTCTTTAAAGAAAATGACTTCTCCTGCATCAACGAATTCATAATTCAGGTAGTTTGCAAGAAGAATTCCATTTAGGTATTCTCCACGAGATGCGGCATAATCGATTCCTGTCCGGTTTTCAATCTGTCGATGGATCTCCCGAAATTCGCTCTCCAATGATAAGTCTAAAGACAGCCCGTCAATAATTTCCTGATATCTTTCCTGTATTTCCTTTAATATGGGAGTAAAATTATCACCTTTACAGGCGGTGTTATAACACTGATAAAGCATATCTGTAACCTTTGTGTCCCCATCAAAACGTCTCCCCGGTGCTGAAGGCACGACATATCTCCTGTCAATATCTTCGAATATGATATTACCTGCCTTTTGGAATTGTTTCGCACTCGCAAGGGAACTTCCACCAAATTTCGCTACTTTTATCATCTAATTCATACTCCTTTTCAAGATTCGCTTTGTTAAATAACTTATCGCAGGAAGTCCCATTCGTCAAGTTATTTCTGTCCATAATAAGCATTTGCTCCGTGTTTTCTGAAGTAATGCTTATCCTGAAGTTCCTGTGGAGCAGGCAGCACCTCCGGATTGATCTGTTCACATCTCGCTGCCATCTTGGCAACCTCTTCTAATACCACAGCGTTATGAACCGCCTCCCCGGCATTTTTGCCCCATGTAAAGGGTCCGTGATTTTTACAGAGTACAGCCGGCATGGCTTCGTAATCCAGATTCTTGAATACATCTATAATCAAACGACCGGTATTTTTCTCATAATCATGTTCTATCTCTTCCTTCGTCAGACATCTGGCACATGGAATCTCTCCGTACATGTAATCTGCATGGGTCGTGCCATAGCATGGAATACCTCTGCCTGCCTGAGCCCAGCTGGTGGCCCACGGTGAATGAGTATGAACAATCCCTCCCAGATTTTTAAATTTCCTGTAAAGCTCAAGATGTGTTGGAGTATCAGAAGATGGATTATATCTGCCTTCCACTTTGTTTCCTTCTAAGTCCATAATCACAATATCCTCCGGGGAAAGTAAATCGTACTCCACACCGCTTGGTTTAATGGCAAACAATTCCGTTTCACGGTCAATTTCACTGACATTTCCCCATGTAAATGTAACCAGACCATACTTTGGAAGTAACATATTTGCTTCATATACTCGTTTTTTTAACTCTTCTAACATACGGCTCCCTCCCTACAACTTTTCTACTGCTGCTTTCTCAATTGCAAGCCCTTTCTTGTAACGCTCGATAAATGTCTCAAATCCGGCCACATCTTCCGGATCAGGGGCTATGGTTTCGCTCTTCTGACCGACAAAAACTTTTTTTTCAAGATAAGTGTCCAGACTCTCGCCTTTCTCTTTGTTTATCATATAAGAGGCGAGGAGAGCACTTCCCCATGGCCCTCCCTCTCCCGCTGTCTTCATAACGGAAACAGGAGTGTTCATAGCCGCAGCAAGAATTTTCTGTCCTACCTTCTTTGTCTTAAAGAGACCGCCATGTCCGGTTAACTTATCAACCTTTACTCCCTCCTCTTTGAACAGGATGTCAGCTCCTACCTTAAGTGCCCCAAGTGCCGTAGACAAATGTACCCGCATGAAATTGGCAAGAGAAAAGTCATCTTCTGCCGACCTGACAAAGAGAGGGCGCCCTTCCGTAAAATCCGTGATATGCTCTCCGGAATAATAATTATAGGCCAGCAGTCCGCCACAGTCTGCATCACCTTCTAAAGCTTTTCGGTAAAGAACTCCGTACAATTCATCCATGTCGGGCTTTAGTCCGAAACTTTCCAGCGTTTCTCCGAAAAGACCCACCCATGCATTCAGATCAGAAGTACAGTTCTGGCAGTGAACCATGGCTACCGGATCACCGGAAGGAGTGGTGACCATATCAAGCTTCGAGTAGACTTTTGACAGCTCTTTTTCCAGCACAACCATCGCAAACACTGATGTTCCGGCAGATACATTCCCCGTCCGCTTTGCAACAGAATTGGTCGCTGCCATTCCGGTACCGGCATCACCTTCCGGAGGGCAGAGAGGAATCCCACTTTGCAGTTCCCCACTGATATCCAGCAGTTCTGCACCCTCTTTTGTCAGATATCCGGCAGATTCACCGGCAGTGAGAACCTCAGGAAGAATCTCGTGGAGATTCCACGGATATCTGCTGCTCTCATCCAGATTATCAAATACCTTCATCAGATCCGGACGGAAAGTTTTAAGATTTGAATCAATCGGAAAGACTCCGGACGCCTCGCCAATTCCCAGGACTCTCTTTCCGGTCAGTTTCCAGTGTATGTATCCCGCAAGGGTCGTCAGATAGTCAATTCTTTCCACATGTTCTTCCTGATTCAACATCGCCTGATAAAGATGTGCGATTGTCCACCTCTGTGGTATCTGAAAATAAAAAAGATCAGTCAGCTTATCTGCAGCTTCCCCGGTGATATTATTTCTCCAGGTCCGAAACGGAACCAGAAGCTTTCCGTCTCTATCAAATGCCATATATCCATGCATCATACCGCTGAATCCGATAGCACCAATCGTCTTAAGAGAGACTCCATACCGATCCTTCACATCACAGGCCATCTGATGGTAGCTGTCCTGCAGTCCCTTCCAGACATCATCCAGATGATAGGTCCAGATGCCTTCCTCATAGCGATTTTCCCAAGTCTGTGCTCCGGAGGCAATCGGAGCATAATCCTCACCAATCAAAACTGCTTTAATTCTCGTTGAACCCAATTCAATTCCAAGAACCGTCCGGCCGTCTCTGATCGCATTCTTCACTAAATCTTCATGACATTTTGTCTTTTCATTCTCCATTTTTACCTTCCCTCTTCTCTCATTCTTTGTTACGCACTTCGTTCTCTCACATCTCCGCTCCGCTGCGGTCGGTGCTAAACGAACATCCACCGGATGTTCAGCACCCTGCAAACATTCGAATTCCGCCCTACCGGGCTCCTTTCTCATGTTTGTTCGGGTCCCAAAGTTATACTTTTTCATGCAAGCATGAAAAAAGCACTGGTTTCCTTGTGAATTCTTTGCACTTTGATGATACTACGGATTGTTACGCACTTCGTGCTCTCACAATCCTACAAACATTCGAATTCCGCCCTACCGGGCTCCTTTCTCATGTTTGTTCGGGTCCCAAAGTTATACTTTTTCATGCAAGCATGAAAAGTATAACTTTTTGACCCTTGTATCATATCATTATACAACGCTGTAGAAGGTTGCACAAGTGGGATTGCAGGATGTAAATGCAGCAAAAAGGGCAGCTGCATACATGCTGCATCTGCCCCATCCGTTATTAATCTTCCTTATCTTTGTCCTCACCTGTGTCTTTTGCAGGATGAACAAAATGATAAAGCTGTTCATAAGCCTCTAATTCATCCTCCGAAGAAGGTGAAGAAGGTATCAGCCCTGTACAGTCGCTCACGGAAGATACATAAGAATCATCTTCTAAATCCTCTAAGAATTCCTGAAACTGTTCCTCAATCTCATCTTTCATGATAATAGATCCCTCCTTTTCAAAAAGAATCTTTTATCAGTTTTCCCCGCGTTCGATTAGTTTATCCATGAAAATCTGTCAGATGAAAATCAAGTGTGCAAAACATCTCTGCTTTCATATAATGATGTTGGGGTCAAAAG
>DHNM01000053.1 GCA_002409525.1 Eubacterium sp. UBA5416 | reverse complement strand
GGGTTACATTCTCATGTTTTACGGGTCCCAAGCTCATGCTTTTTCATGCAAGCATGAAACGCAGAACCTTTTGACCCTGGTATCATAACATGCTATACTTAAATGGATGCTTGATTCAGGCGCAAGACCTGGTACAGGCATCCATTTGGGATTTAAAAGCACAAAGTGTGCGTCAATCCGTAAAAATACAAAAGAAAGGTACAATTGCTTATGAAAGTTGTATCATGGAATGTAAATGGGCTGCGGGCCTGTGTCAATAAAGGTTTTATGGATACGTTCAAAGAACTGGATGCGGATATTTTCTGCATCCAGGAGAGTAAACTTCAGGAGGGACAGATAGATCTGGAACTCGCAGAATATCATCAATACTGGAATTATGCGAAAAAAAAGGGCTATTCCGGTACTGCGGTGTTTTCGAAAGAAGAACCACTTCATGTGACTTACGGAATGGATATAGAGGAACATGACCGGGAAGGCCGTGTCATCACATGCGAGTATGAGAAATTCTATCTTGTGACCGTATATACACCAAATTCTAAGCCGGAGCTTGCAAGACTATCTTATCGTATGAAGTGGGAAGATGATTTTTTGAATTACCTGAAAAAGCTGGAAGAAAAAAAGCCTGTAATTTTCTGTGGAGATCTGAATGTTGCCCATGAGGAGATCGATCTCAAAAATCCGAAGACAAACAGGAAAAATGCCGGTTTTACGGATGAAGAAAGGGGAAAGTTCTCAAATTTGTTAGATCATGGATTCGTAGATACTTATCGTTACCTGTACCCGAATCAGGAGGGAATCTATTCCTGGTGGTCATACCGCTTTCACGCAAGAGAGCGTAATGCAGGATGGAGAATTGATTATTTTTGCATCTCAGACTGCTTGAAAAGCTATGTAAAAGATGCAAAGATATATACCGAGATCATGGGTTCTGATCATTGTCCGGTGGAACTTGATATCGATCTATAAAGGCGAAAGGATTACTGTCAATGAAGACACAAGAGTCATATCCGGGATGGAGGATTTCCGCGGGTGATCCGGGAAGAATGGGAGTCACCAAAGCCGGAAGCGGATATAATTTTACAGTGCGGATTCCCGATGAAGAGGAAGCCTTCCTGCTGTTGTTTAAAAAAGATAATATCGAAGAAGTTTATAAGGTTCCCCTGCCTGTATCGGATCGAATCGGGGAGATCAGTTCCGTAAAAGTGGAGCCGCTGAATGCCGGATTGTGGTATTACGGCTATGAGGCGGGTCATAATTATTTCTTGGATTTTTATGCCAAATCTATTGATCAGATTGACGGCCGCTCAATATCGCCTCTGGTGCCGGGGGATATAGGGAAAGGGTGTGGAATTCCTCTAAAACCCGTCATTAAGACGAAGTCACCAAAAATTCCTTATGAAGATTCAATTATCTATAAAACCAATGTCAGGGGATTTACCATGAACCATGGTTCCAACACAAAAAACAAGGGTACTTTTGCGGGGATAGAGCATAAGATTTCTTATCTGAAGGATTTGGGGATTACAACACTGGAACTCATGCCAGTCTATGAGTTCTATGATCATCAGACTGTGGTGGATTTAGGTCAGCTGCGGAGAAGTTACTGGGGATATGGACCGGCTTTTTATTTTGCGCCAAAAGCTTCTTACGCTTCGAATACTCATGCACATACAGATCAAGTCAGCAGATTTGTTCATTTGGTAGAAAGCCTTCATCGAGAAGGTATGGAATGTATACTCGAATTCTATTTTACTCCCGATGTGAGACCCGAGATTGTCCTTGATATCCTTCATTACTGGAGACTAACGTTCGGGGTGGATGGATTTCATCTGATGGGAGATGCCCTTCTGCCGAATCATATAGCTGAGGATCCGCTTTTAAAAGATACGAAGTTGATTTATACGGGTTTTGACACGGCGTCAATTTATGGGGAAAATGTAAAGCCTTCCAGGAGGACTCTGGCAGAGCACAATCTCTCATTCGAACATGTTATGAGAAAATTCTTAAAAGGCGATGACGGATGTGTCGAATCAGCGGCGTATAAACTACGTCGAAATCCCATCGGCTGTGGTCAGATCAATTACTTTGCGGATCACGATGGATTTACCATGGCTGATATGGTTACGTATGAACAGAAACATAATGAAAAAAATGGTGAGAATAACCACGACGGTACAGATCAGAATTATACATGGAACTGCGGCATCGAGGGTTCCACGTCGAGCAAAAAAATCCGCGTTCTGAGAAGAAACCAGATGAGAAATGCCTGGCTGATGCTCATGACTGCGCAGGGTACTCCCATGATCAATGGCGGGGATGAGAACTGTAATTCATCTCTGGGTAACAATAATCCTTACTGTCAGGATAATGCGATAGGGTGGCAGGACTGGAATCGAAAAAAAGATTCACTCGAAATGAGGAAGTTTGTCAAAAACTGTATTCGGTTTCGAAAAAATCATCCTGTTCTGCACCAAAGTGTAGAACCCAGGCTTACGGACTATAAATCCTTAGGATGTCCGGATTTGTCGTATCACGGCACGGAAGCGTGGTTTCCGCAGATGAAGTATAACAGCAAAACGCTGGGTATCATGTATTACGGGGCTTATGCGAAAAAAACAGATGGTTCAAAGGATGAATCCATCTACATTGCTTTGAACATGAATTGCAGTGCTCAAAAACTGGCGCTCCCGAATTTAAACGATGGTGAAGTGTGGAAGATCGTGGCCGATACGAGCACAGAAGATGGTTTTTATCCTCCAGACGAGAAGAATACAGTATACGGACAGAAAAAAATAACGATTCCGCCTCGAACAGTTATGATATTGACATCGGGACAAATTAAGAAACAGGGTGGTAATTGAATATGCATGTCTGGAAACATTTTAAGACAATAACTAAACATAGATTTCTCGTCATGAGATATTGCTTTAAAATCGGGTTATATCGACAGGGACTGACACACGATTTATCAAAATATTCATGGACAGAATTTTCCAAAGGCTGCAGATATTATCAGGGAAACAGAAGTCCCAATAATGCAGAAAGAGAAGATACAGGCATCTCTGAGGCCTGGCTTCATCACAAAGGACGTAATAAACACCATTTTGAATACTGGATTGATTACAGTTCTGATCCAGAGTGCACTACCGTTATTGAAGGCATGAGAATGCCAAAAAAATATGTTGCTGAGATGGTGATGGATCGTATCTGTGCATCCAGGGTATACAAAGGTGACGTCTATACATCAAAAGATCCCCTTGAATACTATCTGTCCAGCAAAAAACATCTCTGGTTTGTTCATCCGGAAGTAAAAAAAGAACTGGAATTTCTTTTGACTATGCTTGCAGAAAAAGGTGAAAACAAGACACTTTATTATATAAAAAATATTTTTTTACACTCTTAGATTATATGATACACAGGGTCAAAAGGTCCTGCGTTT
>DHNM01000021.1 GCA_002409525.1 Eubacterium sp. UBA5416 | reverse complement strand
GAAGAACTCCTTCTTCTGTTATCTGATATATAGAAACTTATTAACCAAGTAGTCTTGATTGACTACACCATTATTATACTAGGGGGTATTTGGTTGAAACGTTATGTTTTTGTGATTGGACTGCTCGCTGTACTGACTTTTACAGGTTGTAAAGAAAAGAAAGAAGAGATACCGATCGCATCGAATTCATCTTCCAGTCTGGACGAGGAGGATCCGAGTGATGAGCTGAAAGACGAACTCCCCGGAGAAGACATACCGGAATACGAAGTGAAACTTCCCGGGAAGCTGTCATCATTTACCTTTACGATATGGGGTGAAACATATAAACTTCCCGAGACTTTTGATGATTTCACAAAGCTTGGATGGGAATATAAGGGCGATGAGACGTCACAGCTGGGAGCAGAATCATATGTGGAAGACGAGGTATTTGAACAGGAAGGCAATCTTATTACCGCTGATTTAATGAACCCGGACACGGAATCGAAAGACATTTCCCAGTGTTATATTGCGGGTATTCATGTGGATGCTTCAAACTCAAAAAGTCAGGGAATATATATAAATCTTCCAGGTGAAATTGTATTTCAAAAGTCAATAGAGGATGATGTGACGGCAGCTTACGGTTCACCGCTTGACCGGTATGAAGAAGACAGTTCCATATTTCTTACTTATGAATATGGCATGAACAGTACCGTGAAGATGGGTTTTGATCAGGAGACGAAAGTTCTGATGGCACTTGATATCTCGAACTTCCGCAATCCGGAAGGCGAAGAAGAGCTGAAGAATGTAAGGGATGAAGTAACCCCTGAAGTACAGTCTTATCAGTCACCGGAAGCTTTCGGCAGTCATCTTAGTGAGTTTATTGTAAAGTATGATGATGTGTTCTATCGGCTGCCTGCTCCGGTCTCCAGTTTTCTGGATAATGGCTGGAAACTGGATGAAGACGGGTCGGATAAGGCAATAAAATCTGCAAAATACGGATATGTAACTCTGTTGAAAAATGATCAGAAGGTTTATGCCGTTGTGTATAATTATGGAAGTGATGCCACGGTTATCAAAAACTGTTTTGTCACAACACTCTATGGGGACTGGGATACTACAAAAATACGCATAGAAACTGCCGGTGGTATTACGCTGGGGACGGATGAGGAAGAACTCCTTCAAAAGACAGAGAACGAGCCATACGAAAAGACAGAAAATAAGGATAATGCAAGTGATATCTACACATTCTATGTAGATGAAACAAAGTCTGATTATACACAGATTGCTGTAGACCAAAAGCTGCATATTGTAAGACAGATAAAAGTGGTCCATAATAAAGATGTACCCGAAGGGACGGTGTTGTAGATGATCCGGGTACTATAGAGCAATCAAACTTTGGAAATTAATGCATTATTTTAAAATTAAATATGAGGAGTGATTACATGGATAAAGTATATGATCTAATCATTGTCGGCTCAGGACCTGCGGGTTTAAGTGCTGCAATTTATGCACAGAGGGCGAAATTATCGACGATTATTATTGAGGCTAATTATATCAGCGGCGGACAGATCGTCGATACCTATGAAGTAGACAACTATCCCGGGCTGCCGGGTATCAGCGGCATGGACTTGAGCACGACTCTTCGGGATCATGCGGAGAAGATGGGGAGCGAATTTGTCACAGATGAAGTGAAGAGCCTGGATCTTGATGGAAAAGACAAGGTAGTAGTCACAAAGAACAGGGAATATCATGCAAAGACAATCCTTCTGGCTACGGGTGCGAAGCACAGGAATCTCGGTGTTCCCGGCGAAGAAAAGTTCACAGGAAGCGGAGTGTCATACTGCGCAACCTGCGACGGTGCCTTTTTCAAAGATAAAATCGTTGCAGTAGTTGGCGGCGGAGATGTCGCAGTGGAGGATGCCGTATTCCTTTCGAGGCTCTGCAAAAAGGTTTATCTCATTCACAGGAGGCATGAGCTGCGCGCGGCAAAGATTCTACAGGATAACTTGTTTGCCCAGGAAAATATTGAAGTTGTATGGGACAGCGTTGTAAATGAGATTAACGGAGATTTTCAGGTGAAAAATCTATCTGTTGAAAATGTGAAGACAAAAGAGCTGCAGGATCTCGAGGTAAGTGGATGTTTTATCGCTGTGGGTATTATTCCTAACAGTGAAATGGTAAAGGGACAGCTTAAATTAGATGACGGGGGCTATATCATAGCGGAAGAGGATGGTGTTACCAGTGTTCCGGGTGTATTTGCAGCAGGCGATGTGAGAACAAAACAGCTCAGACAGATTATAACGGCGGCATCGGATGGAGCAAACTGCATTACATCCCTTCAGGATTATCTATTACATGTATAATTAAAGTGTCTGAATTGTATTGAATTGTATGTATTCGGCATACTGCACAAGGTTTGGCGGAAACTGTCGAAAAGCAGTCATCCGCCAAAAGAATATACCACAGAGTTATCCACACACTTCAAAGCCGCAAACATGCTAGAAATAGAGTTATACACTGAGTTATCCACATTGTCCACCGCAAAAGAGGATAAAAAGGAGATTTACATAAGAATTTTAGGGAACGAGTGTTTTGTAGAGAAGTTATAAATCGTATGAAAAACGGATAAAGTTCGATAAATTGCTTGACTTTTGAGATATCAAAAAACGAAATATTTTGCCAAACGATAGCGAAAAGATTTCAGAAAATAAGAATAATTCAGACAATAATTGATCTGATCCCGCGGTCTATGTAAATGGTTCTGAAGTTCAGATTAAGACAAAAAGTTATAAGAAAAGCGCTTTTTCATATGAAAAAGCGCTTCTTATAAACTATTAATTTGTCTGCTTCATCTTTTTGATTACCTTTAGCCTTGTAAACTCCTCTCGCTCTTTTTCTTCCAGAGCATCTGAGATATCTTTTGTCATGGCCACATAACGAGGAATTGTTATATTCTTCAGGGCATTTGCACGCTTTTGTGTCTTCTTGATTGACACAGCCAGACGATAGGCTGAATTCTCTATCATCGAAAGACGGATCGTCAGATTCTTAACCTTATCAAATGCTATTCGTGCCTCGTCTAAAGATTCCCAGGTACTATAGAATGCATAAGTAGGATTTTGGCCGTCCGGATCAGATTGAACCAGAGGTATCTCAACACCCATAATACTACGTGTCTTGATTCGGATGGAATCTTCGACCGGAACCGTGTTGGAGATAGATTGTATATTATCAATACCATTTTCTATATTTGCATTCTGGAGGGCGGCATAAGCCTCACGAAAGGTTACATCAATCTGAGATTGAATCTCTCTGGCCTGGTCGATCAGGTCCATCATTTCTCTGATTAGAATATTCCGTTTTCTGTCCATCAGATCATAACCCATACGTGATAGAGACAGAGAGTTCTTAGCCAGTATCAGATTTCCCTTAGTGGGAAATGTATTCGGATCCATAGAATCCCTCCTTTCCGGTTATCTATTATCTTTGTCAGTTACATATTAACTTCGTCAGTCTTGGCCTGATTGTCTGCATCATCTTCGGTAGCTTTGTAATACTTATCCAGAATCTTCGTATCAATACGATCGAGTTCCTCTTTGGGGAGCATACCCAGAAGTTTCCAGCCGATATCCAGAGTTTCATTGATGGATCTGTTTTCTTCCTTACCCTGCCCTATAAATTCGTGTTCAAGTGCATTCCCGAAGTTCAGATACCGCTTATCAATCGGTGAAAGTTCATCCTCACCAATAACAGAAGCAAGTGATCTGGCATCTCCCACCTTTGCATAACAGGAGAATAGCTGGTTAGATACATCCTGGTGATCTTCCCTTGTATAACCTTCTCCGATGCCGTCCTTCATAAGCCTCGAGAGAGAAGGCAGCACGCTGATTGGCGGATAAATTGACTGCCCATACAGTTGTCGATCCAGCACGATCTGCCCTTCGGTGATATAACCTGTAAGGTCAGGGATTGGATGCGTGATATCATCATTTGGCATGGTAAGGATAGGAATCTGGGTGACTGACCCTTCCCTGCCTCTCACAATGCCGGCACGTTCATATAGACTTGCCAGATCAGAGTAGAGGTAGCCCGGATATCCTTTACGTGAGGGAATCTCACCTTTTGAGGAAGAGACCTCACGCATAGCCTCACAGTAGGAAGTGATATCGGTCAGAATAACAAGGATATGCATTCCCTTTTCAAATGCAAGGTACTCCGCCGCAGTAAGTGCGAGCTTTGGAGTTACAAGACGTTCCACAACCGGATCATTGGCCAGATTCAGGAACATAACAACATGGTCGGAAGCACCGCTTTCTTCAAAAGTACGGCGGAAGAATTCTGCCACATCATATTTAACACCCATTGCCGCAAATACAATACCAAATTTTTCATCGGAATCATCACCAAGAGAAGCCTGTTGTACGATCTGGGCAGCCAGATCATCATGGGGAAGTCCGTTTCCTGAGAAGATAGGAAGCTTCTGCCCGCGAATCAGGGTTGTCAGACCGTCGATTGCAGAGATCCCTGTACGGATGTAGTTCCTGGGGTATTGCCGGGCAACCGGATTCAGCGGGAGACCATTGACATCAGCTTTATAATCTGACTCAATCGGTCCAAGGCCGTCAACTGGATTTCCGATACCGTCGAAAGTTCTTCCAAGGATGTCCTCAGATAGGGCGATTTCCATTGGATGTCCGGTGAGACGGGTATGAGTATTTTTAAGAGACATGTTCTGGGTGCCTTCGAATACCTGTATAATTGCTTTATCTTCGTAGATTGCTTCAACACGGCCTAGCTTTTTCTGCTCATGTCCAACGTTGAATTCCACAATTTCCTGATAGAATGCGTCTTTCACACCTTCCAGGACCACGAGGGGTCCATTAATTTCACTTAAACCTAAATATTCAATTGCCATATGAATTCATCCCCTCCTTAACCGTTTTTCTTCAATACGTTGTCGTAGAATTCGTCAATTGCCTTCTTATAGTCGTCAAACATCTCCAACTTGTCATTCGGCACATCGAATTTGATTGAGATTACCTTATCAAAGATCTTGTCTTCTTTCAGAACAGACATTGGCATGCCCATTGTGACCAGAGCCTTGGATTTTTTATTAAGATATAAGATTGTTTCCATCATTTTATACTGTTTGACCATCGGTACACTGGTATCATCTTTGTGGAAAGCGTTCTGCTGCAAGAATCCAAGTCGTATAACCCTTGCAATTTCAAGAGTCAGTTTCTGATCATCAGGAAGAACATCATTTCCGATCAGTTTTACGATTTCCATCAGCGAACTTTCTTTATTTAAGATTGTCATCAGCTGATTACGCATATCGATGAAGTTTTTGTTTACGTGATCTTTATACCATGGTGCCAGATCATCGATATATTCCGAATAACTGGTCAGCCAGTGGATAGCCGGGAAATGTCTTGCATAGGCAAGGGATTTATCGAGTCCCCAGAAGCAGCGGACAAATCGTTTTGTATTCATAGTTACCGGCTCTGAGAAATCTCCGCCCTGCGGGGAAACCGCTCCGATAATGGAGACACTGCCCTCTGAACCGTTCAGGCATCTCATCATGCCGGCTCTTTCATAAAAAGCAGAAAGTCTTGAAGCAAGATAAGCGGGAAAGCCCTCCTCCGCGGGCATCTCTTCCAGACGCCCCGATAACTCACGAAGTGCCTCGGCCCATCTGGACGTTGAATCAGCCATAATTGCCACGTCATATCCCATATCTCTGTAGTATTCAGCGAGTGTAAGCCCCGTGTAGATTGAGGCCTCACGGGCGGCAACAGGCATATTTGAAGTATTTGCAATCAATGCGGTACGGTCCATCAGCGGTGTACCTGTCTTCGGATCGACAAGCTCTGAAAATTCTTCCAGAACCTGGGTCATCTCATTTCCACGTTCACCGCATCCGATATAAATAATGATATCTGCATTCGACCATTTTGCAATCTGATGCTGTGTCATCGTTTTCCCGGTACCAAATCCTCCGGGGATAGCGGCTGTTCCGCCTTTGGCAATCGGAAACATGGTATCCAGAATACGCTGACCCGTGATCAGCGGTTCTGACGCCGGGTAACGCTCAAGGTACGGGCGTGCTACACGGATCGGCCATTTCTGACATAGAGTCAAATCTCTTTTTGTGCCGTTATCCAGCTTGATTTTTACAATCGGATCTTTGATCGTGTATTTACCGTTTTCAGCAGCCCAGGTGACAACACCGTGGGTGTTTGGAGGAACCATGGATTTGTGCAGAATCATCTTTGTTTCCTGCGTAGTCGCAATAACGGCCCCGCTAAAGACCTCATCACCCTCATGGACCTGTATATTCACATCCCACTGTTTACTTGTATCCAGAGAATCTACATTGACACCACGAGTGATATATCTGCCGGATTCTCTTGCAATCTCACTTAAGGGTCTTTCAATACCGTCAAAAATATTGTTTAGAATTCCCGGCCCTAAAAGCACTGATATTGCGTCGTTTGTGGCGCTTACTGTGGCTCCCGGTTTTAAGCCGGAAGTTTCCTCGTATACCTGGATAGTTGTTGTATCCTTGGTAAGACCAATTACTTCACCTACCAGGTTTTGTTCTCCTACATATACCATCTCTGACATTTTGAATCCGGTATTCCCTTTCAGATAGATAACCGGACCATTAATGCCGTAGACGATTCCTGTTTTATTCATGTGCAGCACCTCCATGGAAAATAAATGAATCTTTTTCATCTTTCAAAAGTGTGAGAAAAGAATCATCAATTAAGATATGTTTCTCTTTAATGACTGCACGAATTCCACCTTTAAAATCTTCTTCCGATATCGTCAGTTTTGCACCTGTTTTTTGCTCCAGCTGATCCTTTAGATGGGCATCTGACCGGTTAATGTAGATGACCAGCGGATCCGAAGCGGCAAAGGTACAGGCTTCTTTTATCTTTCGTTCCAGATATGCAGGATATTCTGAAGAATCCATAAAGTTCTGGAGCATATCACTGACTTCTTTAAATAATTTATTTTTCAGTTCTGTTTCCTTTTTCGAAAAAGTTCGTTTGATGCGAAGCTGCTCTGTTGAGAGCTTTTTGTTCAGCTCTCTTTTCGATTTTTCTTTTTCTGTTTTCAGTTCAGCCTCTGCCTGACGCTGCGCTATTTCTTTGTGCTCGTCAAAAACTTTGTCAAGGGCTGCTTCTCGTTCCTCAATCATGGCTTTGGCCTGGGACTCGGCCGAATTTATAGAACTGTCATAAAAACTTTGTAATTTTTCTTCGACTGTCAAATCTCTCACCTGCCTTATAATTTCAATCCAATAGCTTCGTTTACATAAGAAGTGATAAAATCAGCTTTGCGTCCGGTACCATGACGGTCCGGTATTTCTATGATAAGCGGAAGCTTATGGTTTAACCTGACATCATCGATAATTTCCGGAAATTCTCTGCCGAATTTTTCGGTTAGAAGTATAATGCCGACCTCTTTATCCTTTAGCGTGGTTTCAAGAGCATTTCTCAGTTCCCCGCGTTCATGAACAACAACGCCCTCTACTCCGGCAAGGCGCATACCGGTCTGCGTATCGACGTTATCACTGATTAAAAACATTTTCATAAATATTGCACCTTACTTTCTATAAGAGTTTCATAGCTGTCCGAGAATCATAAAGGAAATAATCAATCCATACAATGCGATACCTTCTGCCATAGCTACGAAGATCATGGACTTACCAAACAGTGAACCATCTTCGCTGATTGCACCTAAAGCTGCACTTGCGGAGCTTGCAACGGCGATACCGGAACCAATACCGGATAATCCGGTAACGAGTGCAGCGCCGAGATAACCCAGACCTGTAGCAAGGCCCGCACCATCAGCAGCGGCATGTACACTTACAGTTCCTGCCATGTTCACAAGAGTTCCCACAATCAGTACACCAAAGAAGGCAAATACATTGGTTGCCAGTGTTTTCTTATATCTTGATTTTGTCCTGTCTCCCATAAAGAATACTGCTGTAGGGATGATAATAGTTAAAATAAGTGCTATTGCTGTAATAATTTGAATTATAGATGTCATAATAGATACCTCCGTTTTAATTTCATCTTTTATTTTTTAATGCGGTTTATCTGAGCCCGCATTTATAAATAGGGCAGATCATCAGCTTTTCTTTAAGAATGGCCTGAATTCCCGTCCGTTACCTGTGTAAAATCGGCTGAACATCTCGTAATACTCCAGACGAAGTACCTGGATACCAACAATAAGACCTTCCATGGCGCATACAAAAGCGTTACCCAGGACGATGACGATCCAGTTAGGTGAGCCGCCGGCTTCAGCGCCGGCCAGCATTAAGACCACTTCCATCATAGCAGCATGGCTGACTGCAAATGCTCCCATACGGACAAAGGAAAGGGTGTTTGACAGATAACTCAGCATAACTTCAAAAAGTTCAAAGAAACTCTGCACAAAGTACATGCCTTTTCCACCTTCGATTGCCGGCTTATGTCCTTCTATCAGTCTCGTCAGCGGTTCCTTCAGCATAATCAGAATCAGTGGCACAACAAACATTACCACTAATACCGCAGTTGCCGGAAGTTTGTGACCTGACATATACAGAAAGATTACTGCTGTCAGTGCTCCGTAAAATACAAGACCGCAGATTGAGTTCTGGTCGAAATAAATACCCTCTACATCATGCGTTCTGATGGAGTTGATCACATGCAGAACCATCGTAAAGAGAATCATAAACATGCCGGATCCTATGGCAACTACAAAGACGGTATTCATGGTTCCGATAAAGGGAAGCGTTGTCATTGTAGTCTTTGGTTTCAGCCAGAGAGCCGGAATAACATTCTCAAAGCCGAAGAAACTGCCATACATAAATCCAAAGATTGTTGAAAATACGCCGGCAAGGCTTATAATTGCCGCCAGGGTTATATTCTTAAACTTGTAAAGCAGTGCTCCGCCAATCACCAGAAAAATCCCCTGACCGACATCTCCAAACATACTTCCAAATATAATGGAATATGTGAGAGCTACAAAGATTGTAGGATCCATCTCGTGATAACCGGGGAGACCGTACATCTTAACAAACATTTCAAATGGTTGAAATACCTTCGGGTTCTTCAGTTTTGTCGGCGGCTGCACAAGGAGATTGCTGCTGTCATCTTCCAGAAAGCAGAAGAGTTTAGGATCATCTGCGATTTCTTTCTGAAATGCGGCAGAGTCTTTCTCGGTCATCCATCCACAAAGAATGTAAAAGGTTTCATGTTTTGAATTTGTGCATGCAGCCAGTTTCCTTACATCGAAGTTTTCTGATTGTGCGGAAAGCCTGTTGCATGCGGCAGTAATATCCTCTGCCCGGTCTTTCAATTGATCTTGTATTTTTTTATCGCATGCGGCAATCTTCTGATTTATATCTGTCAATTCATTGGCCAGCTTTGTGTGGGCCTCCATGGGAGTCCCCTCATAAGCATCCGGGATGAAGAGACGTTCAAAGTGCATGGAAGCAAAAGTTGCATCCACACGGCTTACATGTTCTCTGACACAAAAATATATGCCCCAGACATATTTGTCATCCACGTGACAGTGATAAAAAACAGACTCAATATCATTATAAATGTAGTCTTTCAGTTTGTAGTAATATTCTTTAGGTATCTTACCAAAGCGAAATTTTAAATGTTTAAATTTCAGGATTGTTGAGATATCATATTCAAGCCCCATAAATGGCTCGATTTTTTCGTAAAGTTCCTGGTATCTGCTCCTTTGAGCCTCATACTCGGTTCTTTCCTGTGTGATCCGAGTCATGTTTTTGTCCAGATCGCGTACAAGGTTAATGGAATCTTCAATTGACAGCTTTTTGTCGGCAGTTTCTATGCCTTCAGGAAGAAGCCTTTTAAAGCTTTCAGCGAGTTTTAAGTCTTCTTTGTAAGGATTAATCTGGATATAAGGTGTTAAATCCTGTACGGATTTTAATTCAGCCAGTGCATTCTCCAGATGGATCTCATATTTTGACAGGTACTCGTTGACCACGCGGTCAATATCGGATTTCGGACCGGTAATACTCAGGAATTTCATCTTTTCTATCAAAGTAAAACACCTCCGGTTTGATTAAATAATAGTGTCATATGCCAAACCCTCCTTTTAGCTGCTTATGTCTTTCTGATATAGTTCATTGCTTTATCGGGGGCTATCCGGTAGCGCACACACTCAAGTGCAATAATAAGTCGATCAACTTCATGCTCTTTGTGATGCAGATAAGAATATAAAGTAATGACTGAATAAGGATTATTACGTGAGGCCGTAGAAAGAATGTGACGCATAATATCAGCATACACACTTTCCAGATTACCCGGTGAAAATTCCTTATACTGTCGGGCATAATAACATTGGTCAATTAATGATTCGAGCGCTGAAATACTTTCAGCTTCAACCATTGCAGTGATCTGCTGATTGGTAATGCGGTATTTAACCGGAATTAGAAGGGCATAAATATCAGCAGATGACATATGATAGTATTTTTTTGAGCGGTAAATCCACTGTAAATTCAGCATTTCGAATTTACTGCCATAAGCCTTCGTCAGTTCTTTGAGGTCCTGACCCTTATACAGCTTATCTTTCATCCTCCAGATATCCCTGAAGTAGTAAAGATCCAGGGCCATCTCATAATCAAATAAAGTCGGATGTTCCATTTCCAGTAATTTAGAGAATGTTCCATAATAATCAGTTCCCTTCATTGCGTCAACAAATTCAGGAAGAGTGGAAGCAGCTGCCATCGCAGTAATATCCAGACTGGAATGTTTTCTGAAGAAGTTTTCAAATGCAGACAAATCAATCAGTAAATCTCTCTGATCAAAAAGGCTGTTCAGGCATCTCTTAATTATGATTACCTCATAACGTTTAAAATACAAGTCCAGAAATTTTCTCTGCGAGATGTTGGAAAACTGGTAGATCTTCGTAAAATCCCGGTAGATACTCTGGCGAAGCATACGCTCTATACTGGCACGGTGAAGTTTGTTCTCATCCACGGAATCAAAGACAGGTTCATAGGAATGAAATTTCTTCAAATAATTTACTGCCTCCGGAACTGACTCCAATTCTGTGATATTTCGGAAATCGGCATCATTTAGGAAATGGCTTTCCATGGCGCGTATCTTGGTGGTGAGACCACTGTAGGATAACAAACCGTTCATCTTATCACTTCCTTATTAGTTTTTCATAAATCTGTGTCGATAGATCTTCATGATTTTTTTCATATAGCTGATCTATAGTTTTAAGCTTCATCTTAGAGCTTTCTGTTAATGAAGCCAGTTCTGCATCTACTTTCTTTGAGAGTTCGTCCTGAAGAGAAGCCAATTCTTTGGCTGTTGAAGCATCCAGTTCTTTATCATATTCAGCAATACGTTTCTGATGTTTTTCATCAAGCTGTTTTTTTTGATTTGCAGCGGCATCTAGAATACGAGAAGCAGTCGCTTCAATTTCAGTGAGCTTTTCAATTATTTCATTCATTGCGCACCTCCTTTTCATGTCGAAATCATGCCCGGCTACATGTTACTATCATACACCTTTTTAAAAAAAATACTAGCAAAAAATGCAGAAAAATATGAATAAATCGTCTTTCCTTTTTTCACACTTTCTGATAGAATATTTTATGTATGTCTCTTCCCTCCAGGGAAGAATTTTACAATAAAAGTCAGCGAAGAAGGCGGTTTATCAGCATGCGTTTGAGAAATATCACAGGAGCACAGGAAATCATACAAAAGTGCGGATATGTTATAAATAATCCGGAAGCAGCAAAAGGACATTGGTCACAGATCTTTGGTAATGAAAATCCGGTTCATATAGAAGTGGGAATGGGAAAAGGTCGGTTTTTGATAGATATGGCACAGACTCATGCCAGGATCAATTATATTGGAATTGAAATGTATGACAGCGTACTTTTGAGAGCAGTACAAAGGGTAACATCGTTAGAAAACCCGCCTGGTAACTTTCGATTTATAAGGATGGATGCAAAAGCATTGACGAATGTGTTTGAAAAGGGAGAGATTGAAAAGATCTATCTGAACTTTTCGGATCCATGGCCAAAAGACAGACATGCGAAACGACGACTTACATCCAGACAATTCTTAGAACGTTATCGGCAGACTCTGCTTCCGAAGCAGACTGTTGAGTTCAAGACAGACAATAAAGATCTCTTTTTGTTTTCCCTTCAGGAAATAAAAGAATGTCACTGGATCCTGGATGCCTGTACCAGTGATCTGCACGAGGATGAAACGATGAACAGGGGAAATATTATGACAGAATACGAAGAAAAGTTTTCTTTGGAGGGAAATCCGATCTTCAAGTTAATCGCACATTATGAATAACGTCAGAACTACTGTATCATAGTATAATATATAGAAATAAAAACAGCAGGCCGGTGAAAGCCTGCTTTGGTCAAAGTTGGAAATGTCGGAGGTATATATTATGAAGAGGTCTAAAATAATAAATAAGCTGGAAGAGTTCAGTTACCAGATAAATGCAAAGAAGGGAAATACTCCTGTCATATTAAAATCAATTAATGAATTGGATAAATCGCTGGAAAAAATCGCAAATGACAGAAAAGATAAAAAAAAGTAAAAAAAGGGTTGATTTTTTCCTGATAGTCTACTATAATAATATTTACGTTCTAAAAATAACAAATGAATGCGCTTTTAGCTCAGTTGGTAGAGCAGTAGACTCTTAAT
>DHNM01000046.1:27037-55992 GCA_002409525.1 Eubacterium sp. UBA5416 | reverse complement strand
AAAGTCATGCTTGCATGAAAAAGCATGACTTTGGGACCCGAACAAACATGAGAAGGGAGCCCGATAGGGCGGACTTTGAATGTTTGTAGGATTACGCGAGCACAAAGTGCGGAGTAATCCGTGTATCATACAGGTGCGAAAAGTCACAATGAAACCAGTGCTCTTTTCATGTTTACATGAAAAGGCATTTGACTTTGGGACCCGAACAAACATGAGAATGCAGCCCGACAGGGCGTAATTCGAATGTTTGCCAGGATTACGCGAGCACAAAGTGCGGAGTAATCCGTGTATCATATAGGTGCGGAAAGTCACAATGAAACCAGTGCTCTTTTCATGTTTACATGAAAAGGCATTTGACTTTGGGACCCGAACAAACATGAAGTCCTAGACTCCTCGAAGTTCAACAGATGGAATCACCGGCTGTATCTTCTCCAGGAATTCCTGCATTTCCTCCTCGGAATAACTGTGAAGGCCGTCTTCCAGAACGTCGCCGGAATCTTTAAAGCTCTGGAGATAATAGTGCTCTGCGCCATGAATCCACTTTGCAAGCTCCACCAGATCTCCTGCTGTATGAAATTCTCTCACCACGGTCGTGCGAAATTCATACGGGACAACATCACTCAACAGGAAACGAATGCTTTCCTGAATCGGCGTGAGATCGAGAGGTTCAATTCCCACAGTCCTGCCATATTGTTTCGGAGAATTCTTCACGTCCATGGCGACGTAATCGGCAAGATGATCTTTTACGATAGTTTTTAATCTATCCGGATAACTGCCATTCGTATCCAACTTGACCAAAAATCCCAGGTCCTTAATCTCCCGCATAAACTCCTCAAGGCCAGACTGGAGCAATGGCTCACCGCCAGTGATACATACCCCGTCTAAGAGTCCTTTTCGGGTTTTCAGGAATTCCAGGATCTCCTCCTTTGAAATATGATTGTTCTCGGGACCATTTGCCAGTATCGAAGAATTATGGCAGAATGGACAGCGATAATCACATCCGATTGTAAAGATCGTACAGCACATCTTCTCCGGATAATCCAGCAGAGATAACTTTTGAATCCCTCCGATCAGCATATCACTTCCTCCTGTCTTTTATCATACAACCGCTGCCCTGATTTGTGACGGCGAAGCGCCACCCACTGCTCTCTCAGATATCGTTCGTGTTCTTCACGGTTTCTTGAAATAAATTCAAACGTCAGATATTTCGGATCTATTTTCTCAATCAGGTTCATCACCTTATCATCGGTAAATGGCTTATGCTGATCCAGGCTGAATACATAGGGATAAACCTGGGAAAAACGCTCCCAGTAATCCTTCTTCAAGACAAGTTCACCGTCATCCATCTGCTTTTGCAGCAGTCGCGCCACATCTCCCGTCAGGGACTGCTGCAGGTGAATTCCCTGAATCTCATCACAGAGATCATGATAGCGATCCAGCACCTGAAAGATGTAACCCACGCCTTCGGACTGCGTCTTAATATCCAGATTCGTGTGGAGCAGATGACCGGTATCCAGCATAATCCCTTTTTTGTCATAACGAACATTTGTGAGAAGCTCATTCGTGATATCCGGATCCGTAAGTGTAAGTCCGGCCCACCAGAGATTCTCCATCAGGAAATCAAAGGAATAGTTCTTACCCTTTAAAATCTGATTGATAAGGTCCGAAGCCGCTGTTATCACTTCATGGTCTGTATAATAAAACTTCCGGGTAAAGGATTCCCGAATCTTTACTTCGCTCACATGAAACACCACATACTTTACACCAAGCTTCTCGGCTTCGTCAAGCTCTTTTTGAAAACGGGTAATTACCGCATCCGGTGTCGTGCCGCCGTAAACCTGCTCTACCACTTCCATACTTCCGAATTCATCCAATAATGTTTTCTTATTTCCCAGCCAGAGGTCCATCCAGCACTCGAATGACGACAGATGAATTCCCTGTACCATGTCCATCGGAATCTGATCCTCCGGATAATACGGAAATCTCATATATTCCAGACCGTCGAGATGATTGTCACGGCAGAACCCGCGAATGTCTTCCTTCCCGTGGTAACGCTCCATGTCATCAAGCGTGTTGTTAAAATTCGTTGTTATAATCATGATTCGTCTTCTCTTTTCATTTTACGAGCACCCCATGCACAATAAGTCAGGATCCTTTTCTTCTTCTTTTTCTGAGGATCTCCATCATTCCGCAGGCTGTTCCCATTCTCCGCCGAGCTGTCTGTCACAACATCATCTGCGGTTTTGTCTATCTTTTGATCTTCATTTTCTTTCATGATCTACTCCTGAATCATACCATATTTTACTTTTATGCGCTCCAGTTTCTCAATCATTGGCTTGCTTGCCAGGAATAAGAATATCACAGTTGCGGAGGCATGTACAAGGTCAACCGGCAATCCTGATATGTAGATTGCCAGAAGATTTTTCTTTGTAATCGCATAGGACATCATCACTAGGGAAGCAGGGTTCATCAAGCCCCCGTAGATAAAGAGTGTGGCCAAAAAGCCATAGATACAAAGTGATACTTTTCTCGCTTTCAGCCATCCTTTTTGAAATAAAATCCCGGCCAGGAATCCTATAATTCCCATGGCAAACATCTGCCATGGTGTCCAGGGACCCTGCCCGAACAGCATATTTGAAGCGAGCATAGAAATTGCCCCGACTAGGAATCCCGACTCCGCACCAAAGCTTACACCCGATATAATTGCAATCGCAGCCACAGGCTTAAAACTCGGAACCATGAAGAACGCAGCTCTTCCGGCTACACCGATTGCAACCAGAACCGAGATCGTCATCAGTTCCTTTGTCTGCGGTTTTCTGCCTTCAAAGACCATAAAGAACGGAATGATGCAATACAGTGCTATCACCAGACTGATCACCAGATACTTCCTGTCATTAAAAAAATGAATCCCGATCCAGATTGTCAGAGGAATTCCCAGTAAAATCAAAAAGATCGAGACTATGGTCCGCCCGGAAAGTTTTCCCTTATTCTTTGCAACCGCCAGTACTTCCTGAGAATCCCAGAAGTTTTCTTTTTCCGGTATTTCTGCCTTTTCATCTTCTTTCCAGAAATCCAGATCGATATCTGACATTTCTTCTTGTCCATCAAGAAATACGTTCAGAAACTCATCCAACTTCTTTTCTTCCAGCATCCGAAGCACCCACCTCCATTCCCTTACGCTTTTCATTTATTTTGCTGACAACATCATTGACGGTCACTGCCTCTGGAAAATACTGTCTTGCCATACGGTTTGCCGCCGTTGTATAAAAATTATTTCCTGCAAAAAAATCTTTTGCATCCTTACAAGTCACGACATCTCCCTGAAAGAACAGCCCCACTCTGTCCGCATACTGTGCGCAAAACTCTATGTCATGACTGATCATCAATACTGTGACCCCATGTTTCGTCAATGTTTCTAAAATATCACCCAGCTCTTTTTTATAATGATTATCGATTCCTTTTGTCGGTTCATCCATAAGAAGGATTTTAGGACGAAGGAGCAAAATCTTGGCCAGCGCCAGCCTCTGCTGTTCTCCGCCACTCAAATCGTAAGGATGCCGGTCTAGAAGATCTTCAAGCTTTGTCAGAGATACAATTCCGCGAATAGCATCCTCTTTTTTCATATCAATCGGATATGCTTTACTTTTTTTCTCTTTTTTTCCATCAATCATCTCATAGAGATCTTCAATTACTGTCTTTTTTAGAAAAAGGCTCTGTGGATTTTGGGGCATAACTCCCAGGAAGCCGTGGTAGAGCTCATCATCACTATATTTTCCAATCTCTCTGCCCTCCAGCCAGATTTTTCCCCGGTAAGGATAGCGGATTCTTGAAATCAGACTCATCGTAGTACTCTTTCCGGTCCCATTTCCACCAACCAGAGCAAATATTTCGCCCTTATTTACGTCCAGAGACAAGCCCTTCACTACATCGGGAAGATCTCGATCATATCGAAACCATAAATCTTTAATTCGGATTTCAGGTACTTTCTTCTTTTGGAATGGAGCACTTTTTCTTTCTTTCTCTTCGATATCCTCTTTCTTCTGATTTGCTTCCGGGCGATATCTTAAAGATTCTCCAAGCTCTTCTTTCAGCCAGTGGCGTCCCTGGCTTACGGTTAATGGACACTCAGAGATACTTCCAGCCCCGGCATAAATCTGCATAGGTGTCGGCATCGCCAGAAACATATCATGTTTCATCCCTTTCAGGGATTTTCCGATTTTGTTCGGTGTACCATGGACAATCATTCTTCCCTCATCCATGACATAAACAGCGTCAGCCCAGGGAATCACATCTTCCAGTCGGTGCTCCGTCAGGATAACTGTTGTACCGATATCCCGATTGATCTTTCGAACGGTTTCAAGGAAATCGGAAGCCGCAATCGGATCAAGCTGTGAAGTAGGCTCGTCCAGGATCAGCAGTTTCGGATGCATGGCCATCACGGATGCAAGGTTCAAAAGCTGCTTCTGACCTCCGGAGAGCTCTGATACATTTCTTAAGAACCAATCCTGGATTCCAAAGTAAGAAGCCATCTCGGCAACACGTAAGCGAATCGTAGGGGTATCACATCCCAGGCTTTCCAGCCCGAATGCCAGTTCATGCCATACTTTATCCGTGACGATCTGATTATCCGGATTTTGAAGAACATAGCCGATTTCTGCACTTTGAACGCGGTGATCGACACTTTCCAAATCCTTTCCCATATATTGAATGAGTCCTTTTTTTGCTCCATGCGGTGCCAGAACCGTCTTCAGCTGCCGCAGAAGAGTACTCTTGCCACATCCGCTCTTCCCGCAAAGTACAGTAAAACTTCCCTCTTTCACTTCCATATTGATATCCATCAGCGCAGCATGTTCTGCCTTTGGATACTGAAATCCGAATTCTTTTATCTTGATGCAATTCAATGTTTAAACCTCCTGCTTTATATCCGTAATATACCACGGAAGATTCCGGTTCAGATCCGCTTTCTTCTCTAAGTTTCTAAACTTCATGTTTTCATAAACATCCAATAACACAGGAAAAAAGCAGAAAGCCGTCCATGATAGATAAAAAACCAGATTCAATCCTTTTAACGGAAATCCTCCAATCTTGATAACCGGATTGTACTGTGCAAATGCTGTTCCGTGATAAAAACCGATTCCGCACACTGCCATAATTCCCAAAAGTACTGCTGAAATCATCTTATCACGCTTATCGAACCGAAAAATTGAGAAAGCAGTCCGTCCTTTCAGTCCATATCCGCGTGCTCTCATAGAATCTGAGGTTTCAATCGCATTTTCCAGTGCCCATGTAACCAATATAGACAATATCTTAATTCCATACTTGATTTTCTCAATCAGATTCCCGTTGCTCATATCCCGTCCAACCGATTTTTGTCCATTGCGAATCACTTTTAACTGTGCCCCAAACCGGGGTACAAACCGAAAAACCATGGAAAGAACCAGTGACAGAGATGGAATAATCCTTCCAAACAGATAGACAAATTTATCTGTCGTCATAACTTCATTATAACAGGTAAACCATAGAATGGCGATAAACAGCATTGACGAGAGTACGATACCATAGATCATAGCTTCCAGCGTCACCGGGCCGGTTTTCAGGTAGAACAAAGTGGTCACTCCGTAATGATTAAATGCCGGGTTGATGAATGCCACAATAATCATTGCCGGCAGCGTAAACAACAGATTGAATTTGAAAACCTGTCTTGCTCCTTTTAAAAATACAGCGTAACTGAAAGCCCCCAAAAATGAGATTCCCAGCAGTATTGGATGACTGATAAACATAGATACTAGGATTACAGCCATAAAATAGAAGAAATTAACAGCAGGATGACATTCCGAGAACGCATCCATTCTTTTCTCTTGTTGATTCATGCTTATTCTCCCATATATTGATCGCCGACATCACGGCCAAGGTCACAGGTATAACGCCACTCGATCATATCACCATCACTGACTTCATATTTTGAACACCCATAATTTGGGAACCATCCATTTACGCTGTACATCCAGCCAGAAAGTTCCCCACAATCAAACTCATAGAGCTGATTAATTCCTTCCACATAGTAGGAACTATAGGCCGGTGTATAACTTGCTTCCATATGGATCCCCTTACTCTTCGTTATGCGGTAAAGTACGTCATATACTGTTTCTCCAGGCTGATATTCTACCGTTTCAGATGCCATAATCACACCATCTGAAGGAACAAAGTCACTCTTTGCCTTATTGAGATCTCCTTGGTTATTTAAAATTGTAGAACATTCAATTGAAATGGTGCAGGTATGCTCTGCCTGCTGTGCCTGACTGGTTTCAGCGTTGCTCTGTTGCTGTTCATCCGATGATTCATTTGTCTGGGTTTCAGGTTCCGTGTATTCCTGAGTTTCATCGCCTGCATCCTCACGATTCTCCCCGTCTTCTGTCTGATTCTGAGCTGAATCCGCCTTGGAATCCGTCTTCTTTTTGTTCTGTACACCAGCTGTCTGGTTTGAAGAATCTTTATCATTCTTCGTCTTGCCACCGACCAGATAATAAGTATCTCCCATCTCTTTTACAGGAAATGTGAGCGATGTGACTTCCTTGTCTGCCTTAGACTCGGTTCCTACCACAGCCTCACTCATCTTTTCAGGCTTGTTGTCCACAACCTTACAGAGAATCACGCTGTCAGCATCCCATTTTTCATCGAGTACAATTTTTAAATCGACTGGTGCTGCCAGATTTCCCTCCTCCAGAGAAAAACCCAGACCGACTGTTGCATCGTTCGCGGCCTTTTTGACCTCTTCTACTTTATCATTTTTAAATGTTACCTTAAGCTTCTGTTCAATGGGATTTTGAATTTTTTTTCCGTCATAAGTCCAGATATAATCATTCCCGGAATCCGGATCGGAAGCATAAAACTCATAATTACTCTTTTTTCCGGCAATCGTCTCCATCTGCCCTTTTGTAATAATCCCATTATTAGGAAGTTTCGTCTTTTCTTTTAACGGCTCAACTTTTTTATCCTTATCTTTCGATGTAGTATCTTCTTGCTTATCCAGTTTTGTGATCTGATCACTTTTTGTAGTTGGACCACATCCTGCGGCAAAGAGCAGGCATCCCGTCAACAGCAGAATCAGTATACTGCCTAATCTTTTCTTCATTGTATGTACCTCCGCATACGAAAGCCTTCAGGGAGGTCTCAAAGTCCTCCCTGTCAGCCGGTATATCAAATTCTCTTTTTAAAATAAATACAAACTGCAATTAGTGCCAAGCCGCTTCCGGCAGACATCGCATAAGGCGCATTCTCTTTTGTAAGAATCTTCGCTTTTTGCTGATCATCTGTATTTGCCTTTTTGTTCTTTTTCTCCTGAGAAGTATCCTTTTTGTCGGATGCAATGGGCTTATAATTATCACCGTCAAAGCTCCACGATTTATCCTTCTCCTTTTTATCACCGTCTTTTTTCTTTGATGAAGCCTTCTTTTTTGCCGTCGAATTTTTGGACGATGATTTTTTCGCCGCATTACTCTTTGACGGAGAACTGCTCTTAGATGCACTCTTCGGAGTGGAAGCAGCCGACCCCTTAGCTGCTGTTTCCTGTGATTCATCTCCACCCGGGTATACTACTGGGTTATCTGATTGTTGAGTGTTTTCGGTTACGGGACCCGACTGAGATTTCGTTAAATCTTCACTGCCAGCCGAATTGGTATCTTTGATATCTCCATAGCCTTGTCCATCACCGGATCCGCCTGGTACAGGTTTTAAATCTGACATATCATAGAGGCTTGTCTTTCCATCCTGGAAACGCTGATAGGCAACGAGGGAATAAAACCCCTGACCGGTAGCCATCCCGTCAACAACGCCCGGATCTGCACCACCATTGTTGCCGGCACCTGCTTTCACATGCATAAATCCAGAACCTTTTACATGATAAGACATCAGATTTTCAACTGTCCATTTACCATTTTTAATGAATCTTGAATCTGTTCCCGGATCAATTTCAAGTGCGGTCAAAGCTGTTACAACCTGAGCCGTGGATTCAGAAGTTTCTGCCCCCATGGTTTTATAACCACCGGTTGATGTCTGCATCTTTCCTAATTGTTTCAGCGCTTTTTCGATTGCCTGTGTCACATTCTCATAGCCATCTTTGTTATAATAAGGGGCCAGAGACTGTAATGCCATAGCTGTGATATCTGTATCGGCATAATTTCCCGAGAGTGCCCATCCACCATCATCTAATTGCTTTTCCAGAAGATAATCAATCAGTTTTTTCTCTGTTGTCTGTTCTGATACTCCGGAAACCTTCGGAATATTATAATCCGGATGAGATTTCAGAGCGATCAGTGCCCATATGGGTCCATTGACACCTTGCTTTTTAACATTACTAAAATCCGCCAGTGGCTTAAGGAGATTGTAGCCCCCAACATTTGAGGCATCCTTTCCAATCGCTGTCACAGTAAGTATTGTCTTTGAATAATCAGAGTATTTGGAATTGGTCATTACACCATCTTTCTCTTTTAAATAATTAGCAAGATGATTATAGTATGCAGCAAAGTACGGATCGCTTAGATCCACACCGCTTCTTGCCAGGGAAATCACATACCATTCACTTCCAATTGTCGGGCTTGTATCGGTACTGCGCACATATTTTTCAGTCTCTTTCAGAACGTCTGTAACATCTCTGGGCAGGAAATTGGATTTTGTCACAACTGTTATCTTTGTGTTTGCTTTTATCTTTTCCTTCCCTTTCACAGAAACCGTAACTTTGGCTGTTCCGCCTTTTTTCCCTGTTACATTTCCTGAGGAATCGACAGCCGCAATCGATGAATCCGAACTTTTCCATACATAATCCACCTTACTGGTTGAATTAGATGGAACCTGTACAGGCGATAATTTTATAGTACTTCCCTTAGCCACTGTCTGTCTGTTTTTGAGATCCAGACCTGTTAAAGGGACCGGAACATCAGCAACAAAAAACAGTCCGCTTTTTGCCGTGTTGATTGAAATCGTACCAGTACTCTTATCAACAGAAGCTTTATATTTCTTCAATCCTTTATCTGAATATCCGAAAACCATAGGGTTTTCCATCTTTGACAGCTCCTTAATGCTGAAAGTCATCGATATGCTTTTGTCTTGTTCATACACACTCTGGTCTCGTATATCTGTATATGAAAGATCCCATGCTTTTTTTGGTTTTTCTGCATCTTTGTACTTCTTTTTCAATGCTTTCACAGCATCCTTGACTTCTGTTGTCTCTTCAGCATGCGTTTGTATATTCCAATAACTGTCCGCGTGAACTCCGTTGTCCGTGTGAATACCGTTTCCAATCCACTTTTTGATATTTTCAATTTGAGAATCTAAATCTTCGGGCAATTCGAGAACATCTTTTAAACTATTATAAGCAGAAACTGCCTTTATAAAATTCTGTACCTCCGAACTTTCTACCTGCAATGTTTCCTCTGTATCAATCGCACTTACAGTATTTGTAATCAGCACTTGAATTTGATCTAGCGCAGTATTCAATTTCTTTACGAAGTCCTGATTTAGCTGTTCTCTTTGTGTATCATCAAATGCCTGATAGTGATCGGAAGCCTCAATGATAGTATCCGAATCCTCAAGTGTGATTTCTGAAGGAATCGCCTCCATAAGTTCATCGGCCTTTTGTATTTCAGATACCAGATTATTTAAATGTTTTTTCGACTGCTCAAGTCTCTTTTTTAATGCAGGATCTACCAGAATCTTTTCTTCTTTTTTCAGACCGTCATATGTTTTAGATGCTTCCTCAACCAGCTTCCTGTCATTCAGATCTAAAACCGATAATGAAGGAATCTTCTGGATTAAATCCTCTGTGAGTTTAACATTTTTATACTTGGAGGTCATCTGCTCTATAGCCAGAATACATCTGGACAATTTTGACTCAACTGCTTCTTTATCTGTGATATATTCCCTGGATTCCTCACTTAACGATTCATAAGCATCCCGTGCCTGCATCACCTGCCCGTAATCATCCAGGACAAGTTCTCCCGCTTTCGGAAGTGCTTCAATTAAGGACTTTGCTTCCTGTGCAAGTTCTTTCGCATCTCCCACCGTAACATTACACGAAGCTGATATCTCCGAATCTTTTATCTCCGTCTTTATTGTGGCTGTTCCCTGTGTGTATGCTGTCACAAGACCGTCCTCTGACACATCTGCAACTGACGGATCGGAACTGCTCCATAGAATATCTAAATCCTCTGTCGCATTGTCCGGATATCCTGTAACATTTAACTGCGCTGTATTCTGTGCTTCCATCGATAAAGCTGACTGATCTAAAGAGATAGACGAAAAGGGTCGTGGAATTACATTCACTTCACATTGATCACTGATACCATTTTGAGTCATAGCTTCAATCACAGCAATACCGACTTGATGTGGTGTGATTCTCCCCTTCTGGTCAACCGATACGACCTCCGGATCTGACGAACTCCATGTAACTGACTGAAGCGAAGTATCTTCCGGGTATATGACTGCTTCCAATTTTCCTGCACTGTCATTGTCATAGAGCGTCATATCGTTCTCAGATAAAACAATAGACTCCGGCCATATCATCGATTCATCAGGCAGCGCATCTAACGCATATTGCACTTCCGATTCATCTGCATCTAATTTTTGTGCAATTCTTCTTGCCTCATCATATGCATTCCAGTCCTCTTCATCCTCAAGCCATCCTTCCGTATTCGAACCAATATACGCCAGTTTTCTTAATAACTCTGATTTATCAGCACGCTCATAAAGCTTATCCATTCCTGCTTCACCACTGACATCCAGTCCTGTACCATAGAGTGAAAATTGAATCCGTATCACATCATCCGGGTTGAGAGGCTGTTTGTCCATGCTGTGTCCAGGTACGTCATTGTTAACAGAATATATCCATCCGGAAGTATTCGTCCCGGCTTCATCATCTGCATAAGAAAATTCTTTCAAATCCGGTGCATATTCATTGCTCAGATTGTCTGTAAGATTGTTGCCATCATTTTTTGCCTTTTCCTTAATAAAATCCGGAATCTGGAGAGGTTCCTCATTATCTCCATCCGTAATACCCTCCAGATACCAGCCGTATGAAGTATTTTCGTCTACGATTAACGGATACCCCTGCTCGTCCATAAATCTTGTCAGTAAAGAGCTTACCGTATCGTTCTCTCGCATTGGTACAACTTCAGGCTCCACAATCCACCCTTTTCCAAGCGCAAATCTTTCCACTGATATAATTACAGAAGAGGAGGCCTCCTCTGCCCTGACAGGATACGCTCCTGTCAGGACACTTCCCAGACACAATATTGAGGCCAGCAGATAAACCATAATTCTTTTTAACACTGTTTTACTGCTTCTCATTCATTCAACTCCTTACACATTCTGTTCCCTCTTTTTTCTTAGACAAATTGCCAGTGCGATGCCACTGATTGCAAGAAGAACTATCATTACATTTGCCCGTTCCGCCAGCAGATCACCAGTCTTGGGAACTCCGCCTTTTCCGCCGCTTGTCTGTCCGTTTGCTTTTCCGGGTACTGCTTTATTTTCAGTGTTCTTATTTCCATTACCATTACCGGTCTTAGTCGCAGACCCGTTGCCATTTCCATTTCCATTGTTGTTTCCGTTATTCTTATTGCCTGCTCCCTTGCTGTCATCTTCAGGACCATCAACATCAGTGGGATCTTCCGTATGTTTCGGATCTTCCGCTTTCTCTTCTTCAACTACTCCAGCTCCAAACGCTGACAGACTTTTTGTCGTAAAAGTGATTTCATTTTCTTTGATCTGAGCATCCAGATACTCGACAGATCCATCTTCCTTGAGGTGTCCGATCACCGCTGTTTTACCCGTCAGATCTTCCTCTGCCTCTACGGTCAGACTGATTCCGCCTTCCGGTATAAACTCCTTATGGCTTCCGTCTTCCAGGATCTGATAGATCTGAACTTCAAAGACCTGCAGCAGAGATGCGTTTTTATCATCCTTCAATGCATCCTGTAGACTGTCATAGCTCTCCTCAGACTGTGCTACCCGTTCAATCTTGATCACAACATCCCACGGAACCGTACCATTATATTTTACATCTTTATTTTCAGCAGCTTCTTTCGTCTTTGCCTCGGAAATCTCCTCTTCCATCTTTTTCATGGATTCCACAAGTTCGTCCGGAACCTGTTTCTGCTCCGACGGAGTAAGATTTTGATAAGCCGCTTCTGCTGCTTTCAGATTGATTACCGTATCCTCATCGAGCAAATCATTCTCATCACTGACCGCATCTTCTATCTGCTGTGTTACTTTTTTTACTGATTCATTTCCTTCCTGATAATCAGAAACTTTCTGCTGTACCTCCTGCCATCTGTCCTGATATGTCATCAGTTCTTTCCCTTGATCACTCAGCTGATCATAAGCCTTCTGAATCTTATCCAGAGATTTTTGGATTTCTTTATAATTATCCTCATTCACGGTATCCGGAAGTTCTTCAATCATACCATCCACATTCGATGCCTCTTCCATATCTTCCTGAAGAAGATCAAATTGTTCCTCAATCTCCTGCATCTTGTCTTCTAATGACGTTCCGTCTTCCCAGACGATGCTGTTCAGATACGTCTGCGCCGACTCATTTGCATGATATCTGGAAATAATATCTCCGGCCGTTTTGATGTTTTCTTTCGTCACCGGAAGCCCAAAGTTGCGAATTGTTTCTACCAGAGGTGCCATAACTTCATCGACATATCCCTCATACTCTTTGGCAATCTTGTCCAAAGCCATCAGCTTTTCATGTTCTTTGGGATATTCGTTGGTAAAGATCCCCTGTGCTGTTTCATCCATGGCATCGTAAACACCTTTTGCGTTGGCGATTGCATCTAAGGTTTCCCGCGTCACCTCGATATCAGAACCATCTCCTGCCGTTCCTTCCAATTCATCAGGGTCTGGAAGACCGTGAATCTGATCAATCAGATCAGCACTTGCCAGTTCTTTCAGTTTCTCTTCGGCAGCTTCCAGATCATGGTAGTTGGACACCCGGGTTTTCAGTTCATCTGTGGAAAGGCTGTCATACAGTCCACGAGCCTGATCTACCAGAGTCTTGTTCTCCAAGGTCAGATCCTCCAGGGAAGGAATCTCCGCAATACTGTCTATGACTTCCTGTACCGCTTCCGAATCTCCCTGTTGCTGACGAATTATATCATAGTCCGCCATCAGTTTTTCCTGCAGTTCTTTGCTGATCAGACCTTTCTGCTCTTCGGTCAGACTCATAAATTCATTATAAGTCTTCATTACAGCCTCATGGTCGTCTTCGTAGGAAATATTATCCGGATCGGGAAGATCTACAATCATATCTTCCACAGTTTTTACAGTATGAAGATTCTCAATCTTCTTCTCCGCAGAAATCAGAATATCAGCATTTGATACCTGTACCTTTAATTCTTTATCTAATGAATCATATGATGCCCTGGCATGCTTAACAGCTTCTTCATGCTCCAGACTAAGCTCATCTTCTTTAGGCAGGTTTGTTATTTCTGTAATTACTTCGTAAATCTTCTTATCATTTTCTAAATCTACAAATGCTTTTGATATTGAACCATCTTGTTTCATATCATCATCCATATCATTATAAATATCAAAAGCTTTTTCTATATTCATCTTACTATTCTGATCGATAATTCCTATACTGTCTACAGCATTTATAAGCTCACTTGCAATATCAATATAATTCATTGCATACTTAAGCATATATGTTTTTTTAACATAATGCTGTAACATCAAAGTTCCTTCTTCACCATTCGTGGAATATTCGGAAAGTTTAGCATAAGCATCTTTTACCGCTAAAATCTTATCTTTATTCGCATAAGCAATTGATAAGTCACTTACCTCTTTCTCGATATCTGCTACCGCTTTCTTTTGATCTTCGGACCCCATAAATGTGTCATCTTTCCATTTGTCATTTGCAACTCCTACAAGATCATTTAATTCAAAATAAGCCTGTCCCATACCAGTTGCAATCCCAGTTACAACCCCATTATCAGAATCATATAACTTTTGAAGTGTTTCAGATGCATCATCAATTTTTTCCTGCAACACTTTATCTGTCCTGGTTTTTTTTGCTTCATTCAACAATGTCTCAACCTTACCCAGTGTCAATGCATTATCTGGGAACACACAAGAATTATTTACAATTCCGGCTAAGGCAATGATTACCTGTGTGGGCTGCTTTCCAAGATTACTGGTAGGATTTCCATTTTCATCAAAACAATTTTTATAATATTCTACCGGTGTGTTTCCCTGACAACGCCATTCTTCATCTTGAAGATTAATTCCAGCTGCCGTCAATCCCATAATCACACAAGATTGTGTTGCTGCATTACTATTATAATACCAGGAATTTTCAAATGCTCCGGGAATAGGTCCTAATCCCTGAGTCGTTTTAAAGTTTTCAATTGCAAGGGCACTTTTTTCCTCAACATCAGGCTGATCAAAATGATTTTGGATTGCAGCCACTGCCCATCCCCTCATATCCAGATCAAAGCTTTTTGATTTTGCCTGATTAGACACAATCTGCACCAATTGATCATCTTCTATACCTACCGCATCCAAGGCATATAAGGCATAAATATTGCATGCATATGGTCCATAATTTCCCTGATCATTTCTGCAATTTTGCAACAACTCCACAAAATTAACTCCACCGTAATCAAAAGGATTTTCCCCTAGCATAACCAGTTCTAAAATAATTCCAGCATAGTCTGTTGCCTGAGCACGTTTTTGGTTCAAAACATTGTAAACACTGTAATTATCCAGGCTTTCTTCCGCTGCCGTCATCGCAAAAATATCCCAATAGGATCCATCAGCCCTGTTTTTACCCTTATTTGTTTTATAATATTCCATAACCTTATTTAAATAAGGCTTTGCAATACTAACTGCTTCTGAATGATCACTTATGTTTTCTCGTTTCAAAACAACCGTATAGTAATTGACAGTATCATCTTTCGCAGTTACTTTAAAACTAACCTGATGTTGAGTTTTAGGATCAACAGTTACTGTATTTTCTTCATTTGGTATTACTGATTCTCCATATTTATCTGCTCTGTTTATATTTATGTCTAGCTTATCAGAACAATTGTATTTTAAAGTCACTGGTTCTTCCATATCGTCTGGAACTAGATAATACTCTTTCTTGTCTTTAGAGTAATCAGAAGTCATCTTACCATTCTTTAAAACCTCCAAAGAATTAAGCGATGCATCCGATACCGTCCACTCAATAGGGATTTGTGTTATCTGTGCATCTCCCTCTTCAGGAATAACATTAATATTTACTGTAGCATCTCTTTCATGATCATACTTTACCAAATATCCTCCATCCACAGATTTACTATTTGGTATCTCAATCTTTGAATCAGGGTCTTGTGCTTCTGCCATAATAAATACATACGGAGATGCTGAAGTAAGCTTAATCTTACTATCTGTACTCAGAGGCTCATCTTTCGTATTCAATAGCTCATTAAACGGTTTTTTATCAGCGATAGCCTTACTCTCTGCTGCCTGATAAATCTGTACGGCTCCCAATTCTTGACTTGTTGATTTTGACCTTTCATAAGTATTTTCTCCCTCACGATAGAGAAGTAATACGCAAGAACCATAATCGCCTTTGAGTTTTGAAGGTGGAAAATTGTCCTTTGTGGTGTTTATAAGGTGAATAATATTATACCCTTGTTGTAATACAATTTCTCCTGAAATTCCATTTCCGGAAACATTATGGAATTCCCCTCCATTAACACTATAACAATAACTGTTTTGTCGGTAAAAACGATCCGGCATGTTTGCTAATGTTGGTTCAAAATATGCAGTTTCCGGAACTTTTGCGCCTCTTGACAGACTCAAATGAATAGATTGTACTTCATCTGGGATAATGTTTTTATCAGTTGTTCCGCTAACCCCATATGCAACGGATGTGTCTTCCCAATCTGTGATATTTTTTGCATACTGGTATTTATCTTCCAGCGGAATACTATTTTTATCCAGCAGGTTAATTGTATCCGGCATGTTTACCCTGTCTTTAGTTACATCGTTTTCGGCTTTAGCTCTAAAACTTATAATCACATAATAGTCTTTAGAATTATTGCCATCTGTAACTGTAAGCTTATATAATGCGCCTCCTCGAGGCAACTCCATCATTGTAGAACCAGGAACATCGCTTTTTCTACTTAAAGAATGAAAGGGCCGTTCTCCGTTTAAGTTATCGATTTTTTCTCCGCCTCTTGTTCCACTTTCTTTTGGTCTAAAAGCATAATCGTATTCAACGGATGTATATTCATCTCCAATGCCATCTGGATCACTCATGTTTGTAATCTTTACCTCAGCATCTGAAGAGCTTAATACACCTGTAAATCTAAGATCGCCAAAATTTTGTTCACTGCCTGCATCCACGTAAAATATGTTATCCGATATTTGTTTTGATTTGTAAAACCACATGTTTTTGTCGCTTAAAGGCCTTGTAAACAAATCCAGGCCAACTGTTAGCTCTTTTATATCTGTGGATTGACTATTTTCTTCATTATCTTTTGCTTGTACTCTATGAATTGGAAAAATGAATACAGCCACCAATAATAGACTCCATAAAAAATACTTTACCTTAATAAATCTTTTCATACTTTTCTCCTTAAAAAGAGGAGTCACAAAAAGTGGCTCCCCCAAAAGATCTTTTACATAAAATAAACAAATATATTATTAAATCATTTTTAAATTAAAAGATAAATGAAACTTCTGTATAATCAAATACTATTTGATCAACCGAGCTTAATTCAATATTGCTTGCATATAACGAAGTCTCCTCTCCATCAACGCTCAATACCCAGGTATCACCTGTATAAGTGGTAGTACCATCCGGGTTAGGCTCATAAGTCTCATTAGCAGTAGTAAGTCCATCATAATACTGGAAATAAATCCCCGGGTTGCCTTCTACCGGTTGTAAATCCCAACCATAGCTGACTGGCTGTTCTGTCGGCGGATAGCTCGGATCATAGTTTGCAATTGTTAATGCATCCTGATTGTATGTCATGGCATATGTTTTAATCAATGCATCTGCTACTGTAGGAACTTTTATGCCTTCTTCATCATAATCCGAATAATAAGAAGTATCATAATAATGTTCGTCTGTTCCAGCCTCATTTTGAATTTCGCTAACAGATACTGTTTGTGTATATGCCTCTTTGCCATACAGTTGAATGACTACCTCAACAGTATCGTTTGGTGCAGCAAACACACTCATGCTCATTGACATCATCATAACAGCTGCCAATAAAACGCCCATCATCTTTTTCATTCTGTTTCCCATTTTCAATTTCATAAGTACTTCCTTTCCGTCATAAATCATATTATGACATGTTGTAAAGTTTAAAGTATCTATCACAACAAATGGGCCCCATTCATCATAATCCAAATTAAGTCTTTACATCAGGAGAGCAACAAAAATAAGCCTCCATTATGCCTATGAACGCATTGCTTTCTTCCATTTGTGTTTGTATTCTGACTTAAGCTTCATCCTACCGGAAGTGCCTTCCCGGATTTCTCCAGTGGCTCATCACTTCTTTCGTCTGCTCATACAGCAGGGAATTAACTGTTCCGGACTCTCACCGGATTCCTTTAAACAGAGACTTTTGTATCTCTGACCACAAATCTTTTATTCACTTGTCCTTATGTCTATATACTAATTCACTTAATAAATGTTGTCAACACTATTATCTAATATTTGATATATATTTAGATAAATTGCTTGACATATTTCGACATGCTTTTTATCAATTACTATTTTTTGTTCATAAACATAGGCTGCACATGAGATTCATTATAAACATTTTCTAGCTCCATGAATTAAATCCTGAACCGGGGGTGTGGTTCATTCATCTCATTCATCTGAACCCGTCTAATAGTGTAGCATATTTGAATCCATTACAGTTTTGACTTTAATTTTCCACCTCCCAAGTGAAACTATAAAATGTAATATAAAAAATCATCATTTTGTATTACTTCTTTTACTAATTATTATTCATTAACATGTCCATATATAGTTCAAATGAATTATGTCTATATTTAGGATATCATTAATCTCTTATACTGTCAATTACAATTGCAAAATATGGAAATTTCTCCGACTATATCTGTATATATTACCCTTGTGCCTACATTCATCGATCTGTCATGCTGCCTCATCCACTCTACTCTTCAATATACTCCGCGGTCAGCCCGCCTTCTCTGCAGTACCGATCAACGGTTCCGCCTTTCCTGCATCGGATTCTCGCCGCCTTATTGATGATCCAGGGCCCGATATCTTTCAGGTCATGCCGGATCTCCAGGACCTGCAGTCGATTGCACCCGTGGAATGCCCATTTTTCTATCTTATTGACACTCTCTGGAATTAGCACATATTTTAGCTGATTGCATTTTAGAAACGCGCTGTCTCCGATCAATTGCAGGCCATCCGGTAAAGTCAGACTTGTAAGGCCTGTCTGATAGAACGCCTGTGTTCCAATCTCCTTCAGTCCTGTCGGTAATACAATTGTCTCCAGAGCTTTGCATTTATAAAAAGCCCGGTCGCCGATTTTTTTGAGTGAATCCGGCAGTGTGACTGCCGTCAGACTCTCGCAATCCTGAAAGGTCTGTTCTATAATTTCAGAGCAGCCACATGACTTTGCAATCTCCACTTCTTTAAGATTTCTGCATTGCGCAAATGCTTCTTTTCCGATAAAATTTACCGTGCTTGGAACAAAGACACCTTTTAAATGACTACAGCTGCGAAATGCTTCTCTCTGGACGCTTTCGACCGCAGTCATTTCGACATTTCGAAGCGCTGTATTTTCAAAGCTTTGAATTCCCACCTCCTTAACATTTTCCGGAAGGATGACTCGTTTCAGTTTCGTATTATTCTGAAAAGCACCCTTTCCGATTGCTCTGCAGGAAGGATCAGCCTTCCACTCCTTTAACTTTCTTTTTTCCTTTGCCTGTGTTTTTGTGAAAGTATTCTTTGGCTCTTGTCTCCAGACATATACTTTCCCATTCAACTTACGACTACCTCCTGATGCAAAAATTACACGAAAAAATGCAGTATCACATACTGCACTCAGCCATCTAATCATAAAGAGGGGGGTCACTTTAACGATTACCGCTGCCGTCACAGTATACACATGATAAATGGAAAATTCTCGATCTAAATTTATATACTCTAAAAAGACAATTTCCCACTCCTCATATCATCACGTGTAATATTCGGCAACAGCTCTAAGCAGGTATCCTGGCTTACGCAATCTCATGTTTCCCCTTCTCATACCTAAAGTACAATGGTATTGGAAACACTACACGCATACAGTAGCACGACTGCCAAGGATTCTAACCTTGTTCCCTCTTGGCCTGATGCCTGCACCCAATTGCACATGGCACCAGGAACTTACAACCGGTAATTGTTTCTCGCTAATTTTCATTCTAGCACAATGTCTACCAGGAAACAAGTTATAATACAAATTCTGTTATTTCAGACAAAGATATCACTTTATTTTCGTCGAAATGCCACAAAACAGTCGGATAACTTCGTCAGATTCTCCTGCAAGAACATTTAGACAATACCCCACTGCTTCCCGCCATTTTCTCATCAGAGGATCAACCGGTACGACTCCGCAGGATATATCATCACAGATAATGACCTTATCGCGATACTCATCCATGTGGCCCCTTATATATGCCACCGGATCTTTTCCTTCTTTTATGAGATCCAGAATCCTGAGATGAAATTCACCCAGGATTCTGCCCTTGTCAGAATGCTCCACGGCATATTCATGCTTCCCCTGATATGCTCCGCCAAAAATCAGTACCAACGCTCTCTCCTCCTTTATGAATACTCAGATTTCGATAAGCAGCCTCCAATACGACATCACAGTATTTCGCACATACACGATCAACATCGGCAAGAGCCCTGCAGTACTTTTTAGTAGTCTCATCATAGAAAGCCACATCCGAGTAGATGTAATCTGAGACAATCACGATACGATCAATACGGGATATCAGAATTTTCATCTCACCGGATATTTTCATGCCTGCGTCTTCTCTGATTTCACCATTTTGAAGAAACATCTCATTTGCTAGTAAAGCCGTCGTACTGTCTATGAGAAATGTACCTGCCCTGTCACACTTTTTCAGGATCTGGGAGATATCCGTCTCCTGTCTGCCATAGCAGAGGCAAGTTGTGAACTACTCACCACTTAGCTAAACCTATCGGTTCTTAACGCTTGAAGTGGGAGCTTCTTGGGAATAGAGCATACTTGCAAGTATATTTCTTTACCTGCAGCGGTGTCTCTTATTTACCAGGCTATCCCCGTAGTTCCTACGGTTCTTGGTTTTATCTAAGCTGATTGCTTTATTCTTAGACCTTCGGTCAGAATATTGATGCTTGCGTTTATATCCCGATCATGATGAGTATGACAAACAGGACAAATCCATTCACGAATTTCAAGTGTTTTCTTTCCATCTCTGTGTCCGCATTCCGAACAAATCTGGCTGGAAGGAAACCATCTGTCAATTTTGATGATTTCACGTCCATACCAGTCCGCTTTGTATTGCAGCTTCGTCACAAAGCTCGACCAGGACACATCAGAAATACTTTTTGCCAGCTTATGATTCCGTAACATCCCTTTTGTGTTTAAGTCTTCCATGCAGATCATATCGTGATTTTTGATAATTTCTGTACTCAGCTTATTCAGGAAGTCGGTTCTTTGGTTCTTTACCTTTTCGTTCAGACGAGCCACTTTTCGTTTTTGTTTCTGATAGTTTTTTGCGTCAAAGAGATTGATCCCTTTCTTTTTCGCTCGTAATGCTCGTCTGGACAGCTTACGTTGTTCCCGTTTTAGTTTCTTTGCCATTTTTGCGGTAAATTTATGATTATCGATTTTTTTTCCATCGGAAAGAATGGCAAAATCAGTTATTCCCAGATCAATCCCAATAGCAGAATTTGTTTTTGGCAGTTCGCTGATCTCTTCTCTGCATAACAAAGAAATATAATATTTACCACTTGAACGACGGGAGATGGTCGCAGATCTGATCATTCCCCGGGGTTGTCTATGGAGTTTGATCCTGATGAATGATTTCAGCTTGGGAAGCTTGATAAATTTATTCTCAAACAAGGCTACAGTCCCATTTTGATTATTGGTCGTATAACTTTGAACCGGGTTTTTCTTACTTTTGAACCTTGGAAATCCAACAGATTGATCACGAAAGAAATTCTTATAGGCTTTTTCTAAATGGAGCTGGGCATTTGCCAGAGCCAGGCTGTCAACTTCTTTCAAAAAAGTAAAATCTTTCTTGTACTGAGCAGGCGTTGGAAAAATCATTTTTTTAGAAGGATCCTGCTTCCTTTCTTCATAAGCTTTCTTTCGATCCGCAAGCATTAGATTGTAGACTTCGTTTGACAAATTAGCTAACTGTATATATACTATTATTAGCTAATATTTATTTCGGAGGTGGTAGATATGACTGTAGCAACCGCAACAGAAATTCAGAACAACTTTGGCCGGTACCTTCAAAAGGTACAGGATGGTGACGAAATAGTGGTTTTGAAAAACGGCAGGCAGGTAGCCCGTTTGATTTCCTATGAAGAAAGTGTTTCATTTCTTACAGATTCACTCACCGGTATTCTGGAACATGATTATGATGATAAAGAGATGACAGCGGAGCGAATGAAAAAATATGAAGATTTTGATTGATACCAATATAATACTTGATGTTTTATGTTATCGTAAGGAATTCTATAAAGATTCAGCAGATATATTCAGACTGTGCGAAGTCGGGAAGCTTCATGGAGTAGTCTCAGTTTTATCGCTGACTGATATTGCATACATCATGCGAAAAGAATATGATTCAATTAAAATTAGTGCAGTTTTAGAACAGCTTTCCTTTATTTTCCATATTTCTGATCTCACGATTGACGATTTGAAGAAAGCAGCCCGCCTAAACTTCAAAGACTATGAAGACGCTATACAGTGCACATGTGCTCTTCGCACAAAAGCAGATTATATCATAAGCAGAAATATCAAGGATTTTGCCTCAAGTGAAATACCGGCTGTCGCACCAAATAAATTTTTAAAACGATTAAGTTAAAAACTATAGATTCTTCCTTGTATAAATTGCCCATTTTTTGGAAACATGTTATAATGGTGGCATCAAATTTAAGGAGGTATATATCTATGAAAGCAAGTATTGAAGAAGGATGTATCGGATGCGGCCAGTGTTCAGATACATGTCCAGAGGTTTTTCGTATGAATGATGACGATCTGGCAGAAGTTTATGCAGATGTGACACCTGACAACGAAGAAAGTGCAAAAGAAGCAGCGGATGGATGTCCGGTGGAAGTGATCACCGTAGAATAATGCCGCATCAGGCTCAAAAGTTCCATAGCTGACAGATGACGGACCGCGAATGTACCGGATCTGCCAGTATGGAACTTTTTCCTTTTCAGGAGAAAGGACTTTTCAATAATGAATAAAAATGATTTCGCACCGACACCTCCTATGGGTTGGAACAGCTATGACTATTATGACACCACAGTAAATGAAGAACAGGTAAAAGCAAATGCCGATTATATGGCAAAACATCTGAAAAAATTCGGCTGGGAATATATTGTAGTTGATATTCAGTGGTACGCACATCATGCGGGATCCAGACGGGATCAGTTCCAGTATATCCCCTTCTCTGAACTCGAGATGGACGAATATTCGCGCCTGCAGCCGGATCCGGTACGTTTTCCCAGTTCCGCAGGCGGATCAGGATTCGGCCCTCTCGCAGCTTATATACATAGTCTCGGTCTGAAGTTCGGGATTCACATCATGCGTGGAATTCCGCGTGCCGCCGCACATGCGCACAGTGAAATACTGGATACAGATGTAACCGCTGATGAAGTGGCGGATCCATCCTCCATCTGTGGATGGAATCCGGATATGTACGGGGTTAGAGATACTGCAGGCGGTCAGGCTTACTACGATTCTATCCTGCGGTTGTATGCCTCCTGGGGTGTCGATTTTATCAAATGTGATGATATCTGTAATACGAATCCATATAAAGGAAACCCCTATTCAGCCCGCCGTGAAATCGAGATGCTCTCAACTGCCATCGATCGATCGGGAAGACCGATTGTATTATCCCTATCACCCGGTCCGGCCTTGATTGATAAGGCCTGGCACTATGAGACACATGCCAATATGTGGCGTGTCACAGACGATTTCTGGGATGACTGGAAACTTTTAAAGGATATGTTTCACCGCTGTGAACTGTGGCAGAGCCATGTATCAAAAGGCTGCTACCCGGATCTTGATATGCTGCCTCTGGGTCATCTTGGAAAAGGGTTCGGCCAAGAGCGTCAGACTAACTTTACCTGCCCGGAGCAGCGCACGATGATGACTTTATGGTGCCTCTTCGGATCGCCGCTTATGCTCGGTGCAGAGCTGACTCAGCTGGATGAATGGACTTTATCCCTTCTCACCAATAAAGAGGTCCTGGCCCTGGCAACATGCAGGCCCTGGCAGATACGCCGCGACGATACTCGGGCTGTGTGGACCGCAGCCGATGAAGCAGACGGATCCTTTTACGCAGCACTATTTAATCTCAGCGATGAAAATAGAGAAATCTCCGTTTCAATGAATGAACTTTATTCGTCGCCTTATGTACATGGGCCGAATCTAAACCTAAACAATAAAAATAACATCGGTTTGCGCGATCTGTGGAAGGGTGAAACCACTGCTCTCACAGACAGTGAAATCAGCCGGACATTGAAGCCGCATGACTGTGTGATCTACAAAATTGCAAGTGCACAATGAACTGTTTTGGCCAAAAAGGAGAGTTTCAGAACCCATACTTGTTCCGAAACTCTCCTTTTTTAGATATTCTTTTTTTCATTTACTGATCCCGGTCATCCGTTATCCATATTACTCTATCTCCGGTGCATCCGGCTCATCTTTTAATATGAGACTCAGAACCAGTGCGACAATTGTTCCCGCGGAGATCCCTGAGCCAAACAGGCTGCTTAAGATTCCGGGAAGTTTTTCTACCACTTCAGGTCTGAAGGTAACACCTAAACCGATACCGATCGAACTTGCCATAATCAGCAGATTCCGGTTTGTAAATTTTACTTTAGACAGTGTTTTGATTCCGGATATCGCAACGGTACCAAACATCAGAATCCCGGCTCCTCCGAGCACGCAGGAAGGCATGATAGAAACAACGGTTGATACCTTCGGGAAGAGACTGATCAGAATGAGCAGTACACCGGCTACAATTGCAACGTGCTGTGATGCACATTTCGTCAGGGGAATCAATCCCACATTCTGTCCAAAGGTCTGTGCAGGGCCGGATCCGAGAAACGGGCAGACAAAAGAGCTGACAGAGTCAGCGCGTACACCTGCAGTTACCTCTTCTTTACTCAGTTTCTTACCTGTCACTTCACCAAGGGTCTCCATAACACCTACGGTCTCGATGACGGTCACCAGATATCCGGCAATAAACGGTACAAGATATTTCGGGTTAAAATCAATGCCAAAACGGGCAATTTCAGGCATCTGAAACCATTCTGCCTGCCCGATCTGTGAGAAATCTACGAATCCAAAAGGAATGCTGATTACATAGCCGACAATGATTCCGATCATAACAGCCGCAGAGTTGATGATTCCCTTTGCATATCTGTTCAGCAGGACTATTACAACAAATACAATTACTGCGATCATTATGTATCTCGGATCCCCATAATTGGGATTATCCGCTCCCCCGCCGATCCAGTCAAAAGCGATGGGCATCATGGACATTCCCATAAGCGTGATAACAGTACCGGTCACCACCGGTGTGAAGATCTTCATCAGCGGTTTGACAAAAAAGCTCATAATAAATTCCAGAACTGCTCCCAGAATTGATGCACCAAAGTACCCGGCCATTCCGCCGCCCATTGTGTTGATAATTGTGTTTGCCGGAGGAACAAATCCGAAATCTGTTCCCATGACGGTTGGAAGTCCTACGCCGACCCGGAATTTCTTTGGCCCAAAACCTTTTGTCTGAATAATTGATGCGATTCCGGAAGCCAGCAGAGATGCCGATACCAGATAGGCTGTATCCACCACATTTAGTCCCGCAAGACCGGCAATTACCAGAGGGACTGCAATAATTCCACTGAATGCAGTCAGAATGTTCTGGAGTCCCAGCAGGATGGATGTGAAAAACTTTGGCTTATCTTCCACCTGGTATACCAACGTTGAAGTGTTGTTCGTTTGTGTCTCTTTCTCTTTCTTTTCCATGTTGTGTGTTTTCACCTCTCTGAATTGTTTAACATTCTATTTAAAAGCAGTACAGCGGTATCAGGATAAAAAAGTGTCTCCTGATACGCTTTAAACAACCGCTGAATTTTATTAATTATATTGAGAGTTTATGCGTTATACCACATGTCTTTATATTATATCCCGTTTGTTTCAAGAAAGTCCTGCAGCAGATTCATGCAGACAGATTTCCTGTATTCGGCTGATACTCTGCCACGGATGGGAACAATGGTCTCATCGTAGGCTGCCAGGTACTCCTTTTTCGTGTCTTTCGCCTCATCGATGGTTTTTCCGATCATCATCTGATCGATATCAGGTCTTCTGACAACTACATCACTGACGGCACCGAAAGCAGTGGCACAGTTTTTGATTCTGCCTTCTTCTACGTTTAGGATCCCCGCAAATGACACTCTTGAAATCGCCAGTGCATTTCTCGCACCGATCTTCTTATAATAATAATGTTCCAGTCCCTTTTTGGGAATAAGAATTTCAAGCAGCAATTCGTCATTCTGAAGCGCCAGTTTTTTCCTTCCCAGATAAAACTCTTTGATTGGAAGTGTGTGCTCCCCTCTGCTGCTGCCCAGACGCAGCAGAGCATCTGTCACAAAGAAGATTAAAGCACTGTCCCCTTTCGGAGAGCCATTACACACATTACCCCCGACTGTCCCCAGATTCCGGATTGCCGGCGCGGCAAGTTCTATAATTGCGTCCTTCAGTATCTGAGGCGTCAGCCTGTGATGGAGCACTTCAGAATAGGTTGCACATGCTCCAATCCGAATATACTCCTCATCCTCTCTGATCTGCTTTAATTCCGGGATCTTGTTCAGAAACAGATACGAGGCCTGATCGTCTGCTTTGATCATCAGATCTGTTCCTCCGGCATAAGGAATCACAGGTTTTGTGTTTCTGATTTCCAGTGCTTCATCCAGCGATGTTGTAAAATAACTGTTCACCATAGTCCTTTTCCCTCCTTAGCCGCGTTTTTGATTGCTTTCACAATTGCGTTATATCCCGTACATCTGCACAGATTCCCGGATATTCCTCTGCGAATCTCCTCCTCATCCGGATGGGGGTTCTCGGAAAGCAGGCACTCAGACGCGAGCAGCATACCGGGAATACAGAAACCGCACTGCACGGCACTGACATCCGCATACGCTTTCGAGAGTACCTGAAAGCGGTCTGTCTTACTGTATCCCTCAATTGTCATCACCGTACTTCCCTCGATACTCCCCATCGCAACCATACAGGAGTTGACCAGGCGATTGTCGAGGATCACTGAACATGCTCCGCACTCGCCTTCTTTACATCCGCACTTTGCTCCTGTAAGGCAGAACTCATTGCGGAGGACATCCAGCAGGCGCTCATTCGGGTTCGCTTTACTGTTAACTTCTTCGCCGTTTAAAATGAACTTAATCATGATTCTTCACCTCCTGCAAATGGTTCATGATATCTTCCGGAGTGTAAGGTATATGATCAATATTAGTCGAAAGTGCCTGTTCCAGAGCGTCGATATATGCCGGTGCAGGTCCTACAGTCGGAAGTTCTCCGGCACCTTTTGCGCCAAACGGTCCTTCATCATAGGGAACTGTCACAAAATCCGTAACCATGTTCTCGACATCCATAGAAGTCGGAATGATGTAGTCGCTGAAGCTGTTATTCCGGATTCTTCCCTGCTCGTTATATCCGATCTGCTCCATAGAAGCATATCCGATGGACTGAAGGAATCCTCCTTCCATCTGGCCATGGAGAATATTCAAATCCAGAGGCGTTCCTACATCATAGACTCCCCACGCACCGAGTACCTTCGTCTGAGCAGTCAGTGTATCTACTTCCAGTTCGATAACATTGACAGACCAGGAATACGTCGGGTATGCGTCGCCGGTGAACTTATCGGTGTCGAACTGAATCATAAAATCCGGATGTTCATAATGCTGAGTAATAATCTGTTCTTCCCCGGGTTTCCATTGCTTTTTCAGTTTTTCGGCCGCCCGCTTAATCAATTCCCCGACCACCATAATAGAACGGCTGGCGACTGTCGGTCCGGAATCCGGCACCCGGTCAGTATCCGGGTTTTCAATTGTAATCTGATCCATTGGAATATCCAGTGTATCTGCTATAATCTTTGAAAATGTCGTTTTTGCACCCTGACCCATATCTGTGGTACTTGTCAGAATCTCAATGGTATCATCTTTATTTTTCTTAAGCTGTGCAACGCCCTTGATCAGGTCTCTCTCCCCGTTTCCGGTAAAACCACATCCATGATAGACGGTAGAGATGCCGATACCTCTTCTGTATCTCCCTGACTGTTTTTTATGATACTGCTTCCTCTTTCTTCTGAAATCCGAGATCTCATCCGCACGCTCTACCATCTCAGGGAGCGGTACATGGAAATGATACAGACCGCTCGTCGACGTCACATCTCCCTGCTTGGCAAAATGTTCCTCTTTAAAGTCAATCGGCTCCATATCATACTTTTTCGCAATGTGATCCATGATCATTTCTGAACTGAAAAATGTCTGCGGACCGCCAAATCCACGGAATGCGCCATTTGGAATTGTGTTCGTCTTCATACCGTCTCCCGACACATGCAGATTCTCAACATTATAGGCACCGCATGCACCGATCAGTCCACGCTGTAGAACAACATCCGTAAGCGTTGTATATGCACCGGCATTGTAAATAACGTTGATATCCATTCCGGTGATCTTTTTATCTTTTAAAGCTACCTTATAAGATACGATTGAAGGGTGGCGCTTTGAAGTAAACTCAATGTCTTCTTCTCTGCTGAAGACACATTTGACCGGTTTTTGAACTTTATTTGCCGCAACCGCAAGCTGACATGCCAGGATCGAAGGGAAGTCTTCTTTCTTTCCAAATCCTCCTCCGGTGACATCCTGAATAACTCTGATCTCTTTCGGATCACGGCCGACTGCCTTTGACAATGCCGTGACAAGATAATATGGGCACTGCATGGATCCGCGGACTGCCAGATGCCCGTTCTCATCCGGATATGCGATCAGTCCATTGGTCTCCAGAGGCGCCTGCTCCTGGTGCCCTGTATGAAAAGTCTCGGAATAAATCTCATCGGATTCTTCAAATGCACGTTTCAGATCTCCCTTTTCAATATCATGATGGAAAAACGAGGTTTTCGACTTCATGACATCGAAGACAGGTTCCAGCTCTTCGTAATCCACAACGGTCTCATTAATGATTCGGTCGATTTCTTTTTTATTAGGGCCCACAATCATCGAAATGACATCTCCGATATATTCGACAGTATCTACCGGAAAAACCGGCATATCTTCGAGAACAACATGAATCTTATTCTCGCCCGGAACATCATCTTTGTCTATCACACAATATCCATCAGGTAATTCCGGATACTTTATATTTTTGATGCGGGCTCTTGCCTTCGTTGAACGAAGCATCTTTCCATAGAGCATACCATCCATCACGATATCATCCACGTACATTGCTCTGCCGCTAATCTTCGCGTCGTGATCTCTCTTTTTTACGGAATGATTAATTGTTCCCATCCCACATTCCTCCTTTTTAAATCCTTATAATCTATTTGTAATATGATGATACCAGGGTCAAAAGGTCCTGCGTTTTCATGCTTGCATGAAAAAGCATGGCTTTGGGACCCGAACAAACATG
>DHNM01000046.1:0-26798 GCA_002409525.1 Eubacterium sp. UBA5416 | reverse complement strand
TACTTTTGACCCCAACATCATATGATGATACCAGGGTCAAAAGGTCCTGCGTTTCATGCTTAACACCGGTATCATCCTATGGTTATAGTATAAAATAAGGGTTTGTATTCGTCAAATTCTTTTACAAAAGAACTTGCTTCGAGTGCATTATTATAGACATTAAAACAATCGCTTATACTCCTCGTCTGCATATTTTCGTACATTGTTTTCGAATCTGATATAGGTTTCCAGAAATTCTTCACCTTTTTGCGTCAAATATGTATTTCCGCCTTTATGCCCCCCGTGGATTCTCTCAACTACGGAATATCCGAGCTCATCCTCCAGTTTATTTAACATCGACCATGCTTTGCTATAGGACACAGCCATGCGGCTGCTTGCTTCTCTGACAGAATGTGCCTCCTGAATCTGCATGAGCAGCAGTCTTGTCCGCGCATCAAAAAACATCGACTCCCGCTCAAGATTAATGCGCAGAAAAGGATGTGCAATCTGCCGGTTATGTAACGGCACCAGCTGTTCCAGCCGTTTTAGGTCATCCGTCGTGTGAATAATTCCCTCGTCCTCCACCTCCATAAAAGTCCTGACATCGGATATACTTTCGATCGCACCTTTTAAACCGCTCTCACCTTGATAGTTCATAATCCGGGGCAGAATCTGCCTGTCCAGCAAAACCGGACGACCGCTCTTTCCGTGGTACGAAGGCACAACCAGTGGCTTTTTAGTCGAAATCATCTTCTGTATCGTATCCGGTGTCACCATCGGAACATTTACAGGCGTATAGACTATCTGATCACACTGGTCCCTCATATATTCTAGACCTAATTTCACAGAATCAAACTTATCCGTATTTTCATAATTCTGATTACGGATAAAGATTACACCGTAATCAGACAGCTGATGTTCAATTTCCCCCGCTCGGTATCCGACAACGATCACAATCGGAGAAAGTCCCGCAATCTGAAAAGTCAGAACTTCCCTCTTAATTACAGTAATTGATCCGATCTTGTATAGAGGATCCAATTTGCTTTTCTTTGGAAATTTTCCTGCGGCCGCTATGAGTCCGCCTGTTTTTTTTACGTTATCTCCCATCATTATCATAACCTTTTCATACAAGTGCAGTCTGTCCTGCGGTCATTTAAATCTCACTCAGCATATAATGTACCGACTGTTCGCGAAAGAAAAAAACTCCAAGTCCCCCCATACCAAGATGTGTTCCCAGCACTCCTCCGATCTCTGAAATCGTTGTCGTACAGTCAGGGAAAATCTCTCTGATCTGATCCGACACGGTATCTGCCAGCGCCTTGTTTCCTGTATGTGCTATGGCAATCAGCTGTTTTGGAAAGTTTTCTGCCCTGTGGCACACTTCTCTTGTTACTGTCTGGATCGCCTTTTTCTCCCCACGTACCATTCCTTTTACCACCATTTTTCCATCGTTCACGTCCAACCAGGGACGAATATTCAGCACACTGCCTGCCCAGCCAAGTGGTTTGCTGATCCTCCCGCCTTTTACCATCCATTTCAGATCTGCAACTGTAAACAGATGTTCCACATGACTGACCATGAAATTAACTTCATCCAGTATTATATCGATGCTCATCTTTTTTTCCGCCATTAAAAGTGCCTGTAGTACAATCAGCCCGGTTGCGCAGCTCCCTCCCTTTGAGTCTACAATCTCCATACGTCTCTCGGGATACTTCTCTTTTAATTCGTTTGCGATGATGCGGCCAAGGGAACAGCATCCGGACATCCTGCCGGAGAATGCGATGTAGATGAAATCATTGCCATTTCTGCAGCATGTTTCAAATGCATCTTTCATAACCTCATATGGGATCTGTGCAGTCTTTGGAAGAATATCATTTTGCATCCAGGAATATACCCGGTCGATATCAATATCTACACCATCCAGATAATCTTTTCCTTCCGCAGAAATCACAAGAGGCAGAGTCACCAGCTTGTATCCTGTTAAAAGTTCTTTATTTATATCACATGTACTGTCTGCAATAATCTGAGTCATACTTTCACCGATTCCTTTATTTACTTCCTTTTTCCTAATAATTAGTATAACATAATTCCAGAAATTTAACAGTTCCTAACTTTCCAGGCAGCCATTTTTTGCTGAAAAAGGCCTCATGAGTACAGTCTCATGAGGCCCGAAACATTGTCTGTCTACATCAGATCTTTGTTTTCCCTGTATACTTCCGGAAGGATCGACGCCAGATTCGTAAACTCTTTGATGTTGTGTCCGAACAGGCCCTTTGGCATGATCTCAGGAACACGCTCTCCTTCGGGCAGCGTCTTTACGATTTTCCCGTCCACGACACCGAAACCGATCCAGAATCTGGAACAGAACATCACACCGTCCTTATAAGGATACCATTTATGTGTCATGGCAGCCGCACAAGTACTCTCACCAATCGCGCAGACCATAGACTGGCACTCATCCGTTCCGATCGCAGATGAATCATATCCATAATCTTCGGGATTTTTAAAACAGAGCTTTAAAAATTCCGGTCCCGGTCCGACATCTTCTATGATATAGTGATTGACACCCCAGGTCTTTTCATTCATTGGTACGGCCGGATCACAGACATACGCGACATCGTCGGCTCTTGCAAAGTAGTGATCTTCCGGATCCCAGATCTTGTACCGCAGATCGGATCCAACGCTGTGCCACGGAAACCACCAGTCCAGCATCTCGCCGGTGACACCTGGCATATAAGTCGTATTGCACACAAACCCTGTGCCATCTTCTGCATTTCCATACCCGACCTGGCAGTAGTTCTTGTCTTTTCCTTCGAGAAACAGCTGTTTCTTCTCAAATGGAACTGCCGATACTTTCGAAGGTCCCTCCTTGAATACCTGTAGTTTCTTTTCCGGAACGGGTGCCAGTTCCATCTCGAAAAATTTATAATAAGACAGATCCTTTTCTTCCTGACAAACTCCTACTTTTTTCATATAACTATTTAACTATCCTTTCTAGTCTCAGTTTATATATGCTGATACTTCTGTTTTCATTTTCACTCTTTACAATCCGCAGCATAATCCGCTGCGCTTTCCCCGGCCATACGTCCGGAATTGATCGCAAATCCCATGGTATTTCCCGGAAGGGTAAAGTTATAACTGTCGCCATATATTGTATTCGCATCGGATCCGGCACTGTAAAGGCCTTCGATAGGAAGCTGATCTTCATTCAACACTTCCCCGAACTTATTAATTCTGACTCCGCCGACCGTACCATATGCGGCCAGATAATATTTACCGACCAGATATCTTCCCTTTCCGGTAATCGGATGCAGAAACTTATGAGATTTGTGGAATCTTGTATCTACTCCATTTTCACACATCTCATTGTATTCATCAATCGTATTCTGAAGCTTTTCTTCGTCTATTCCCAGCTTGTCGGCAAGCTCCTTTACTGTACCGGCCTCAATATAACCTTCGTAGTTTTGTTCCACAGCAGTCTTGGCCTGTTCATCAAAAGCCAGGAATGCATCCGCCGGATGAACAATGTCAAAGATATCCGGACCATTTCTCTTGTAGTCTTTTAAGATTCCTTCATCCATGATGCAGTATCCATAATTACCGGGCTGAAGAGAAAGAGCATTTCCCACATAAGTCGTGTTGCCCATATCCCCCTCATTGATAAAACGGTCTCCGAACTGATTAATCAGAAGATTTGGCTGACGCAGCACGGCATCCAGCATAAACCAGTTCAGATTATCCTGAAGCTGATAGATTACCTCGATGTTTGCACCGTATTTTGCAGCACCGGCATCCCACATCATGTTCAGACCGTCTCCGGTGAGTCCGGGAACCTGAAATGGGAAGAAGTCCTCGCCCAGATGCAGGCCAAACTCTTTTTCCAGCATCTTCCCGTTGTTTCCGAAACCTCCGGTGGCTACGATCACAGCCTTTCCATGGACTTCAATTCCTTTGCCATCTCCATCTACAGCCTTCACACCACATACTTTCCCTTCTTCTATCACCAGCTCTTTCACCGTTGTCTCAAGAAGAATCTCGGATCCCAGTTCCTTTGCGCGCTCCGTCATCAGACGTATCATCGGACCGGCAACACGAGGTCCGATCACACCATTTTCAGGCTTTACAATATGCCATGTCGCGGCAGACTCCTTAAAGTAACGGAAGGCCCCCGCGAACTCTACACCCATATCTTCCAGCCATTCAATCGTATCCGAGCTCTTGTTGAAATAGGTCTGAACCAGATCCTCATCCACGCGGTAATGAGTGTATTTCATATGCAGATCCAGGGCTTCCTCGACGCTGATGTTGTTAAAGTCATTCTTCTGAATCTTTGTGTCAATCCCAAGCGGTCCCATACCCATATTGGCAGCCCCGCCTGTTGACGATGACTTCTCCAGTATGATCGATTTCTGACCTTTCTCCCCGGCCGTTATCGCCGCTGCAAGTCCTGCCGGACCGCCTGCTACAATCACGAGATCTGTGTCTATGGATTTCACTACGTTTACCTCCTCTTTTTTCTGGTTCGGTTTTTCTTTCTGATCTTTTTTCTCTTCCGGTCTCTTCCCTGCTTTTGCGAAAACTTGTTTTCGTCTTGGCGTATCAGATCGTTTCCAGTTCTTTTTCAGAGTCTTATCTCCTGTATTATCTGTCGAAATCCCTCTGATTCTTACTGAATTCGATGGGAGTTTTGGCATTCGGCCTGATGTCTTCTTTATTGCACTGTACGCACAGACATCCAGGCATTTTCCGCATCGGGTACAGTCGAATTCATCGATGACTGAGGTATATCCTTTTCTGCTTTCAATACATTGTTCCGGACATACTTTTGCACAGGCACCGCTTCCCCGGCAGAGGACCGGGTCGACATAGAACTGCGTCAATGACAGACAGACTCCGGACGGACATTCTTTTCTCTTTGCATGTGCACCCGTTTCCTCCGGAAACTTATTGATCATGGAGACGACCGGATCACCGGCAGCCTCCCCCAGGCTGCAGTTGCAGGAAACCTTCATCGCCTGACCGATCTCTAAAGCCAAATCAAGTTCTGCCGGCTTCGCTCTTCCCACTGTGAGGTCATCCAGAATCTCATGCAGCTGGTAGAGTCCTTCCCGGCAGAAGGTACATTTCCCACAGCTCTTTTTTCGAAGTGTGTCAACTTCATCCTGTGCTCTGTCCACAATACAGTCGTCCAATGCAACTTTATGTATTACGCCTCCGGGAAGTGAAAGCTGAGATACTTTTCTTCCATTCAATTCATCCAGTGTGTAAAACTGATGGTCTGCAATGATTCCTTTACAGTTTTCTCTGGAAATGAACTCGAGAATTTCACTCTCGTGATCCACTTCCTCTGGCATTCCGTCATCGACAGCCAGGAAGCAGCCGGGAGTATTACCCGTAATCCGCCTGGCCATTGTGGCAAGTTCTCCAAAGCTTACAATCAAATCCTCCCGGTGCAGCGTCTTGTTCACGATCTCTGCCCTCCCAAAATGCAGGTCAAGATCACAGGCAGCAGCCGCCGCCAGGAATTCCTGCTCATTGATCTCACATGTAGTAATCAAAAGTGCTCCATCTGATCCTGTCACTCTGGCTACAGCAGCGAGACCTGCAACGATGCCTGCCGGATTAGAATGAAGCAGCATATTCATCCGTCCGTCGGTATCTGTATTGTAAAGAGCACCCACAATCTTTCCTTCGGTTTTCGGAAATGCTCCGATCCTTTCTTCAATTTCGTCAAGGCTCAGCTTATGTACTAATTGTAGTGCATCTGCATTATTTACGAAAAGACTCATCGTACTTCCTCCATTTCCTGTTCACTGTAATCGCTCCAGAGTCTGTCTTTATGGATGTCAAAACGAAGATCACACTGAAGACATCGTCCAGCTTCTTTGCATATATCAGAGTCGCAGATCCCCCCGCTTACCGGAACAAAACTGTTCTGACGTTCTTTCGAAAGGAGTATTTCCTCTTCTGCACGTCCAAGATCACCGAAATTTTCAACTTTTCCAATCCCGGGTTCGTCTTTTTCTCTCGGAACTAAGACCTCTGAGATATCACCGCTGCCGCCCAGAAAGCGATCAATCTCTGATGCCGCCTGCCTGCCTGAATCGACTGCCGCAATGACAGTCTTCGTTCCATATATGACATCTCCGCAGGCAAAGACACCCTCCGCGCTCGTCTTATGAGTGTTTTCATTTACAACAATAGAATTCCCTCGTCCAAGGGTAAGTCCTGCTTCTTCACCGATTGCCGGACGCTGTCCGACTGCAAATATAACAGTATCAGCCTCGATGACATAGCTGGAATCCTGATCTTTTTCAATCACAGCCCGGTGATTCTCGTCAAAGGAGAATTTTTTGACTTTGCAGAATTCGACTCCTCTCACTTTTTTTGTACCGCAGATTCTCTCGAAGGTCGAACTGGGATGAATCTCGACTCCTTCTTCCGCTGCCTGACTGATTTCTTCTTCATCAGCAAGCATATTTGGTTTGTCTTCCAGACAGGCCAGATCCACTTTAGAAGCTCCAAGTCTTACAGCCGTACGTGCACAGTCAAAGGCCACATTACCGCCGCCCAGGATGACGACATTCTCTCCCATTCCTGTTCTTTTGTCCTATAGATGCGTCTCGCAGAAAGTCAGAGCTTTTCAAAACACCAGAGAGGTCATTTCCCTCCATCGGAAGTTTTACTCCGTCATGTGTCCCGATTGCCATCAGAACAGCGTCGTATTCTTTCCCGAGATCCATAGGATGTGATATACAGCATCTTGTCTCGACTTTTACACCGGCTGTTTTTAAATACTCTGCTTCTTTGTTCACAACATCTCTCGGAAGACGGTAGGAAGGAATTCCGTACTGCATCTGACCGCCCAGTTTCTCCTCTGCTTCTTTTAAGACAACGTAATGCCCCTGTTTCGCGAGATAATAGGCAGCTGTCATACCGGCAGGCCCGCCTCCGACCACACAAATCTTCTTTCCGGTTGAAGGAAGATGTTTACTGTTTCTGATCCAAAGTTCATTATCCGCGTGTTCTGCTGCATAACGCTTGATATTTCGGATGGAGACCGCTTCATTCACTTCGTTTCTTCGGCATTTTTCCTCACATCCATGTGCACAGACACGTCCCAGACACTCGGGAAATAGGATCTTCTCGTGAACAACTGCAGCCGCTTCTTCGTATCTGCCTTCTTTTACATAACGGACATATCTCGGGATATCTGTATGAACCGGACAGGCATGCTGACAGGGAATCAGCGTATTTTTCTTCTCGGCAGCTGTGTAATTTAACACATCACGGATCGTTCCCGTCGGACAGACCTCCGCACACGCGCCGCAGAAACGACAGTCCGAATCTTTTAAGAGCCGGTCATGCAGAGTTCCGACATAGGTCTCGGTGTCATTTTTATTATACTGCAATACCCCGACTCCTCGCAGATCACTGCAGGCTCTTACACAGCGTCCGCATAGAACGCATCGGTTCATATCATGTATAAAAAGTGGATTCTTGTTATTTTGCTGAAAGCCTTTGGTTCTTGTATGCATTCTGCCCGAAGAGACGCCCATATATTGCATCAGCGTCTGTAGCTCACACTGTCCATATCTTGGACACGTAGAGCAGTCTTCCGGGTGCGCTGCAAGAATCAGCTCCATAGAAAGTTTTCGAAGATGTGAAATCTGATCGCTCTCTGTTTTGATGTTCAATCCCTCTTCTGCCTTTAATTCACAGGCAGGAGTGACTCCGTCTTTCCTCTCTGTCTCGACAATACAAAGCCTGCAGGAAGATATATCCGGCAAATCGGAATGATGACATAAGTGCGGAATATATATCCCATGTGTAAGAGCCACTTCGAGTATGTTCGTTCCCTCTTCTACCTGCAGAGCACGGCCGTCAATCCGAATCGTCACTTTCATTCTTTCGTTCCTCCCTTGTCAATTGTCTTAAATTTCTTATCCATATATTTCTTCTTTCTCTCTCTGACAAGCTGCAGACTCTTCGGATTCCCGTAAAATCCACCCTGGGTCTCTTCTATCTCTTTCAAATGTTTTGCTCTTCCTGATACGGTCGTGCGGTCTTTTAAAAGCCCGTTTTCAGCAATTACGAATTTCCATCCGCCTTTTCCATCATCTTCAAGTGTTCCTCCGGCTCCGCAGACTTGACACTCCACCGGATAATGAAGTCCGTCCCACTGTTCTTCTCCCAGTACCAGTGCATTGCTATGGCAGTTCGGACACCATCCCATGTCCTCTTCTCCCAGCCATTGTCTCTGATCAGCAGGCGTTTTCACGGCTTCCATAATATGCGCGCCAAGTGTTTTTGCACGCTGCATCAGATCATCATCCAGCAGACACTGGCCGCTGCCCGGTACTCTTTCAGCCAGTAGCATATCGACAACATTCAGATCCGTCGTAAACATTGTAGCCTGCAGTCCCTCCAGAGCCATGGACTGCCAGGATCTTGTGGAACCTCCCACTGAGATCAATCCGGCAACTCTGTCTTTATGCTCTATCGCGCCGATTGTTTCAAGAAATGCTGTCTCGTAGCTTAAGCTTCTGTGCGCAAATGTCAGATAGGTAGAAGCCGGCATCAAATCATAAGTCGGAACGGAAAAGATCACCGCGTCCTGTTTGAGCATGACATCCATAATTCTTTTTTTATCATCCTTCTTGTCTAAGATACATCCGGCATTTTTTCCCTCTGACATTGCCTTCGTACAGGAAGTACATCCGGTACAATCTCGAATATGGTAATCCCTTAAGTTAATCATTGTCATTTCAGCACCTTGAGCCTCACACTCCATCAATGCCTCTTTTAAGAGAATTTCACTATTCCCGTTTTTTCTTCCCGCTGCAATTCCCATTACCTTGTAATTCATTTTTTAATTTCCTCACTTTCTTACATCACTGCCCAAAAACTGTTATACTAGTGTTTACAGGATTACGAAGAATAACAGTCTTGATACTATTTTAACAAGTTTTCGCTCTCCCGGCTATCAGCAATGGTTTTCAGTTTGTTGTTTATGCAACGTTCAATGCTTATTTGTTGTTTATTTTTTTTTAAAGGAAGTACATTCGATGAAAAAGAAAGATTTAAGAATCGTAAAGACACTCAGTCAGATTGACCGTGCGCTTTTGAAATGGCTGAAAGATACTCCGTTCCAGAAAATCACAGTGGATGCACTTTGTCAGACTGCAATGATTAACCGATCTACATTTTATAAATACTATATAGATAAATATGACCTGCTGGATCAATACCTCGAAAGGACCCTGGATGAATTCCGGGAGCATGTAGACGTAGAATTCATCAATGCCACTCCAAAAAAGATCAACGATATCAGTTATAATCAGGACTTTTCAAGAACACTTGCTTTTATCCTGTCAAAAAAAGAAATTTATCTAATACTGTGGGATGCTGCCATAGACCGAAAAGTATACAGCGAAATGACAGGGGTTATACACGACAGTATTTTAAGTACCATGGTTTCATATACGGAAAAGCATTCAAATCAGAAAAAATATGCGGATCTATATGCATATCTCTTCGCGACGAACATGATGTCGATGGTGCGGTGGTGGTTTGAATACTCAGAAAGCATCACACAAGAAGAAGTGGAAGATATCATGGCCAGCAACATGGAGAAAGGGATGTTTCTGACATTTAAGAAACAGGTGAATGAGCAAAAAAGAAAACCCGCTGATAAGTAGCAGGTCTTCCCCGAAGCCTTTTTCTGACTTCTCTGATTGACTTCTCTGTTTGACTTCTGATAGATTGCAGTTCGTTATCTTACATAGGCACCAAAGGGCATCAAAGCAAGTTTTGCCAGTTTAAAGTGCTGAATCCCAAAAGGAATTCCGATAATTGTAACGCAAAGCAACGCTCCAGTAGCCAGATGCTCTAAAGCAAGTGGTATCCCGGACAAAATAATCCAGAAAATATTCATTAACAGTGAAACCGCTCCTCCTCCGTAGATAATATCTTTTCCAAAGGGAAAGAAACTTACCCCTGCCAGTTTAAAGCATTGTCTGCCAATTGGAATTCCAACGATGGTGATACACCACAAAATTCCGGCGGCGCACCAGCTGATTCCACTTAAAAATCCGCCAAATATAAACCATAACAGATTTCCCAAACATCCCATATATGTGAAACCTCCTTTCACAATCCGGATAACGACAAAAATCCCTGAAATCCCAATACAAAGGGATTTTCAGGGATTGTATTATAAACGTTAAAAGATATTTTGACGTTCACATCATATGATTATTTATTATTCATCTGAGCGGCTACTTCAGATGCGAAATCTTCTTGTTTCTTTTCGATTCCCTCACCAGTCATGTAGCGGACAAAACCTTTGATTTCAATCTTGGCATTGTTAGCTTTCGCAACTTCTGCAACATATTTTCCAACAGTTTGTTTTCCGTCTTCAGCTTTCACATATACCTGATCCATCAGGCAGATTTCCTTGAGCTCTTTCTTAATACGTCCCATAACCATGCCGTTTATAATCTTGTCATTAGCATCCGGTTTTTCATTCTTAGCCTGAACCAAGAGGATTTCCTTCTCATGGTCGAGATATTCCTGGTCCACTTCATTTTCATTTGTAAAACGCGGATTTAAAGCTGCGGCCTGCATTGCAATGTTCTTAGCCATTTCTCTGATATCATCGTTTACAACATCAGTTTCCACATCAACCAGAACACCAATCTTTCCTCCCATATGGGTATAGGAAGCGATAAATCCGTTTTCCTCAGAAACCCGGGCAAAACGACGGATATTCATATTCTCTCCGATGGTTGAAATCTTATGGGCCAGCTCTTCTCCTACGGTTTCACTGGTATCAAATTTCCAGGGCTCTGCGAGAAAAGCATCAACATCAGCTGCTTTCGTATCCATAGCCTGTTCAGCTACCTGTGTAACATAATTCTGGAATTTCTCATTCTTTGCAACGAAATCAGTCTCAGCATTTACCTCAACGGCAACGGCTTTCTTATCATCATCAGAAACCATGACTTTGACAAGTCCTTCTGCTGCAACTCTTCCGGCCTTTTTCTGAGCGGTAGCCAGTCCTTTTTCTCTTAAAAATTCAACTGCTTTATCCATATCCGCATCTGTGGCTGTAAGAGCTTTCTTACAGTCCAACATTCCGGCACCGGTCATCTCTCGTAATTCTTTTACCATTTTTGCTGTAACAGCCATTGTAAAAAATCCCTCCGTAATTTGATTATTTATCTGCCTCTTCTGTTTTCTCAGCAGCTTCTTCCTCAGATCCTTCAGCTTCCGTCTGTCCCTGTCTTGCCTCAATTACAGCATCAGCCATCTTGGAAGTAAGCAGCTTTACCGCACGGATTGCATCATCATTGCCGGGGATTACATAATCCAGTTCTTCAGGATCACAGTTAGTGTCACAGATTCCGATTAACGGAATTCCTAATGTATGAGCTTCCTGCACACAGATTCTTTCTTTCTTAGGATCTACAACGAAGATCATATCCGGCAGTCTCTTCATCTCTTTGATTCCACCCAGATTCTTCTGCAGTTTAGCCAATTCTTTCTTTAAATTTACTACTTCTTTTTTAGGAAGAACATCGAATGTCCCGTCTTCTTCCATTGTTTCAATCTCTTTTAATCTATCAATTCTGCTCCGGATTGTCTTGAAGTTGGTCAGCATACCGCCAAGCCATCTCTGATTTACATAATACATGCCGCAGCGCTCAGTTTCCAACTGAATCGAATCCTGTGCCTGTTTCTTTGTTCCGACAAACAGGATTGTACCGCCGTCAGCTACAGTATCCATAACTGCTTTATAAGCATCGTCAACCATGCCTACTGATTTCTGCAGATCAATAATATAGATACCATTACGCTCTGTGTAAATGTATGGAGCCATCTTAGGGTTCCATCTTCTCGTCTGATGTCCGAAATGAACACCGGCCTCCAGTAACTGTTTCATTGAAAGAATACTCATTATTTTTGTCTCCTTTTGGTTCGTGTCTTCCGCATGTTTATAAGTCCTCAGAACCCATGATTCAATCCGGGCACCATCTTCGGAAACCGCATGCGTGTTTTTTCGCAACGCTAACAGTATATCATAGGGAGAACACATTTTCAAGAATAACTTTTCCCTTTTTATTTTGCAGCTATATGGTGTTTCTCTGTCTTTTCCAAAGTCCCGGGTTTATAGAAGAACAGGTAATAACATCCCGCTGCCGCAAGCAGAACCGCAAAAACAATTAACAGCTGTTCCCCATATCTCGCTCTTCGAATCAGAGCATCCACGATGCGATCATAAAAAATACTGAATATATTTGTCGCAATGTGTGCGGTCACCGGTGCCGCAAGGGTGCCTGTTTTTTCATAGAGTACTGCAAACAGTATTCCAAGAACAGTTGCATACAAAAGCTGCACGATATTTCCGTGATACACGCCAAATAAAGCTGCTGAGATTCCAACGGCCCATCCTACACCAAAATAGGATTTCGCCCTCTGATAGATTAAACCGCGAAATACCAGTTCTTCGCCCAGCGAAGCGAGGATCCCCACACATATAACGAGCAGGACCTGATTTTGATTCTCATAGGAATTCTCAGAGATCTGTGCATAGCGGCTAAATACTCCACGAATGCCTGAGGCGTCAATCAGTTTTGTAACGATTAATCCCAGCCCTATCGAAGTTACTGCACATGCGGCAGCTGTCAGGGGATTCCACCTCTTTACTTTAATCTGAAACTTGTCTTTTTCTACAAGGTAAGAACTTCTCAGCAAAAAGATTACCACGAGTGCTGTCACAGCAGATAAAATGCTGCTAAGCCAGGGGAATCTTTCTACAGTATCCATGTAATCCCGGCCTTCTCCGTGAAAAAACATTTCCGCTATTGTAACACCTAAAGTACTGACAGCCATCATGCAGATAAAATGAACTACCATTGGAGATAAAATCTCCCAAATCATTCTTCCCGGAGATACAATCCTTCTGGAACCACGATTACGCCGCCCCTGATTTTTACTGTGAGAATGCTCCCGCTGCTTTGCATGTTTCTTGCGATGCGGTTTATAGAAAGAGGTTTTTTCAGTCTCCTCTTCATCCGTCTGTGCCAGAACACTTAAGTCCTGCACTGTATCCGCGACATAGACTGCTCCGGCCTTTTGAAGTTCCTCCCTGCTGCCATAGCCATAGGCCGCACCAACACATAAAAGGCCGCATTTTCTGGCTCCTTCTACATCATAAGAACGGTCACCAACCATCAGAACTCTTTCCCTGTTTTTGGAAATTCCAAGTCTCTTTAAGACTTCCTCGATTACTTCCTCTTTTTCCACTCTGCGGCCATCCAGTTCACTGCCGACAACAATATCAAAATATTTTTTCAAATCAAAGTGTTTTAGTACTTCCTCTACAAAAACGCCTGGTTTCGAGGATGCCACTGCAAGTGTTTTTCCCTGTTTTTTTAAGGAAGTAAGCAGTTCCGGTATTTCATCATATACTCTGTTCTCATAAATCCCAATGGTACTATAACGCTCCCTATATTGTTCCACCGCTTTATCAGCTTCTTTACTGGTAAATCCGGCATATTCCATAAATTCTTTATGAAGCGGAGGCCCCACAAAACAGCGGAGCTTATCAGCATCTCCCTCCGGTTTTCCCATGTAATTCAATGCATATTGAACACACTTTATAATCCCCGTACCTGAATCTGTCAATGTTCCATCAAGATCAAATAATATTACGTCCGACATATTCTTTAGTTCCTCTTATTAAGTAGAATACCCATTCCCATTTTTAGATTTTCATGTTTCCATTCCAATAGTATAACACAAAATTCTACGCTTGGCGACCTTAACCCACCGTTCTAAAACCAGTGGGATTGCGGTCGTCTTATTTCAATAAAAGTACATTTTTTACTTATGCCTTAAATCGATGAGCTCAGAATTTTTACAATCATTTTAAACACGCTGCAAACCATATAAACCGGGCTTCTGAATATATTTCGCTGCTCACCTTTCTCCCTGTCCCGGTTTTCCATATCAGAGATCATAAACTCCCAGGGTGGCATAACCGAAACATTTCCAGCCTGGTCTTTTACTGCTACTATGATCTGGTTCTTCCCGTTCTTTAAGGAATCCTCTGAAATTACGAGTTCATCCCTTTTTTCTTCATAAGGACTTTCTTTACCATTTACCATACAGGAAACTACTTGTGTCGCATCAACATTTTGCAGATGAATCCTGGGAATAAATGATTTGTCCAATTTTACATTTGCCTTCTCCCGGTCATAGGTAAAGACAGTTCCTCTATGGTTTACAGAAAATGAGACTGCCTCTTCATAATGATTCTCTAAGGTATGATCCTTCATTTTAAGTATGTACTGATCATCCCTATCAATCTCCGGCATGGAATAACGTAATTTTCCGTTTTCTCTATAAACCTCGACTTGCTGCGAGATCACTCCCCGGGACTTGCTCTCAAGAACCACCTCAAGCTTTTCATCATCAGACGCTGGGTTCTCTACAATGATTTCCGGTTTCACATGTCTCGTATTCGATGAGAGATCTCGGATGTTTTTAAAGGATATCTTACGGGATGGGAAGATAGGAGTTTGAAATTTTGAAGCTTCTTTGGTGTGATTTTCTGTTTTTTCTTTCCTGATTCTTTCTTTCTCTGACTGATTTTTTTGTTCCGTTCCTTGTTTTTGCTCTTTTTCTCCTTTCTTTAATTTCTCTTGTTTTATCTGGCCTTCCGGCTTTTTTTGCTCTTTATCATTTTCTTGTTCTTCCTCTTTTCTCTGCTCTTCCACTTTTCTAAACTCATCCTTTATTTTTTCTCTTTTCTTCTGTTCCTGCTCTTTCCTTTTCTTTTCTTCCCTTTTCTGTTCTGTTCTTTTCTGCTCTTCTTGTTTCTCCTGTTCCCTTTGTTCTTCCTGTTTCTTTGGCTCCTCCTGTTTCCTTTGTTCCTCTTGTTTCCTTTGTTCCTCCTGCTCTCTCAGACTTACCCGATCTTCTACACACAATTCTTTCTGCTGATTCTCCTCATTCTGGCTTTCCTCTTCCTCCAGGCTGACTTCTTCCTCCGGGCTGGCTTCTTCCTCCGGGCCGGCTTCTTCCTCCTGACTGGTTTCTTCCTCCGGGCTGGCTTCTTCCTCCTGACTGGTTTCTTCCTCCTGACTGGTTTCTTCCTCCGGACTGGCTTCTTTCTCCAGGCCGGCTTCTTCCTCCCGACTGGCTTCTTCCTCCGGGCCGGCTACCTCCTCCGGGCCGGCTTCTTCCCCCAGGCCGGCTTCTTCCGTCCGCTTGTCCTCTTCTCTCTGTCGCTTTTCAATCTCATCCTCTTGATCTTTGACTTTGGCAGATTCATTCTCTGAAGAATGAGCCACATCATCGTCACAAACATCCTGCTGTGCCTCCTGTCCCTGTTCTGCCATCGTATTTTGAGGCTGTAAGACTAAAATTGCGGTCAGCAGGCAACATACTTTTTTATAATTCATTCTATACCTCCAAACGTTCCTTAAGAATCTGATAGTTTCTGTTATCGCCGGCACCGGGAATGGATGCCGCCTGTCTTATCATTTCACGGGCATGGTCTGGTTGCTGGTTCTCTATAAGAAATTCTGTGTAGGCACAGATTCCTTCCAAATGTTTCGGATATTGCTGATAAAAGGATTCATAGCACTTCATGGCTTCTTCCGAATTTCCCTGAAAGCTTTTTGCTGCTGCTTCTCTGAGTAAAATCCGCTGTTTCAATTCTTGTTTATTGACTATTTTCATCAGCTGCTTTCCGTAATTTATGCTTTTATCCAGGTTTGAATCTCTCTGACCGTCATGATCTGCCGAAACTTCGTCTGACGGAGTCTCCAATAGTCCGGCCATATAGCAGGAAGATGCAAGGCGCTCCAATATCTCCTGCCTCAGCCGTATATCTTTCTGAAGCAGCTTTGCCGACTCATAGGCTTTCTCATAACACGAAATTCCTTCACAATACGGATCAATGTTCTCATTTTTCAGGAAGGAGGCTTCTGATAAATAAGTACTTCCACAGATGAGATACAATTCGCAGACATAATCAGAATCCTGTCGGTGAACCATCCGCTCTCCGTACCGCTTAAAAAAGTCAAGCGAATCCTGAACTTTATTCCAGTTGATGTCCGTTCCAAACTGTTCCAGGCTCTTCGCCAGTTCCTCCAGCTTTTTCCACTCATCTGGCTGTTTCCCTTTTTCCGCAAGGTGATCAAATATTTTAGCCGACATATTGTAATCTATGTTAAAATCAGGATCTAAAGAATTTCCACAAAAATATAGAAATCCGAGCTGCTTCTTTACCTCCAGATGCTCCGATGTATCATTCGGATACGATTCCCACATCGACAAGATCCAGTCCACAGTCATCTGGGTCTGTTCATTTTCCCGCCCAAGATCAAGAAGTTTTAAGTAACCTTCCTCTTTTTCAGGGCAAAGCTCTACTGCCTTCTTACATATCCGGAAAGCCTTGTCATCCGGGACATTTTGTACCCGGTGTTCTAACTGTGAGGCCTCATCCAGCAATTTAAAATATCTCTGCTGCTCGATCTCAGCTATCATCCTAAATCCAAAACCGGCAACCAGAAGTACGGTTAAGCCTCCGAGAATCCATGTTGTCATTTTTTGATTCTGACGTTTATTTTCATAAATGTGTTCCAATCTTGTGCAGACTTCTCTGGCAGATTGAAACCGCTGATTTTTATTATCTCTGGTTGACTTACGCAGGACATATTTAAATGCAAAAGTTCCTTTTCCTCTGGATAAGAGTTTCAGTGTCCGTCCAAGTCCAAACAAATCTGTCGTTGGGTCACAGATACCACCGTACTGCTCGGGCGCCGCATAGCCTTTCGTTCCTCCCCGTGCCTTCTCTCCGGGCGAATCAAGCTTCATCCAGGAAGCCAGGCCAAAGTCCACTAACTTAATCTGTCCTTCATCAGTAAGCAGAATATTGTCCGGTTTCATATCCTGATAGAGCACAGGGGGATCCTTCTTATGCAGATATTCAAGTGTTTTTGCGAGTTGTATGCCTATTTCCAGGGTCTCTTCCTGACTAAATCTCCGACCAGACCGCAGAAGATCACCGAGGCTTCTGCCTCTCAGAAAATCCATCACCAGATAGACACCATCTTCCTCGCCGATCAGGTCCACGACTCTGGGAAGGGTCACATAATCTAGCTCTTTCATCATTGCCGCTTCATGAATGCCTTCATTATCGTGACTGAGAAGACGCTTTATCGCCCATTTTTTTCCAAGATTGAGATCCACGGAAAGATAGACTTCTCCGAATCCGCCTTTTCCTATCGTTTCGATTAATACATATTTTTTCCCTATCACTCTTCCATGTACTGCAATTAAAATCACCTCCGGCAAGAAGCAAAAAAACAACTGATTTGAAATAGGTCCAATGAAACTACGGGTGAATCACCCATGAAATTAAAGAAATAGAATATCATGTTCTTGCAAAAAATCCCGGAACGAATGCTCCCTTGAAAGAAATTTTGTATATATATCATAACATTTTCCCGGAAAAAATGCAATCACATTTCAAGTTTTTTACTCAGGTTCTCTGTTGCACAGAAAAGAGAAGGCATATCATATATAACGATGTGCCTTCTCTCCTTTACATCTTATCCGGTGCCGAGAATCCAAGCATATCTATGCTGGTCTCAAGGATCTCTCGTACCAGATCCAATAGAGCAATCCAGGATTTCTTTTGTTCTTCATCTTTTTCACTCAGAATTTTGGTCTCGTGATAAAAATGATTGAACGAGTTCGAGAAATCATAGATAAAAGAGCATATTTTGTGTGGTGCTTTTTCTTCATACGCCTGTTCTACAACCCCGTTAAATTTCGATGCCTCCAGCATCAGAGCTTTTTCACTCTTACCGGCAGCCGGAAGAATGATTCCTTTTTCTATTGTTCCGCCTTCTTCTTTATAGCGGCTTAAAATCGACTTTATTCTTACAATTGTGTATAAGATATAGGGGCCGGTATTTCCCTCGAACGACGTAAAGCGGTCGATATCAAATACATAATCTTTCGCTGCCACATTCGACAAATCTCCGTATTTGATTGCGGAAAGTCCAACGATCTCTGCCGTCTTTCTGGCGTCGCTGCTTTTTACGCTGCGGTTATCTACAATTTTCTTATACATCTCTTCATCGATCTCATTGATCAGGGTCTCAAGACGCATAACGCCGCCCTCACGTGTCTTAAAAGGCTTACCGTCTTTTCCATTCATTGTCCCGAATCCCTGAAAGGTCAACTTCGTATCTTCATCTACAAGTTTCGTCTTTTTCGCGCAGCGGATTACCTGTGTAAAATACAGTTCCTGACGCTTATCAACCACATAGATGATCTCGTCCGGATGAAACAACTTCATTCTCTCGACGATCGTAGCAAGATCAGTAGTATTATAAAGAGAAGCCCCATCCGATTTTAATATCATGCAAGGAGGGATCTCTTTTGTATCAGAATCTTCCCTGACGTCCACTACCAGCGCACCCTGGTCCATATGAGCATATTCATGATCTTTCAGATATTTTACCATCTCCGGAATATAAGGCTGCGCATCGGATTCTTTCTTCCAGAGATCAAATTCGACATCCAGTTTCTTATAATTACGTTTCAAATCTGTCACTGAGACAGTCATAATCTGATTCCAAAGTGCAATATAGCCTATGTTTCCCTGCTGAAGCTGATGCGTTGCCTCCATGGCTTTTTCCCTGAAGTCCTCGTCTTTTTTCGACTTTGCACTTGCTGCAGGATAAATCTCCTCTAATTCATTTATGGTAAAAGGAGCCTCTTTGGGATACTCGCCCGTATATTTTGAATCAAAATACACCAGATCCGGTTGACGTTCCCGAAGTTCAGCGATAATCAGCCCCATCTGAAGACCCCAGTCACCCAGATGTACATCTCCGATGACTTTATCTCCCATATATCTGCCGATGCGCTTTAAGCTTTCACCGATAATTGCCGAGCGCAGATGTCCGACATGAAGAGGCTTTGCCACATTTGGTCCACCATAATCAATAATAATTGTTTTTGGTTCCTTAACTTTCTCAATCGACAAATCCCTGTCATTTTGTATCTGATTCAGATAAGCACTGAGGAATTTACTATCCACCTTAATATTGATAAATCCGGGTTTTACGACATCTACCTTTTCCAGGAGAGAGGAATCCGACAGCTGCGCTGCCACGTCATCTGCAATTAAAAATGGTGCTTTTTTATATTTTTTCGCAGCAGCCATTGCGCCATTACACTGATATTCACATAAATCCGGACGATTTGACAATCCAACGACGCCATAAGAAGCATCATAACCGGCCTTCTCAAATGCCCGCTGAATTTCAATCATAATTAAATCAACAAACTTTTTCATAAAAATGTCCACCTCGTATAAAATCTGTTACTGCAAGCCCTGCCAAAAGTGTCTTAACAGCAGCTATTTAATCATAGCATGGACTTATATAAATTACAATACAATATGATACCAGGGTCAAAAGGTCCTGCGTTTCATGTGAGCGCAAGCGCGGAGTAATCCGTGTATCATAGGGTCAAAAGGTCCTGCGTTTATGTTTGTAGGATTAGGCTCCAATGGTCTGCTTGCTGCTGAGTTCATTATCTTTGAGGCCTGATTTTTCATAGCAATATTGTATGATATCTTTTCTTCTTATAATTCCAATGAAAACACCTTCATCATCGACAACAGGCACGAAGTTCTGCTTCATAGACACTGTCACCAGGTCCTCGATATTACAGTTTATGTTCACCGGCTCATTATGCCAGCGGCGCTTTACTTCGACAATCGGTATATCTTCCGCGTCATGGAAGTTTAAATCACATCTCTCTTTGACGCATCGCAGGATATCGCCCTCTGTGATGGTTCCGATATAATAACCTTGTTTGCTAAGTAGTGGAATCGCTGTGTATTTATGGTACTCCATTTTTTCGATCGCCTGCCTCAAAGTAAAATCCTCAGAAATATATGCGACCTCGCTTTTTGGCGTGATAAAAAATAAAATATTCATTTTTTCTACTCCTATCCCCATTTCTATTAAAAAGTACTTTGAGCTCTCACTCAGTCTCATTATAACGGATTTCATCAGGAAAGTGTTGAAAAATCAGTGAACTTTTCATTAAACTTTCTTAAGCTGATGCTATTGCGGATCGGATCCGGGCTTTTCTTCTTTCCAGTTACGGATATCTTCAAGCTTCTCGGATATCTGTTTCTCCTGCCCCTCGGTAGTTGGATTGTAATACCGCCTGCCGGCAAGTGTATCAGGAAGGCACTGCATCCTGGCTACTTTTTCTTTCATGTTATGGGCATACTGATAACCTTCCCCATAATGAAGATCCTTCATAAGGCCGGTCGGCGCATTCCGGATCGTTAAGGGAACCGGTTCATCCGGACGGTTTTTTATATCGCTTTTGCACTCCTCACAGGCCAGATACAAAGCATTCGACTTTGGTGCCATCGACAGGTAGACAACAGCCTCTGCAAGGTTTACGTCACATTCAGGCATCCCGATAAAATGACAGGCCTGGTAAGACGCCACTGCTATCTGAAGTGCCTCAGGGTCGGCAGCTCCGACATCCTCGCTTGCAAAGCGAATCAGCCTTCTTGCTATATAAAGCGGATCTTCCCCTCCCTCAAGCATCCGGGTCATCCAGTAAAGTGCGGCATCCGGGTCACTGTTACGCATGGATTTGTGAAGCGCCGATATGATATTATAGTGTTCCTCACCCTTTTTATCATACAGAAGGGACTTTTTGGTGATACACTGCTGCAAAGCTTCATCGGTTACAGTGATCTGCTCTTCATCAATATCACCATTGAGAACTGCCATCTCGAGCGTGTTGAGAGCTGTTCTGGCATCTCCGTTTGCAAATTGTGCAATCGCGCTAATCTGCCTTTCACTGATTCCTATCTTTTGATTTCCATATCCCTTCGGGCTTTTAAGGGCATGTTGCAGCAGTTCAGCCAGGTCATCTTCCTGTAGCATATTCAAAACAAACACCTTGCATCTCGACAACAGGGCCGCATTTATCTCAAATGACGGATTTTCTGTTGTAGCTCCAATTAAAATGATACTTCCTTTTTCCACGTAGGGCAGAAATGCATCCTGCTGTGCTTTGTTAAATCTATGAATCTCATCAATAAACAAGAGCGTTTTCCGCCCCATACGTCTGCTGTTCTCAGCCTTGGTCATCACATCACGAATCTCCCGAATTCCAGATGTAACAGCACTGAAATCTGTAAACTCCGCCTGTGTCCGATTGGCAATAATTCTGGCCAGGGTTGTTTTCCCTACCCCGGGCGGTCCCCAGAATATCATCGACGAAATCTGATCTTTTTCAATCAGATTTCTCAGCATTTTCCCTTTACCGAGTAAATGCTTCTGTCCTACAAAATCATCCAGCGATTCCGGGCGCAGTCTCGTTGCCAGCGGGCTGAAATTCTCCCGATTGTCAAATAAAGACATCTGTTCCATAAAAAATCCTCCTTCAGTGATTTTATCAAACTTATGTTCTATATTCAAGTGTATATTTATCATAATTTCAGACAGACTATAGATGTATCCTTTAACAATTACGTGGAAAGGTGGTTATGTCATGAAAAAAGACTATATCGGTGATCCGCCAAGAAATAAGGATTCATACGGTGATGGAAATACTCCTGAAATTGATTTACCCCAAAAAAGTAAACACGGTATGGAAGTTCCCAATGTACAGCCTCTTCCGGAATCTGAACGTCCGAGAAGAGACGGCCCGGGCGGTGAATAAATAATACAGCCGGGTTTTACTCCTGATGTATAGAGCAAAACCCGACTGTTTACATATGCAGAGTGCGATAACGGTTGAAGCAGGCAAAGATCTCCTGTCTCCGCGGCCTGGCAAGATCAGAGGGAAGGTTATGTCCCTCACAGATTGCGGCAAAACCATTTTGATCTATTGAATCTGAAAGGATATCCACCACCTCCTGAAGAGATTTTTCCCCGTCAAACAGATGGATCTCGGCATATTTTACCATATAGCCCAATGTGACCAGCTGTTCCACATCGGCCAGCTGCTCCACATACCTTAGATCAATCGTGTCATGATTGATCGAAACAGAATCTCTTCCAAGCGTTTTTATCTTAATTCTGTTATTCTTTCGAAATGAGCGGTCTGCCTTGATACTCCTTGCAAATGAAGGATGTTGATATTTGGGCGCTGATTCTGATACAGCCATAAATTTTTCGGCTTCCTCCTTAGCAAATTTCGTGATTTCCTTTGGGATATAGTGATCCATCTGCACAATACAGTCTGCTTTTCGGAAATAAGATCCTGAACTCCCGGCTACAATAATTGAAGAAATACCGTCCTTTTCATATAATCCTCGTATTCTGTCAATAAATGGTGTGATTGGCTCTGATTCACGGTGTACTACTCTCTGCATGAGTTCATCGCGAATCATAAAGTTTGTTGCGCTGGTATCTTCGTCAATCAGGAACAATCTGGTTCCGGCTTCCATACTTTCGATCACATTTGCCGCCTGTGATGTACTTCCACTGGCATCCTCCGTATAAAAAGACCTGGTATCCTTCTTATTTGGGAGGTCATTGATAAACATCGAGATATCCACATTTTTAATACTGCGTCCATCTTCGGATCGGATCTTCATTGCCGTACGATCTGTAATTACGTATTCTCTGCCATCACCCGCGATATGATTGTAGACTCCAAGCTCAAGCGCTTTCAGCACTGTTGATTTTCCATGATAACCACCGCCGACAATGAGGTTAATTCCTTTTTTCAGCCCCATGCCGTTGATGTTCCTGTGATTCGGCAGATTCAAAGTTACTTCCATCGATTTCGGTGAATGAAATTTTATTGCATTTCTCATCGGCTTTTGGGATACACCCGATTCACGTGGAAGGATGGCATCATTTGCGATAAAAGCCGTCAGTCCAAGCTTAGGCAGTTGATCGCGGATATACTGCTGATCAACTGCCAATTCCGCTGTCCGCTCTAGCATTCTGGAATCCAGAGATTGATAGAACAGTGTTTTTCTGACACAGAGCGGAAGAAATTCGAAGAGTATCCTCTCCAATTCTCTCGCATTGATTTTTCTGCCGTTCGCAGGAAATCCAATTTCCATTCTGATAATCAGATCGCCATTTTTCATATCGACCTCGCAGCCGCTGCGCTCCAGAATCTCCTGCCCGCATCTGCTCACTGACAGGAGTCCACTCTTTCCGGAGCCTTTTGCCTTAAAACTGAATCTCTCAATCTGCCCGGAAAACTGTCTCAATAAACAATCCTGCAGCGCAATCCTTTTTACCTTCATATCATATAATGCAGCCGGAAATGCCGCTTCATTTCCTAAGATATGAATGCTGATCTTCGATGGCGAAGCAAATGGATCTCCCTGAACATGGTCTATTGAAAGCATATATCTATCAAATTGATACGAGCCCTTAATATCCTTATATGCGGGGTAACTCCTGTGATCTATTCTGTTTAACATGTTTTTTAAATCTGTCTGATTTTTCATATGTAATATCCTTTTTGTGTCCTAAACGTAATTCGGACTGTACCGTCTGCCATTTACGACTTTTCGACACAGTCCTCATCTAACCAGAGCCTTTAAGCCTCCAGATAAGATTTTAGATTTTTTATATCTTTTCGGTGTTTTAATCTGTGCAGTGCTTTTACTTCAATCTGCCGTATCCGTTCTCTTGTCACATGATATTCTTCTCCAACCTGCTCTAATGTCCAGATCCGGCCGTCTATAAATCCAAAACGCAGTCTAATGATACGCTGTTCCCGATCAGTTAAGCCTGAAAGGAGTTGATCCAATTCATCTCCCAGCATCACATGCTCAACACTTGTAAACTGATCTGAAGTATTATCATCGGCAACAAAGTCCTGAAGTTTGCAGTCATCATCATCACCCACCGGAGTATCCAGAGAGATCGTATCGCCATATAGTTTTACGATTTCTTTTACGCGTTCCTCAGGCATATCCATGACCTCAGCCAATTCCTCGGTCGTCGGTTCACGACCCATATCGGATAGAAATTTCCTTGATGCCTTATTAACTTTTGACATCTGTTCTTTCATATGAACCGGTATTCTTATTGTCCTTGACTGGTCTGCGATTGCCCTGGTTACCGCCTGGCGAATCCACCACATGGCATAGGTACTAAACTTATACCCTTTGGAATAATCGTATTTTTCGACAGCCTTCATCAGACCGATATTTCCTTCCTGGATCAGATCAAGAAATCCCATATTACTTCCACGCACATGTTTCTTCGCAACATTTACAACTAGTCTCAGATTCGAATTGATCATCTTTTCACGGGCCCATTCATCGCCTGCCTCTATTCTCTTTGCGAGATCTATCTCTTCTTCTCTGGTCAGTAATGGAATACTCCCGATCTCTTTCAGATAAGCCTTTACGGAGTCGTCAAGAGGAATCTTAGCATCCTCCCCGTTGCCCTTTTCAGGTAACTCATTCTTTACTAACTTGTCATCGCCGATTTCATTCGTATTCTCTTTTTTCGGCTCCTGTATTTTTATCCCCCGATTCTTCAACTGGGTACGAAGCATACCTAACTCCTCACCCGTGAGCTGCTTTCCGAATACTTTGTTCACATCACTGCTTTCTAGAATCTGATGATTATGTCCCGCTATACGAATCAGCTGCTCGATCTGTTCTTTCATCTTTATCACAATCATATCCCTCAAATTCTTTTGCTATCTATATCTTTGTCTTTTGTGAAGATTCTTATTCATGTGTTCGGTTTTCTAATCAAGCTCAGGCGAATACCTCATCTTCAATCAGAGATTCAACTTTTTCACTGATAAAACCTTCCACATCTTCTTTTGACATTCTAAGTGGTATAGACAATTCTCCATAAAGATTCTCTTCTGCTGCCTGCAGGTATTTTTCATCGCTCGTTATTTCTTTTTTTCCCTGAGCGATTCTTTTTTTCTTCTTTAAATGAAGCGTATTAATAATCTTAACCCACTCCCTGCAGTCACACGTTTTCAATGCATCTTTAAAGACCATATCTCTGCGCTTATTGTCTTGTTCTTCATAAATTCCGATCTCTTCAATGTTTTCTATTAACTTCCATGCTTCCTCCCTGGAAAGCACTGGGCGCATAATCATCTTATCATTGTCTGTCGGAGTATAAACTGCACTGCAGCCCGAATAGACTGGTGTCAAGGTATAGAATATCCTGTCTTTTGCGACACCGGGAATCTTCATCGGGCCAATATTTTCAACCTGACATACACCGTTGCTTCCACATATAATATATTCTCCTACTTTATACATTTTATTCACTCCTATCGCAAACTCAGTCATAATGTTCCAGTTACTATTGCCGCTTACGCCCTGACCCCTTGAATATATGCGTAAAAGCTGACCTCTCTTAAGGCCAGCCATCATGTATTCTTTTCCTGTATTATATTTCACAATATTCAGAAGTCACATGAAACAGCTTCACTATCCGAGCATAGTACCAATCCAATAAATATTAGCGCATTTCTACCCACCTTTCATCTCTTATATCTATTGTAACACAAATTCAACAAAATTTCAAAGATTTTGCAAAATTAATTTTCGCCCTTTATTTTTGATTTGTTAAATGTTGAAGGCTTCTCCGATAAGAGGTATACTTATTGTATAATACCAGGGACAAAAGGTGAAATAATGGCAAATAATAAAAATGAAGATATCCTGAAGATAAAAAATATGATTATGATAGGTGCCACAAACAGAAACAATGGCAAGACTACACTCGCTCTGAAAATTATCGACCTTCTGAAAGAGCAGGTAGCTATCACAGCGTTCAAAATTATCACAGTAAAGAGCAATGCTGACCGCTGCCCCAGGGGCGGTGCAGGCTGTGGCATGTGCAGCGGCCTGAAAGGCTGTTTCGAAATCACAGAAGAATCCAGAGAAGGCCAAAAAGACACAATGCTACTGAAAGCCGCAGGTGCCAGCCATGTTTTTCTGATTCGTTCCTTGAAAGAAAACTTAAAAGAGGCACTGGAAGCTGCTTTAAAATTGGTGCCAGAGGATAATCTGATTCTCTGTGAGTCAAACAGCGCCAGACTGGTCGCGGAACCTGCCTTGTTTGTCATGATCAAAAATGCGAAAGGTGACTCTGTAAATGTGATAAAACCCACAGCAGAGACTGTAATCCAGTACGCTGATGCAGTGCTGCAGCAGAATGATTCCTCATTTGAAAAGTTTATTCAGCTGCTGGCTGATAAAAGTCGAGAAAGCATCGGATAGGAGGGTGTCCCTGAAGGTAGATGATAGGATCTGCCTTAGCAAAATTATCACGTTAGAAACTTGAAAGATAAAAAGAAGGAAAGCCTTGTAAACACTGGGTTTTCTTCTCTTTTCTATGTACAAAAATGTTATATGAGAATCTCTGAATTGATTTCATAGTGATCCTTTGATTTCTCTCCGTTTTTCCCCTTGGAAGTACGTTTGATAAATCTGGTCACATCGTTTGGACCTTTTTTTTACATCTTCAACATTTCGGGTGCACAACACTTAATGGTACTTTAAAGCATTTAGCAGAACAAGCGATTATATCTTTAACTACGATAGCATATCGGACAAAAAAAGCCTGGAAAACATCGAATATTCAATGTTTTCAGGCTTTTAAAGTAACAGGGGATGAGAGAATCGAACTCCCACCAAAGGTTTTGGAGACCCCTATCATACCATTTGACCAATCCCCTACATATGTACCTTCAAAACCGCATACAGATTATTTCATCTCTTCCATTGCTCT
>DHNM01000049.1:717-5184 GCA_002409525.1 Eubacterium sp. UBA5416 | reverse complement strand
GTCATCTGCTCATCCCCCTTATATGTTATATGTTGCACGCCACATAGGCACCCATGCAATTACTTCATCTCTTGGTTCTGACAGGATCTCCACGCCGTTCCATGTACAACTTACAACTTCATACTCGCAATCCCCATCCCTGTAGGTCCATTCTCCATCTAAGAAGACTGCCTCGCAGATTTCTACATACTCCTCATGGTATCCCTTTTGGTCATCGGGTAAAAGCGAATCAAAATCCGATACCCACGCATGGTGCCTGATCTTTGCAAGTACTCTTTCTCCAGTGTTCGGGATCCGCTCGTCTGTTGATATCCATTTCATTGCTCTTCCTCCTCTGGTCTATATGGATCTGGTAGTTGCATCCACGCTACAACCCCACTCATGCTTCCGGACCCATGCCAACACCCGGCACTATAATAAGCGCGATTAACAGATTTGAGCCCCTTTTTCGTCTTGCAAGACACAAGCATTATCTTGTCCTCAGGTGGAAGCATCTCCGACACTGGAGTCCACCTATGCTTCCGTTTCTCCGCCTGTAATTTCACTGTTGCCTGCACCGCCTGGCTCCCGTCCCATTCATTTAACCGTTCTACCTCTTCCGGGCTAAGATCCGTATCCTCATAATCCTTTAGCTTGCACAACGCACCATATATCCTCTGTCTTGTGTGCTCGGATAGTGCTTCCCCCACATGCAGATCTTTCCACTGCAAGCCCTTTAATCTCCAGTTGCCCTGATCATCACATTCTATCAATCGTCCCATTTACGCCACCTCCCTGTTATTCTTCCATATCTCCATTTTCAGATTTGTATCAGGGGCCCATGTTCCCAGGTACTCAATAGCTTCATCAAACTGAGTTGTAGGAGTATCTTTATACGACGCGATCTCAAAGTAATCCTTGTAATCCCTCCAGATCGTACGGAATACCCTGTCTCTGAGCTTTCTGTTCTTATATGCTGCGGAACGTTTGCCTCCCATTGCCTCAATGCCTACACAGTGATGTTTGTCGTTGATAGCCTTCTGTTGACCATAATCAATGGTCATTGTATTTTCCAGGTGATCAATCCGCCGCTCATGTGTCTCCATGTGGCCCATAACCAGCTGAATCTTCTTGTCATGGGCAAATATAGCCTGAAGCTCCGGAGATAGCTGTGAGAGGTCAAATCCGTGCGATATTGTATCCTCCATCTCATGGAAACGATCGATGTACTTAGCCGTGAACTCTGTACCTTTGATTCCGGTCAATTTATGTGCTATAAATTCACAACCTTTCTTCGTGATCCTGTAGCACGGACGCTCTTCACCTTTTCCATCTGTATACGACGAAGCAGCGAAGAAATCAACGAATCCAATATTGGACTGGTTAAATTGATCAGTGTAATTCCTTATATCCCGCATCAGTTTGCTATGTTCTTTTCCTACCATTTCAGCCACTTCTCGGCTGTCAATATATTTGCTCTCTAATCTCTTAACCATAATCTTTTCCTCCTAAATAAAATCAAAAATACTAAGCTGGCCTAGTTTCTCAGGCTCTTCCGACTTTTCTTTTGTCAGCAGTTTCTCTAACTCTTCACGGCATTTTATAAATGACTCCTGATAAATCTGTGGACGTTCATGCCTACGCATCCCCACCAGGTCATCGCTAAGGATAAACATCAACAGTCCATCCACATAGTTAATTACATTTGTCAATCTTATATCACGGGCATCGTTACTTGAAATATCATTACGGTGCTTAACAAGAAACTGGTAATTTTCATCTGCCTTATAGATCTCAAAAGACTTTTTTGCATGCGCTCTAATCTCATCTGCCCTTGCCATATATTTGCTATCAATCTCAGGCGGAAGTTCCTTGTTATAGATCTCAGGAAAATAATCAAGTTTTTCCATGTCCCTTTTATAACTGATAATATGATTCCGAGTGAGATCTAAATTGATACCATCTTCATAAAGGGGATCTTGTCCACCATATCTATATAGATTTCTCCAATGTTCGTACTCATTGATGCATTTCATTTCGAGTTCTTTTCTCTCGTCTTTTTTTTTCATTATCTGCATCCCCTATTTGTTCAACAACTGAGACTCCAATTTTTCATAGTCATAGTCTCGCTGATGAAAGTTATTGAATTTATTATTTTTTGATGGCTGCTTCTTTCCGGATGACTTTTTCTTCTTTGTAGGTGGATAAAATTCCTTCCATCCTTTGAGTGCTGCCTTATTGACGATTGCAATCTGCTCTTCCGGGTTGTCAGTCAACCCAAGTAATTCATTCTTTAATAACTGAATCTGCTCTTTACAAAGTGTAGTACCATTGTTCTTTCTGACAGCCAGATAAAGCTTGAAAGCATCATTCAACTTCTTATCCTCAAAATAGCTGTCCGGCGGAGCCATATATATATCTTCTTTAGTTTCTTTTTCTTTTAGGGTGCTTCTTTCCGAAGTTATTCGATTTAATTCGGAATTAATTTGATTTTCTTCCGAAGTAATTCGATTTTTAGGTGAATTTAATACAGGATCGCCCTTTTTCTTTTTTTCGAGGATCCAATACTGATCACTATAGAGTTGTCTCTTCATCAGCTTCAGAGCTATCTTCTGATAACGTTTTTGAATTCCTTCAGAGGTGATAACATCTCGCTGCAGGAGGTCCTTATCTATAAGTCCTAAATCCGCACAATAATGTATCACTTGCACGACAACCTTTTGATTCTTTATCCATCTATTACCTATTTTACGAGTGACCATTCTTGACAGCTTGGCTTCAGATAGTTCGGCATAATAGCCCTGGCTGTAAACGATGGTCAGGATCACATCATAGATCGTGACTCCCAGCGGGCCATATTCATCCATCAGGTCGAATATCTTGTCATCTTCGTAAAAGTTTGTCATCTTCGGAAAGTAGTCCAGTCCTTTTTTGTTCGGGGCACCTCGTCCCACTTGTGACCACCTACTTTCAATTCAATCCTTAATGCTGAGCTTTCTTGTACAATGTAACGAAATCATCCAGCAGAAGGGTTACCTTCCATTTTTTCCGGTCCTGCCTATGAAATACTGCGGGGATCTCATCTTCTCTTGCATCGTTGATTGCCTGCTGCATAGCATTTTCAAGATTCAGCTTTTGAACTCTCTTACACTCGATATGTATGCCTTGCAGGCCTACTACATCAGCGTCACCGTTGCTTCCACAATACTGCTGCCCTCTGCGGCAGTCTGTGAATCCTTTTTCTTTTAGTATATTAGATAATTCTCGTTCTCCTTTTGCACCTTTATTTCGACTGTTCATGTTATTTCCTTTCAATTCCCTGCCACCCAAAGGAAGCAGGGAAACAATGTTTATGCAATAATCGTGATTCTCTTCTTTAAATCTTCTGGGATCCGTTCTTCAAAGTAAGTTTTGATGTTCTGCATAGCCTCATTCTTCCAGAGACCGCCTTCTGCTTCTACGATCTTAAAAACTGGTTGTCCATTCTGATCTTTTATCCGAAAAACAAACTGGCTGGAAGGCTGCTCAACCTCCAGGAAGGTTCGATAAGGGACAAGAGTCACTGGGTTAGGAACGATAACATCAGCTTTCGAAGCAATACCTTGATGGATCGTGGTTTTCTGGCTGACGCCATCGTCTCCATAGTTTGCTGTTGCATTGGATTCTACGTTGCCGGCAACCTGTAAAATAATATTCATATCTCCGGCCATTTCAAAGTTCGCCTGGGCTTCAATTAGAAAACGTTCCTGATCATACCACTGGTCAAATTTAAATCCAGGAAGCATCGCACCGCATTCAAACAGGCATTCTCTCCTCCGCTCTTTTGTAAGACAGGAGTATAATTCTACTCTTGCCGGACCTTGTACATGTATAATCATGCGATCCCGTAACTCAAAGCTGCAATTCTTAATATAGTCAATCAAGCCTGAGAGTGTATTGGAACAAATCCCTCTAGCCATTGGCTCCTCATCATAGCGAATCAAATCCTTATTACAATAAGTTTTTTCGTTAATTTCAACTACCTTTGGATCCATCGACATTTCTTTTAACTTTGCCACATACTCCATTGCTTCTTTAATCATCTTTCTTATCCTCCTATGCTTGTTTTCTATCTCTCAAATTAATAACGTCACTGGTTGTTTCATAGATCTCACCCGTAGATAGATCCACCTTTTTAACATCTTCTGTCTGATCCGATTCGACATCTTCAATTGACATCTGCCCAGGGATCTGACTCCCAATTTCAACAGCTTCCACTTCTCCCGTCTTGATATCACGTCCCATACTTATCGCAGTGACAGCACCCAGAGCCGGTGCAAGCGTGGCTTTTGCCTGTACTCCCGTGGTAACAAAGTTTCTATCATCATTTGGTTTAAATTCGATTACAACTGTAATTTTGCGTTTCGCAGTAGCATCCGTATTTGGATCCTGAATGTTCTCGGTCACTTTCTTTAATTCACGATTAATTTGTGTTGTAAAAGCTCCTCC
>DHNM01000049.1:0-523 GCA_002409525.1 Eubacterium sp. UBA5416 | reverse complement strand
TCCTTTCCGCCTGCCGGCACTCGTGATCCGGCAGACATAAGTGTATTTTCCATGATATATAAAGAATGATCTTAAAGATCAATTACGAGTCTGAATCAACCAAAGAACGCGTCTTCCATGCTTACCTGCTGTCTCTGATTTTCTCCCTGTGGTGTCTGTACGGACTGTTTCTGTGCTTCCTGCGGCTCTGATTCCTTGTATTCCTGATCTTCTACCACATCATCCTGTGGTTCATTGTCGACGTAATCAGGCTGCCCATCATCTTTGATCACTGCCATATCCTTTTCAAATGCGTTCTGGAGATCAATACTCATAATGCCCCATTTACTGATCAATTGTCTCAACATCGTTTTCTTTGCCATTCCATCAAAGTCCTGGTACCAGAACGATGAATACTTCCATTCATCACCATCCGGATACGTTCCGGATTCAAAATCTGCAAAGGAGACGCGATCCCATTTCGGGTTCCGGCTGCCAGTTACTGCATTTAAGTGGAATGCCTGGCTGTAGCGGTCCGCATGTG
>DHNM01000056.1 GCA_002409525.1 Eubacterium sp. UBA5416 | reverse complement strand
TTGACAAGGGGCTGATCAATATCCAGTACTCTTTTCTTAGGATTTAAACTTGACATGGAATCTTGAAAAATCATCTGTACATCCTTGTTATAATTGATTCTTTTCCGTGTACGTCGGTCCGTGATATCTTCGCCTTCGTAGATTATCTCACCGCCCGTTACCTTTTCAAGCCCTACGATTGCCCTGCCGGTCGTAGTCTTTCCAGAACCGGATTCACCTACCAGTCCATAAGTTTTTCCTTTTTCTATCACAAAGTTGATTCCATCAACCGCGTACACATAATCAGTTACCCTGTTAAAGAAACCACTGCGAATCGGATAATGGACTTTCAGGTTTTTAATCGTAATGATATCCGACATCTACACCACCCCTTCTTCATCTTGAAAATGAAAATGTTCATAGCAGGTGCAGCGTACATAGTGTTCCGGAGTCACCTCGTGAAGAGTGGGATTTTCTTCATGTTCTTGTCGCAAAATCCAGGGGATTCTGGGTGCAAAGCGGCAGCCGTCGCGTTTCATGTTCTTCAGAGAGGGAACGGTACCCTGAATCACATGGAGATCATTTTCATAGCTGTCCTCCTGAGGAATAGAATTCAGAAGTGATCTGGTATAGGGATGCATCGGATGATCCAAAAGCTCCTCTGCATTCGCAGACTCGACAAACTGTCCGGCATACATCACTGCAATCCGGTCTGCCATCTCCGCAACAACGCCGAGGTCATGCGTAATCAAAATGATCCCTGAGTGCACATCCTTTTGAATATCCTGCAGTAAATCTAAGATCTGAGCCTGTATGGTCACATCTAAAGCCGTTGTGGGCTCATCTGCTATAATAATCGGCGGCTTACAGGCAATAGCAATAGCAATAATCACCCTCTGCCTCATCCCTCCCGATAATTCATACGGATACTGCCTTCCCACACGTTTGGGATTGGGAATCCCCACCTCATCTAATAATTCCATTGCATGTATCTGGCGTTTTTCGTCATTCAGATTCGTATGGTAGGATAATACTTCTTTAATCTGATCTTCAATCCGCATCAGAGGATTCAGTGAAGCCAGAGGATCCTGAAATATCATACCGATATCATTTCCCCGGATCTGATTATACTTATCCTCATCAATCGTCAGCAGATCCATTCCATCATAAAGGATCTGTCCGCTGGATTTCGTATACAGGGGATCGTGTAACCCCATAATTGTTGTTGCCAGAGTACTCTTACCACATCCCGATTCCCCAACGATTGCGAGAACCTCATCTGGATTTAATGCAAAGGATACACCATCAACAGCGTCATAGTAGTCATCTTTAATACGAAATCCAGTATGTAGATCTTTCACCTCTAGCAACGGCTTCTTCATTGACACTCACATCCACTTCCCTTCTTAGACATCAGGCAAATATTTTCTTGATTGTTGTAATAATTCGAATTTTTTAACCATTTTGTGTCTTTGCCCGCATATATTTTCTCTTCAGTATATAGAGCATTTTATTAGTTGTCAACTCAAATTAGTCGAACAATTCTATAAACCTCTATTTCTCTGGTCATAACATGACGATTTTGTTTGATTTTGTAATCTCAATGTGGTATTCTGGAACCGTTAACTACAATATCAAAGTACGGGCAGGAGCTAAATATATGTTTTCTTTCAATTCTAAAAAGACAAGTGAGAATATCGATAAAATACCGGACATCATAAAGAGACTCGTCTCTCTTGAAAAGTTTCATATAGAAAAGTATGCTCTTCAGAAAGACGAATACCAGAATTTAATTACAAAGCAGAAAAAAGATGAAATTTTGATGGGTAATATGCAGGAGTCTCTGGATACCATTCAGAACGACCTGCAGAATCTAAACTATGTGAAAGAAGAAGAGCTTAGAATGGTCGAATACATACGGAGCTATGATGAAAGTCTCTTTCAGATGGAACGGATTTTTGGCAGATCAGGCGGAAGCGGACCACAGTGGTCCGGACAGATTCATAAAACCAGACAACAGTTATGGAAAAATATGAAAAGTTCTGAGATATACATTATCAGCGATACAGGAGTCCCTGTTGATGCTTCTTTACACAAGGTCATGCAGTCTCATGACGCAGAAGATCCACAGGAATCTGATACCGTCGATGAAATCATCACACCCGGCATAATATTTAAAAATCATGTTCTAAGGAAAGCAAAAATCACCGCATACAAATAATACAATAAATCCTGTTCCAAATCAAAAATCAACCGATCTTTGATTTGGAACAGGATTACACTTTACTGCCTGTTGTTCATGATTCTTTTATCGCATCCGCAAATACACCACCTGCGGTTTTCAGTGCAGGCAATGTATATTCTTTGTTGAATCGTATTACCGGGATACGGTCACATGCAGTCATATTCATATGTGAAAGTGTCTCTTCCAGATTGTGAAGACATTCAATTGCCCCTTTTCCGGTTCCGCCGGCGCATGCAGTTAAGAAACATTTCTTATCTGCGAGATATCCATTATGACCAGATTCACATCTTCTCAAACGATCCAGGAATGCTTTCATCTGCTCCGTCAGATCATGCCAGTAAACAGCAGTGACAAACACAATTCCGTCCGCATCCACAAGCTTCTTATAGGTGTCTGCAAAATCATCTTTGATAATACATTCTCCCTTTGTCTTACAGACTCCCCATCCATTACCACATGCGCGGCAATGTTCGAGTTTTAACTCATTTAAATGGATCTCCTCCACCTTTGTTCCGGTTTTCTCAATCCCCTCTTTAATTTGATTCTTAGCCGATGCTGTCAGTCCGTTTTTATTCGGACTGGACCATACAATTGCAATTGACATCTTTTTTGTCCTCCTTTTTATATAATATTTCATTACAAAAATTTTACCACGAGTGAAAAGCCTTTTCAATCTCTATCGGTAAAATGCAGGTAAAATATGGCTTGACAAGTCAGATTTCATTTTGTATACTTGCTAATAGAAAAAGCTGTGACGAGCTGTGACGTGTTCATGAATTTAGGTGACATCACAGAGGTAAAGCTTTCGTCCTATTTTATGGGATGAAAGCTTTTTGTATATCCTGAGTTACAAAAGAAGGAGAGAATTTATTATGGGATCAAAATTGGAAAAGAAATACGGATTTTTCACTGCCGTCACGATGGTAATCGGTACCGTTGTAGGCAGCGGCGTATTTTTTAAGGCAGAAAAAATTCTAACAGCTACAGGAGGAAATCTGAAGCAGGGTATTCTCGCATGGCTGATCGGTGGAATCATCATGATATCCTGCGCTTATACCTTTGCTGTCATGGCCACTAAGTATCAATATGTCAATGGATTAGTTGATTACGCAGAAGCCACGATGGGGGATAAGTATGCATATTATATTGGATGGTTTATGGCTATCATATATTATCCCGCCATCACATCTGTTCTTGCCTGGGCATCCGCACGCTATACCTGTGTTCTCATAGGTTTTCCAATTGCAGGCGGAGAATGTATGACAATCGCATGCCTCTATCTGGTTGCAAGTTTTGCATTGAATTCGTTATCACCGGTATTAGCCGGAAAATTCCAGGTCAGCACCACAGTAATTAAGCTCATTCCGATCTTTTTGATGGCGATCATCGGAACAATTATCGGCCTTCACAGCGGTATGACAAAATATAATTTCACACATTATGTGACCGAAAGCTCATCCGGCGGATTATTCGCAGCCATCATAGCTGCAAGTTTTGCCTATGAGGGCTGGATCATAGCAACCAGTATCAACGCAGAACTTAAAAATGCAAAGAGGAATCTTCCGCTTGCCCTCGTTGCAGGTACTTTTGTTATCATGGCTGTGTATGTTCTCTATTACATCGGGATCGCCGGAACCGTGAAAAATGAAGTAATGATGGCCGGAGGTGAAGCCGGTGCAAAACTTGCATTTGAGACTGTATTCTCATCTGCCGGCGGAACGCTTCTGTTTGTATTGGTTGTCATTTCATGTCTGGGTACACTGAATGGCCTGATGATGGGCTGCAGCCGTGGAATCTATTCACTGGCCGCGAGAGGAAGCGGACCAAAGCCAAAAGTTTTCAGTCAAGTCGATCCCACAACAAATATGCCAGTCAATTCCGCAATATTCGGCCTTCTGTTATGTGCCGTATGGCTCTTTTACTTTTACGGTGCCAACCTGACAGACGGATGGTTTGGGTTCTTTGATTTTGACTCCTCGGAACTCCCAATCGTCACAGTATATGCACTCTACATCCCGATTTTTATCAACTTTATCAGAAAGGAAAAAGATCTGAATGTATTCAATCGATTTATTATGCCTTGTATATCTCTGGCAAGCTGTGTATTTATGATTGTAGCTGCCTGCATCGCACATAAAACGGCCGTTATCGCATTTCTAATCGTATTTGCTGTTGTCATGGCAATCGGTGCATTAATTGATCGAAAGAAGGCCTAAAAAGGAAAATAGTCATAGCATTTTGATAAAATACTTATAAAAGGAGACCTATATTTATGAAAAGAATTCTCACTATTCAAGACATATCTTGTATCGGAAAATGTTCACTTACAGTTGCTCTTCCAATCATATCGGCTTTTGGTGTCGAAACGGCAGTCCTTCCAACTGCGGTACTCTCCGCTCACACCATGTTTGATGGCTTTACCTTCCGGGATCTGACAGATGAAATTGTCCCGATCACCCGACACTGGAAAGAGGAAAATATCACTTTCGACAGCATTTACACCGGCTATCTCGGTTCCGCAAGACAGATTGATCTTATTGCCGATCTGTTTTCGGAGTTTAAAACAACTGATAACAGAATCATCGTCGACCCGGTTATGGCTGACAACGGGAAACTATATCCCGGATTTGACAGAGCCTTTTCGAAAAAAATGGCAGGGCTTTGCCAAAAAGCCGATATTATTATACCGAATATCACGGAAGCATCATTTATGACAGGTATGGAATACAGAGAATCCTACGATGAAAGCTATATCAGGGAAATGATGAAACGGCTTGCAGCACTGGGCGCCAGACTTTCTATCCTGACAGGAGTAAGCTTTGATAAAGGCTGTCTTGGAGTCATGGGATATGACCGTGAGCATGATGAATACTTCTATTACAAGAACAAGTGGATTGACGCTGTTTTTCATGGTACGGGCGATATCTTTGCCAGTACACTGACCGGTGCACTGGCAAAAGGAAAAACGTGGAAAGAGGCCATTCCGATTGCGGCTGATTACACTGCCAAATGTATTCAACTTACTCTCGACGATCAAGACAAGTGCTGGTATGGGGTCAATTTTGAGGAAGGCATCCCTTATCTGCTTGAAAGAATCAAAAAATAACTTCTTTTGACATTATTCACATCTTTTCAACACTCTTCATATAATATAGTATCAAATGAAGGAGGATTTAAAGATGTATAATAATGGATGTAATCGGGGATGCGATTCTGGACGTTCCCGCGGCTGTGGATGTAATGATGAAGTTTCGAGAATGGAGGCAGCTCTTGCCGATGCTGTTCGTTCTCTCGAAAATACAGAATGCGCTGCTGATCAAATCAGATGTGCATTAAAAGACCTTGACAACAGTATCTGTGACAACAGAGCAGCTATTAAAGATATTCAAGACGCTCTCTGCCAGTTAAAATGCAGACTATAAACTCTATGCTTAAGGAGGACGGGATAAACCCGTCCTCCTTTATTGATTACCTATTACCTTATCGGATCAGCTTTTTGATATCTGAACATTCCATATTCAGTGAACCTGCAACTCCCGGATAAGTTACTTTTCCCTGATATGTGTTTATTGCAGAATAGATTGACTCATTCTCTTCGCACGCCTTTTCCAAACCCTTATCTGCAATTTGAAGTCCATAGTTTAATGTTGCATTGGTGAGCGCAATTGTCGAAGTTCTAGGGACCGCTCCCGGCATATTTCCCACACAATAATGGACAATTCCCTCTTCGATAAACGTAGGGTCGTCATGGTAAGTAACCCTGCTCGTCTCAAAGCAGCCTCCCTGGTCAACAGCCACATCTACCAGCACAGAACCTTTTTTCATCAGCTTCAAATGATCTTTCTTTAAGATCTTAGGCGTCGAAGACCCCGGTATCAATACCGCTCCGATGATTAAATCAGCCGTCTTGACTGCCTCTTCAATATTAGCATCGTTGGATACCATCGTCTGGATGCGAGATCCGAATAAGTTATCCAGGAACTCCAGTCTCGAGAGATCAACGTCCGCAATGGTGACATTTGCGCCCATACCGACTGCGATCTTACACGCATTCATGCCTACAACGCCGCCTCCGATAATCAAAACATCTGCCTTTGGTGTTCCCGGGATTCCGGACAAAAGAACGCCAGAACCTCCAAAAAACTTTTCGAGATATTTAGCCCCTTCCTGGATGCTCAAACGTCCTGCAATCTGACTCATCGGTGCAAGAAGCGGAAGGCCCTTATCTGATAAAGTTTCATATGCTACACCGGTTACCTGCGATTGTACTAATTTTTCTGTCAATTCCCTGTTTGCCGCCAGATGGAGGTAGGTATACAAGATGAGATCCTTGCGGAAATACTGATACTCTTCCGGCAGAGGTTCTTTTGTCTTTAGCATCATATCCACTGTTTCCCACACATCTTTTGCAGAATCAAGCAATATAGCTCCATTCTTCTCGTACTCATCATCAGAGAATCCGGAACCCAGGCCCGCTCCTTTTTCAATGTAAACCTCATGGCCTCTGGAGGCATAACTTTTCACATTAGCCGGTGTCATTCCAACCCGGTATTCATATTTTTTTATCTCTTTTACAGTTCCTAGTTTCATAGGTAATTATTCAGCAGGAATACAATTTGCATCCCTGCGCCTCCCTTCCATTGAAATGCTTATTTTCCAGTATCAATTTTAATAAAACGTTTCATTTTCTCTGTATACCCCAATGAGGGGGCTTAACATCTTATCATCGCCTTCCTGCAAAGCTTTGGGCAGTACCCTCGCATTCTCAGGACAGACATGCGTACATGACATGCAGAGAATGCATTTTCTCACATCAGTAGTCAGTTCATTTCCATCGATATAAATAGCTCCCGTTGGACAGACCTCTGCGCATCTTCCGCAGAGTGTGCAGGAGCTCGTCGATATCGGAGTATCGGTAATCTTCATTGCAGTTTTATACGGACGGCTTCCCGGTACTTTAATCTCTTTTTCTTCTGCACCCTCCTGTTCGAGCCGCCCAATCTTATCCAGTACATGATCTGCAAATGCCCTGATTTCTTCGATATCCCGGCTATCCGGCCGGCCTTTTCCGACATCAGGCACAATGGAATGCTGTGCTACGAAATCTCCCGAAGCAATGATCTGAAAATGGCTTTCCCTTAGAGCATCATTTAATTCTAATAAAGCATCTTCGTACGCCCTCGTTCCATATACAACCAATGAAACAGCTTTCTTTCCTGTACCATCAAGCGTCTTAATTTTATCTGCTGCTAAAGATGGGATACGGCCGCCAAATACAGGCGCCGCTACGACAGCCAGATCATTTTCAGTATTTTTTCTCAGCAGTTTTTTCTCTCCTAAATCTACAAGATCCACTTTCTTTGAAAGTCTACTTGCAAATGTTTCAGCGACCTTCTTTGTCCCTCCGGTTGGACTGAAATAATATAAGACCACACTCTTCAACATAAAAACCTTCCTTCTAGCTTGTCATCGTTACCCTTTGTAGAAAGTATATCCTGTTTCTTTATTTCTTCGCGAGAGCTGTTTTAAAATGTTTATGTTAGAGTATATCATATTTTTAGAAAATTTACCAGTTCTTGGGTCGGAAGGATTCATGAAATGGCGAAAAAGAGCAGAAAGACATCTTGTAATAGCACTCACTTATCCTTATAATAAAGATATCAAGGCGATTAGAAATCCACTCAAAAACAAAAGGATGATGAAATAATGAATATCGAGATATCCCCCTATAACCCCAAAGATGCCGATGATGCGGTTCATATATGGAATGAGGTCGTCGAAGAAGGAATTGCATTTCCACAGGTAGACTTACTGACCGGGACCAGCGGTAATGAATTCTTTTTAAACCAGACATATACTGGCATAGCCTGTGACTTGGATACAGGCACTATCGTTGGATTATATATCCTTCACCCGAATAACGTGGGCAGATGCGGACACATATGCAACGCAAGTTATGCGGTAAAAAGAGATATCCGAGGCCGTCATATTGGGGAGAAACTGGTTACACGCTGCCTCGGCAGGGCGAAAGAGTTAGATTTCAAAATCCTGCAGTTTAATGCGGTAGTGTCGTCTAACACCTATGCACTCAGGCTCTATGAAAAACTTGGATTTATCAAACTTGGAATCATTCCCGGTGGATTTTTGCTAAAAGACGGTACTTATGAGGATATCATCCCCCATTACCGGATATTATGATGTTTGCGTCAAAAAAAGATTTCATTCTTTTAGGAGGGAATTACATATGAAAATAACAGAAGGCTACATGCCCTGGCTCGGGTACAAAACTTATTATCGAACGGTCGGTGAATCCAGGGGAGATAAAAAACCGCTTGTTCTTCTGCACGGCGGTCCCGGTTCAACCCATAACTACTTTGAAGTGTTAGACAGACTTGCCGATGAAGGACGGATGATCATATCCTACGACCAACTCGGATGTGGAAATTCGTATGTAGACGGTCACCCAGAGCTTTGGTGTTCAGATACCTGGGACCATGAATTACTTGCGCTTCGAGATTATCTGCATTTAGAAGAGATTCATCTGCTCGGGCAGTCCTGGGGAGGAATGCTTGCAATTGAGTATCTCTGCGATTACAAACCAAAAGGAATCAAATCTGTGATTCTCTCCAGCACTCTTCCGTCTGCAAGGCTCTGGGCACATGAGCAGCACCGGTTAATCAAACTGATGTCGCTCGAAGAACAGGCAGCAATCGCAAAAGCAGAAGAAACCGGTAAATTCGATGATCCCGATTATCTGGCGGCAAACGATCATTTTATGGAGTTGCACTGTGCCGGAGAAATCACAGAGGACTCTCCGGAATGTCTCCGCCGCCCCAAGAAAAACGGAGGCGAAGCTTACCTTGCCGGCTGGGGACCAAATGAGTACAATCCAACCGGGAACCTTGGAAACTGGGACTATCGAGAAAAGCTTCCGGAAATCAAAGAACCCGCGCTTATTATCAGCGGAACGAACGATCTGTGTACACCACTTGTTGCCAAGACCATGTATGACGCCATCCCTGATTCCAGATGGGAACTCTTTGACGGATGCAGACATATGTGCTTTGTGGAAGAAAACGAGAAATACTGCAGACTTCTAAATGAATGGATGGAAACGCATGAATAGCCATTTCTCCGACCATTCACTTACAAAGCAAATACACTTGTGAATTTAAAGAAGGGAAGAATCAAATGAAGAAAAAATACGCTTTTTTATTAATGGGACCGCAATATGATTCCAAAACGCATCAGGCTTGTTTTGAGACAAAAGACCAGATTTCCTATATTTACACTGTCAGAAACTTTAAAGAAGGCTGCGAACGCCTGTCTGAATTAGAAAAAGAAGGAGTTGGAGCAGTTGAATTATGCGGAGCATTCGGAGCAGATGGTGCAAAAAAGATGATCGAACAGACACATAATAAAATTGCCATTGGTTATGTTACTCATAACCCGGAACAGGACGATCTGTTCGATGCATTCTTTGGAAACTAAGATTAAACCCATGAGAAGTAAACTTAATGCCTGAATATAGTTTAGGGAATCTGACGATTGAGTCAGGTTCCCTTTTTTGATTTCAAAACTAATGTATATTCTCTTCGATTACAGGTCCCAGATCTCCTCCCAGCTTTTTGCATCCGGCCAGAGAAATACCTGCCCTTTGACGAGGCGGCAGTTTTTATCTGCCCTTCTGATCTCTTCCATCTCTTCATCCGTCAACGGATCTTCGGTAATACATCTCAGATTCGATACATACTGCCGCTCTTTTACGGAAAACGGAATCGGAACCTGGCCGCGCTGAACGGCCCATTTTAAACACACTTCTACCGGATGAATATTGTGAGCTTTTGCTATTTTTACAATCTCCGGCATCTGTGTATCTGCAACATCTTCCGGTGTCCGATCACGCTCCGGTCTCGAAGGTGACCCCAGCGGACAGAATCCGATCGGTAGAATTTTCTTACTTTTGACATAGTCAAACAATTCAGGCTGCTGAAAACCGGGATGTAGTTCTATCTCGATTGCTGCTGGTTTACACTTACAAAGAGGAAGTAATTCTTCCAGCTTTTTCACAGTCATATTAGACATGCCAATATGTTTTGCCAGTCCCTTATCAATTAAGGATTCACACTGCCTCCAGACATCCATAAACTCTTCCACAGAAAACGGACGTGAATCTGGATTTCTGGAATCACCATCGCAGCCCGGAGCGTGATAATTCGGAAACGGCCAGTGTACAAGATACAGATCAAAGAAACCAATCTTCAGATCTTTCAGGCTTTTCCTGCAGGACTCTTCTACCTGCCCCTCACCGTGCATGTCGTTCCAGACCTTTCCGGTGATAAATAGATCTTCTCGTGAAACAATCTTATCCTGAAAGAGTTTTTCCAAAGTTCTTCCAATCTGTACTTCATTTCCATAGACAGAAGCACAATCAATCAGACGATACCCTGCGCATACCGCACCATATACGGCTCCGGCAATAGTATCGGAAGAATATTTATCAGATCCGAAAGTCCCCAGACCAATCGCAGGCATCCTCGCACCCGTATACAGAGTTTTATCGTTCATTCTGGTCACCAAATACTACAGCAACCTTTCCACATTGCCCGCCTGCCATCAGCTGATATGCCTCACCGGCTTGCTCAATCGAAAATTCATCAGTAATCAGATCTTCCGGATGGATATTCCAGCGAACCAATTTCTCGACCAGTTCTTCCATACGCCAGAGACTAGTGACCCAGGACCCATAGATGGATTTCTGACCATGAATGATATCCGGACTGGGATGAAACGAGCAGGTTCCGCCTTCTCCTACAAAGGCTATCTTTCCCCAGTCTCTTGCTGCGCGAATCGCAAGCTGTCTTCCCGAATCACTCGCACTGGCATCAATCGCCCGTTCTACTCCATGGCCGCCGGTTACTTCTAGAATCTGTTGAAGAGTATTTTCATCTGGTTTAAACACCTCGTCAACAAGGCCCAGTTTCTTCGCGAGATCAATCCGATAGTCCTTCATTTCCACTCCGATCAGGTGATTTGCGCCAAGTGCTTTTGCAATCATCAGTGCGGCAAGGCCTACCGGACCAAGTCCGGTCACAAGTACCGCGTCATTTCCAGAGATTCCTATCTTCTCGATTGCCTCATAGACCGTACCGAACCCACATGCCACCTGAGCACCGTCTTTGTACGTAAGTTCATCCGGCAGCGCGATCAGATCTTTCTCGTCACAGAGCATATATGGTGCCATACCACCGTTTCTCTGCCAGCCATAGGCCTTACGGTATTTACTCTTACAGGATATGTAATAACCTCGGCGGCAGTCATAGCATACGCCGCATCCCGAGATATGATATACAATCACACGGTCCCCTTTGTGGAATCTCCGTACACCTTCGCCTTCTTCCACAATCAGACCACAAGGTTCATGACCTGCAATTGTTCCGGGAATATAAGCTTCCGGACCTTTTCCCGTATGTTCGCGGTAAATGCATCGGATATCACTGCCACAGATTGTTGTCGCTTTCGTCTTTACCAAAACCTGCCCATATCCTGGTTTTGGAACCTCGAATTCCCTCATCTCCACAGAACTGTCCCCGGGAAGTACAGCACCTGTCATCGTCTCTGGAATCATTTTTACAGCCATCTTAAAACCTCCTAGTATAATAATGGTG
>DHNM01000015.1 GCA_002409525.1 Eubacterium sp. UBA5416 | reverse complement strand
TTTATGATTTGAAGAATTGGGAATGCATAACCTGGCAGTTTATTCATTTGGAAGATAACACATATCTGCTTAAAGATCTGTATACTGAAAAGACATTTGAACCTGTTTCAGATCCGGAAGAAGGTGTGACTATGTGGCAAAAGACTTTAGGCAGTTCGAAGTGGCAGCAGTGGGAGTTTATTAAGCAGGTCGACAATATATATCAGATCAGGCTGAAGGGAACAGAGTTGTATTTAGAACCGGCAGCAGATGAGTTAAATGCTAATATAGTTCTTAAGCCTTTACAAAAAGATAGTACAGCACAGGAATGGAAACTCATCGAGCAACATCCGATTGTATAAGAAAGTGGGATGAAAATGAAAGAATATAATAGAAAAAGAACATTAACAGCTGCAGTTCTCATATGTATTTCTGTTTTGCTGTTTTGGATCATGGAAAGAGTGACAGCTTATTACTGGATTGATCCGGTATATAATTTCAAGAAGAATTGGATCAGCGATTTGGGGATACCTGTTGTGACGCAAATTAAAATTACTTTTGACCCCAACATCACGGTGTTGACTTTCTAACCTTATTACATCTGATAAAATATATACCTTATTATTGACCGATATGGTTATCTATGCTATACTAACCATATCGGTTATTGAAGGAGATGCAGCTATGAATATCGATTTAACAAGTTGGAATAAAGTCAGAGAGGAAAAGCAGAAAATTGTAATTAACGCAGGATTTCTCTGTTTTGGTCAGAATGGCTACAAGAAGACGTCTGTTCAGGATATTGCAACTGCGGCGAATATATCCAAGGCGTCGCTATTCCAGTATTTTGGATCAAAGAAAGACATGTACCTTTTTCTCTATGATTTCGCAGGAAGGGAAATAGACCGAAGAGTTCCGGTAGGAATGGATGATTATTTTGATTGTGCAGAAGGATATATTCAAACTATGGCGATTGTAAGCCGGGATTATCCTAATTTGTTTGAATTTCTGATCTTGCAGGCACAGCGCCGGGATTTTTCGGAAATAGAAGAATTACTGGATGTTGCGAATGATGTATGTGAGACAAATCTGGATACGATTTTTGCACACGTCGACTGGGGCAGATTCCGAGATGGCTTCGATCAGGAAACGGTCATGAATCTTTTTAATTGGATTACTGCAGGATGCATGTCCCAGTTGTCCGGAACTATGTCTCAGGAAAAAGTATATGAAGAAATGATGAGATATTTGAAACTGCTAAAACCGGCAATGTACAAACCGAAATACGTGTAGATCGTAACAGTAAGAAAGACGTACATTAATGAGTAAAAAAACAGTTTTAATCACAGGCGCTTCTGTATGTGATGATCAATAACGCAATCATGGAGGTTACGAAATGAAGATATTATACTTTACTGCCACAGGGAATAGTCTTGCAGTGGCAAAGAAAATTGCAGCTGAGGAAAATGGAGAATTGATTTCTATTCCGCAGGTGATGAATGGGGAGAATCTCAATTACGAGGATGATGTGGTCGGTTTTGTGTTCCCGACCTATGGCTGCATGATTCCATTTGTTGTAAAAAACTTCATGAAGAAGATCACTGTAAAGGCGGATTATACGTTCGCTATAGCAACTTACGGTATGTCTTCCGGCGCGATATTGGACGAGGCGGAGCATGTCTCAGAAATAGCGGGATATCCTTTTGACTATGTGAATAAAGTCCTGATGCTGGATAACTGTCAGCCACAGTTTGATATTGCAAAGCAGAAAGAGGCCCTTCCGAAGAAGAATGTGGAAGAGAAGACGGATGCTATCATGAAGGATATACAAAACAGGGCAAAGGGACATCCAAAGACCGGGTTTAGCGACAAGGCGGGTACAAACTTTTGTAAGATACTAGGAATGGGAAAGCCGAATCCGAAATATGATAATAGTTTTAGTGTGGATGAGAACTGTATCAAATGCGGCACCTGCGCCAAAGTCTGCCCGATGGCGAATATAACGGTCACGGATCATGTGGAGTATCATCATAACTGCTGCACCTGTCAGGCATGTATTCATGCCTGTCCAACACATGCCATTCATTTTAAGAGTGAGCGGAATACGGAGCGGTGGAGAAACCCGGAGGTTTCTCTTAAAGAGATTATTCAAGCAAATGATCAAAAGAACAGGTAGCGGTCATGAGTCTACGGAGCGTGGATTTCTCCGTTAGAGTCTGTTGGTTTATACGGTACCTGAGGTGAACAAAATGGATATAAAAAGAAAAAAGAACTTCTGGAAACGTGATGCCGTCTGTCACTCTATCTATAACTGAAAGAATCATAATAACATGACGTCAGCATTTATGAACAGGAGGAGAGAATGAATTATAAAGTTCCATTTTACAGCTTATTAACCCTGGGAATAATAGGAAGCATTGCATTCGGCCCAAGAGTTATTGAAGGGCTGAAACTGAAAAAAGATAAAAAGAATACGTATGCGATTCAGAATGTGCAGACTGGCAGATGCATTAGGCCATACAATGCAGGGTTCGAAGAGGAAAATAAGGTGATCCTTTATGATTTGAAGAATTGGGAA
>DHNM01000051.1 GCA_002409525.1 Eubacterium sp. UBA5416 | reverse complement strand
CTAAAGCTGACTTGTCCACTTCAGTATCCGGTGTATCCACAATATCTCTAAGTGTTTTTGAAACAATCGGCACATAAAATTCTTCAATTGCCAGAAAATTCGGATGGGTTCCAGAACCGTTATCGGATGGAAGGCCATTATCTCCTACACGATCAAATGTATACTTATTTTTCTGGTTTACGTCATTGGTATCCAGTGATGCTTCCTCATACAGATTTGCCACGATAATATTCCATTTATCACAAACCTGCATTTCCAGGTCATGAAGTTTCTCCTGTATTTCATTGTCACGACTTCCCAATTTATGCACAGCCACATAGACACATTTTGCATCCGGCCACTTATCTTTCATTGTGGCAACTGTATTTTCAAATTCGCCTGCAAAACTTGTTATCTCATCAGGATTGTTCTCAATATACTCTGCATCATTAGTTCCTCCGTTAAACAGAACATAATCCGGTGCCTCCGCATCAGCTTCTTCCAGCTGTGTTAAAACCTGCCCGCCTGGATAACCTGCATTCATGATTGAAGCACCATTTTTTGCATATTTTGTTAAGTTCATACCTTGTCCGGCACTCACAAAATCTGCAAATCCTGCTTTCGTATAAGCATGTCCTTCCACGATACTGTCACCAAAAGCATATATTGTCTTATTCTTTAATGGCAGCTCCGGCTTTTCCACTGATGCATTCAGCTCAAAATTATCAATATACTGAGGCTTCGATGCCCACCAGCTACATGCTATCATACTAGAAAGATTTGACGCTTCAGTGGCAACATCTAATTTTTGTGCCAGAATCTCACCATCTTTTTCCTTAAGCTGATAACTCACTGTCTTCGATTTAAAATCAGCATGAACTCTAAATGTATAGATTTTTGAAGTATCAAGGGGAACCGAACTCCAAGTTGGTTCTGCCTTATCCGCAGCTTTTTCATCATCTACTGACTCACCTGTCGTTGAAGTCCTGAGTTCGTCTTTCTGAGGGGCCGCACACACTGCAAACAACAGCCTTCCATAGTCATCTCGAAATTCAAATCCCATCTTGTCCGCATACTCACAAGCCCAGTCAAAACTGAAATCCACTGCCTCCTGAGCCGTAACCTCTGTATCGAATCTTTTTACCGCGCTTTCAGCATTATTCATGTCTTTGGTAATTGCCAGTCTGCCATTTCTGATCCCGGCTCCGGCACTAAATCCAAAGTTTTCCGGAGATGTCTGTTCTTCAAATGATTCTTCAACTATTTTATATTTATATGTTTCGGGCATTGGCGAAAGCGGCAGGGTAATATTATATTCGTTTACTTTACCCCCTTCCAGTTTCACGCTGTCATTTACGACTTCACTTCCATCTTGTTTCACGGAAATCGAGGCTTTTCCGGCTTTTAATCCCTCGTTTATATTATATCTGCCAGAGCCATTTGTCTCTGTCTCTATTTTATTATCACCCACCGTAACTTCTACCTTCAGACCCTCGGCCGGGTTTAAGCCATCAATGATCTTTCCTCGCAGAATGACCGTATCTTTGTCTAGCGGAACTTCGAAAAGCCCAATAGTCGGGGCGGTCCCTTCCACTGCCTGCTGAGTCTTTTCTGTGTCAAAGGTAGCATCTGTTCCTGTTTTTTCAAAAACAGGGTAGGACATACGATCAAAGAAAATACAATGCCCCAGATTATCCTCATCTGCTTTGGCTAGTGGAGTAAAATTAAATTTTATTCCCTTTTCTTTCATTCCGTCATCTATGCTGATACCATTAGGATCGCTTGTGACCCCAGACGCAATCAATGGAGAATCCGCTTTTGGCACCAGACCATTTGTCTCCAGAAGGACTCCGGTCTCAGAACTGCCTTTACGTTCCATAGAAGGTGCTGACCCTTCGAACGGATCTTCCGTCAGCAGAATCGGATTTTTGTCTTTACTCGTTGCCGGAGTCCCATAATACGCATTATTATCATAAGAGAAACTGTTTCCTTCACTAAAATTAAATCCGGTACCTTTTCCATCGTAAAACACATTATTAAAGTAGGCCGCTGTTCCGCCTCCCCATGGGTCGAATTCGTTTGTTCCGTCTCCATCAGCACTGCGATAGAAAGCATTATTATAGATTTCAAAGTAACCGCTTCCCATAGAATAGTGAATATAACTTCTCGTACAATCCTTTAACAGATTATATCGAATTATACCGCTATTGAACTGGACACCGCAAAGTAAAAGTCCCTCTCCTGCATCATGAATATAATTGTACTGAATCAATGCATTTGTCACTCGCCAGTCAGGGTCAATTGCATTATCATCTCCTCCACCACTCTTTTTCACCACATCACTGACTTCATTATACTGTACCGCAACATTGTCTGCAAAATACAATTCAATACCACAAGTACCAATATGCTCCAATACATTTCTCTGTATCACTGAATCCCGGGATGCAGTGAGATAAATTCCATCACAGGCATATGGAGATTCCCCCTGATTGATATAGTTATCCTGAATAGTAATATTACTGTGCGGATACCAGTTGTCATCTACATAATCAGGCGCACCACCGCTTTCGCTTCTGCAATCCCAACCGGGACTTTTAGCATACTGATCTCCGCTTCCATGCCACTGCTTGAAGGTAATACCACAAAAAGAGTTATTGATAAATTCACTCTTTTCAATCAGAACATCGCTAAATTGAGTCGGCTGCTTTCCTGTCGGTGAGAGGCATTCGAAAAGCACCCCGCCTGTTCGCTTTGAGCCATCTAATCCTCCATTGTTCACAATGCCACTGTCACTGAGCCCTGTGTCTCCTATCCAAGCAACATGTCCAGTCACATCATGAACCTTTAGATCATGAAGATAAAACCCTTTCAGGTCTGTTACATCTCTTCCTGCAACATGAATTCCCCGATAATCTCCAAGTTTCTCTCCTTCTGTTGATTCTCTCTCTGAAATATTTCCGGTTGGGATCTCTCCGTCTGTAACAAATTTAAATTCCTCAACGGTATTGGATATATCTAATTCACTGATTTCCCAGTATTGCTGATTACACAAGTACAGACCGTCTGCCCTCTTACCATTAGTGGAAATACGCGGAAATTCTCCGCTTCCATAACTGCCAATATGAATCTTTGCATCGGCTGTCCCGCTTCCCTGTGGCTGAAGTGTCTGATCCTCCCACACACCTCCACGCTCAAACAAAATCTGATCACCCGGAATGAAATGTTCCTGGTTGACTCTTTCAATTGTCTTCCAGGCACTTTCCGGTGATTGTCCGTCCGCTTCGTCATCCCCGTTGTCACTTACATAAAAATCAGCTGACTCCTTCCGCTCTTTCTGTGCTGTCACATCCACCGACTGAATATAAATTGTACCAGTGTTCCAACTATCTGCATAAAATTTCAACTGATCCAGATTATCTACTTTTTCCCTTGCATTATCTCCCACTAGTTCATAGTTTCCGTCTATCGCAACTCGGAATGTATCCGTCACCATATCAATATCCATGCGCACATCCTGCCATTGCCCCAGAGATACACTTCCAGCATTTAATTTATGAGAAGAATCTGTTACATGGGATTTATACTGATCCCAGGAATCTTCTACTAAAAGTGTATAAGCGTTTTTTCCTGATTTATCTGACAGATATGGGACTGAAAACTGGTTTGCATGCTCTTCTGTTCCCAGCTTCATTTTTGTTTCCACTGATACATAGCGGAAATCCTTTTCGTTGATTCCAAGTCCGTCGGCTGTTAACGCCGTCTCATTCCCCCCTTCTGTTCGTTGCATTTTCAGCACTGTGTTTCCGCTTTCCTCCTTCTCCAGTATTGTCCTTCCTTTCCCTGAAGAAAGAGACCACTTTTCCGGCAAATTATCAAGAGACATAACATTCGAAAAATCTATGGATGCAATCTGCACATGTTCAGGAAACTGCGTTATGTCTGCAGCCAAAACTCTATCCGGTGTTGAAAATATACTTTGTACAAATAGCAATATCAATCCCACTGCCACTGCAAAATACAACAATCTCTTCATCAAGTTTTCTTTCTTCTTTCCGGCTTTGCTCTCCTCAATCATATCTTCACTCTACCTTTCGCTCTAACTATGACCGACATACCAGTTTTCTTATAACCTATTAAAAGGTTTCAATGATTTCTGATGCGTATTTCAGGATCTTAACAGCATCACCTGTGTCTGTTACACCATCTTTATTTACATCTCCTGCATTGCTGCTAGATTCATCCACTTCTTCTATTTCCGCACTCACTTTTAAAAGATCTGCGGCATCTAAGGTATCTACCTGTCCGTCATGATTGACATCACCAAGAATCCTCACCTCTGACAGTTCTGTGGCAAGTGTATGAGCTGCTTCATCTACATCTTTCTGAAGTGCATTCTCATTCTCATAAACTGCCTGCGCCTC
>DHNM01000036.1 GCA_002409525.1 Eubacterium sp. UBA5416 | reverse complement strand
ATACCGAGTCCGACTTTTACAGCCGTGATTACAACACCTTTATAGATCGTGACACCGGCACTTTTAAAATTAATGGATGTGGCGTTACAGAATATAAATGCAGCCAGAATGGGCATAGCGCCATCTTTCCATAAGTAGGTAGTAAAGGTTCCATCAAACATCTCCCAGATTTTTCCACCGGAAATAGTATTGATAATCGCACCCAGAAGCAACGGTACAATCATCAGCCCTCCGGGGATCTTCTTTATCGTCTGCAGAATCTTCATAAGTGAATTTCCTCCTTGTGTCTCATCATACGTCTGCTTTTATCAGTCTTAGTATATTGTCGACTGTATATGCAAGGTTCTCTTTGCTCTGTTTTCTGCTGACCGAAAAATCTAAGGGCAACCGATTAATCGGAAAAACAGCTGTAACTCCCATATCATAGACTTCCCCGATTTCATTGTCATCCGCTCCGCCAACGACCGCAATTACATGTTTCTTTTGTTTCTTAGCCCTTCCGGCGATTCCAATCACAACTTTTCCCCTCAGGCTCTGTGAATCCAATTTACCTTCACCCGTTATGATATAATCGGCATCTGAAATCAGGTCGTCAAAATTTACCGTGTCCAGAACAGTCTGAATTCCCATCTGCAGCCCGGCACTCCAAAATGCAATCATTCCCGCACCCATGGCTCCTGCTGCTCCTGATCCCGGAATCTGACTGATATCCTTTCCTATTGTCTCCTCTATGACCCCGGCGAGATTTACCAGCCCCTGATCCAGTTCGGACACCATCTTTTCATCAGCACCTTTCTGAGGGCCAAAAATATAAGCCGCCCCCGTGGGGCCATACATCGGATTGTCAATGTCACACATCGCAACAATCTCTACATTTTTTAGAGCCTGATTCATTCCGGAAAGATCTATGTTCTTAATATCAGACAGGGTTCCTCCAACCGGCACAAACTCTCTTTGATCCGCGTCAAAGAACTTCGCCCCGCAGGCGGCGGCAGCACCGCAGGCACCATCGTTGGTACTGGAACCCCCGAGACCTACGATTATTCTTTTAACTCCCCGCCCGACGGCAGCCATCATTAACTGTCCGACACCATAGGTAGTCGTACGTCTGGGATCTTCTCTTCCCTCAACCAGAGGAAGCCCCGCACAGGAAGCCATCTCAATCACAGCTGTCTGTCCGTCTTCGATCAGGCCGTAATAGGAATCCATATCTTCAAAATAAGGATTTTTAACTTTCATGGAAATCTTTTCTCCGCCGACAGCCGTAATAAATGCATCTACCGAGCCTTCACCGCCATCCGCAACGGGAATCGAAACAATTTCACTTCCGGGAAAATGTTTCTCGATGTTTTCACTAAGTATCTCACAAATCTGGGTTGAACTTAAAGTTCCCTTAAAAGAATCCGGAATTAGTACAAATTTCATTGGTATCCTCCCCGCGGTTTTATTCTTTGACAATTACAGATACACCGTCCGGAATAACGGTAACCTGATAGTCCTCTTTTGTAACGATAGATTTGGCCTTTTCCATAGCCTCTTCCATACTGTGTGCCGGAATCATATGAAGATCATCAACCAGCCGGTCATCACAGGATGAAACAAAGATAACCGTTGCTTTCAACAGAAGTCTTGCAAAAATCTGGGACTGCCACTGATCAACAATCGTCTCCTCTGGCTTTCTGTCAAGGAAGGTCTGCATCATGCGGTTTAGATCCCTCTCATCGCGGAATGTCTCGTGAAATGATTTTCCGCCGTCTCCGTCTTCGGCCTTTGACAGCATGATAATCACTCCGCCTTCTTTGACCGTTGCCTCAGCTGCTGTCATCCCTTTCACTGACTGATACATGTTCTGATCCAGTGGATATCCGCCGTTTGTCGAGATTACAATATCTGCGGGAACCGCATCTACCTGGCATTTGGATGCGAGGAACTCACGTCCCTGTATATGCGCAAGATCACAGTCACCGGCCACCGCATAAATCGGATCATGTTTTGAATCAATCACAACATTGATAATAAAGTCCAGTCTTGCCGCTCTCGCCGCATACAACATATCTTTGTGTATCGGATTTCCTTCGATAACACCTGTTCTGGCATGCGGATCTGCTATAAAACCGGAATTATGGTTATACATCACAGTTTCACGGCTTGCAACACCGGGAAGCACACTCTTTCTTCCGCCTGAAAATCCGGCAAAGAAATGCGGTTCAATAAATCCTTCCGCCACAAGCAGATCTGCCTCTACAGCCAGTCTGTTTAAGATGATATTTCCACCGGACGGGAGCTTTCCGATATATACCATGTTATCCTTGTCATCGCAGTCATGAACAACAATCTTTTCATGGTCAACAATATCGGAACCATATTTCGATCTCAATTCATCTTTGGTTGTCCCTCTGTGAAGTCCTGTGGAAACCAAAATGGTGATATCCGCATCCGGATTTCCTTTTCTGATCTCCGCAAGAAGCAGTGGCATAATAATATGACTCGGAACCGGCCTGGTATGGTCCGATGAAATGACCACAATCTTCTTCTTTCCTTCCGCCATAGCACAAAGTCTTGGTGTACCGATCGGATGTTCCAGTGCATCCTGTACAAGCTGTGCTCCACTCTCAGGTGCCTGATAACTATGAAGCTCCGACTGCAGAACTCCTGCCAGATGATCCTCTTCTATCTCCGCTTTCAATGTCCCCTTTCCATAAGGTAACGAAAATTCTTTCATCACATATATCCTCCTGACTTTCATTTTCTCTCATACATCATAATTCATAGTGTGCCCGTTTTCTTCCAGTGAAATGCACACAAACCGGCTGCGTCTGTTTGCTATTCACTTTTGAAACACTTTTATCCTTTCACTTATAATCATAAAGAAATATTCTTTACTTTTCAACTCTTTCCATTTATAATATGTTTAATTTTGAAACAATTCGGAGGGATATATGGACAAAAAAATCAAAATATTGGGAATTGCTCCCTATGAAGGACTCGCAGCCCTGATGAGACAATATGGAGAGCTGAGACAGGATATAAAATTAACCGCTATGTTTGGAAATATGGAAAAAGGCGTGGCTATTGCAAAAGAATATTTTATGGAATACGATCTGATTATCTCGCGGGCGAATACCGCCGCTATGATTTCTAAATCGGTACCGATTCCGGTTACTGATATTAAAATTGATTATTATGATGTACTCCGGTGTATCAAAATGGCACAGCAGACCCATACCCGTTTTGCATTTATCGGATTTCGCTCCCTTACTGACATCGCGCAGACTTTATGCGATCTGCTTCAAACTCCGATTGACATTTTCTCTATCAGTACTTCGTCAGAAGCCACCGTGCTCCTGGATAAGTTGAAAAAACTGGACTATGAAACTGTAATCTGCGATACTGTTCCCTATGATTATGCAAAAATGATCGGAATCACACCGATACTTTTGACCTCCAGTATGGAAAGTCTGAAAGCTTCTGTTGATCATGCAATAGACGAATATGAAAGGAATTTTGAGATATACCAGAATGCAAAGCTTATGCGGCATGTGTTAAAAAACAGCAGCAGTGATTACGTTGTCCTGGATATGAATGGTCAATGCCTCTTCTCAACTTTTGAAGCTGATCAGACTTCTTTGATCTGTGGAAAATTGTCAGACGGGCCTGAACCTTCTCCTCAGACTGTCAATCATTCTTTTTTCATCCGTATGAAAGATCAGATGTATTTTGTACAGTCCACTTTATCCGGTGATAGCTCACACTCTTTTATCATCTTTCAGCTTACATCATCCAAAATTCCCCTGACGTACTCCAAATATGGTATTACAATCATGGATAAAAAAGAGGCTGAAGATCATTTCACCAGCAGTTTTTATAGCAACACAAAAATGGGCCGGGAAATTATAAAAGATGCAAAGGCAGCCGGAGACTCAGATACAGGAATCATGATTACCGGGGAACCGGGTACCGGAAAAGACAGGGCTGCCTTCCTTTATTACTCGATGAGTGATTTTCGGGATCATCCACTCTATGTAATAAACTGCTCATTTATTAACGACAGGAGCTGGAACTTTATCATCAATCATTATCAGTCACCGCTTACGGACAACGGAAACACAATCTACATCTCCAATATCGATCGGTTATCGGAGGAACGGCAGAAGAAGCTTCTCTCTGTGATCTTAGATTCGAATGTACACGTGCGCAATCATCTGATTTTTTCCAGTGCCCACGCGGCCGGGGATGAGATGCTGCATACCGCCATACGATATATCAATGCTATGGACCTTATCGTAATTCCCATGAAGCCTATGCGCGAGAGAAAAGACGATATTGCCCCTTCTGCCGGGCTTTATATTAATACCCTTGATCGTACACTGGGAAAGCAGGTCGTCGGACTGGAAAATGAGGCCATAAAACTACTTGAGACTTATGATTATCCCTATAATTATACGCAGTTTAAGCGTATCCTAAAGGAAGCGGTATTAAAGACAGACACTCCCTACGTAAAAGTGGAAACGATCAGGGAACTGTTAGAAGAGGAATCCAGCCTTGTCTCGTCTGTCCTATATGCTTCAGGACACAAGAAAACAGCCCCCTCCCCCTCTCCCACTGAAAATGACGCCGTTTCTCCCGAGAACAGTTTCACCCTGAATTTAAATCAAAACCTGAATGCCATCAATAAGGACATTGTGCGGCATATACTTCATATCTGTGACGGCAACCAGACAGCCGCCGCCAAAAAGCTCGGAATCAGCCGAACAACCTTATGGAGATACATCACCAACAAATAAGTCAGCTCAATGTTTTATCAATCACTTTACCTTACATCAACTGTAAGTAGCTTTCTATCTCATTCTCTCTTATACTTGAATTATAAAATGCAAAGCAGTGGCTCCAAGGGAGTCATAGCATGAGGAGGAAAAATGGATACTACTGAGCGAATTCTACAAGTAAAAAATCTGAGTAAGACTTATGGAAAAGCCTCGAATAAGACAGAGGCTCTGCGTGGAATCACCTTCGATGTTTTAAAGGGTGAGTTTCTGGGAATTATGGGGGCCAGCGGCTCCGGGAAAACAACACTGTTAAATTGTATCGCCACCATGACTACTCCGAGTTCCGGCAAGATAATCTTGCACGGAGAGGAATTATCAAAGTTTCATGGAACGCAGCTGTCCGACTATCGTGGCAGGGAAATCGGATACTTATTCCAGGAATTCGAACTGCTTGACAATATGACAGCACGGGAAAATATCGTTCTTCCACTCTCCCTGCACGGCATGACAGAAGGGGAAGCTGAACACAAAATACAAGAGATCGCCTCAAAGCTGGAAATCACGGATGTTCTCGATAAATTTCCATCGCAGATGTCCGGTGGACAGAAACAGCGGACAGCCGCGGCAAGAGCACTAATTTCCAACCCGGACCTTGTGCTTGCAGACGAACCTACCGGTGCTCTCGACAGCAGAAATTCCAAAACACTGATGGATAAACTTGCAGAGTTTAACTGGGATCTGGACAAAACCATAATGATGGTGACGCATGATGCCAATGCGGCAAGTTACTGCTCCCGTATATTATTTATCCAGGACGGGAAACTTTTTCACGAACTGCGACGAAATACCCAAACTGAATCCACAGAAGACTTCTATGGAAGAATCGTGACGGTTATGGCTCAGCTGGGAGGAGGCAGTGCAAATGTTCTTTAAACAAGTATATCGAAATGCAGCCAAAAACCGAAAGGGGAACGGTCTATTCTTCGGGTCACTGGTTATCGCTATTGTTGCTTTTTATACGCTTCTGTCTCTTGGCGAACAGGATGTCATGCGCTTTCTCGCCACAATTGAAAGTGATGCTGTACACAAACTCATGCTTCTGCTCCCGGCCGTATACATACTGTCGTTATTTTTTGTGTTCTTTCTGGTATATTTTTCATGCAAATATCAGATGGATGACCGGCGCACGGAGTTTGGCATGTATCTGATGCTCGGTATGAAACGCAGACGACTGTTTTCCATGCTCTTTGGCGAAACTCTCTGGAATAGCCTGATCTCACTTCTGATCGGACTTCCTGTGGCTCTTTGTCTGACAGAGGTAATCAGTCTGGCAACAGCAAAGCTTGTGGGACTTGGGATCGTCGGACACCATTTTACTCTCTCATCCGGAGCCATCCTATGGACAATCAGTGGTTACATCATCGTGCAGCTTCTTTCCATGTTAATCCTGTGCATATCTCTCGTCCGTACGGAACCGGCCGAATTAATACGTGGTAATTCTCAAAAAGCGCAAACTGAAATGTCCAATAGAAAAAGTACTGTGACTTTTATTCTTGGTATCGTCCTACTGCTTTTTGCGTATTATCTCGGCCTCTTCCACCTGAAAGATCTGAATTACCTGACATTTCTCCTATTGCTGTCCGGGATTGTTGGTACTTTTTTATTATATCGAGGACTAGGCGAATTCCTTGGAAAAAGAATCCGCAGGAAAAGTCCGACGGCAAAGAGACTTACAACTTTCACAAACCGGCAGATTCAAGAGAATGTCATTCACCAGTATACAGCGATTACAATATCTTCACTACTGCTGCTGGTAGCACTTTCCTGTGTCTCTTTTGGTATATCGCTGTGGCTTGAGCGAACAACAGACACCCGGTCTACGGACTTTTCAATTTTTGGCAGCGAAAGCGAAATTCATGATATACTGGAACAAGAAGACGTCAGGGACATGATCAAAACTTCATATCCCCTCTATCTTTCACCTACAGATGCCAGAATCAGTGTCGATGAATTTTCTGAAGCCCTGCGTAAAACAGAGGGAGGAGACAATGCAGCCAAATACCTTTCTATTGATTATATAATCGCGGAAGGATCTTATAATGATTTAATGCATGCGATGGGAAAGGAAAGGATATCTCTTTCGCATACTCAGACTGCTGTATATTCATCGCCCGACTGGGAAGATGCTCTTCTTAACGCTGCACTGAAAAAAGATGTTTCTATTCAAATAAATGGCAGTAAATACTCTTTGCTTCCCAGGCTATATCAAGATAATATTGTGGCTGACCGTGCGATCACTCTGTCCAATGCACTGATCGTCCCGGACACATTGTATTCTACACTAGCGGAAGAGCCCGAACCATACTGCACAAACATCAATCTGAAGGATGAAACAGTTGAGCAAATGGGACTGATGCAGGCAATCACGAAGATGGACGGCATCCTTTCCAAGACGGATCTTACCTATGACAGCTATCTGTCTGGCATTGGCCGCAACCTGTTTAATACTGTATCAGCAAGCTATCTGACCATTTATCTTGGAATTTTATTCCTGTTGATCGCGAATACGGTCATAGGTCTAAAATACCTGATCCAGCAAAGGCAGAACAGACACCGGTATCGGACACTTCTCATGCTCGGTGCCAGCACCAAAGAACTATGTGACAGTGTGAAAAGACAGATAAAAGTCTTTTTCTCAATGGTCCTCGTTGTGGCAGTTATCAGCAGTATTGCTGCCATCTATTCAATGTTTTCCGTCCTTACAGGATTTCCACCTGGAACATCCATACGTACCGTCATAACCTTTGCAGCGATTGTGCTTGCTGTATTTATTATAACAGAAATCCTCTACATTAAGATCGTAACCAGAACAGCATACCGCGAAATATACGCGCTTGAGACAGAAGAAAGGAGAAATGCTTCTTGATAAACGTTGTTGTTGCAGAAGATGATATCTATCTGCGCGAGGAACTTTTGCTGACCTTTCAGAGGAAGGGATACCATGTTTCTGGTATCTCTTCCTTTGCAGACGCCGAACAGGAGGTTCTTGACGCAGCACCAGACATCTTAATACTGGACATAAATCTCCCCGGCAAATCCGGGTACGAACTGTGCAAAGAACTGAAAAGCAAAGCTTCATTTCCTATCCTGATCCTGACAGCGAGAGATACCCTCTCAGATGAATTGACCGGACTTGGGCTAGGAGCCGATGATTTTCTAACCAAGCCATGTCACCCCCAAAAGCTGCTTGCGCGAGTGGACAGACTTCTGCAAACCTATGAGAAAATCCGAAACATAATACAGATTGGTGCACTGACTCTGGACACGGATACATACAAACTCGTGTGGACTGAAAAGTCTCTGATATTACCAGAAACCGAAGGGAAGATTCTTCGTCTGCTGATGGAAAATCATCCATATACGGTATCACAAAGCAAAATCTTTCGCTTTGTATGGAATACAGAGGATTTTATCGATGAAAATATCATCCAGGTAAATATAACGCGTCTTCGAAAAAACCTGTCGGAAATCGGCCTTGGTCAAATGATACGGACGATTCGCGGACAAGGCTATTGTCTGGAGGTAAAGGCCCTATGAAACGTCTGATCGAAGGGAGCGTATCCTTTGCGATATTGCTCTTATGTATTGACCTGATGCTTTTCTTTTTCATCTGGCTGCTGCAGCCATCCGCCGTCAAAAGTGTCGGTCCGCTGATCATTCTCTTTTCACTGACGGTACTTGCATTTTCCGTAATACTAGATGAGAGGCATCACCGCAGGATATCTGAAGCCTTCGAAAACTTTCTGGAAATGCCAGGTGAAACGACCGAAGCAGAACTCATACATATCATTGGACCCCAATGGGAAAAACAGATTGAATTCCTGTACGATAAATTGAACCTTCAGGCGTCGCAAATGAATGAAAAAGAAATAGAACTGATTTCTTATAGAGAGTTTATCGAGAGCTGGGTACATGAAATTAAAACTCCTCTCGCACTTTCCACCCTGGTATTAAGTAATCACAAAGAAGAGATGAGTTCTTATGTTTACTCCAGGATGAATCGTGTGCAGCAGCAGTTAAACGACAATGTAGACCTTATTCTATATTATGCACGCCTGCAGGCAGAACACAAGGAATACAAGTTCACGAAGTTTCGCCTAGATCTCTGTGTCCGCGAAACCGTCGAAGAATATAATTTTCTCGCCAGAGAACACGATATCACCATGCATCTGAACTTGCAGCCGCTTATGGTTTCATCAGACCCAAAAGTTTTAAAGTTTATGATTTCCCAGCTGGTAAACAATGCACTGAAGTATGCGGATTTTAAAAAAGGTGAAGTGATTATTGCAACATGGCAGGATAGTGATAAGATCCATCTCCTGGTAAAAGATAATGGAAGGGGGATTCCGCCGGAGGATGCTCCATTTATCTTCGATAAGGGCTTTACAGGAAATCACCCTGACAGGCAGAAAGCAACCGGAATGGGATTGTACCTTGTCAAAAAATATGCAGAAGCCCTCTGTATTAATGTGCGAGTCGATCCGAAATCAACTATAGGAAAGGGATTCTGTATTGAATTACTTTTTACTTTATAGAAAAGCAGCATTATTAAAAAGAGGAAGATGCAGCTTCACATCTTCCTCTTCCCTGTTAGGTCATAACTTTATGCTTTTTTAGTTCTTCTTATTCTTAATTGCAGCCTGTGCCGCTGCCAGTCTTGCGATCGGTACACGGAACGGTGAGCAGGAAACATAGTCAAGTCCCAGTCTGTAGCAGAACTCAACCGATGTCGGATCTCCGCCATGCTCGCCACAGATTCCGATATGCAGATCTTTATTCACCGGTCTTCCCAGTTTGACAGCCATATCCATCAACTTGCCGACACCGTCCTGATCAAGTCTTGCGAACGGATCACTCTCAAAGATCTTCGCATCGTAATAAGAATTCAGGAATTTACCTGCATCATCACGTGAGAACCCGAAAGTCATCTGTGTCAGGTCATTCGTTCCAAAGCAGAAGAAATCTGCTTCTTTTGCGATTTCATCTGCTGTAAGTGCAGCTCTTGGAACCTCAATCATCGTTCCCACTTCATAGTCGAGATCAACTCCGGAAGCCTTAATTTCAGCATCCGCGGTATCAACAACGGTCTTTTTGACGAACTTCAGCTCTTTGATATCCCCAACCAGGGGAATCATGATCTCCGGGCAGATCGTCCAATCCGGATGTTTCTTCTTAACATTCAGTGCAGCACGGATTACAGCTTTTGTCTGCATGACACCAATTTCCGGATAGGTAACCGTAAGACGACAGCCACGGTGCCCCATCATCGGGTTGACTTCATGCAGAGTACTGATAATTGCTTTAACCTGCTCTACAGTCTTACCCTTGGCATCAGCCAGTTTCTTGATTTCAGCTTCCTCTGTAGGAACAAACTCATGAAGCGGCGGATCCAGGAAACGGATGGTGACCGGATTTCCTTCCAGCGCATCATACAACTCTTCAAAATCCTTCTGCTGTACAGGAAGAATCTTGTCCAGTGCAGCTTCTCTTTCTTCCACGGTATCTGAACAGATCATCTCGCGGAACGCTTCGATTCTGTCACCTGCGAAGAACATATGCTCTGTACGGCAGAGGCCAATTCCTTCGGCTCCCAGTTCATGTGCTTTTATCGCATCTCTCGGTGTGTCGGCATTGGTACGAACTTTCATGGTTCTGTATTTGTCTGCCCAGGACATGATTCTTCCGAATTCTCCGGCGATAGTGGCATCTACTGTGGGAATGATTCCTCCATAGATATTACCGGTAGATCCATCGAGTGAGATTGGATCTCCTTCATGATATACCTTTCCGGCGAGTGTAAACTGTTTGTTTTTCTCGTCCATCGTGATCTCGCCACAGCCGGATACACAGCAGGTACCCATACCACGTGCAACAACTGCCGCATGTGATGTCATACCGCCTCGTACCGTCAGGATACCCTGTGAAGATTTCATACCTTCGATGTCTTCCGGAGAAGTCTCAAGACGTACAAGAACAACCTTTTCTCCTCTGGAAGCCCATTCTTTCGCATCCTCAGCTGAGAATACAATCTTTCCGCATGCGGCTCCCGGGGAAGCGCCAAGTGCTTTTCCAACCGGAACAGCAGTCTTCAGTGCAGCCGGATCAAACTGCGGATGCAGAAGTGTATCCAGGTTTCTCGGATCGATCATCAGAACAGCCTGTTCTTCTGAAATTTTGCCCTCATCTACCAGGTCACACGCAATTTTAAGAGCGGCCTGTGCCGTTCTCTTTCCATTACGAGTCTGCAGCATATAAAGTTTCTTATCCTCAATTGTGAATTCCATATCCTGCATATCTCTGTAGTGATCTTCCAGCGTATGGCAGATGTCTACAAACTGATCATAAACTTCCGGCATAATATCTTTCAGATGATCAATCTTATTCGGAGTACGAACACCGGCAACAACATCCTCGCCCTGTGCGTTCATGAGGAATTCACCCATAAGCTTCTTCTCACCTGTGGCAGGATCACGTGTAAACGCAACACCGGTACCTGAGGTATCACCCATGTTACCAAATGCCATCATCTGGACATTGACTGCCGTTCCCCATGAATACGGGATATCATTGTCGCGGCGGTAAACGTTGGCTCTCGGGTTGTCCCAGGAACGGAATACTGCTTTGATTGCTCCAACCAGCTGATCTTTCGGATCCGTCGGAAAGTCCTCACCCAGAACCTTTTTGTATTCGTCCTTAAACTGTCCTGACAATTCCTTTAAGTCATCTGCAGTCAGCTCGACATCCTGCTTCACGCCTTTTTTCTCTTTCATCTGGTCGATGAGTCCTTCGAAATACTTTTTCCCGACTTCCATGACAACATCGGAGTACATCTGAATAAATCTTCTGTAACAGTCCCATGCCCAGCGCGGGTTGCCTGATTTCTCTCCAAGTATTTCGACTACCTCTTCATTTAAGCCGAGGTTTAAGATGGTGTCCATCATACCCGGCATAGAAGCTCTTGCTCCTGAACGTACAGAAACCAAAAGTGGGTTCTCCTTATCGGCGAACTTCTTTCCTGTGATCTCTTCCATCTTAGCGATCGAGCTCATGATCTGATCCATGATCTCATCGTTGATCTTCTCACCATCTTCGTAATACTGCGTGCATGCTTCCGTTGTAATGGTAAAACCCTGTGGAACCGGAAGCCCCAGGTTTGTCATTTCTGCAAGGCCCGCACCTTTTCCACCAAGTAGGTTTCTCATAGACGCATTACCTTCAGTAAACATATAAACCCATTTTGCCATATTTACTTTTCCTCCTAAATGTAATGTGAATAATTTTTATAGTAAAGTATTTCCAGTTTTTTCCAGGATATACCTTCTACCTTTATATATACACCTTTTTTGGCGCACACATCTATTGTATCATAAGCACGTATATAGTCAAGAGAATTGCGGTATCGTGGTGAAAATTCTGGAAATTGTCTTAGTTATTCTGTGATATTGATCAGGGATCCGTCTTAAATACCGGATCTGCCGGATATCCTCCGGCCAGTTTCTGCATTGTCCTTTGTATACTATCCTTCGATGTACCCCACTCTGCGTCCTTATTTCGGTAATCATTTTTGTCAACAAACCAGGATACTTCCTCCTCCAGCCGTCTCATATTGGTCTTCATAAGCCGGAACAGAATTGGATAGAATTCCTCTTTCTGCTTCTGGTTCAGCTTCTTTTCGGCTGTCTCCACAAGATCCCTGAAATGCGGCAGGCAAAATCCCCTGCTGTTCTCAAACATTTTCTTAAATTCAGGGTTTTTCTTATACATATCAAAGAAGGTGTCCAGATACCTCTGATAATTGCTTTTGAAATGATCACAGACAAAGCAGGAGCCTTCTTTATCGTCAATCCATGCTGACAGGCTACTCTTCGATTCTGCATTTGCCTGCTCTGCCTTTTTTCTACCGAATATGGGGGGCTTTCTGCCCGGTTTAAACGCCGCAGTCTGTTCCTCTAATTCCTGATTCACCTTCTTCAGATGGGTTTCTAATATCAGCGCACTTCCAAGCCGGTTTCCGTAATCGTACATCATCTTATAATGATGACGGCAGAAACCGATTTTATCCGTCTCCATCCGGATATCATCTTCCATATATGCGGATCCCATGATAAAGGATATCGCATGCTGTTCCGCCTCCCTTTCCAGATAGCAGAAAGGGCACTCATCCTGCGCGGAAAAGGCATCCATCAGGGGAATTGTTGCAATCGTCTCTTTCATCAAACCCTCGCTTTCAGGCCAAAATACAAAAGTACAACCACACCAAGTACGATCCGATACCAGCCAAATACTTTGAAATCATGTTTCTTTATGTATTCCATTAAAAATTTAATCGCAAGCACAGAGATTATGAAGGCAGTCACCATTCCCACAATTAATACCGCCGCCTCTGTTCCGGTAAATGCCAGTCCAAACTTCAGAAGTTTGATGAAACTTGCTCCAAACATAACGGGAATAGCCAGGAAAAATGTGAATTCCGCGGCAGTCTCTCTGGACGTACCGATCAGAATGCCTCCAATAATCGTTGCACCCGAGCGGGAAGTTCCGGGGATTAGAGATAATACCTGAAACAGTCCGATCATCAGTGCATCCTTAAACGTAAGATCGCGGACACGGTGAATACGCGGCGTCCTCTTCTTATTATAATTTTCAATCACAATAAATAAAACGCCATAGATAATCAGCATCAAAGCCACAACAAAATAGTTGTGAAGATGCTCTTCCATCCAGTCATCCAGAGGCAGACCGATAATCATCGCCGGCAGACACGCTGCCACAATCTTAAGCCACAGTACAATTTTATCCATATAAAAATAGTTCGTCATAAAATTCTGGCATGCAGCCAGTGCCCTGTTGTCACTCGGATTGGCAAATACCGGCTTCTCCGGAGCTTTTTTCTTCGTGTGAAATGGCCATAGTCTTTCAAAATAGATTACTACAACGGCCAGTATCGCCCCCAGCTGAATCACAACATTAAACATTTCCATAAACGCCGGACTCTGACGCAGCTTAACAAACTCATCCACCAGAATCAGATGTCCGGTACTACTGATGGGGAGCCACTCTGTGATGCCTTCTACAATCCCCAAAAGGATCACCTTCAACCATTCGATTAAATTCATGTCTAAACCTCACTTAGATTTTTTGCCACCCTATTCGGGCCGCTTTCTCTCATAATTATATGTCATCTATGGGCGAAAAACAAGCAGACACAAGAAAAAACGAATGACTTATGCTTTACTCACCGGCTATATCAATAACCCCTGGCTTTCTGTTACCGGCATTTTCCATACTGCTCACCAATGCTCTTGCCGTATCGATAGATGTAAGCACATGGACTCCCGTCTCAATAGCATTTCTCCTGATAAGAAACCCGTCTTTCGCGTGTTCAAAACCTCTTTCGGGGGTATCTATGATCAGATCAATCTCATGCCCGAGGACCAGATCCATCAGATTTGGAGAAGGCTCCTCAAGCTTGTTGATTTTTATCGCTCTGATATTATTTTTCTGCAGAATTTCTGCAGTGCCTCTCGTCGCATAGATAGTATATCCAAGTGCTTCAAAGCGTCTTGCAATCGGCGCCAGATCTTCCTTATCCTCGTCATTTACCGTCATAATCATCCTTTTGTATTTCGGAATATCCATGCCCGCCCCGAGAAACGCCTTGTAAAGCGCCTCATGGAAATCTTCAGATATGCCAAGGCATTCTCCCGTGGATTTCATCTCCGGTCCAAGGCCAATATCTGCGCCACGTATTTTTTCAAATGAAAATACCGGCATTTTTATGGCGATATATTTCATCTCGGGCGCAAGCCCCGGTGTATATCCCATCTCCCGGATTGTTTTGCCTGTTATAACAGAAACGGCAAGATCGACAATTGGAATCCCGGTCACTTTGCTGATATATGGCACTGTCCTCGAAGAACGAGGATTTACTTCTATTACATAAACTTTTTCGCCAACCACGATAAACTGAATATTGATCAGTCCGATCACATGCAGAGATCGTGCAAGACGTCTGGTATAATCTATAATTACTTTCTTCGTATTCTGACTGATACTCCGCGTGGGATATACCGATATACTGTCTCCGGAATGTATCCCCGACCTCTCGATATGTTCCATAATTCCCGGAATCAGAATATCATTACCGTCACATACCGCATCGACTTCAAGTTCTGTCCCCCGAAGATACTTATCCACAAGAATCGGGTGTTTCTGCGCAAACTGGCTGATAACTCCGATATACTGTTCCACATCCGCATCATGGATGGCAATCTGCATACCCTGTCCCCCGAGAACATAAGACGGACGCACCAAAACCGGATAACCAAGGCTGTCAGCAGCTTCCTTTGCCTCTTTGGCGGTGAATACGGTTCTCCCCTCAGGCCTTGGAATTTCACATTGTTCCAATATCTGATCAAACAGTTTCCGGTCTTCAGCGGCGTCCACGTCTTCAGCAGACGTACCGAAGATCTTCACTCCCATCTGTATCAGTGACTCTGTTAGCTTAATAGCTGTCTGCCCGCCAAACTGTACAATCGCTCCGTCGGGCTTCTCTATATCTACAACATTTTCCACGTCCTCAGGTGTAAGGGGTTCAAAATACAGCTTATCCGCGATATCGAAATCTGTGCTCACAGTTTCCGGATTATTATTAATAATAATCGTTTCATATCCTGCTTTTTTAAAGGACCATGTGGCATGCACGCTGCAGTAGTCGAATTCAATCCCCTGTCCGATACGGATCGGCCCTGATCCGAGAATCAGAACCTTTTTCTTCCTTTCGGTGCAAATGGCCTCATTTTCACCTTCATATATAGAATAATAATAAGGAGTCTGTGCTTCGAATTCAGCTGCACAGGTATCTACGATCTGAAAGGACGCCTGAATCTGATACTCTTTACGAAGTGCTTTTATATCAGCTTCACTTCTACCCGTAAGCCCTGCAATCACCGAATCCGGGAATTCGAGTCTTTTCGCCTCCCTCAGTAAAGCCTCGTTTAATTTCTTCTTTCGAAGATCCACTTCCATCTCCACCAGTCTGGCAATTTTATCAATAAACCAGAGATCGATTTTTGTGATCTCATGGATCCTGGCGTAAGAGATGCCTTTTCTAAGCGATTCGGCAATCCGCCAGATGCGTACATCATCCACAGTATGCAGTGCCTCCTCCAATTCATCCGCTGACAGTGCAGTAAAATCATAGGAAAGCAATGAATCCACATGCTGCTCCAGCGAACGGATCGCTTTCATGAGTGCGCCTTCAAAATTATCGCAGATACTCATCACTTCCCCGGTCGCTTTCATCTGAGTTGTCAGACTTCGCTTCGCGCCGGTGAACTTATCAAAGGGAAGCCTCGGCATCTTAACCACACAGTAGTCAAGCGCCGGTTCAAAGCTCGCCTTTGTAATCCCTGTGATCATATTCGGGATTTCATCCAGCGTATAACCAAGGGCAATTTTAGCTGCCACTCTGGCAATGGGATATCCTGTAGCTTTTGAAGCAAGTGCAGAGGATCGGCTCACTCTGGGATTCACCTCAATCACACAATATTCAAAGCTTTCCGGGTTCAAGGCATACTGTACGTTACATCCCCCCGTAATATTCAGTTCTTCGATGATGTTCATCGCGGATCTCCGAAGCATCTGGTATTCTCTGTCAGCCAGGGTCTGACTTGGAGCCACCACGATACTGTCCCCTGTATGCACACCCACAGGGTCTATATTTTCCATATTGCAGACCGAGATACAGTTTCCCGCCCCGTCGCGCATCACTTCGTATTCGATTTCTTTCCAGCCCGAGATACAGTGCTCCACCAGTACTTCATGTACGCGTGAAAGTCTTAGGCCATTTGTAAGGATTTCAGTTAATTCTTCTTCATTTTTCGCAATTCCGCCGCCGCTTCCTCCCAGCGTATAAGCCGGACGCATCACGACCGGATATCCGGTTTTCCCTGCAAACCGGATACCTGATGGCACATCATGCACCACAAGTGAATCCGCTGTTGGTTCTTTGATTTTATCCATCGTACTCTTAAATTGCTGACGATCTTCTGCTTTTCTGATTGTGAGCGGTGTAGTTCCAATCAGTCGTACATGATGTTTCTTTAAGATTCCCTTCTCCTCAAGTTCCATTGCGAGATTTAAGCCTGCCTGTCCCCCGAGAGTCGGCAGAACGCTGTCCGGATGCTCTTTTTTAATCAGTTCTTCTACTACATCGGCTGTCAGTGGTTCTATGTATACATGATCAGCAATCCTGCTGTCCGTCATAATCGTTGCGGGATTCGAATTTAACAGTACAACTTCCACACCTTCTTCCCTTAAAGCGCGACATCCCTGGGTCCCTGCATAGTCGAATTCTGCTGCCTGACCGATCACAATTGGCCCGGATCCAATCACAAGCACCTTTTTAATATCTTGTCTTTTCGGCATCGTTTTGTCCTCCCATCATTTTTATGAACATATGAAACAAATATCCGGCATCGCGGGGCCCCGGACCTGCTTCCGGATGAAACTGTATTGTGAATATATTCCGGTCCACATATTTCAAACCCTCTATGCTCTCGTCATTGACATTTACGAATGAGGCAACAGCAATTTTTGTATTCATGGAATTCGAATCTATCACATACCCATGGTTCTGCGATGTGATATAAACACGCCCTGTATCCTGTTCTCTGACTGGATGGTTGGCTCCCCGATGTCCATATTTCATCTTCCGCACGCCAAGCCCTGCCGCCAGAGCCATAAGCTGATGTCCCAGACAGATCGCAAACACAGGTATCCCTGAATCATATATCTTTCTGATCTCACAGATAATCCCTGTGCATTCTCTGGGATCTCCCGGACCGTTAGACAACATAATTCCATCCGGTTTGCCTGCAAAAATTTCTTCTGCACTCGTAGATGCGGGGTAAATCGTCACCTCACAACCAAGTTTCTGAAGAGAATCAACGATATTTCGCTTTACTCCAAAGTCCATAAGCGCAACTTTAAGACCTGTTCCCTTCAAAACATGTTTTTCGGGACAAGTCACTTTTTTTACCGGATATTCATTTTTATAGGTTTTTAATTTGGAAATAATTTGATTGAGATTAAAATCAGAATTTGTTGTAATCATTCCGTTCATTGTGCCATTTTCCCGAAGGACTTTTGCCAATGCCCGGGTATCAATTCCCTCAATTCCGGGAATATCATAATGTTTCAGATAATCCTGAATCGAATTCTGCGATCGGAAGTTGCTGGGAACCCTGGATAACTCCTTCACGATAAATGCATCCGGCCATGGCTTCTTCGACTGCTGATCCTCATAACAGATGCCATAATTGCCAATCAGCGGATACGTCATACACACCGCCTGACCTGCATACGAAGGATCTGTCAGTATCTCCTGGTAACCTGTCATCGACGTGTTGAAAACAATCTCGCTGATTACCTCCTTTGGGGATCCTATGCCTGTGCCCGAAAATACATGTCCGTCTTCTAAAATCAGAAATGTTTTCATGTCTCTGTCCTAATCCTTTCTCTGCCATTACCATGTTAAGAATAGATTCGTACGTACGTTTAACTAATCTTACAGAGTTTATCACACTTCACGGATTGATTGCAAGATAAATATTAATTTGATTTGGGCAAAATTTGTGAGATAACACTTCTCATAGAAATAAAAAGCACCGCATACACGGTGATTTTAAAAGATGCAGGAAAAGGGACTTGAACCCTCACAGTATTGCTACCACAGGCACCTGAAGCCTGCGCGTCTGCCAATTCCGCCATTCCTGCTCATTATTCTGTTAGGGTTTTTGTACCCGCAAATAGTATAATACCAGAACACAGGACAAAAGTCAACAACTTTTTTCGTCTCTGCAGATTTTTTGAGTTCCCGGATTCTCTCAAATCGGGAACTCAAACAATAAAATATATTTCTTATTTTTATATGAATTAGTTAGTATAAAGCATTTGCCGTGTCTGACTCTAGTTCTTTCGTTTTCTGCTCTTCCAGCTTTGAAAGAAAATAGATGATTACAAACCCGGCAATGCCAAGCAGCAGACAGATAGGGATCTCAATCCCCGTAGGCACTCCCGGAAATACCTGTCCCACTGATCCGAGGACGAATCCAAGGATAATCATATACGTCGGTTTCGGAAAGCGTTTCATAGCAGTCTCCAGAGCTTTTGTCAGGAAGATGATACCTGCAATTAAGCCCACGGCCAGCGGAAGCAGATAAGGTATATTGATATTCCCAACGGCCTGCAGGACACCCTTATATATTCCAAGAACCAGAAGCATATAGGTGACACTGATTCCGGGCAGAATCAGTGCAATTGAGACAATAATCCCACCGATAAACAGAATCATAAATCCGCTGAATCCTCCCGTAGTACTCGCGAATAGGTTTTTCGGAAGAAAAGAGATAGCCACCACAATCACAGCACCTATTGCCAGATTCAGGACTTCTTTCCATGTTACTTTTTCGATTCCCGCTTCTCTGAAAATCAGCGGACATCCTCCGAGTACAATGCCAATAAAGAAAAACATCATTGGTTTTTCATACGCATTGATCAGCGACTCCAGGGGGCTGGCAAATAAAAACATTCCAAGCAGTGCCGGGATTCCGAACACAAGAAGAAATTTTATATTTCCCTTAATGTCTTCGAAAAAGGAGCTGACAGAATGAATCAGCCTGTCATAAACACCCAGAATCATGGCCATCGATCCCCCCGAAACTCCGGGCACCATCATGGTTGATCCGACGATCAGGCCCTTCGCTGCTGTCACAATACCCTTTTTACTTTCTTTCAAAACTCTTTCTCCTTTTACTTTCCCGTATTTTTTCTATAACTTCCCAGTATGTACAAGATACTTCCGGCGAAGATAAAAAAATCGGATATATTAAATACAATTCTCTTTATTTTTGCAAAGCGGCTTTGTATGCTGACATAATCGGTGACATAACCTTTTTGAATACGATCAATCTCATTAGAAAGACCTCCGCCAATCATCATACCAAGGCCCGCTTTTTTTAGGCGCTGACCGGGATGTGCCAAAAGCCAGATAAAATAAAGAATAATACTTCCCAGCATCCCCAGATTACCCCATTTAATCAATTTGGGGTGATCCGAGAGTCTGCCGAAAGCCAGTCCGTCATTATGAAGTTTTCTTATGACAAATCTTCCATCTAAAATGGGATATTCTTCACCCATCTCGACCTTTTGCTCCACATGCCTCTTAATCGCCAAATCACCAAAGAGCACACCGAAAAGAATCGCAATGTAAATCATAGCAGCCTCTTAATCTTCTTCGTCTGCCTCGCCGCCTGCTCTGTTTTCTGCATCAGCAGTGTCATCAGTCTTTGAGTCCGTGGTATCCGCAGACTCCGTATCCGCGGTATCGGTCTGTGTGTCCGCAGTATCAGTCTCGTCTGTGGTTTCAGCCTCTTCATAATGGGCGTATTCCACATCCTGCATCGGAATGGGAGACCCACACTTCATACAGTAATCAGCATCTTTGGGAACTGCCGATCCACAGACCGGGCAGACTGTCTGGCCTTTTCTGTCGACAATTTTATCCTTTAGATCTGCAATATCACTCTGGTTCTTCATAATCTCTCTGCAGACAGCCGCAACATCTTCACTGTATGGCTCTCCACCTACATACTTTTGATAGACAAGCTCACCGATGAGCCTATAGTCTTTGTCTACCCTGCCCTCCAGAGTCGACTGCTGGCTGCGAAGCTTCTGTACTGAGATAAACTCATCCGTTTTCTCTCCGACGTTCTTTGCCGTATTTGTCAGCGTCTTTCCGAGATGTTCAAAAAAATCGTTTGCCATAATAAATGCTCCTTTCTACTGCATCCCTATTTTAGGAACCTCCTGTCCCCGAAGAACAATTCGAGGACCACCTGTATGTTCAATATATTCCTTTGTAATAACAACCTCTCCGATACTGTCATCTTTTGGAATTTCATACATAATATCCAGCATGAATTCCTCGATAATAGAACGCAGGGCCCTTGCACCTGTATGTCTTTTCAAGGCCTTTTTTGCAATCGCATGAAGCGCCTGATCGCTGAAGGTCAGCCTTACCTCATCCATGGAGAGTAGTTTCTTATACTGCTTTAAGATCGCATTTCTCGGTTCTTTCAGGATCTCTACCATCATATCCTCCGAAAGCGCCTCCAGGGTAAATATGATCGGGAGACGGCCAATGAACTCCGGGATCATACCGTAACTTCTCAGATCATCTGTTATGACCTTTGACACCAGATTCGGCTCATCATCGTACTTATCCTTCAGATCAGCCTGAAATCCCACTGACGATGTCTTAGTCAGCCTTTCCTTAATGATATCTGACAAATCCGGAAATGCTCCCCCACAGATAAACAGGATATTTCTGGTGTTGACTGTGGTCAGCGGAACCATGGCATTCTTCGAATTAGCACCAACAGGCACTTCGATATCACTGCCTTCCAGGAGTTTCAGCATGCCCTGCTGTACGGCCTCACCGCTGACATCTCTCTGATTTGTATTTTTCTTCTTTGCAATTTTATCTATCTCATCAATAAAGATAATCCCGTGCTCTGCGCGTTCCACATCATTATCGGCTGCCGCAAGAAGTTTGCTGACAACACTTTCAATGTCATCTCCGATATATCCGGCTTCCGTAAGGGATGTCGCGTCCGTAAGAGCCAGAGGCACATCCAGAAGTTTTGCGAGTGTCTGCACCAGATAAGTCTTACCGGAACCGGTAGGCCCGATCATCAGCATATTTGATTTCTCAATCTCAACTCCATCCTCCCCAGAGGAAAACACACGTTTATAATGATTGTAAACCGCAACCGACATCACTTTTTTTGCATATTCCTGTCCGATCACATAATCATCCAGCATCGCTTTCAGTTTATGCGGCGCCGGTACATTCTCAATTGAAAACTGCTTCTTAGCCTCCTTAGATTTCTCTTTTTTCGCTTCCTTTTTCTTCTTCGGGCGCTGCTTCGGCGGTATCTGATTTTGAAGAGAACTTAAATCAATCATACTCACATTCGGAGGAAGATTGTTCAGCAGGTCGTTATAATTCCCGTTATTCATGGTGTCAAAACTCTTCTGCATACAATCCGTGCAGATATGAATATTTCCCGGCAGTTCAAACATCTTTCCCGCCTTGCTCTCCGGTCTCCGACACATGAAGCAGACCTCTTCATATTCGTCATCTTTTTTATTATCTTTATCTTTTTTATCTTTATTGTCTTTATCGTTATCTGCCTTTTCAGGCTTCAACTCTTCTCTATGTTCGCCTTTGTTATCAAGGTCCTCTGATCTGTCATCAGGCTTCGACTCTTCATCAGCCGGCAGATTTATCTTATCCTTGTCCTCTGACATATATTATCCTCTCTTTCTTCCCCTATTATATCCGAAACGGTTTAACCGTGCAACCTATATAAATAAAAGACAGGCCCCTGACTGAAAACCTGTCTTCTACTTTTCACAAGTGTTTTTCTTTATCTGTTATTTCCAAATGGGTTTACCTGCTGGCTTTCCGGAACTTCTGTCGTCTGCTTCTGATCGGATTTTGCTCCGAGAGTCACAGTGACTTTCTGTTCTTTATAGTCACCCTCTCCCATTCTCTTAATCTTGACTTCTACTTTTTCATTTTTTCCATAATATTCGAGAGCAGATTGTAAATCAGTCATTGAAGTGATCTTTCTGTCGTCAAACCCTATAATTACATCTTTGCTCTTGATGCCGGCTTTGTCTGCGGGGCCATTTTCTTCCACTTCAGCTACAACAACTCCGACCGGTACACCATATGCCTGATTGGCATCGGCACTGACATCTGTTCCTGTGATTCCGAGATAAGAAGCATTGTTCTCATCAACTTTGTCACGGGTCTGCATATTCATCAGATTTTTCAGAATCGGCTCGGCTTTCGAGAGCGGAATTGCAAATCCCATGCCTTCGACACTGGTATCTGAATACTTTGCCTCATTGATTCCGACCAGTTCCCCTTTCATGTTCAGCAGTGCGCCACCGCTGTTGCCGGGGTTGATCGCTGCATCTGTCTGGATCAGGTCTTTGGATTCATCGGCATTTCCCGCTTCATCCTGTGCCTGAACCGTGCGATCCTTTGCACTGACAATGCCATTCGTCACAGACTGGCCATAGCCAAGTGCATTTCCGATGGCTACCACGTTCTCACCAATCTGCAGTTCATCGGAATCGCCAAGAGTTGCCACCTTAATCTTGCTTTTCGTTTCTTCCGAAATATCGGAAATCTTTACAGCCACGACTGCCAGATCATTGTCTGTATCTGTCCCTTTAATCTGGGCTTCCACCGCGCTGTCATCAGTAAATGCCACAGACACTTTCTTTGCTCCCTGAACCACATGATTGTTTGTGGCAATCAAAAGTTCATTGTCATTCTCCCCTACGATCACACCACTGCCGCTGGCAGGAACAGTCTGAGAATAAGTTCCGAAGAAACTCTGAATATTTTCAACCGTCTCTGTTGAAATCGCAACCATGGAAGGCATCGCACTGTTGGCAACCTCAGCCACATTAAATGTACCTTCCTTTGCAGGCGAAGATGTGGCCGTCACCCCATCTGATTTCTCTGTTGCCACGGTCGTATTCTGAATCGTCTGTTTGGATTCAGATCCGTTTATACGGTTTCCCACATAGTTGACTCCGTACATCACAGAACCGGCTACGAGACCAAAGACCAAAGCCATGGATATATTCATCGCCCATCGTTTTCCCGTAGCTGATTTGTTATTATTTCTAGGGCCACTACTTTTCGCTTTCATGGCTTTTTTCCCTTTTTTCCTGCTTTTTGAATCTTTTTCATTATGTTCGGTCTGTTTTTCTTCGTTGATATGGTAGTATTCTCTCTGTTTATCCTGCTTACTGTCACTTTGCTGTCCGGACGTCCGGCTGTTCACATGATCAGAGGCATACTTTGCCATATCATCATTTGCAGTTCCGCTTTCCTTCGCATTGCTGTTAATCTTCGGGTTCACCCAGCTATAGGTTGAATCCGTATGCTCCGCATCTGTATTACTGTTTGTATTCTCATGATTTTGATTATCTTTTTCACTGTTGTTATATTCATCACTCATAATCCTTTACCTCTCTTCTCGATCTATTAAAAAGACTTTATCCAAAGTAATGTCCCTTGTATCTTACAAGTCCTATAATACGTGAAAATTGTGTTTAATATGTGAAGAACATTTTAAAAAAACGTGAAAAAGGCGATAATTTTTTATTCTACGGTAACTGATTTTGCAAGATTACGAGGTTTGTCAACATCCAGGCCTTTTCCGAGCGAAACATAATAGCCAAACAGCTGAAGAGGAATCACCGCCAGTGAGTTCGCAAAATACGGATTTGTCTCCGGAATGTAGATACAGTAGTCCGCGACTTTCTCTACTTCTGTATTTCCGGCGGTAGTCACTGCCATCACAAACGCGCCCCTTGTTTTTACTTCCTGAATATTGCTGATTGTCTTCTTATACAAATCCGGCTGCGTCAGAACAGCGACCACCAGTCTGCCGTCTTCGATGAGCGAGATCGTCCCATGCTTTAATTCTCCGGCAGCATAAGCCTCCGAATGAATATACGAAATCTCCTTTAATTTCAGAGAGCCTTCCAGAGAAATCGCATAGTCGATACCCCTCCCGATGAAAAACACATGATCAGAAGCCAGGTAACGGTTTGCGAATTTCTGAACATTTTCCTTGTGGCTTAAAAGGAGGGATATCTGCTCCGGAAGCTGTTTCAGCGAATCAATCATCGATGAAAATGTGTCTTCGTCGATAGTTCCTCTCACCTTCGCAAACTTCAATGCCAGCAGATACTGTGCGATCAGCTGTGTGCTATATGCCTTTGTCGTTGCCACTGCGATCTCCGGACCGGCCCAGGTGTACATGACGTTATCCGCCTCTCTTGCAATGGAACTTCCCACTACATTGACAATTCCGAGTGTCTTGATGTTATGGGCCTTCGCTTCACGAAGCGCTGCAAGAGAATCTGCGGTTTCACCAGACTGACTGACAATAATAGCGAATGTATCCGGTTCAAAAATCGGATTCCGATATCGAAATTCAGAGGCAAGGTCCACTTCAACAGGTATCCTGGCAAGTCCTTCAAACACATATTTGGCAGTGACTCCTGTATGATATGCGGATCCGCAGGCAATGATATAGATCTTCTTGATTTTTCTGATGTCGTCATCTGTCATGCCAAGCTCATCGATCACGATTTCACCGTCTTTTAAGCGGGGATTTAATGTATCCGCTACGGCTTTTGGCTGCTCATAGATCTCTTTTAACATGAAATAATCATATCCGCCCTTTTCTGCGGCATTGATATCCCATTCGATCCGAGTCGGCTCTTTCGCCAGTTCCTCCTCATCGATATTGTAGAAATTCAGAGAATCCCCGGTCAGCTTTACGATTTCTTCATTTTCAATGAAATATACCTGACGTGTATACTTCAGGACCGCCGGTGCGTCGGATGCCATAAAATTTCCCTGATCACTTTCCGCCACAATCAGGGGACTGTCTTTTCGCACTGCGTATATTTCATTTGGGTGATCCTGAAACATGATTCCGAGAGCATAAGATCCCTCCATACGGTGCATAATCTTGACGATCGTCTCGATAGGGTCTCCGGTATAATAATAGTCGAGCATATGGGCAATGACTTCTGTATCTGTCTGTGAGCGGAATTCATATCCTCTGTGCTCCAGCTTTTTCTTTAATTTTATATAATTTTCTATAATACCATTGTGAACCACCGCAATTGATCCGTCTTTGTTAATATGGGGATGTGCGTTTTCATCCGACGGCTCCCCGTGAGTTGCCCATCTCGTATGACCGATTCCGGCTGTTCCCGGAAGCCTGGCGCCCCCATGGGTGAGATCCTCCAGTACCTTTAACCGTCCGGTTGATTTTGTCATATGTATCGCTTCTCCGTCAAAGACGGCAAGTCCCGCTGAGTCATATCCGCGATACTCCAGTTTTGACAGTCCGTCCAGCAGAATCGGCGCTGCCTGTTCCTCTCCTATATATCCAACAATACCACACATACCTTTAAAATTCTCCCTTCCAATAATTTTTATTCATTGTAAAGCGTAACCTTAGCCCTTTTGGCAAAACACGGTAATGTCTGCCAAAAAAATATCCCATATACTTTGCACCACTCGTGGCGGCAAGCTTAAAAAGCAGCCAGGGCTTATGAATATGAATCACGTGTAAAGCGGTCTTCTTCACCAGGCGAATACCCTCACCCTCGGAAGGATAGCCGGAGAAAATCTCCGGATGATCAGCCTGGGAAACTCCCAGGTCAAAATTTCTCTTAAACTGTTCTATGCAGGAATAATTATGAGAATGGTAAACCATCGCGTCCGCGGCATAGGCAATCGCATATCCACTCTGGATCAGCCTTCCACCGTAGATCATGTCTTCATTGAAAATTGCCTTTTCCACAAATCCCCCCAGTTTTTTATATGTTTTTTTGTCATAAGCCGCACAGACGTTAGAACAGAAAAAAGTCTTGATTCCAAGATTTGGCAGGTCTTCTTTGTCTTTGATGTCAGGCTCAGACGGATAATTATATGCTCTTGTATATCGCTCCAGTATCTTACAGTCATCCTTCGGGAGCTGTCTCGCATATACAGCTTTGATCCGGGGCATGCTGAAACATTCGACTAATTCTTCAATCAGCTCGTGGTCTGCCGGCATGGCGTCCTGGGTCATAAACACCATGATGTCGGCATCACTGGATTCCGCCAGAAGTCTTCTCGTGCCGCCATGGTCAAACTCCTCCGTTGTAATATGAGTCACATAAATACGCTCTCTTATATTCTCCCATTCGGGATTCCAATACTTCTCACCGGTATTTACAATTATAATATTCCGTATACGGTAAGACTGCTGCGCTAATTGGCGCAGCAGCTTTGCAAAATCTTTATTCGGTTTATATGTTGGTATTAAAACATCTACTTTATATGAATTCATTATTTAATTACTCTCCGGATTTACTGGAATTGCACCATTTTCGGACGTGCTCGGGATATCATCCTCGCCAAATCCGCTTTCGTTTATGATGTAATCACTATATTTTTTCACCTCGGCTGACGGCTCATAATCCATACCCGGATAAAGAAATTCATGCAGTTTTCTAACATTCGTCTCCAGGGTCACAGGTAAAACACAGTCATTTCCGTTCATGGCTTTGATTACAGGTTCGCCCCACATATGGTCGAGCGGGAATCCCATCTGTCCATTCTCCATGTCCAGATTATAGGTGAGCAGAACCTGAGCCATCTTCATCACTTCCTGCTTTGTAAGAGAAGTCTTAACCATCGGGAAGATGGAATCCATCAGGGAATTGAGCTGTGACAGGCCGGCACCTTTTGCCTTATCCATCAGCTTGCTTAAGACCAGACGCTGGCGGGCCGCTCTTCGAAAGTCTGCTCCGTCTCCCTTTCGGATCCGGGCATAAGATACAGACTGTGTTCCATTTAGATGGAAGGTCTTGGTCTGTGCACCGTCGAGTTCTGACTTGTCCGGCAGATCTATCTTCTCATATGAGACACCTGAAACTTTAGCGGTTTCCTTGTTATAGTTATTCACATGTACAATTTCTGCTCTTGTAAGATCGATGTCGAGTCCGCCCAGGGCATCTATCGCTGCTGAGAGTGCCTTGAAATTTACGGCTGCGAAATCTGTGATATTCAGATCCAGATTCTTATTCATCATGGTAATCATGTGCTCCGGACCGCCGATCTCATAGGCGGCATTACACTTTGAGTACTTGTCTCCGCCGTTTTCTGTGAATACATTCAGCCAGGTATCGCGGTAAATAGACACCAGCTTGACACTCTTTTCATCATGATTGACACACGCAATCATAATGGTATCGCTTCTGTTTCCGGCAGTCAGAGAATTATCCCTGCTGTCAAGTCCGGCCAGGGCTATGAGCTCTATCCCGGCCTTCCCGTTCTTGTCAGCCTGCAGTACCCCTTTGTTCACGTGAATCTTGCTGAAATCCAGCTTGCCGTCCTGCATTTTATCCAGTTTACTATTAAAATAGGCAAAGCCAAACAGCGCCACACCCAGAACCAGCAGTACCACAAGTTCAATCCCAAAGATCACTCTTCTTCTTTTACGGCGCTTATATGCCTTGCTTTTTTTATTTACTCTTCTTTTTGACATGTTTTTGTCCTCGTACCTCTTTGGATTTTAATATGCGTTTTTATTTACAAAGCCACGGAATACCGTCAAAATCAAAATCTTGACATCCAGTCCTAAAGTCCAGTTCTCAATATAATAAAGATCATAATCGATTCGCTTACGAATCGAAGTATCTCCGCGATAGCCATTAACCTGTGCCCATCCGGTCATTCCCGGACGCACCTGATGCTTGACCATATATCTGGGAATTTCTTCCCTGAATTTTTCCACATAAAACGGTCTTTCCGGTCTCGGCCCGATCAGACTCATATTGCCTTTTAAAACATTAAAAAGCTGAGGAAGCTCGTCTATACTTGTCTTTCGCATAAACTTTCCAATCTTTGTGACACGCGGGTCGTCCTTTACCGTCCATGCTTTCTTCTCTTTGCTTTCCGGCTGTATCTCCATAGAACGGAATTTATACATCTCAAAACTTCTGTTATGCAGACCGACACGGGTCTGTTTATAGATCAGCGGACCGGGTGATGTCAGTTTCACACTCACTGCCGCGACCAGCATCACCGGTGAGAAAAGAACGATCGCCGCCATCGACCCGGCGATATCCAGAATTCTCTTACACATCGCATTAAACGTGTTTGTGAGCGGCACATAACGGATGTTGATCACCGGAAGTCCGAGGAGATCCTCAGTATAAGGTCTTGTCGGTATAATATTATGGTAATCCGGAATAAACTTCGTGTGGACACCAGACTTCTCGCATAAAGCCACGATCTTCTCCAAACGGTGGTATTCACTCAATCCAAGAGTAATGGCAATTTCATCCAGCCTGTTCTCCGGAAGGATCACCATCAGATTGGCAATACGCCCTAAAACCTTAACCCCTTTATATGTTGTTCCGGCAGCAACAGTATCATCGAGGATCCCTCTCACCGTGTATCCCCACTCGGGATTCGCTATGATACGGTCAATATACTGTTCCGCCGCCCGGCTATAACCGACTAATAAAATATGTTTTTGATTATACCCCATCTTCCGCATCTTTTTTAAGATACTTCGGATTAGATTTCGAACAACCGTCTCAAGGAAACAGTTCAGCAGATAGAAAATCCATAACACCGATCGGGCAACATGGACTTCTTTCATCATGTACAAAACCAGGATAAGGATCAGAATGCCAAGCGTATTCGCTTTGATAATGTTCGCAAACTCCAGACGTCTTCCCTGTACCCTCTTTGGCGTATACAGACTAAATCCATAATACAAAATCAAATATAAAGGTACAATCAGAATCAAAAGCAGCATATAAGAGGCAAATGACAGTGCCCCGCCTTTCGCAGAACCCAATAGAGGCGTTTTAAATTTCAGCACCCATGCCAGCCAGTAAGTAAAAGCAATCACGCATCCGTCGATGACCACATGAAGCCGGTTAAAGTACCTCTGATTATCCTTAATCATGATACGATTTACACCTTTCATAAAAAAGCTTAACAATTTGGTAATATCTCGTAACCAATAGAACCACTATACAACAAATCACGACAAAGAGCAATAAAAAATTTGTCTGATTCTCAATCTTACGTCATGGAAATCTTCGAAACAGGTTCAGCCACAGCTCCCACTGAATCAACAGATAGTGCTGTAGATTCCTGTTTTGGTACTTCACTTTCGTTCCTTTTTCTTTCGCCGCCAAAGAAAGTGTAAAACCGTTTTTAATTCCGGCGAGGTATTCTTTACCATAACCTTTTTTAGCGAAAAATATGATTTTTAACAGAAACCCGATCATGAGCAGAGGAAGATTCACAACGATCTGTAAAAGAGGCATATTCTTGTAAATCATATAGATATTATTCCTTGAGGAATACCTGATTTTAAAATGATTGTACCGTGAACCGCTGGTACCGCTTCCGATATGATAGACATGTGCATTCGGTATGTACCAGTTCTGATACCCATGAATCCGGGCCCGGTACCCGATATCTATATCTTCGAGATAGGCAAAATGTTCCTCATCGAACAGCCCGATCTCTTCGAATACTTCCCTCTTATAAATCGAAGCTCCGCCGCAGGATGCGAAAATCCGATCCTCCCGGTTATATAACGAGACACTTTTTCCTTTTCCTCTCGCAAACGCCCATCCAAGTGCGTTATAGAAGTTTCCCGCATCATCAATCTGCTCCCTGTCCTGGTATGAAATCATCTTAGCCGCACAGGAAAAAGCTTTCTTATGTTTTTTAATTCCCGTAAGAAGATTTTCCACAAAGTCCTTCTCCACCTCGGTGTCATTATTCAGCAGGATGACATACGCGCTTTTCGACGCTTTAATTCCCACATTCACGGCATGACAGAAACCGGTATTCTCAGACAGTGATATCAGTCTGATCTGCGGATAAGACGAAAGAATCAGCTCCTGACTTCCATCCGTGGAACCGTTATCCACCACGATGATGGAAACCTCCGGATAAGTCTGGTCCAGCAGCGAATTCAGGCAGGTCTTAAGATATTCTATTCCGTTAAAGTTTGGTATCACAACGGATACTTCATTCATGTCAGTCTCCTTTTTAAGGTCGAAGTGAATAATTCCATTTACTGAGTGTGAGATTCTTATTATAATATGGATCCCCTTTTTTCAACAGGCCTATCCATCTCGTACGCATAAATTCAATCTCAGTCTGAAACCTGCGTACTTTTTCTCTGCTGTCTTCCGATCCCCGGGATTTTGATTCATAATGATACATCTCCACATGCGGATCATACACCACAAGATAACCTGCCCGGCAGATTCGAAGACAGAGATCGACATCATTGAAAGCCACGGTCAGTCTTTCCTCAAATCCGCCGATTTTATCAAACGCTTCTCTTTTCACCATCATGCAGGCCGCTGTCACTGCGCTGTAATCCATCTGCAGAGAAGCCTTATGCAGATATCCGGTTCTGTTTCTCTTCATCCCCAGAAACGCATGTCCGGCGATGCCGCCGATTCCGATGATAATTCCCGCATGCTGAATCGTGTCATCCGGATAATACAGCTTGCTGCCCACGACGCCCACTTCCGGACGCTGGCAGTTTGACAGAAGGCTTTCCATCCAGCCCGGTGTAATCACCCTGATATCATTATTTAGCAAAATCAGAAAATCACCTTCTGCCTTTGAAACAGCAAAGTTATTGATTGCAGAAAAGTTAAACTCACCCTGATACGTGATAATTCGTGTATTGCTCCTCTTCTCTAGTTCCCGGTAATAATCGAAAGTCTCAGTTTTTTCACTGTTATTCTCTACAATCAGAATCTCATAATTCTGATAGGTGGACAGTTCCGCAATGGAATCCATACACTGCTTTAACAGATCTGCGTGATCTTTATTTGGAATTATGATGGAGATCCGCGGATTTTGGATCACCGGATAGGTGACATCATAAAATCCGTAATCCGAAGTATGGGACACACTCGCTCCCACAACACCCATGCGCTTCAGATTTCCCTCAATCGCTCTTTTTCCGGCCTCGAAAGCATACATCTTGCTGGCAGGATTATCCGCAGTGGATGTCTTGTGAGTTCTCCAGTGGTATAAAATCCTGGGAATATGCCCGATCTTCGCAGCATTTTCCACACACCGGAAGATAAAATCATAATCCTGCGCTCCGTCAAATTCCTTTCGGAAGCCTCCGACTCTCTCGATCAGAGATCTCTTCACCACAAAGAAATGACAGATATAATTGTTTGACCTCAGGAGGTCCAGATTAAAGTCCGGCTTCAGGTGAGGCTGAAAATGTTCAGAAAGATCCGTGGTCACTTTATCTTCATCCGTGTAAATCACATCGGTCTTTCTTTCCGCATTCAAAAGGCTTACGACTTCGTATAGGGCATCCGGCGCGAGCACATCGTCGTGATCTAAAAGTCCGATATAATCACCAGCAGCCGCGGAGAATGCGGCATTCGTATTCTCCGCGATGCCCAGATTCTCTTGCAGTACCTTCACAACAATTCTGGCGTCATGATCCGCACAGTCCTTAAGGACGCGGCTCATCGACTCATCATCCGGACTGGCATTCGCTATGACAAGCTGCCAGTTCCCATAAGACTGATTTTTCAGAGAATCGATCATTTCACGTAAAAAAGTCTCTGGTGTATGGTATGCAGGTACTGCCACGCTGATCAGAGGCGCATACGCAAAGGTTTGTCTGCCCTGACGCGCGAGCTCATCCCGGGAAGCCTTGTGAGACTCATACCAGGGTTCATATGGCACCTCGTCCGGCTCCAGACGCTCAAAAAGACGGTTAAAGAATTCTTTCGGTCCGTAATGCCTCAGATAGCGCAGACCTTTTACGATATTATAAGGTTTTAATTTCTTTATAAAGCGAAGTACAGTTGAAAAAGCCATACGGCCAACCTACCTTTCATAACCCGGGAAAGATAACAGACAGGAAATTACGCGGTCCTGATCCTCCCTCGTGAGAGCATAATACATCGGCAGACGCACCAGTCTCTCACTCTCTTTCGTCGTATAGCGGTCCTTTCCCGCGAATCTTCCAAACCGGATACCGGCAGGGGAAGTATGCAGCGGAACATAGTGAAATACACACATGATATCATGTTCCTTCATGTAGCGGATCAGCCTTGACCTGACGTTTATGTCTTTCACCTTTATGTAATACATGTGTGCATTGTGCGCGGCTTCTTTCGGGACATAGGGCTGATCGATATAGCCCTTTTCTTTTAACGGTCTCAAAGATTCATCATAGTGCTCATAGATATCCATACGCTTTTTATCAATCTTCTCATGTTCCTCCAGCTGTGCATAGAGGTAAGCTGCGTTCATGTCACTTGGAAGATAAGAAGAACCATAATCAATCCAGGTGTACTTGTCAATCTGACCGCGGAAAAATTTGCTTCGGTTCGTCCCCTTTTCACGGAGAATCTCCGCCTCTTCCAGATAATCATCATCCTGAAACAGGAGTGCACCGCCCTCACCCATCGTGTAATTCTTAGTTTCATGAAAACTGAAACATCCGAAATCACCGATTGTGCCGAGTGCCTTTCCCTTATAGTAGGCATTGACACCCTGGGCGGCGTCTTCGATTACCTTTAGATGATACTTTCCGGCAAGTTCCATGATTTTGTCCATCTCACAGGCCACTCCCGCATAATGGACTGGCACAATCACCTTTGTCTTATCCGTGATCGCCTCTTCGATCTTATTCTCATCGATGTTCATAGTATCCGGACGGATATCCACAAACACAATTTTTGCTCCCCGCAGTACAAAAGCATCCGCAGAAGAGACAAACGTATAGGATGGCATGATGACTTCATCTCCGGGTCCGATTCCGGACAGATACGCCGCCATCTCAAGTGCGGTCGTACAGGAAGTCGTCAGCATCACATGCTTCGAGTGAAACCGATCCTGCATCCAGGCGGAGCACTTCTTCGTAAATTCACCGTCTCCGCAGAGTTTTTTATTGTCCACCGCCTCTCTGATATAATCCAGTTCCCTGCCGACGAATGCCGGTCTGTTAAAATCGATCATCAATCCCTCTCCTCTTTTTCTTCTGCAATATTTAACGTCTCCCTCACCACAAACTGAGGGGTTTTATTCACATTTAATATGATCTTTCCCACATACTCACCGAGAATGCCAACCATGAGAAACATGATGCCGAAAAAGACCAGCATTGCGCACATTACCGAGGCCCATCCGACCGCGATCGACGGATGAATCAGCTTTCGAATCAGTACAGCCAGAGCACTGATCAGTCCTACACCAGAGAATGCAATTCCAAAGATTGTGGAGATGCGCAAGGGGAGAGCAGTGAAATTAACACACGACAGGAACAGCCTCAACCCCTTTCCAAACGTATAATTCGAAGTACCGAACTCCCGCTCATAATGTTCGATCTCGATATTTGCGATATTGTGTGTCGTGCGGAAAAACAGGATCTGTATGAAGACCTGTTCACCCTCATACTCCCTGACTTTGTCAATCACAAAACGCCTCGCAAGCCAGAAGCTGCTCATCTGGATGTCTTTCGGACGATCCAGCAGATGCCACAGGAAAAAGCGGCTCACCGCTCCCGTCAGATTCTTAAACCATGAGAACTTTCGCTCTTTAAACACACCGAATACAACATCATATCCCTCATTTAATTTTTCGATAAACTGGGGAATCTGTGAAGGATGATTCTGAAGATCGTCATCCATCCCCACGACAAGCTCACCTTTTACGTAATGAAGCCCCGCCATGATGGCCGCATGCTGACCAAAGTTCTTGGCCAGATTGACTCCCTTCACATTGGGATATCTTTCGGCACACCACCGAATGACCTCAAATGTGCGGTCCTTCGAATAATCATTTACGAGGATGATTTCACATTCATAACCATCCAGCCGGTCAAATTCCTCCTCAGTAAGGTACACAAGGTCTGCGACAGATTCCTCCGAATTATAACACGGCACCACAATTGAAACTAACATAAATCCTCCAACTTCCAGACTTGATCTCGCGGGTGTTGTGCACACACTTTTCTACAGTACCGAGAAAATCAGGATACCCAGCAGAATCATAATCAGTCCTGCGATTTTTTGTCTGGAAAACTTTTCTTTTAGTAAGAAGTATCCCATAATACTGACAAATATATAACTGGTCGACTCCAAAATCGGTGACATCGACAGCGGCAGGTACCGAAGAGCAGACATTGTCAGTATTGTGGACACAAAAAACATTCCATATGCCACGATAACCAGAGGATTCAGATATTCCGCCAGCCTGCTTTCATATGTCTTATTAGCCGATATTTTCAGCATAATCTGTGAGACGGAAGAAATCAGCACGGAACTTAATAGTATCAAAACTGCAATTGTTTCATGATTCATCATCAGTCACCACCAGGTAAATACCGGCGAATATAACCGCCGCCCCCAGAATCATCTTCCAGGTAATCCTTTCATTGAATATCAGTGCGCCCCAGACCATACCCCAGATCAGTGACACCGGTTTGTTGGAGTAGGCTACCGTAAGCGGCATCCGTTTTAGAATCTGCTGCCATACAATCGCATACCCAGACATAATTACCAAAACCAGTCCGTAATAGAAGAAAAACGGCAGAGACAAGAACTTCTGTCCCGCTGCCAGCTTCGAGCACACGCCGCTTAATGAACTGAAAACGAGACTGATGTGAAGCAGGATGAACCACCTGACATCCGGTTTCGTTACTTTATTATTTCTTATATGATCCATTTTCTCACAACGCTCCATAACTTTCAACCTTTGTCTTTCTCCGGGTAAAGATCTGCAAGCTCATCGAAGAACAGGGGCGTACCGCCTGTATGGATAAAGAGAACATTCTTTCCTATAATTTCATGTGATTTCAGGTATTCTTTCATTCCGTAAAAAGCCTTTCCTGTATAAATTCCATCCAGATTGAGCCCGTCTTCTTCATAGGCACTGCGGATCGTATCCAGAATATTCTCCCGGAAACACCCGTATCCGCCGTCCAGGTATTCATCTGTCACAAAAATCTCAGACTCCGTCTGCGGCGGGAATACAATGCCTATCCTTTCGCTGTATGCCTTCAGATTTTCGACCGTTACCTCTTTCGCACGATGCTTATTTCTGGAAACAGAGATACCGACGATCCGGCATTTTTTCTGATCTTGCTCCCGGCCGGCCAGCTGACCCGCCAGAAGACCCGACTGTGTCATATTCGTGCTGGATGCGAGAAAAATATAGTCGAACTTTAGATTCTCACGTTTTTCGTAAGCACAGAGATCCTGCCAGACATCTGCATATGCCTGCATCGGAACCCACTCATTTCCCTTTCCGAAAGAATTGCCATAGATATAATAGGGCCGGTATCCTCTCGCCGTGAAATCCTCTTTCGCCTGATCGACCGCTCCGCTGATCTCTGACTTGTGGCAGGGAAACTCTTTGACACGCATCGCATGGATCAGATAAGAGTTATAACTCGTCTCGGAATCATCCACATCGTCCATGTTGTAAACCATACTGCAGGGGATTCCCCGCCTATACGCTGCGGCAGAGAGAATTCTGCAGAGATTCGAATGGTAATTGCCATAGATAATCAGCGCATCGGCTCCATGCCTTTCCATATCATCCAGATAATACTTCGCAAAGCGTACCTTATTGCCGCCGAAAGAAAACGGCAGCGTATCCTCCCGCTTCACATACACATGATTCCCGCCAAAATCGGAAACCGGGTGTATGACCGTGTCATACAGCGGAATATCTCCTTCGAGATCCAGACTGATGTGAGAAAGAATCTCCCTCTCACGCAGTTCACAGGACGCAAGAGAATCGCCCTTCAGGATCAGCTGCCCGATACGGTCTCTGCCGTTCCTATATGGCTTTACTTCGTCTCCCGCAGTTTTGTTGAATGACAGATCTATTATATCATCCGAGGGCAGATTATAGTTATAGATTTTTCTTAAGATTCCCTTACGATCCGACAACAGCGTGCGTGTCAGATTCGCAGTGTGAGGAACGCCGTCTTGAAAAAAGCGGCCCACCGGCTCACCGAGAGCAAGCCTTACGATGCTCTCATAATAGTTCATCCCATAATAAATACTCACCATCTCAGACAGGCCTGTCGCACCTGACCTTCCGGTGAGTTCTATCACATATACTTTCCCATCTTTTTTTATAAAATCACAGTTGACAGGACAGTCGTCGAGCCCGAGTGCCTGTACAGCCTTTCTCGTCTGTTCTTCGATCTGCTCTCCCAAAGTGTCGGATTCTCTAAACGGAACCGAATGTCCAATCGGAGTAGGCGTGGCGCTTACGAATGCCTCGATGTTATTCGGAAGCATATATAGAACCTTTTGGTGCTGAACCATAGCCTCCACTCCGAAAATCTCTCCTTCGATAAACTCTTCCAGAAGGCAGTAATCTTTCTTCGTGGCCGCCATGGTCTTATCATAATTTTCCCAGACCTCGTCTGCCGTATCACAGCGGAAGATCCCTCTGCTTCCCATCTGATCCACTGCCTTTAAAATTACCGGAAATGAAAAGCCGGAAAGTTCGCTTTTAAGTTCCCGCTTTTCATGAATACAGACAAAACGTGCTGTCTGTACCCCATGCTTTACAAGAGCCTTCTTCATCTGCAGTTTATTTGAGGCCAGCGCCGCCGCTCTTCTCGATGGTCCCGGAAGATGCAGCGCTTCCGCCACAGCACCGATCGAGGCCATCCCGAGATCGAGACCGCAGGTCGTAACCGCATCTACGTTCATCTCTTTTGCCTTTTCCACCACAGCGTCAGGATCAGCGATATCTACCAAAGCCACTTCATCCGCAGCCGCAAGTCCCGGATAATCTCCGGGAATACTGGCGGCAATGGTATGACAGCCCATACGTTTTGCAGTTTCTATCAGAGGAATCTGAGTATACCCGGCTCCCATAATCATCAGTCTTTTCATCTGTTCACCTATTCTACGATTACCTTGATATAATCATTCATGTGGTCGATTCGCTCACACATCTCTTCCACATTTCGAAAGGTAATAATCATAGCTCCAATCCCATAGCCGGCATTCTTATATTTCTTTACCGGATCACCCGGCTTTACAAAGATCTCCTGTCTTGTAACCTGCTTTTCCAAAGTTTCGTCAATCTCGATTTTTTTAAAGATTCCATCCTTTGTCGAATGTACAATATACGAGGAAGTACAGCTATGTACGGGTTTTTCAGACAACTCTGAGCAGTCCTCACCTACAGCGCTTTTGATCACATAAGAAGCAAGATCAATGTCCCGTGCCTTTTTGATGGTGTCCGGAATCAGGTTCCCGCCGCTTCTCGGACCGATTTCCAGAATATAGACATGTCCGTCCTCGCCGATGACATATTCGAAATTAAATGCCCCCATCTTCATGTGTAAAAGATCAAAGATCTTCTGAATCTGTTCTTTTGCCTCATCCTGGTATTGCTGTCTCTGTTTCGACGGGCAGCTTAACCCCACCGGTGTATACAGACTGCATTCGATGTCATGATGCTGATCCATCACGCCAAAAAATGCAATTTTTCCATCCACGATGAATCCGTCTCCGTCAATCTGGTAACCTTTCTTCGGAATAAACTCCTCCACAATCACCTGTTTTATAATTGAGTAGGATAATGCCTCCTCATAGGCGTCGTGAAACTCTTCTTCCTCAAATATCTTCGTAACCCCTTTGCTGCCTGAGGAATCCACAGGCTTTACCATCACTGGTTTTTCCAGTGAATGAAAGAACGCAAGAGCCTGTGATTCATCCGTAAAGCTGTCTCCCTTTGGCATTCGAAACCCATTTTCACGCATAAATGACCGGAACCGGTCTTTATGCGTGAGGGTCATGACCGATTCATATGGATTTGTGGGGAGGCCCATCTTTTCTGCCACATAAGCCGCAGTCGGTGCTGCCACATCGGAAGCATATGAGACAATCCCGTCGATGTGCTCCTCCTGTGCCAGCGCAAGTACCGCTTCTTTGTCTATGGTACTGATATTATGGTATTCATCCGCATACCTATGTGCGGGATTATCCGGTAAATAATCGACACTGATCACATAATATCCCAAATTCTTCGCTGCCATTGTAGCAGTCTGCTGAAAATAATTACCTCCGAGTAAAAGAACTTTTTTCATAGTAACCTCAGTTGTTAATCTCCTTTAAATATCTCGATAAAGCATCCTGCCAGGTCGGGAGGCGCTTAAATCCTTCTGCATCTAACTTTTCCTTGCTCAGGCGACTGTTAAAAGGCCGTTTCGCCTTGGACCCGTATTCTTCGCTGGTGACAGGCGTCACTTTCACATCCATGCCTGCCTGTCTGAAAATCTCACAGGCAAAATCATACCAGGAACAAAAACCTTCGTTCGTAGCATGATAGATACCATATTTGTCTGTTTCTATCAGATCGACGAGCAGTCTGGCCAGATCGTACGTGTAGGTCGGTGAGCCAATCTGATCATCCACTACAGTCAATGTATCATGAGTCTTTCCGAGCTTCAGCATGGTTTGGATAAAATTCTTGCCGTTCTTCCCAAATACCCATGCGGTTCTCACCAGGAAAAACTTCTTCACATATTTTTCAAGTGCCAGTTCGCCCTCGTATTTTGTCTGTCCGTAAACCCCGAGCGGATGACGCTCATCATCCGGCTCCCATGGACGCGTACCCATTCCGCCGAAGACATAATCAGTGCTGATATACATCATCTTGATATTCAGTTCCCGGCAGACTTTAGCAACATTTTCAGTTCCATGAACGTTGACATTTCTGCACAATTCCACATTATCCTCGGAGGCATCTACTGCTGTGTAAGCTGCACAGTGAATCACCGCATCAGGCGCTATGTCCGTAATCACTTTTCTGGTTTGAACTGCATCAGTAATATCCATCTCACTGATATCCACTCCTATTACATGGTGATTTCTTTTCTCCAATTCGCGGGCAAGACTATACCCTAACTGTCCTTTAACGCCTGTAACTAAAACATTCATAAGTTACCTCCCCTCAAACTGCTCTAATATTTTTTGCATTTTTTCAGGATTTCCCCACACTCCGGGTGAGTCATATGATCTGTCAGGGAAAGCACCATAATTCAATTTAATTTGTAATCCCTTTCTTTCGATAAACTCTTCCACTTTATCTGCCAGTGATACAGGTTTTCCAGTGCATACGTTGATTATACCGGTAACTTCTTTTTGTGTTGCTGCCTTTGCTATATATTCTGCCAACTCTTCAACACTGATAAAATCATAAAGATTCTTTCCAGAGTTAAATGGAAACGTCTTTTCTCCCTCTTCTGCTTTTTTCAGAATTTTCGTAAAAACAGAATGATTCTTCATATCATCTCCGAGTATATAGTATGCCCTCAGCCAATAGAGATTAAACTTCTGTGTGCCAGTCAGCTGCATCAATGACTGACGGAGAGCATTTTTTGCCACTCCATATTGAGACAATGGTTTACATGGTGTATTCTCGTCAATTGCGCCTTCCCAGTATCCGACTTCATGCATCGTACCCATAACAGCCAGATTTTTAAGTCCGGATTCAACCATTCTTCTTAAGAATCTACAGTGTGCTGACAAGTCTTCCATATGACTGGGAGCATTGTGTACAAAACCATTTCTCCATGCCAGATGAATACATATATCCGGACTATCCAAATGCTTATAAATATCCGGATCATCTTCAAAAATTGATGTGTTTATCTTTGTGGCTCTGTCATCTACATCATTATTTTGTAAATCCGCAGCAATTACCGTATAATTCATGTCCAGCAGTGTCTTCACTACGTGTCTTCCAATATAACCGCCAGAACCTGTAACTAATACTTTCTCCATTTTTTCACCTTGGTATGATGCTCATAAACATTAAAGCAATCATACACTCCTTTCTTCTTTAAACAAATTCATAGTACCTTCGTATATTTTCTGTAACAGATAAGCCACAGCAAATACCGCAACACAACAAACCGAAAACAATAGATAACTATATGTTCTTGTCAGGGAAAGCAAATCCATCCTGGCCGTCACCTGCTTAATCACCATGTGATGAACAATAAAAATCGCATAGGAATATTTACAGATTAGAGAACAGAACTTTCTAAATGGATTCCACTTTAAGAAATCGGCTATGTATACCAATACCAAGAATCCGCAGATTCCAACATAAGTTGCCTGCAAATCGCTGTTTATATTCGGAGAGACAAAACCATTGATTAAAAGAATTGCCATCGCTCCGACTGCAACTGGAAGATTCACTTTATGTCTGCCCCTGATATAATACATGCCAAACAATATTCTTGGCAGTAGAACAGGCAACAGGATAGAGTTATGATCCAAATCCATCATTAGAAATACGCCAAAAAATATTACTGAAATAACTCCTAAGCTGACAGGAGACCGGTTCATCCATTTCCTGAACAGAGGAAACAACAGATAAAAAATAATAATAAATCCCAAAAACCATTCTCCCACCAGAGAGAAATTCACATCACCGAAACTAGATAAATACTTATCGATTCCCAGAAAACTATAAATAATTTTATAACGTGGAATCTCTGGATTGAATCCCCGGTTTTTATAAAATTCGAACAAAAATGCAAGTATAAATCCTATCCAGTACATAGGATAAATACTCACTAAACGTTTCTTATAAAAAACTTTGTATTTTAACTCTTCTTGATAGACATACATCAAAGCTGCCCCAGATATAGTCAAAAACAAAGAAACCCCAAAATCGCCAATATATACATTAGCGAAGGAAACACCCAAAACAGCCTTTTCCGGCATAGGAGGATTCGTATATAAATAAATTGCATTGTAATGTGTGAGTACTATAATAATCGTTGCAACAGCTCGCACAAAGTCCAGATAAAACAGCCGCTCTTTTTTCATAAGTATTCCTTTCTCTGCTGCTATTTTAAGTGTTTTTTTGCAAATGAAACCACGGATTCTTTTTTTGCCAGTATTTCATTCATCATAGAAGTATCAAACTCCTGACTCACTTTCATAATAATCAAAATTTGTTTTACCGCTTTAACACTTTTGTCTGACCAGCCAAACTGCGGATCATCGTTTAGATAGAAAATATTGTTCCCAACTATATATCCATTTGTTGTGCAGTCATGAATATCATATTCAGAAGTTGAGTCATCTGCATAGATTACTTTGATCTTTGGCTCTCCTGCGACAAACATTCCCTCTTCACAGGGATCAAAGCGGAAACTTTGAACCACTTGTGGCTTTTTAAACTCAAAAGAAGCCTCAATTTTTTCGGCAGTTCCTTTATTTAACACGTGCAATGTATTTGATTCATTGATTCCGTCACCTGAATCATAATATAGTTTTGGAGTTATCTTAGGAAGGCGCTGATTGATTGCTTCCTGTACGATATCCGGCGTAACCTCTTTATCCAGTTCTCCCATTATAGTAATAGATGCAATCCTTGATTCAACGTCACATTGGATATACACTTGTGGGTCCTGATTGACAAATAATATTTTATTATCATAGGCAAAGCCATTAGAATCACACTCTTCCATCTTAAAAACTTCATGGCTTCCATCTTTGTATTCAATAAATCCATACATCTTGTCCATGATAACCATACCTTCTTCGCCCGGGTCAAAGCGCAGCTGTTCTATCATCGGATCATCATCTGGTATTTCAAATTCAGCCTCAAAATGGTTTTTTCTGAATGTAGCACGGCACATCTCTGATTGTTTCTCGTTGAATCCATCTCCATCACTATAATACAGATGCATCATTCCGTCAAAGGAACTTTTAGCCGTCATACCTGTCCCATAAAGGCCCATAAGTTCATTGTGAAGATCAGAAAGAGATCTCATCGCTGGCCCTCTTCTTGTCAATTCATTCACCACATCGACATATGTGCCTGCCAGTCCACTGTTCATCACAGCCATACTCATCCCACGCAGCATAAAATAAAGATTCGTGATCTCCATCGATGCCACATTATCACTAAAACACCATGCCGGATAATATCCTGCATCCTGCACAGAGAAGGAATACAGACGTTCGACAGCATGAAGAATCGTTCCATCCGTCTTCTTCATGGGTTCTTCCGGAAAATCATCATACTTAAAATTTCTCTCATAGAGTTTGATCATAGCCTTCGGGCGAAACCAGAAGAAACATCCCAGAGCAGATATCGGTGGTTCATCACTTGACATAGGTACATGAATGCCCAGTTGTTTTGCCAACTTCTTTGTGTTATCGAAATTCCCTGCCCATTCATTTCCCATAGTTGGAAAATATTCTGCATGATTAGGCGGAGCAGGCGTAAGTAAACCCAGTCTCGGATTATCTTCAAAAAGCTGAATCACATTGTTAACATGATTTTTATTCTTTAAAACACTTTCGAAACATAAATAAGCCCAGGAAGCTCCTTTACACTCTGGTTTTAACTGTGTCACCTTTTTATCATGAGCAAAGCATACATAATCATATTGCAGTATTTCCGGGTTCACTGCAACTAATACGGAACCGACATCTCTGCCTCTGTTCGGTATCTGCATAACTTGAAGTTTTCCACATTTCAAAGGTTCAAAACGTTTTTCAACAAGTTCTTTCATTTTTTCATTTCCTACCGTGATAAATATATCTGCCTCTTCCGGCATAGAACTTGCATATTGAAAGCTTTCATCTAATAGATCCTCATAATATAGATGCATGACCAGTGCAATCCTTCTTTTCGATAATATTCCCGAAATATCATTCGAAATATTCGAAGGTATCACATAATTCAATTGCAGGCACTCTTTAATTTTGGCCTGATTACAGCACCTGAGTATATTATCCCATATCAGATTCACATCATAAGTGGTGGAGTTTTTCAAATACTCCATAAGTTCATAGGTTGGTTCTCCGATCGTCGTATTGACAAAATCAATGTAATCATGATTGAAGCTTCTCCTTTTAAATATCGGGCAGCGTTTTTCTTCAATCAGTTTTTTTGGGGCCTTTAACAGAGGATACTCCGTAAATTTTTTCATGTCATCTGTATTAACATATACATCCCACTTAAAACCTCTTTTTGCAAAGTGATGAGTAAAATAAGATTCATGGTACGCAACTGAGTCACCATAACTTTTGATAAGAGGCATCTTTTCCCAATATTCATGAAAGTCTTCACTCGTCAGCATTTTATTTCTTACTGCAATAAAATGGGATTGAATATGCTCTCTGAGATATCCACACTTAATTTTACCATATGGGTCAACCCTGACCTCGTGGTATTTCGTAATTCCCCAAAAGTCTAAATCTCGATTATCCATGGATTCAAACATCTCCGCAAATGGATAAACAGGACCCATAATCGTATAATTCATCAAAACTATTTCATCATATTTTGCTAACTCTTCCCATCCAATCGTCTCTAGCGCTTCTTTATATGCTCCTACGTCAAAGCCCGTATTTTTTCTTTCAACAATCTCATCAGCAACACCGGAAAATTTCTGGTAACCTTCTTTTGTCAGTTTTCCATTGCTGATTACAAAAAGATGCTGGCAGCTTTTCATCATGTCCTTAAGCATATAGATATTGTAATCATCCACCTCGCCATCAGCGTCAAAGAAAAAATATATTAAAAGCCTGTTGTCAATACTCATCTTGTACTACCTCACTATCTTTGTACTCAATTTTAGATTATAGTCTATTTTCATTCGAAAATCAATTGCTTTAGTTTTTGGATGCAAACAGCTTGTCTGTATATTGAAACTGTTTACTTGATTTACCAATCATATCTCTGACATCCAGAGGTGACAAATCCATTACCCTTTTCCCGATTTCACTGGCTCGTGCCTGCTCCAAATCTGAGAGTTTCAGAGAGAGAGGATATTTCAACTCTTCCAGCACTTTTTCTGTCTTTTGATCATATACAATAGGCAGCACTTTACATCCATAAAGAAATCCCAGTATAACACTGTGAAATCTCGTTCCAACAATCATCTCCGCATCCTCAATTTCAAGAAGAACAGGATCTGCATCTATCTGGTATGCCATACAAAGGACACTTTTTCTTTCTACGTCACTCAATCTCTCACAGACTTTTTGGATCATAGCGTCATCCATCTCATTCTGGCAAAAGGAAAGCAGGCTAATCGTATATTTTTTCCTGATAAAATATCGAATTAGTTCTACATGAAATTTTATATATCCTTCCTCATATATACTTATATCATAATTTCCACATCTGTGCTGCAACTCAATCAATGAAATAATTACCTTTTTCTTTTTCTTTCTGTTTGCTTCCGAATTATTTTTTAGCTGAAATAATACATCTGGAGCATAAGAAACCTGGGGAATATCTTGAAAAAGGTTCCACGAATATTTATCTCTGAAACAGATGCCTTCATATCTTTGGAACAACTTATGATAGGCATCATAATATCCCTGATCTCTATATGGGCCAAAGTTAGCACCTATCAAATATAGTTTTTTGCTGTTCCTAACCAACATTCGATCGTAGTTATAAAAATCTGTCCAGTCATCATTATGCTGTACAAAGGAAGAACCCCCTATATGAATGACTGCCTGGGAATATTTGATCAGGAATTGCAGATAAGACCCTGTATTTTTAAAATGTTTTAATACCTTATCAGCAATTCGGACTCTTTTATCGCTTACGGATCTCACCTTACAATTCTGCAGGTCTCGAAATCTGTTTTTATAAACTTCATCGGCAAGAACATAAAATGTAATATTCGGATATCTTCTGCACAATGTTTTTACGAATAAGTCATCTCCCAGATTTCCCTGCAGATATGCATGTACGTATACTCTTTTCATTTGCACATCTCCCAAATAGAATTATCTATAGATTAACACAAAAGAGAAAACAGTACAATCAAAAGAGTAAAAACTTATTGGTCTATTTGGTTGCATTGTTCGTATTGGTAACGTATAATTAGGATATTAAACTGAAAGGATATGTATGGTTTTAAACATGAATCTTCCATTAATTAGTGTTGTAATGACCGTTCACAACTCAGAAGAGTATTTGATGGAAAGTATCAACAGTGTACTTACACAATCATATGCTAATTTACAGATCATCATTGTCGATGATGGATCAACAGATAAAACACCGAAGCTCTTAAAAGAAATATCTGACAAGCGTGTGGAAATATACACTCTTAGCGAAAATCGGCATATCTCGTATGCAACAAACTACGGTTTTTCCAAAGTAAGGGGGAAATACCTTGCTATCATGGACAGTGATGATATATGGATGAAGGACAAGCTGTACAAGCAGGTTATGTATATGCAGAAACATCCTGAGCACAAGGGCTGTTTTACCTGGGTTGATCTTATCGACCAAGATGGAAAAAATGTAAATAAGGAATTATCGCAACTAAAAGAACTTTTTTCAGCCAGTACAGAGGACCAGGAATATTGGCTTCGCTTTTTCTTTTTTCATGGAAACAGACTTAATAATCCTTCCTCTCTTATTGACGCCGATACCGTATCTGAAATTGGAGGACATAATCTATTCTATATTCAGGCAACAGATATGGAATGGTGGGTTCGATTTACAAAGAAATACACCTTTGGGATTATAGAAGAACCACTGATAAAATACAGAAGAATCTTAAATAACGATAAAAACGTAAGCAGTTATTCAGAAATTCATGACGCACGTTTTTATAATGAGCACATGCACATACGTTATCACTTTTTTGATGATATGGAAGATGAGCTTTTTATTCGAGCATTTAAGGAATCTTTTCTCGACCCAGGATCTCACACTCCACAAGAGCTGGCTTGCGAAAAAGCATTTCTTATATGCAGACCTTTTGGCCAGTCTTCTTCATATTCCGCACCAGGTATGATAAAAATAGAGGAAATGTTAAACAATCCTGAAACCGCTTTGTTAATGAAAGAAAAATACAATTTTTCAACCATTGAGTGTGGGAAATATACCGGAAATCATCTATATAATGATCCATACCTGCAAAATCTTCAAAAAGGATATAGCGAACTAAAAAAACAGAATGATTTATGTCACCTCCATATCAATAAATTAGACGGAGAAATAAATCATCAAAACCAGGAGATCAGGCAGCTCAATACAGCTATCGTTGAGAAAGGCGCTATGTTACAGGCTCTAACACAACAATCAAAGGATTTAACAGAAAAAAATAACGATTTATTGAATGATCTAAATATGATCAAGAATTCTACTTCATGGAGAATCACTTCTCCACTTCGAAAGTTAAAAAACAAGTTTAAAGGAAGCCATCGATAGTTGTTTACAGCTAACAGTTTTTTATTGATTCAGAAAGCAGCAGTGAAGTTTGTTTACAATCAAACTTCATCTGCTGCTTTCTCTTTACAGCATCTTAAAAAACCGGTCTATCATAATCGCACACTCGGCACGAGAAGTCTCACCCGTTGGATCCAGCTGACTCCCCTGGTATTTTCCACTGATAATACCGCTTCCAACAGCCCACTGCACTGCTTCTTTCGCATATCCGGCAACAGAACCACTGTCTTTAAATTTTGATAAATCATCTTTCTTACTGGTATCTAGATTTACAAGATTTGCATATCGATAGATCATCACAGCCAGCTCTTGTCTTGAAATTGGACTGGATGGCATAAATTTCCCTGTATCCTGATAGCCGGTAATAATTTTTTTATTACTGGACCATGCTATCGCATCTGTATACCATATACCATTCCCTACATCGGGGAATGTACCATTATAAGAAGTTGATTCTTCTCCGCCCATTCTCCAAAGCATCACAGCAAACTGAGCCCTCACGATTGATTCAGTTGGAGCAAATATATTCTTATCCTTACCAGTCATAATTCCAATCTTCGAAACATAACTGACTTCATCACGGTACCAGTCACCTTGATGAATGTCCTGAAAATTTAATTCTGATTCCGATATAACTTTTATGTAGTTTGAGGATATATTACCAAACATATTGGAGCTATTATATACTCCTGTCGAATTATCCAAAGCGCTTCGATCCGAATTCAAGACGCCATCACTCTGTATTTCATAGAAATTATTAACAGGATCTTTTCTTCGAACTATAACTGTAGTATTTCCAGGTTTTGGAGTCTGATACAACGCATTGGTACTTGTTGAAGAACCCCGTCTAACATTTACTTGTGTAAATGCTTCTTTTACTCCTATTGTATAGGTATGTAAATCTTCTTTTCCACCAATTTTATCCAATGCATATGCCCCGGTAGCGGCTTTCTCGCCCCAATAGGGATCAGACGCATACATAACATTAAATCCGCTCTCTTTGTTTCCCAAAAAAGCTCCTTCATACTTCCAGTTCGAAGGATTCATATACTGTTTTGACATCCATGTTTCTGTGAATTCTTTGATACACTGTTCAACACTGGAGAAAGTATTTGCACTCGTCCCCGGGCTGCTGTCTATTGCATTTAATCCGAACAGATTATTTTTTGTCTGAGAAATATTGCTCGTTCCCCATGCACTTTCATTTCCGGCAATTCCCGCAACGAGTAGTGCATTGACTCCATATTTATTCTGATTGTTAACCAGTGCTCCTGCTATACTCTGCATCTTTGAATTTGACGCAATTGGTTTTCTTGTCAGGACATCGTTCAATTCATCTGCAGTATAACGAGATACACTCCTCAGTGGGAGAAATTGATAATAGTTGTAATAGGGGTTATTATTATTCAAAGAATTAGAACGACTGCCACTCTTATAATCTTCAAGCATTTGAGAATACTGATTTTCATTATAGAAATAGTGACCGTCATAACTATAGTATTTTACACCTTCCTTCAAGTAAGAGGGAGCGTCTCCATTATCGAGCGAATTTGCATAAGCTTCCTTAGTCATGTTTGTTGTTATCTTATGTATTAGTCTTCCGCCTGATACGGTATAATAGCTGACAGATTTGGCATCCTGATAGTTCACCACCTGTACCTCATCAGAATCGACGACCCCCTGTTCTCCGGCAACCATAAACTTTACTTTTCCCTGATCTGTCGTACCCAGATAAGCACCATCCGCAGCATATGCCCCATTCAGGTAGCCATCAATCGTACTGTCTTCTGCATTAACATATTCTGTAACCTTACTTCCTGAGACATTAAAATTCACTACTTGTACCTGACTTGAGGCAAACGTTCGGGCCTTAGTCTCGAATTTTCCATTCTCGCTGGGGATTTCAGAGACATCACCGTTTTCATCCATTCCAGTGATGTGCTCTTCTTCATCAGGACGTTCTCCTGCCAAACTGTCCGCTTTTGCGGATACTCCCAGTGATACGCTTAAAGCGACAGAAGCTGTAACTAGTAATGTATAAGCAATTCTTCTTGTGTTCATAATGCTTCCTCCTTCTTGTACTCTCAGACCTCGTTCTTTCGTATTCATGATAGTCGAACCACAATTACCCCCTCTTCATATCTTACACTGTCTGTGTCCGGCCATGTTCCCATCGCAGTGGAAATTTCCTCCGCTCTTTTCACCTGATCTTGTGTCGGTAATTCGTAATCATACCCGACGCTTTTCATAAAATTCCGCATTACAAAGGTTCCATGAAATGTTCCAAAAGAAATTGAAAATAAAGATCGTCCACTTAACTCGATTTCTTCTTCTGTATACATTGATGGTGTGTGATGCGTGGGTTTTGCACCAATAAACGTCACCGGCGCTTGAGGAGAATCACCTAAATTCAGCTCTTCAATACGATCTGATATTTTTATGGCCATTACTAGATCCTGCTGATACTTTGCATATTCAGTATAATATATCCTTGCAGTTACCATAGACTGCTGCATACCCATTACAAATGCCAAAAGCAAAGCTAGTCTTTTTAATAATAAAGGCACCGTAAAATGCTCAGAATCAATAAAACATCCTGTCAGATACATAGCCAAGAAAGCCGTTACAAAAGGGATCGTCCATTCTGTTCTTACACTTACACTGCCACCTAACAGCAAAACCATAATGAACGGGCATACACACAATGCAAGAGAAGCGAGAAAGAAAATATAATAGGCCTTTCTTTTCTGTTTCCACCTGAAACATATATAGACAAGAAAAAAGATCATAAGAATGGCAAGAGCTACATTGTAGTATATAGTTTTTCCAAGTAGTATTTTTTTTACCTGTAATCCTATATTAACGATACACTCAGTAACAGAATCTTTGCCCCAATGAACCTGATCATTAATATAAGCTTCCGTTTGAATTCCAAGAGCGCCCATAACTATCTTGTTCGCAATCGTATAAAAAAGATAGGACAATACAAACAACAGAATTAGTTTACCAATCGTTCCCCAATATCGAAACCCCGTCGCCTTAATTTTCAAAAAATCTGGTGTATCTTCTCCTGACTCATAGTCATAGAAAAGCAGGAATGAGGCCACAGCCCCAGTAATAAACAGTATAACTGTGGACTGATAAGTCGCAAAACTAAAAATTATACAAATACATGTAAAAAGATAATAATACTTTTTCTTGTAGTAAACACCTTTGTAAAATAAAATCAATGATAAACCAACTAATCCAATGCATACTGTAACTTCATATGCCTGAAGTAAAAAGCTGGACTGTTCAGCCATAATTGGTGCCGTAAAAAAAACAGAAGGAAAAATCCAGCTGATTCTACTTGTTTTTTTGTTTAGGTTTGAAAACAAATACATCCATATCAGGCCGCCTGCCAACAGCGTTATAATCATCATAAAAGAGGCTACGTAAGGATTAAACCAATAAGTCCCCAACATTTTTTTTAATAATAAAGCTCCAAAACGTCCCATGCTGAGCCATCCATTTCGATATAATTCTTCAGGAACACTAATAATGCTTTCAGTATCTATGGATATTATTACATGGAAAAGCTTTATCCCATATGCGAATAGAATAAAGAAAAAATATATTACTATGCTCCGTCGATTCTTTTTGACAAATTCATCAATCGTATCAAATCTTTTGATCATGTCTGTAACTTTGCTCCTTTAACAAAAAGCTGTCGCATCAGAGAAAAGCATCAAAACTCCCTGAAGCAACAGCTTTGAATAAGACATTTTTATGCCTGTATAAAAAAACTTCATCAAACATTAGGATCTGTCGGATCCCAATTCTGCCCTGGGTTTGTAATACGGTAGACTTGTCCCTGGCCAAAAGGTCCTGGGTTGGAACTATCATATATAGTTACTTGCATTCCTATCTTGCAGTTGTCATAGATCCATTTTGCATCTTTTACACATAACCTGACACAACCATGAGAAGCCGGGCTCCCTAACTTGTTATACTCAACTGGATTCAGGTTAAAACTTGTCGTATTGGATCCTGCAACTGAGTGGAATAGAATTCCTCCTACAATTCGTGTACAATACTGTCCGTAAGATGAGCCAATCAGCTCATGCCATCGATACTTTACGGATGTTCGATAGGTTCCCGTCGGTGTGGGAGTACTCGGAAGCCCCACAGAACAGGCAAACCGTTTTACCGGTATAATATAACCATTGCCACCATCCGGTGCGTATATTGTAACTGTACAAGTCATACGATTCACCCTGGCAACATAAGAGGATTGTCTTGACAAAATTCCATCGAGATCTAATTGTTTCTTATTATTGATATAGTAGAATTTGTATCCATTTTCATAATACCAACCCGTTTTTGAAAAGTTACTTTTGGATATATGAATCGTTTTTGTATCCACTACTCCATACTGATTTGATACCTGGCAGCAAAAAGCATAATCACCACTGATACCGGGTGTCCAGCTGACTGCCTCCGGTGTAGCGCCCTGATATAATGTATTCCACCCAGCACCATTCCACTGCAGATACTTAAAAGTGTAACCCTCATTTAAATAATTATATCCGTTCGCCTGAAGTTTAGCCGCTTTCCCTGCCTCAAGATTCCCAGAAAAACCGAATTTTCCAATCGAATACCCTTTAATATGATACCCAATCGTCTTTGTATATTCCCTGGTATCACTTCCGACTACCGATGCATGTATCCAATAATCCCCGCTAGTCTTTGGCTGCCAGTATGTATTTGTGCCGCCTCTCGGCAGTTTGCTCCACTGCTTCGTTCTTAAATCATAGATCTGATAGGTATATTTCAAGTTATTATCATTAGAGCTGGTGTTTTGCATAATATAATACGTTTTAAAATCAGGTGTATAAACCTGAAGATTCTTCAATGTAGTTGAAAGAGACTCAATCTTATATGACATAAAAGATTGATAGACCTTACCATCTGGTCCTGTCACTTCTAAACAAAGAAGATAATTCCCCTTCTGCTCAGGTTTCCACTTATATGGTTTTAATTTATCAGATGAATATAATTCTTTCCAATTTGCTCCATCATATACAATGTATCGATAACGCAGAGACTGATAAATCGGATTATCAACGGTCCCGGACAATACAATTATCGAACCGATTCCTCTGGGCGAATCGGCATCGCCGGTAAAAGAGGTTATCTTAATATCTTTTACATTATATCCGATCAACTTACTATCGGTCTGACCTGTTCTGGTCCTGCCCTCTACCTGAATCCAATAAGCTCCGGCACTTTTCGGTGACCAGTGTGCATCTGTCTTTTCTAACCAGTCCTGAATTAATACCCATTGTTTCTTTGCAAGATCATAGCTGACCCATTTATACTCTGTCTGTGAATCGTTTGATTCCCCATCTAGATCAAGATCAATCCCTCCATTTGGATTGATGTCTACACGGATTTTATCTGTCTTAACAAAGAATTCCTGCGCCTCATAACCCAAAAACTTCTGTCCTATAACAGTTCCGCGGGTATTATAGACCTGATAGCAGAATAAATAGCTGCCTGCTTTCTTAGCCATATACTCAAAATCTTTCAATTCTCTAGACTTATACAAACTGGTCCAGTATTTCCCATTATATACTAAATATTCATATGTAAGGTTCTCCGACAATGGATTTGATATTGATCCATGCAAAGTAATTGTTGTATCCCATGGCTGCGGGCTACTATGATCCATAGTAAAGTCTCCCAGCTTTGTTTTCTGAACATCATAGCCAATTGTCTTCGCATATTCTTTCCCATCACCAGGATCGGCGGTTACATGAATCCAATAAGAGCCTTCTTCTGACGGATTCCAGTCACAACTTGGATCGTCTGTATTCTTTTCAAGAAGGTCTGTCCATACCAGTTTCTGAAGGTCATAAATCTGATATCGAAACTTAATACTTGAATTGTCCACATTTGAAGTGAACTGCGGAGTAATAGAAACCGTTGATCCATCATCACTTAGCTTTATACTAATACCAATTAGTTGAAATTCAGTATCTTCCTGGGCAGATGATTCATCCTCCGTTTCAGACTCAGTGCCAGAATCTGAAGTTGATTCTATATCACCATTAACAATTGATGTTGTAGGAACGCCTACTTCGTTATCTGCCCATATCACCTGGGTTCCAAACGATACTGTTAAAACAGTCATCATAACTAAAAGCAATTTCTTTTTCATTAGCATACCCTCCTCATTGCAAATTAAATATTAAATACGCTTTAATGAAAAATCTTGACTTTCTAATGTTAAATTCGGATTGTAATAGGGGTCTCCATCTCTTAATATTTCCGGCCATCTTTTTTCAAAGATGGCAATCTCGCCCTGGAAACGTTTGATTTTCTCAGGCGTGTCTTCTAGTCCTCTGGACTTTGATTCATAATGATACAACTCTGCATAGGGATTATAGACAACTAATTTCCCGAGGCGTCGCACTTTCAGGCAAAAGTCTATATCATTGAATGCAACTTTCAACTCCTCAGTTAATCCTCCAACCGCATCATACACTGACTTTCTAACCAAAAGACAGGCGGCTGTGACCGCGCTATAATCTTGCGCACATATAATTCTGTGAAAGTAACCTGTAGAGCCTCTTGGTTGCTGCACAAAACAGTGTCCGGCAATTCCTCCGAATCCTACAACTACTCCAGCATGCTGGATCGTATCGTCCTCATAATAAAGCCTTGCGCCAACGATACCTACATCCTCTCTGGTACAATATCCTACCATCTCCTCTATGCAGTCTTTATTAATAATCTCTGTATCATTATTTAACAGCCATAGGTATTCCCCCTTTGCAAACTTTGCACCGAAATTATTAATAGCGGAGAAATTAAAATCCCCTTTATAATAAACTACTCTGGCTTTCGAATTCTCCTTTTCCAACTGCTTATAGTATTCAAATGTTTCATCTTCATCACTGTTGTTTTCAACGATAATATATTCATATTTTCCATATTCAGACTTTTCTTCTATACTATTTATACAGCGCTTTAAGTCTTCAATATGGTCTTTATTCGGGATAATGATTGAAACCATGGGTTTCTCATCCAATATATACTTCGTGCGATACAGCCCAAGATACTCACCTTCTGAAGCAATTGCCGGTATATTCTTTCTGTCATAATGCGCCTGTACCGCACGTTTTCCTGCGTCAAAAGCGTATAGCTTACTTTCCGGATTCTCAGAAGTAGAGTTCTCATGGCTTCTCCAATGATATAATATCTTTGGTATATGGTAAATTTTATCAGCGCTTTCCACGCATCGGAGAATAAAATCATGATCCTGCGCACCATCGAATTCTTCTCGTAGCACTCCAATCTTTTTTTGCAGGTCCCTTTTTACCACAAGCAAATGGCAAATATAATTCACAGAGCACAAGAGATCTATGTTAAAATCCGGCTTAAAATGTGGCTGGAAGAACTTGTTTCCATCCATAGACATCTTATCCTCATCTGAATAAATCACATCCACATCAGGGTTTTCATTTAAGGCCCTGGCACATTCATATAGTGCGTGCTTGGTCAAAACATCGTCATGATCAGCAAAAACAATATAATCGCCGCTTGCTATTGATATTGCTCGATTTGTGTTCTCCGAAATCTTCTTTTGCTGCTCAGATCGGATTACCTTAATTCTTGAGTCCTTACTGGTCAATTCCTCCAGATATTGCTTTAGTGGAGATTCTGTTCCACTGCCATCGGAAAAGCAAAGTTCCCAGTTAGCATAGGTCTGATCCTCTATAGATTTAACTAAAGCTTCCAGATATTGTTTCGGCGTTTTATACAACGGAACAACTACACTGAATTTGGGCTGAATCTTAAAAGTTTCTTTTCTTTGTCTATCCAATTCTGCCTTAGTAGGCAGATGCTTCGACAGCCATTTCTGGTAATCAACAGGACCTTGTTTTTTCTGGCGAATTTTATTTAACACTTTATTGGTAAAAGCTTTAAATCCATGGTTTCTCAAATATCTAAAACCCTTCTTCAAATATTTTACAATTTTTTTAATAAGGATTCGACTCTTATTCACTGAAATTATATGAACAAGGTTTTCACTGCCTGTATTCATCACAAGGCTATATTGTTTTCCAGAGATGTTCTCCAGCTCGATGTAGAAACCACATTTTTCTTCGATTTGGCACTCTTTATACAATTCAGCAACATCTGGCCTGTTCAGCTTCTGAATTTGGCAGTTAACCTTTTTTTCATTTTGATCCATTACCGATATGTTTAAAGGATCGGCACTCACTGCCCAGCCTCTTATTTTGCACATTTTTCCAGCAGAATCGACATATTCCTCTTCAATAAAATACTGAATTTTTCTTTGCTTTTTCAATAATTCTTCCGTAGATATCGTAAACCATTTAATATGGTCACTGTCTTTTACTGCTTCAACTTTCAATTTTTCATGCGCCGGTACATTTTTCGGGAGTTTTACGTGCACAGTTACTTTTTCTCCGGCAGCTGCATCTAAATCGGAAAACCTTTCCAGTACACTTGTATTATCCCACAATTCTACTGATGAATCAAGTTCTCGGCTGCCAATTTTAGCCTTGACATCATATTTTTTCGGAAACATTCCCTGTAATATATAGACTCTATCATCAGTCAGGTCAAAGCGTTCCCTTTTTACTTCATATATATCATTCTGCATAATACATTCCTTTAATTAAAGAACTTAAATAAAATGATAATAAACACGTACAGATAGGCCACTGCAAATACCACGCTGATAAAGTTCTCCACGTCAAACTGATGACTCACAGTCCGCATTGCCAATGTGTTATGATCAAAATTATCACTGTTTAATGTTAATTTCACTTTTTCTTTACCCTTCGGTACATTAAAAGCAGTTAGAGCATTACCGACTTCAGCGTTAGAAGATCCGAAGCGAAAAATGAACCTCTGATTTTTACAGTCTTCGATTTGATCAAACCGGATTGTATGGTATTTCCCATTTTCAACATCTGCGCCCTTTAAAACGCCTTCTCTTATTGTATTACCGGAATCTTCATCAATAATCTGGAAATCATAAGTAGATGTCAAATCTATACCATAAGTACCAAATTTAATACTGACTCCATCCAGAACCGATCTTTTAGCGACAAACTCCTGCTGTATATAGACTCCCTGATGCAGCTCTCCCATATTTCCATACAGTGACGTATCTGCAGTTTTATCATAAACAGGAATTTCCTTATCTATATGCGCGTAAAGGAAGGAAAATCCTACGATGACAAGCGCTACTATGACATATTTTATTGCTTTTTTCATCTTATACCTCAATCTCACGAAAATTCATACTGATTTCCCACTTCTTCTGCAGTTCCATACATCCTCATATGACCTTGATCGAGCCAGAGTGCATTTTTACAGATTTTCTTTACCTGTTCGATACTGTGTGACACAAACAATACTGTTGTGTCAGCTCCGATCATATTCTGTATCCGCGTCTCACATTTTTGCTGAAATCTAAAATCGCCTACAGACAAAACTTCATCTACAATCAAAATATCTGGTTTTCCAATTGTTGCGATAGCAAATGCCAGCCTTGACAGCATTCCTGAGGAGAAGTTTTTTACAGGAACATCCATAAAATTCTCCAGTTCAGAGAAATCAACAATATCATCATAGTAATCAAGCATCATTTTTCTTGAATACCCTAAGATAGCACCATTCAAAAATACATTTTCGCGTGCGGTAAGATCAAAATCAAAGCCGGCTCCAAGTTCTATCAGAGGAGCAATTGAACCATTTACCTTTACAGAACCCTCTGTTGGTTTTAGTACACCGGCAATCACTTTTAACAATGTACTTTTACCACTGCCGTTCAAACCAACAAGTCCAAGTGATCCGCCTCTTTCGACTTGAAAACTGATGTGTTTCAGAGCCCAGAACTCGTCATACTGAATCGTTCCTTTAATTGTTCTGATCAGGTATTCTTTCAAGCTGTTAACTCGTTCACGCTCTAAATTAAACTGAATGGAGACATCACTTACATCTATCATTACATTACTCATTATTATCTCCTTACAAGTTCAGGATAAAAGAATCCTGTTTTTTATAGAACACATACAAACCCAAGGCAACAACCACGATACACTCTACAAGAGCTAGTAAAATAGAAGCCATACTCGGTAATATTCCATCCAATGCAAGGTTTCTAAACATAATAACCATATTTGTCAGAGGATTAAGCAAGACAAATTTTCTCACAGTTCCCGGAAGCATAGACATTGGATATATAATTGGTGTCATATACATCAAAGCAGTGATAAAAACTCCGTACAAATGAATAATATCTCTGAATTTGACTGCATACGAAGCTAATATTAAACCGATCCCACTTGCAAATATCACCACTAAAAATATAGGAACGATTGCAAGAATAATTGTGATATGAAATTCCTGCCGTGTTGCAAGCATCACCACTATGAGTGCGGCAAACGAAGCCATAACATTGACTCCACTTGACAAAATACGTGAAAGCACAAATAGATACTTAGGAATATATGCCTTTTTGATCAGAGAAGCGCTTCCAATAATAGAATTCATCGCACTACTGGTCGATTCTGTAAAGAAATTAAAGATTACCTGTCCACTTAGGATATAAAGTGGGAAATTTTCAATGTCATTTCTAAACAACGTTGAAAAGACAACGCTTAATACAATCATCTGGCAAAGTGGGTTGAGTAAAGACCAAAGTACTCCTAACATAGAGCGCCTATATCTGGTCTTAATATCTCTCATCGTAAGCTCACTCAGCAGAGGTTTATACTTTATAAAATTGTTAAGATAAGTTGACAAAATCTAAACCTCCAGTTATCTTTTCAGATTTTTTATTCCCAGCCATTTTGTGTCTTTTTCTGATATAATCAGATTGTCCTTTGTCATTCCTTCAGGCAACGGCCATTCAACACCTATATCAGGATCCGACCAAAGTATTCCACCTTCATCATTGGGATGATAAAAATCTGTACATTTATAAGCGAACTCGGCATTTTCTGAAAGTACTATAAAGCCATGTGCAAAGTTCTTTGGGATAAAAAATTGTTTTTTATTCTCTGCCGACAGAAGTACTCCATACCACTTTCCATATGTTTTAGATCCGGGTCTTAAATCCACTGCCACATCATAAACCTCTCCACTGACAGCACGGACAAGTTTATCCTGCGGATAATTAAGCTGAAAATGCAGACCTCTCAGAACTCCCTTTTTCGAAGCTGACTGATTATCCTGTACAAACTCCATATCTATTCCAACCGCTTCAAAATCTTTACGATTATATGTCTCCATAAAATATCCACGTTTATCACCAAATACTGTAGGTGATATAACCTTTAATCCTTCAATATTGCATGTTTCAACATTAATTTTTCCCATAATTGGTTCCTCTTTTCACCTATAACCCCTCAGCAATTTCCATCAAATACTTTCCGTATTCTGTCTTTAGAAGTGGCTGAGCAAGTTTTATTAATTGTTCTTTTGAAATATATCCTTTCTTATAGGATATCTCCTCTATGCATGAAATATAAAGGCCCTGACGATTCTGAAAAGCTGAAACAAAATCAGCTGCCTCTAATAGTGAATCATGATTTCCCGTATCTAACCAGGCAAATCCACGGCCTAATGTCTCTACCTGCAGGGTACCTTGTCTAAGATATTCATTATTCACACTTGTAATTTCAATTTCTCCACGAGCTGACGGCTGTACATTTTTGGCAATGTCTACAACATCATTGTCATAAAAATATAATCCTGGAACAGCATAATTTGATTTTGGATTCTCAGGCTTTTCTTCTATGGATAAAGCCTTTCCACTCTTATCAAATTCTACAACCCCATAGTCTCTAGGATCTCTAACATAGTAGCCAAAAATAGTGGCACCATTTTCCCTTTTCGATGCTGATTCCAAAACTCTGGAAAAACTCTGGCCATAGAAAATATTATCTCCTAAAACCAATGCAACATTATCATTCCCGATAAACTTTTCCCCCACTATAAAAGCATCAGCGAGCCCTCTTGGTTCTTCCTGAACTGCATATTCAAAAGAAAGCCCCAACTGTTCACCAGTACCAAAAAGTTCCTTAAAAACAGGCAAATCCCTCGGTGTTGAAATAATCAAAATTTCTCTGATACCTGCAAGCATCAGTGTTGACAGTGGGTAGTAAATCATAGGTTTGTCATAAACGGGCATAATCTGTTTCGATATTGCTTTCGTCAGCGGATAAAGTCGTGTGCCTGACCCTCCTGCTAATATAATACCTTTCATCTTATATTCCTCCATCTTTTTATCAAAAAGATGCCAAAAAGCAGTGTGGACTTCTCCCACTGCATTTTGGCAAATACATGTACAAATTATCTGTTGCTGTACATATCTTCATAGTATTTCTGATAATCACCACTTGTAACATTATTCATCCAGTCTTCATGATCAAAAAACCATGCAATTGTTTTACGAATTCCATCTTCAAATTTTGTCTCAGGATACCAGCCTATTTCTTTTTTTATTTTATCTGGTGCAATCGCATAGCGACGGTCATGCCCTTTTCGATCCTCTACATAAGTAATTAAATTATCACTAACAAGATCTCTTCTTGGATCATCCTCATCCAGCATTTCCTGCAGACATTTAATAATTATATGGATAATCTGAATGTTCTGTTTCTCATTATGTCCGCCTATATTATAGGTTTCAAACAGTCTGCCTTCTTCCTGGACCATATCAATGCCTTTACAGTGATCTTCAACGTACAGCCAGTCCCGGACATTTTTCCCGTCACCATAGACAGGTAGTTTCTTCCCTTGTAAAGCATTATTGATAATCAGTGGGATCAGTTTTTCCGGGAACTGATAGGGGCCGTAATTATTACTGCAATTTGTGATATTAGCCGGAAACTGATACGTATCCATATATGCTCTTACAAGCATATCTGACGATGCTTTGCTGGCGGAATATGGACTGTGGGGCGCATATGGGGTTGTCTCATAAAAGTAATCTTCATCATTATCCAGAGATCCATATACTTCGTCTGTTGAGACATGTAAAAACTTGTGATCCGGTTTAAAAGTTTCATCTGAAAGTTCCCACGAATTTTTTGCTGCATTTAACATAACCAGAGTTCCTAATACATTCGTTCTCACAAATACCTCTGGATCTTTGATGCTTCTGTCAACATGGCTCTCTGCTGCAAAATGAACAACTCTTTGAATATCATTTTGCTCAAAAATCTTGTTAATCGCATCTCTGTCGCAAATATCAGCCTTGATAAATGTATAGTTATCTCTGCTCTCGATATCTTTCAGATTCTCTAGATTACCAGCATAGGTTAGCTTGTCTACATTAATTATTCTAATTTCATTATTATATTTATTAAACATATAATGTATATAGTTTGAACCGATAAATCCGGCTCCACCTGTCACCAAGTAGGTACGCATTTTTTTATCCTCCAATTTTCATTCAAGAATGACTTTTGACTTCGGTAATTATATCATCAAAATTAGGTCAGTGCAAGTTACTTTGATTTTCCGTAATCAGATTTATAACTCGTCTGCTCATAACCTGTTTTTCAAGATCTTTCTTTTCAAACAATGCCCGAAAGCTCTCCTCAGACATCTGATAGTCTTCTGCCATGTCGGAAATCACTGTCCCTGATTCCTCATCATCTATGCTATATCCTTCCTTTTTTGCTATGGCAGAAACTATCATATTTCGTTCTACTGACTTTTTTATGTCCTTCCCCTTCTGCTTTTCATAATCCTTATCGCTTAAATTCATCTGTTTTTTATATGTATCAAGATCAATTTCAGAGAGATTTAAATTATTATCCATATTCAACTCATATTGTTTCTTTGCCAAATCAACCTCTGATTTTAAATATTTATTGACCGTACATATTTTTTCAAGTCGATTCCATATTTCATCTTCATTTCCGATCCCCTTTTTTATCACTTTTTCCTGTTCCAGATTTTTTTTGACGGCGTTCTTATAATCATCAATTGTTTTATATTCTGTGTATTTGTGAAGCCAGTCCTCTGTAAGTTCAGAGTAAGACCTTGTAATAGAATTCATCACAACCCTATATATTATATTTTTGCCAGATAATTTTGTATTCTTCTCATACTCTTTAGGTAGTGTCAACTGAATATCTTTTGTATCACCAGGCTTCATTCCAACAATACCCTCATCAAATCCAGATGGCATATCACTTTTTCCGATTTCAAGCTGTACTCCATCATTCGACTCCTCTGATACTTTTGAATTGTCAATTATGCCAGTAACACCCACAAAAACCTGATCGCCTTTTCTGGCACCTTCATCAACAACTTGTGTATTTTCCAGGGCATCCGTAACCGCCTGATCCACATCAGCGTCGGTCACTTTTTCCTCTTTCTGATCTAATTTGATGCTTTTATAATCTCCCACATCTACAATATCTAAAATGTTAATATTTTTTTTCGTATCATCTACAATCTGCATACCAAATTCTTTCTTATTGTTATTGATTTCTGTAGATTTTTCTTTGTTCCTGCCACATCCCGAAAACAATACAAAAATCGCGCACAGGCCAGTTGCAATTAAAAATGTTTTCCTTTTCATAAATTAAAGCCAAGCCTTTCAATATATTATTGTATCTTCTTGACCTCATCATTATTTGTTTCTCCTACAATATAGTGGGGCCGCTTTTTTATTTCCAAATACATCTTAGAAAGATATTGTCCCATGATCCCAATGCAAAACAGCTGAATTCCGCCAATAAACATAATAATACATACCATAGACGGCCAGCCGGCCACAGGATCACCAAATGCCAGTTTCTTTATACAGATAACAAAGATCATAATAAATGCAATTAGTGTAAAGAAGACTCCGCTCCAGGATGCTAAAGAAAGGGGAATCTGGGAGAAATTTACAATTCCATCGATACTATACTTGAAAAGTTTCCAGAAATTCCATTTTGTTTCTCCTGC
>DHNM01000055.1 GCA_002409525.1 Eubacterium sp. UBA5416 | reverse complement strand
GCGTCCTTTTTTAATTCAAAAAAAAACATTATTCCACCTCTCTAAACCAAACATAAAATATTAATTTATCTACTCTCTTCTAAAAAAGTAATCATCAGGAAAACAATCTAAATCTCTTTCCTCCACACCATCTTATCCACAACCCCCGCATAGCTCTGAATAATCTTCACAACTTTTACAGACACATTCTCTTCCACATAATCCGGTACCGGTATCCCATATTCCCCATCCAGGTTCATCTGTACCGCCGTATCTACCGCCTGCAGGAGCGACTTTTCATCAATTCCTGCCAGTATAAAGTCTCCTTTATCCAACGCTTCCGGCCGCTCGGTACTTGTCCGAATACAAACAGCCGGAAACGGATGTCCGACAGAGGTGAAGAAACTGCTTTCCTCCGGCAGTGTACCGGAATCTGAGACGACTGCAAATGCATTCATCTGTAAATGATTATAGTCATGGAAACCAAGTGGTTCATGCCGAATCACACGTTTGTCCAGTTGAAATCCAGATGTCTCCAGTCTTATCTTAGAGCGCGGATGGCAGGAATAAAGAATTGGCATGTCGTACTTTTCGGCCATCTTGTTGACTGCTGTAAACAAAGACAGGAAGTTCTTCTCAGTATCAATATTTTCTTCCCGATGCGCCGACAACAGAATATATTTCTGCGGCTCCAGGTTCAGTTTCTCCAGAACATCGGATTCCTGAATCTCTTTCAAATTCTGATGCAGTACTTCTGCCATAGGGGATCCGGTCACAAATGTTCTCTCTTTGGGCAGACCACACTCCTGCAAATATCTTCTTGCGTGCTCGGAATAAGCCATATTGACATCGGAAATAATATCTACGATACGACGGTTGGTTTCTTCCGGCAGGCATTCATCCTTGCAGCGGTTTCCCGCTTCCATATGAAAGATCGGAATATGCAGGCGTTTTGCCGATATTGCTGATAAACAGCTGTTGGTATCGCCCAGTATAAGCAGTGCGTCTGGATTGATCTGGCTCATTAATTTATAAGAGCAATTGATGATATTTCCAATGGTCGCACCAAGATCGTCACCAACAGCATCCATATATACTTCCGGATCCTTCAGTTTCAAATCATGAAAAAAGACACCATTCAAGTTATAGTCATAGTTCTGGCCGGTGTGTGCCAAAATACAGTCAAAATATTTCCGGCATTTTTGAATCACAGCTCCCAGCCGGATAATCTCCGGTCTGGTTCCCACAATAATCAAAAGCTTCAACTTTCCATTGTCTTTGAATTTAATGCTCGAATAATCTGTTTTGATTTCCATTAGTTCTCCTCTACCGGCTCTGAAAATGTATCCGGATGACTGGGATCAAAAAGTTCATTTGCCCACATCACGGTTACAAGATTTTCTGTGTCCGAAAGGTTGATAATATTGTGCGTATAGCCGGGAATCATCTGTACGGCTTCCATTTTTTCTCCGGAAACATCAAGGTTTAAAACCGGAAATGGCTCGCCGTTGTGATCGACACCTATTTTTCTCTCCTGTATCCGGGCATGTCCGGACACCACAACAAATAACTCCCATTTGCTCTGATGCCAGTGCTGGCCTTTCGTAATCCCCGGCTTACTTACATTGACAGAAATCTGACCATGTGTATCTGTTTTCAAGAGCTCCGTAAAACTTCCCCTGTCATCCACGTTTGTTTTCAGTGGGAAACTAACCTTTTCCTCCGATAAATAAGACAGATAGGTCGAGTATAGTTTCTTCGCAAAGGAACCCGGTGCAATTTCCGGAAGCAACAGTGTACTGGGCTGTTCTTTAAATGAATTTAAAAGATCTACGATCTCACCAAGCGTGGCTTTATGGGTTGTCGGAACATAACAGTAACGTCCGGACGAATCTCCGACAGCTTCACCCCCGTCGAATTCGCAATGGTGTTCTTTTTCCTCCAGTGCATCAAGCATTTCTGTCACCAGATCATCGATATAAAGCAGCTTCAGCTCAGCCGAAGCATCATTTACGGATATCGGAAGATCATTTGCAATATTATTGCAAAATGTAGCTACCACGGAATTATAGTTGGGTCTGCACCATTTTCCAAATAAGTTCGGGAATCGATATACCAGTACCTTTGCCCCGGTATTCTTTCCATAGTCAAAGAACAGCTGCTCTCCGGCCAGTTTCGACTTTCCATATTCAGATCCACTGTACCGTCCCAGAAGTGTCGCCTGAATCGAGCTGGAAAGCATGACCGGCGCTGTATTCTTATGCTTTTTCAACGTATCAAGAAGTGTTGAAGCAAATCCAAAATTGCCGGAGAAAAACTCGGATTTCTTTTCCTTCTCCGATGCAGCCTTTGGACGGTTCACTCCTGCAAGGTTAAAAACGAAATCAGCGTATTCACAGTATTCATCAAGCAGTGACTTATCTGTGTCAATATCATATTCAAAAATCTGATCAATCTTTAGATTCGGTCTTGTTCTGTCTTTGTGATCCCTTATATTTTTCAGAGACTCGCACAGATTTTTCCCGACAAATCCGGCGGCTCCGGTTACCAGAATATTCATTTCATTTCCCCCTAGCTTATTTATTCCATTTTTCCAATGTATCTTTCACATAATCAGTTGTCAGTATCTTTTTCTTTGTGGCTTCAATATCAAGACGGTTTGTATTATGAGACGTATACGACTCATTTGACATAGTCTCTACCTGACCTTTGACAAAGAATTTGTCATAATTCAGATCACGACCATCTGGGAGAACCCTGAAATAATCTCCCATATCCTGACTTCGGACGCATTCTTCATTTGTCATCAAAGTCTCATATAGTTTTTCTCCATGTCTGGTCCCGATGATTTTTGTACCGGTGTCACCAAATAACCCCTGCACAGCTTTCGCCAGGTCATGGATGGTGCTCGCATCCGATTTCTGTACAAACAGATCACCCGGTTCTCCATGCTCAAATGCAAACATGACTAGGTCTACGGCTTCGTCCAGATTCATCAGGAATCTCGTCATATTGGGATCCGTGATGGTAATCGGATTTCCGGCTTTTATCTGATCAATAAACAGAGGTATCACAGAACCACGGCTGCACATGACATTGCCATATCGGGTACAGCAGATTGTCGTCTTACCGGCAGCGACTCTGGCATTCGCACCAATTACCTTCTCCATCATTGCCTTCGAAATTCCCATCGCATTGATCGGATATGCGGCTTTATCTGTTGACAGGCATACAACGCGCTTTACACCTGCTTCGACCGCCGCGTGCAGAACATTGTCTGTCCCTTCGATATTTGTTCTCACCGCTTCCATCGGGAAAAATTCACAGGAAGGTACCTGTTTCAACGCTGCTGCGTGGAACAGGTAATCAACTCCCTGTATTGCATCCCGGACAGACTGAATGTTCCGAACGTCGCCAATATAAAACTTTACTTTCCCGGCTGTTTCCGGATGATTGACATTTAACTGATGCCGCATATCATCCTGTTTTTTCTCATCACGGGAAAAGATACGAATTTCGGCAAGGTCTGAATCCAGAAAGTGTTTTAAAACGGTCGACCCAAACGAGCCGGTTCCCCCTGTAATCATCAATGTTTTGTCTTTAAAAGATTTTGAAGTGATCATCTTTTCCTCCCTCAAGTGTTCTGATATTTTATTCTCTCTTGTTCACAGCAGCTATAGCCTCAATCAGTCTCTTCCAAATAAATCTCTTGTATAGACTCGCTCTTCGACATCATCCAGACTGCTGTCATAGCGGTTCGCGATGATGGCGTGACTCATCTTTTTGAATGTTTCCAGATCATTGACAACCTTACTTCCGAAAAATGTACTGCCGTCTTCCAGCGTCGGCTCATATACGATAACTTCCGCACCTTTGGCCTTGATCCGCTTCATGACACCCTGGATACTGCTCTGGCGAAAGTTATCCGAGTTTTTCTTCATCGTCAGTCTGTAGACTCCTATGATAACTTCCTTCTCTTTACTCTCGTCAAATTCACTGTTATCACTGTAGGTATAGCCTCCCGCAATCTCCAGAACCCGGTCTGCAATGAAGTCTTTTCTCGTCCGGTTACTCTGCACAATTGCCTCAATCAGATTTTCAGGAACGTCTTCATAATTGGCCAGAAGCTGTTTCGTATCTTTCGGCAGACAGTAGCCACCATATCCAAAGCTCGGATTGTTATAATGGCTGCCGATCCGGGGATCCAGAGAGACACCTTCTATAATCTGCTGCGTATTCAATCCTTTTATCTCCGCATAGGTATCCAATTCATTAAAGTAGGAGACGCGAAGCGCCAGATAGGTGTTTGCAAAAAGCTTCACTGCTTCTGCCTCAGTGAATCCCATAATTAAGGTATCGATTTCTTCCTTAAGAGCCCCTTCCTGTAAAAGTGAGGCAAATGTTTTCGCTGCCTTCACTAACCTTGCATTCTTAAGATCTGTACCCACAATAATCCGCGAAGGGTACAGATTATCGTACAGCGCCTTGGATTCACGAAGAAACTCCGGACTGAAAATAATGTTGTCACAATGATATTTTTCGCGGACAGACGTGGTGAATCCAACCGGTATCGTGGATTTTATAATCATAACAGCATCCGGATTATATTCGATAACCAGTTTAATAACGGCTTCTACCGCCGAGGTATCAAAGAAATTTTTCTTACTGTCATAATTCGTCGGTGTGGCAATGACTACAAAATCAGCATCGGAATATGCCTGTTCTGCATCCAGAGTTGCCATAAGATTCAGATCTTTATCTGCTAAATATTTTTCTATGTATTCGTCCTTGATCGGACTTTTCTTCTTGTTTATAAGTTCTACTTTTTCAGGAATAATGTCTACTGCCGTCACCTCGTGATTCTGTGACAACAATGTAGCTATTGATAACCCAACATACCCTGTTCCCGCAACTGCAATTTTCATTTTCTCTCCTTTCTTCCTCCATCAAAAAGCTGTATTCTTAATCTGATACATTTGACACTGGTGTTATGCTTTTATCAAATTTTTTACATATATATACATACCCGGCAATCATAAGCACATAGATAAACGCATATCCAATTCCTATGATCCACAAATACTGGGTTATTTTCAACTTTAGCATGTATGTCAGTGTATACCCCACCGCAGCAACAGCAATTAGCAAAATGTTTAATATTAATTCGAAATTCTGTTTATTAAATACTGTATAGACCCCTGCAAATGAGGTCGCAATTAATCTCATCGCATACATGAGGCAGAGGCATTTGATATACACACCGGCAATAGAATATCCCGTACCAAAAACAATTTCAGCCAATTTAGGTGCTATAAAATACAGGAGTCCAAAGCCCAAAAAAGAAACGACGGTTATACTCGCCATTACATTTGCGAGTAATTTGAGTACCGGCTTCTTTTTCACAACGTTTTCCCCGATTTTTTGATAGCAGACCTTACTTACATTTGAAGTAATAAATACAATGGGAATATCTAAAATCCTTACTCCTGCCGAATAGTATCCCAGAGATTTCGCGGAAAATAACTGTGTTATGGAGATAGTAATTAGTGATGCAGAAAAACTATTTATAAACTGCGCCGGAACCAAATACAAAATCTGCCGCTTTCCCTTAACAAACAGTATTTCCTTGGTCTTCGTCCATCCCGCTAAACTCCGATTATGTAATTTTTCTATATATTTTTTCATCTGCAAGTGCAAACCAAGCAGAGGTGAGAGGGCATATCCCATTGATAATGCGGCTGCTCCCATTGATAACAATCCCGATACTACTTGAATTACCGCACGAGCTGCCTCACGTAAGATTGCAACTGTTGCGATTAATTTATAATTTTTATAACGATTGTTATAGCTTATAAATAAAAATCGCAGACCATTTGTAAGTACAAGGAAAGGTACAAGATAAATAATCCGGCCATACTTGTTAAAAAGATTATTATCGGAAACATGGTAACCTATAAATATTACTATCGTATAGATAGCAGAGATAGCAAGATTTATGTAGATACATACATCTGTCGTATACTGTGCGGCACCATCATCCGCTTCAGACACTACAAGCATGTCCAGTTTCAAGGATGCTACCGGTATAATCATCGTGGCCATTGCTACAATATAGGTATATATTCCAAGGGTTTCGGCTGAAACTACCCTTGTAAGAATCGGTTGTACTACAATATTTATCAATTGCGCAAGGACGGTCCCCAGACCCATTTGCAATATTCCACTCCAAATATTATCGCTTGATCCTATTACCTTTTTTCTCTTGTTCAAGACTGCTTATTCCTCCTGTCAGCAAACTATATCTTTTTTAATTTGACTTTTCGAACTACGAATGTAATCAGACCTAACATCACAATTGTTCCAAACAATTGAAATATTCTTAACGTTGATAATTCAAATGTCATAATTACTTGTGTATATAAAATGATACTAAAGAAGCTATAATTGTTATTACACATATATCTATATGCTGATCCAATTATTATCCCTAACAACAGCATTCCTAAAAGCAACCCCACAATTCCAAAATTACCATACATAGACCCAAATGTTTCTAATGGATAGGACGAGCCATCCAAGGAACTGTATGGCATTGGAGGTGTAATCTCGGTTCTTCCCGAACAAATTGAATATAAATATGCGCCATCATCAACCGGTGGTTTTCCCGCATACAACGAGGAAGGGATAGGTGCTGTTATCAGTCCAAGGAAGGACCTGCCAAACCAAAAATCATGTGACTTAAAATAATACAATACAGCTATAAAAAAAGGTACATATGACTCCTTTCTTAAAGTATCAAAAATACCGCCATTTGATTGTTTTATAAAAGATATTGGTTCTGACAAAAAGGTCTCAAAGGCTCCCTGTGTTCTAAAATTTGACATCAATATAAAGAAAACATACAGTAATATCACACCTAAAATATACTTTAAATGAATAAACTTTTTTAGTTCTATTTTCTTCACTGTATAGTGATAAATTAGAATCGCTTCAAGCAAAAGGATAATTAGAGCCTTTCGACCACCTAAGCCAGAGATTAAACCTGATACAACTAATAATCCTATTAATGGTAATCCCATTTTTTTCGATGATCCTTTAAGTGAATATACTATTAGAAGGCAGCCATAGTTAATAAATGGCAGGAGCCAAGACCAAAAATCAATATTACTGGTCAATGACCTTCTGAATTGGAGGTGTGTGAAAAAATAATAAATTCCACCTACCCGTCGCATGATCATTAAAAATGCGAAAAAGCCAACCATCCAGAAGAGACACCCCCATATAAAATACCCTCTTTGAGTATTTCCTTGAATGTTCAAGTTCGTATCTATATTCTTTCTTTTTTTTCTAATTCCCACAAACAGATGTATTCTTGTCCCGATTATTACAAGGAAGTAACTGATTACTTGTAATAAAACATATAGATAAAATACATTGTCATTTCTCACTGCAACTTTTAAATATTCATTTCCTAGGGCCGCAGAACCGCTGTTTGTAGAATAAATTATCACAGGGATCATTATATTTATAATGTATAATAAAGTATAGACATTTACGGGGGCAGTAATATCCTTCCGATTAATGTTTATAAAAAGCCATGATAAGACTGGTATGATAGACAAACATCCCACTAATACTCTCATTTAATCTCCGTTCATTAAACATCTATAAGATTTCCAGAAGCACTTTATGATATTGTTTCTTAATATCCTGAACTTTCAGTTTTCTATCCACATAAACCTTAATGTTCTCCCTATAAGTCTCCATGTTATTATCATCTGCAGAAACAATACTCTGAACCATATCTACAAACATCTTTGGTTTTTCTAACGAAAAACTCCCCCCACAATTATAATCATTTATGTCATTCCAGGGAGTCTGATCACTAATAATAACTGGGCACCCTACCATTAATGCCTCCACAATTACATGTCCGAAATTTTCACTCAGAGTTGGGAAAAAGAAAGCATCATAATTTGCAAAAGTCTTATGCACATCCTCATGTCCAACCAAACCACAATAATTTACCTGTATATTATCAGGCATTATGGCTATTTCCTGCTGACACTTATCCCAGTATTCTTCATCCTCAATTGGACCGTAAATATCAAACTGTACATTTCCGGTTACCTCACTCAAACATTGCAAGGCAAACAATAGGTTTTTCTTCCAGACAATACGGGACAGAAAAATCAGTTTGGCGCTTCCAGCTACTTTTTTTTGGTGAGGGAATGTCTCTTTTGGTATGGATGGGATGTTTGTTAAATAATGTATTTTTGATTCCGACACGCCGAACCATTTTTGAATCGCTGTGGTTTCTTCAGCACTTGTTGATTGAAAATGAATGTTCTTTGTCAATCCTAATGCTTTCAAAGCTCTAAGATATGGAATTTTCTTATATTTTTTTTGGAAGGCTCCGACACATAATTCTCCTCTGGGCGCCAGCAATACTTTAATATCATATTTTTTTGCCAGCCTTAAACAAGGGAGTACACAGGACTGAAACATTCCCTGAAGATAAAGCAGATCTGGGTGTAATTCCTCTATGATTTTCTCAAATCCATTTTCCTTATATTCATCATCGCACAGATACTGCACCTTGCAATTAGACCGCTCATTCCATCCGTCATAAATACCGGAATACCTTGTGTTGTCTCCCATATCATGGTCTTTGCAAACAATATAACAGTCATTCTCCTGCATTAAAGTGCAGAAGTTATCAACACTCACCGGTGGTCCACCATACTTTTTTCCTGGGAAAAATCCTGCCATAATAATTAATATTTTCATTTTATCCTCTTACAGATGATATGATCGTCTGATATCCTTTCTCAGTTGTGTAATTGTCAAGCATATATTGATATCCTTTATTACCCATCCCGGTCCGATTGGATTTGCAGGCCTTTTCAATAATCTTCGAGAAAGCATTGGCATCATTGCTCTCGCACCACCATCCAATGCCCCCATTGACTATCACCTTTCCGATATCTGTGTTCGGATCAGTTGCAGCAATAACCGGTATCTTTGCCTGCATGTATGCGAGCAGTCTGCTCGGAAAATTAGGTATTGTAAATCTATGATCAAGAAATATCAATCCTGCATCACAACTTCCGACCATGCTGTCATAATCTTCTTTCGGCAGTCTACTCATGAGTTTAACATTCTTTTGTTTAGAACTTTCTATAAATTCTTCCAGTCTGCCATATTCTGTACCATCTCCGACAATTAAGAAGAATGTCTTTTCATTCTCTTTTTGACTTTCCAGACACTTTATCAAAAATGGTATCCCCTGCGGCCTTCCAAGATTTCCTTCATACACAAATACAGTTTTATCCTCAGGAATATCATATTTTCGACGCATGGCAATTTTATTCTCTGTGTTTACTGACATATCACGAGGCTCAATACAATTCGGACAAACGTCTGCCTTCTCTTTATTAATCTCCGGATTGTGTTTTAACACAAAATCAACATTTGCCTGTGACATACATCCAATGTGATCTGATACCTCATATAACTTCTTCTCTTTGGATCGAAAATATTTATATATCAGGCCTTTAGGACCTTGTTCACTCATCAACCCGATATCAACTGCATTCTGTGGAAAAATATCTTTTAAAAGCAAGTAGGATTTTGCCCCATCTCGTTTCTTTATAAAGTCAACCACACCGACTAGAGTAATTGGAGGCGTAGAGTACATGACCAGATCAAACTTAACATCTGAAAAATAGTGTTTTATAGCCGATTTATACTGCCTTTCAATCCTTACAGTAGACAAACCTTTTTCGATCATATTGCACTTTGTAATGTTTCCAATGCGAACATGTAATATATGAGCATCCCCGGAGTTAACTAATTTGGTATTCACTCCAGTCCTTTTTTCCTGTGCTGCAACAATATAAACATTATTTCCTTTATCTCGAAACTCTCTAAGCAAATCAGGATAAATGCTATGAGCCTCTATGTCATCCATTCTTCCTATTGTTAAAAACAAGATATTCATCGTTTCTCCCGCCATCCATTTATTGTCTCAGTGTTCCAGATACTTCTTAGGTTTTATCACCGCCTCATTATATTTCATCATGTAAACATCTTCCTCATAATTACCAATTTTTTTCTCATTCGCAATTCCTTTTAAATTGTTAAGGATGAGTTCCATATGATTGCATCCGCATTCATACGCATGGGGATAACCCCCTCCAAATCTGGGATTCACTTCCGAAATATAATATTCTCCATCAATTTCAAAGATATCTATATCAACCTGTCCTCTAAAGCCGGCTTCCTTCACAAACCTAGTAATCAAATCAAACAATTTTACGTCTTTAAAAGAAACAGATTTATCGGTCTCCCCGGCACGCATAAGGATTTTCCTCTTCGTAAAAATAGATACAACATCACCACTGATCAAATCAATATAAACATCTGCGCCAATCTCCTGTCCATTCAAATACTCCTGAATCATCAGATTATCGGCGTTTTCAAATAGTACATCCATGGTTTTTCCATCATTTACTTTGCTGACAGCCAGAGAAGCACTTCCTCTCACAGGTTTTACAAAAACCGGATACCTTGCATTTCCTATCCTGATGTCACTATAAAACGTCTCTTTTTCCAAGTAGCTTTTAGCCGTTTTATAACTATGCTCTGTCAGCCAATGGTACATTTTAATCTTATCAAGGCTTAACTCACATACTTGATAGGGCGATCCGATTACAGTCACTCCAAGTTTCTCAAAATCTTTTTGATGTTGCGCCAGAAGGCTTAATTCCGGATCAATCAGGCTGAGGACAGCAGTGATCTTTTCCTTTTTACATATATCAAAAACTTCTTCAATATATCCGGGTGCTTTCATAGGAGATACCTGATAGAATTTATCTGCTTCATAAACAGCAGGTGCCAGTTCACTCATGTCCGTTGCAATGACTTTTCCAGTTCTTTGTCCGCTTTTATCTGTCAATGCTCTCATAAAATATTGAATAATTTTGTTTCTTGTTCCTACACTTAAAATAAGTATATTTATCACTGTTGTCCCTTTCTATGGAATTTGCTTTTAAGTTAGCTCACACTCCCTCTCCAACAATATTTAGAAATTTCTCCATAATTGTCAGATCGTGATAGCACCCTTTAATAAAACGTTCTTCTTTTAATTGACCTACTTCCTGATAGCCAAGCTTTGTCCACATTGTCTTTGCTTTAGAATTATCAGAAACCACCTTCAATTTTATTTTTCGCAAGTTTAAATAATCCTTAGCATATTGTTCCAATGTAAGGCATGCGTCACGGGCGTATCCTTTTCTTCTTGCATTTTTATCACCAATAAAAGCACCAATCTCACAAGTACGATGAATCCAGTTAATATCATAAAGCCCGACCATTCCAACAGCTTTTCCATCAGCCAAAACTATAAATCGTCTATTATTACCAGTTAAATCAATCATAGACTCTAACCATTCTTCTTGTTGATCCGGTGAAATAGGCTGATATCCTCCACCCAAAAACATGTATAAAGTTTCATTATTCTTCCAACGATTTAAAGCTGTCAGATCTGCTTTTTCTATTGGTCGCAAATTCACTAATCTTCCCTGCATGTCTTTTCACCTCATTTTTTCGACATTGAATCTTTTTCTGTTACTTTTGGTGCATAGATATCTTCACTTTTTAAAACCCTAAAAAAAGTCATGATAAGAATTTTGAAATCTAATAAAACATTGAACTCTTCTATGTATTTATTATCGATTTTTATTCTATCATCCCAAGATTCAGAATTTCTTACCGTTGCCTGAACAAGTCCTGTGATACCGGGACGCATCTCAAAACGTTTTTTTGCCCAATCAGGATAATTATCATATCCATTATATGGATGATAAGTTGCCGGCGGTCTTGGACCGACCAGACTCATCGCACCACTTAGCGTATTAAAAAGCTGTGGTAATTCATCTAGGCTCGTTTTTCTCAAAAATCTCCCAATCATAGTGATTCTAGGGTCATCTCCTTCTTTTACTTTCAACCCATCACCCAAATGTTCAGCATTAACAACCATCGTCCGGAATTTAATAATTTTGAATGTTTGTCCATCTTTACCAAGGCGATCCTGCAAAAAAAATACCGGTCCCTTTGATGATACTTTTATTAAAATAACCACAACAATAAACAGTGGTGATAGAACGATGAGCCCAAACAGGCTTCCAAAAAAATCTATACATCGTTTAACAAAAAGGTTAATTACTCTCATTCTAACCTCTCTTACTCAAAACATTTTTTTACAATCTCAATAACAATATCCTGTTGTTCAGTAGTCATCTTATTATCACTGGGCAGGCACAGCCCTCTCAAGAAGATATCCATACCGATATCAATGGGTTTTCCATCTGCTCCCGTTTCTCCGCCGGAAATATAGGAGTTGGTTCTGGCTCTTCCGGTCCCCCATCTGGTAATAAATTCATTCATCCTGTATATCGGCTGCATATGCATCGGCTTCCAGATCGGCCGACTTTCCGCATTGTATTTCTGTAATTCCTCATAAATTTCTGTCGGGCAGCTTTTCCCCCGTTCTTTTATGTACAGTGCTTTCTTTTCTCCGCGAACCTGTCTGCACATTGCATCTTTCTCAATAATCAGACAGGAAAGCCAGAAATTAGGTTCACTGTTCCTGGAATCATAGGGATTCATCCGCACAGGCAGACCGCGAAATCCTTCCTGATATCTCTGATTGATGGCTTTTTTCTGGGCTATATGCTCCTCTAGATAAGGAAGCTGTCCCCGGACAACTCCGGCTATGACATTACTCATACGATAATTGTATCCCAGCTCTTCATGCTGGTACCAGGGGGCATCCTCTCTTGCCTGCGTAGACCACTTTCTCACCTTATTTGCTGACTCGAGATCATCCGTCAGCAGCATCCCGCCGGCAGAACCTGTAATGATTTTATTTCCATTGAATGAAATACAGTTATATGTCCCGAACGTTCCGGTCTGTATTCCTTTATAGGTCGCGCCAAAAGATTCCGCCGCATCTTCGATCATAACAGCACCATATCTGTTACAGATATCTCTTATTTCATCAATCTTTCCCGGAGTACCGTACAGATGTGCGATTACCACAACTTTAACATCCGGATATAATTCAAATGCTTTCTCCAGTGCTGTCGGATCCATATTCCAGGTATCATACTCCGTATCGATGAAAACAGGAACACCACCTTCATAAACGATCGGGTTGACGGTAGCATCAAACGTCATATCTGAACAAAAAACTTTGTCTCCCCGCTTTACACCTGCCAGTTTTACACCCATATGAAGTGCCGCAGTTCCGGCCGATAATGCCACGCCATATTTGCATCCGATCTTCTCACATACAATACGTTCTACTTCATTGATATTTTCACCTACGGTAGACATCCAGTTTGTATCATAAGCTTCCTGCACATACTTCATTTCCGGACCATGCATGGTCGGAGAACTAAGCCAGACCTTATCTTTAAATCTCTTAATTTGCATTGCACTCCCCTCGCTTTCAGATTAAACTCGCTAACTATTTGGATTTTGAATTCACGGCTGTCATCGTTGTGGCAGCCACCTCTGCCATAGCCAGCTTTTCTTTCTCTAATTCCCAACTGTCCCTGTTTTCTTCTCCTGTCGGTTTGTTTCCTACAGGATGAAATGTTGTTACAATCCCCTCGACCAGCTGTACAATGTCATCACTGTTCTCATAACCGGCCTTGGCAAGTTCTTTCAGTTGTTCCAGGAAAACTTCCACATCAAACGGAATCGGTTCTCCAATATGTATTAATTCATTTTCTGTTTTATGAAGTCCCTCTTCTGCCATCAGTTTTTCCTCAAACAGTTTCTCACCCGGACGAAGTCCTGTATAAGTAACTTTGATATCTTCATCCGGCTTAAAACCCGACAATTTGATCAGATTCCTTGCCAGTGTATCAATCTTAACCGGTGCGCCCATATCCAATACAAAGATTTCACCGCCTTTGGCGTAGGTACCTGCCTGTAAGACAAGACTGACCGCCTCCGGTATCGTCATAAAATATCGAATGACATCGGGATGGGTGACTGTCACGGGTCCTCCCTTTTCAATCTGCCTCTTAAAGAGAGGAATGACAGAGCCATTACTTCCCAGTACATTTCCAAAACGTACCGCTACAAAGCGCGTTTTTGGTATATTCGTAATATTTCCAAGTCCCGGGTGCTCATGAGTTTCTTTATGTCCGTATATCGATGGCAGAATCTCTGTTTTTCCACTTTTACTGATGGCATCCATACTCTGGATTACCATTTCGCACAGCCGCTTGCTCGCTCCCATAATATTCGTAGGATTTACTGCCTTATCTGTGCTGATCAATACGAATCGTTTTGTTCCATTCTTCAGTGCGGCATATGCGGTTTTATAGGTACCAATCACATTATTTTTGACTGCCTCATTGGGGCTTACTTCCATCAGAGGCACATGCTTATGTGCAGCCGCATGATAGACAATGTCCGGTTTATAGTTCTCAAATACCCCGTTGATTCTTCTGCTGTCTCTCACAGAGCCTATCAGCACGGAAAGATTCAAGTCCGGATACTTTTCCCTTAACTCCTGTTCGATATCATAAGCATTATTCTCATAGACATCAAAGATCACCAGCTGTTTCGGATGATGCCCCGCAATCTGTCTGCACAGCTCACTTCCTATGGAACCGCCGCCACCGGTAACCAGGATTGTCTTTCCTTCTATGTACTGATAGATTTCGCTCATATTGACATGGATGGGTTTTCGTCCCAGCAGGTCTTCCACAGCTACCGGTCTCATCTTGCTCATCAGAACTTCGCCGTTTGCCAGCTGATAGACACCGGGCAGGCTTTGCATCTCGCATCCGCTCTCTTTGCATATATTCAGGATGTCTTTTTTCTCTTCGGATGATGCTGTAGGTATCGCAAAAAAGATAAGATCAATATCGTATTTTTTTACAGATTCAAGTATTTGATCGCGGCCGCCGACAATCGGAACCCCTCCCATGAATCGTCCCCATTTATTTGAGTTGTCATCGATCACACAGCATGCTTTTGCGTCTACTTCCTCCGAACTTTTCAACTCTTTTAAGATGACCTGTCCTGCAGCACCCGCACCGATTACCATGGCATTGCGGTTTCTTACTGTGCTTTGTTTCTTTTTCACTCGCTCCAGAGTAATATAGCGATATAAGAAACGTACTGCCACAAGTAGTACGAATTGTAGTAGAGCTCCGACTAAATAATAAGAAATCGGCATACGCTCAAAAAACAGTGTAATCCCTATTGACTGAAAGACTGCTGTAATAACACTTGCCTCAAAGATATGATTTAATTCACTGAAGCTTGCGAATCTCCAGAGACTGTTATACAGATGCAGCTTATGGAACACGATAATCGAGAACACCGTGTAAAACGGCGCAAATCTTAAAAATGCACTCAGATAATTCTGAGGAATGTCTGTATAATTCAGATCGAACCGCAGAAGCAGGCAGAAAAAATAAGAGAAATTAACTGCAATTACATCATACAGGCACAGGTAAAAAGCGATTACTTTCCAATGTTCCATATGTTTTGAATCTCTGAATTTTCTCATAAAAGCCGGTATTGATTTTTTTCTTTGGTTTTTCTTTTCCTTTTTCTCTTTCATAAACCTTAACCCTCTATCCTATTTCTTCCCTCAATCAGACATTTCGAAATCTCTCTTATTGTACTGTAACCTTCAATACCGCAGTATTTGACTGATTCCCGTCGCTGTCTTTGGCGTGATATCTTAACTCATAGGTTCCGGCCTCATCGGCATTTAGTCTCCCGTCAACCTGAACACTTTGAAATAAGGTATCTCTGTTGTCCTCATCATCGGTGATGTCTTTGATATAGTTCAGGCTGTTAAATTCGCTGCCCGCCGGAATGGTAATCTCATCCTCTGTCAGAAAGAGCCTGGGGCTCTCCGGCGGAAGACTTGAGGCTGCCTCCTCATTCGCTGACTTTTCTTCTAATGAACCACCGCCTGTTACCTCTGTGTCTTTGTCCGGTGCAGGTGAAGTCTCCGGAACCGCCTTTTCATCGGCATCTTCTTTCATCATCCGTGTCTTCTTTGTCACATTATTTTTGCTGTCTTTCGCCGCGTAGATCACAGCCACCTGCGTTTTGGTATCGTTTTCCCGAACCGCCTCGACCACTAAAGAATCTGAGACATCACCTTCCTTCTTATCTTTCGCGGTCACTCCTTTTAATAACTCCTCTGAATCCATTCCATCGGTATATTCCGTATCATCCTTCGGTATCGTAATCCTGGGACCTTTGCGATCCTCTGTCACATAGACTCCGGCCAGTCCCACGGCTGAAACGACACAAAGTGTAAGCATGATTATCACAAGTTTCTTTTTCATCGCTTATTCTCCTGTCTTTTCTCGTAGTGTCCATAATGTTCGCCATAATAGGAACCATATCCGGGTCTTTGGATATCATATTTATTCAGCACCACGCCGAGAATCGGACAATTGCTTTTCTCCAGTTGTTCTTTGATTTCCTGGGCAAACCGATATCGAATCACCCCGGATTCAATGACCAGGATGGAACCGTCACAGATCTCAGCTATAATGGCTCCGTCTATGACGCTGCCAAGCGGAGGGGTGTCTATGATGATATAGTCATAGACTTTTCGGAGTGCCTCGATGGTACTTTTGAATTTTTTCCCGGCAAGCTGTTCCGCCGGATTTGGCGGAAATGGCCCGGAATAGATCAGATGCAGGTTTTTCACATTGGTGGAGCAGATGATTTCCTGGATCGTACTCTGACCCGCCAGAAAATGCGTCAGTCCCATAATGGCTGTTTTTCCTACTTTTGTCTTTCCAAGTATGGAGGAATTGCGAAGATCCGCATCAAGCATCAACACATGTTTTCCACTATCCGCCAGGGAAACAGCCAGCTGCATGCTCACACTGCTTTTTCCCTCGTTTGGAGTACAGCTTGTGATCGCAATTACTTTTTTATCTTCACCGCAGAATTGAAGATTCGTACGCAGAGACTTGAAAGCTTCTGATCTCCGGTCATCAATTTTATCGTCGGTTATCGTCACTTGATTCATGCTCATTTCCTCCTTCATCTCCCGCGGCCCCCATTCCTTTTCTTATTCTTCTTATTCTTCTTAATCTTTCTTTTCTTACTCTTTGGCTCATCCTCTGCAAGCGGTATCACACCAAGTGTGCTCAGGTTCAGATACTTCTCCACATCGTCCGATGTCTTTATCGTATCATTTGTCATGTAAATGACCAGAACAACGGCTATTGCGACAATTGCTCCGAGCAATGCTCCGACGATGCCATTTTTTGTGACGTTTGGTCCCTGCGGATTCTTTGGAATATTCGCCTGCTCTACAACATTTACCGCCTCTATATTCATGACCTTTTGAATATGTTCCGCTGCCACATTTCTCACCGCATCAGCGATCTCTCTTGCCTTGTAAGGGTCCGGATCTGTGATCTTAATTGCGAGAACTCTGGTGTCCGCAGGTGTTGAGATCTCCATCTTATCAAGCAGCTGCTCACTTGTCATGTTCAGTCCCAGTTCACTGATCACGGTCTCCGTGACATCACGGCTTTTGATCAGCTCCGCGTAGTCTTTTGTGAGCATCGTGCTGGCCTGAAGGTCACCGTTTGTAGGTGTTGCATTTTCCTGTTTTGCGAGAACATACATCTTAGTTGTCGACGCAAACTCAGGTGTAAGAAATAGTTTGCCAAACAGAACCACGATCAGCCCAAGAGTCAATGCTGACAAGATGATAATCCCCTTATTTCGCCATATTTGTCTGATCAAGTCCACTAAATCAATCTCAATTTCATCGTTATTTTGAACTGCTGTCTCCATAAATCTCTCCCTAACCGTGATTTTCTTCTACAATTTTGGACGGGTTTTCAATCAAAATGCGTCTCGCATAAGAATACCCCATCTGCTTTTCCAGCATCGTGGCACAAGCTCCTATGGAAGGTGGACGCTGGAGGGTGTCATGTGCATCGCTGCCCGCAAAATCCAGAAGGTCTCTTTTCATCAGTTTTCTGCAGTATCTTTTCACACTCCTTCCATTACTTCCCAGTATACTGCCGGCGTTGACCTGCATTCGTATCCCCATCTGTCGAAGTTCGTCCACAAAATCCAGATTCCTGTAAGTGCACTCATATCGTTCAATATGTGCGAGGATGGGCTGATAGCCATTGGATAACAACTGATAGCATCTTTCTTTGACATAATCTTTGGAATCTGTATTGGAAAACTCCGTCAGCACAAAAGAAGAACCAGCAAGTGTCAGGTTTTTTCTGATCTGAAAAAGCTCTAACATATCCATGCTGGTGTGTAATTCGCACCCTAAATGAAGTTTCAGATCTGTGGAAACCTTTTCCTCCGCTCTTTGTTGAAGAGATCCAAATTTCCGCATAATTATCTCTTCGGGTGTCTCAAACATATTTTTTCTGTAATGGGGAGTCAGGATAATTGCCCGAACGCCGTCTTCATACTGCATCTTCAGCATCTGAATACTCTCATCCATCGATTTAGAACCGTCATCTACCTCTGGCAGAATGTGGCAGTGAATATCATATGTACCTTCCATGTCCCCTCCGTAGACTAAAAGTGATTTTCAACTTTATATGACATAATCAGTCATGTAAATAAAGTTAGTATACCTCTTTTGTTAAATGTTGGCAAGCTGTATTTGTAGAACACCATCGAATAAAATCATTATACCATATCCGGGTGTCCGTTTTTCTGGACAGCCAGAAAGTATTTTGCATCAAAAAAAGAAGTACTGCCTCGTGTTTCTTTGCAGCACTTCTTTTTTTGAAGGAAGTATTCCGTCGATAATGATCTCTTATATATTTTAAAGTATGTTTTTATAGTTTTTTTCTCCACACCATTCTATTTACAATTCCTGTGTAGCTTTGTATGATTCTGGCCACTTTTCCGGACACATTTTCTTCCATGTAATCGGGAACCGGAACCCCGTATTCTCCGGCCTGATTCATATTCACTGCCATATCGACAGCCTGGAGAAGAGAATCTGTATCGATACCGGCGAGTAAAAAACAGCCTTTGTCCAGAGCCTCCGGCCGCTCGGTTGACGTGCGGATACAGACAGCCGGAAAGGCATGACCCACGGAGGTGAAGAAACTGCTCTCCTCCGGCAGAGTTCCACTGTCCGAGACAACTGCAAAGGCATTCATCTGCAGGCAGTTATAATCATGAAATCCCATCGGTTCATGACAGATGACACGGGAATCCAGTGGAAATCCGGTCTGTTCCAGCCGTTTTTTGCTCCTGGGATGACAGGAATAGAGAACAGGCATATCGTATTTTTCTGCCATCTGGTTGACTGCGGTAAAGAGTGATTCAAAGTTTTCTTCTGAGTCAATGTTCTCCTCCCGGTGGGCAGACAGTAAGATGTATTTTTCTTTTTCCAGTCCCAGCTTCTGAAGAATGTCACTGGATTCAATGCTTTCCAGGTTTTCATGGAGCACCTCCGCCATGGGAGATCCGACGACATAGGTGCGTTCTTTCGGAAGACCGCACTCTGCAAGATAACGTCTCGCATGTTCCGAGTAACAGAGATTTACATCGCTGATGATATCTACGATACGCCGGTTCGTCTCTTCCGGAAGGCATTCGTCCTTGCAGCGGTTTCCGGCTTCCATATGGAAGATCGGGATGTGAAGCCGCTTTGCGCCGATGACCGACAGGCAGGAATTCGTATCCCCAAGCACAAGTACGGCATCCGGTTTCAGCCGGACCATCAGCTCATAGGACTTGGAAATGATTGTCCCCATTGTCTCGCCCAGATTGGAACCCGCGGCATCCAGATAATAGTCCGGCGCCCGAAGTCCGAGGTTCTCGAAGAAAATCTGATTCAGTGTATAATCGTAATTCTGGCCGGTATGGACTAGGATCTGCTGAAAATACTGATCACAGCATTTGATGGTTGCTGAAAGCCGGATAATCTCCGGTCTGGTGCCGATAATTGTCATAAGTTTTAATTTTTCCATGGTCAGACCTCCTCTGCGTAAGTATCCGGGTGAGAACCGTCAAACGATTCATTTGCCCACATGATGGTGATTAAATCTTCGGAATCACTTTGATTGATGATGTTGTGCGTATAGCCCGGCAGCATATGCACCGCTTTGATATCGTCCCCGGACACTTCAAATTCCAGGATTTCATCGGATCCGATTTTTCGTTCCTGTATCAGCCCGTGACCGGATACAACAATAAAGAATTCCCATTTGGTATTGTGCCAGTGCTGTCCTTTTGTAATTCCGGGTTTTGAAATATTGACGGATACCTGTCCGCATGCTTCGCTCTTGATCAGTTCTGTAAAACTTCCCCTGTCATCCTGATTCATTGTCAGCGGAAATGAAATTTTATCTTTCGGAAGGTAGGAAAGATACGCCGCATACAGTTTTTCCCGGAAAGAATTCTTCGGCTGTTCCGGCATCACCAGTGTCTGTGGCTGGTCATGGAATTCATTCAACTGTTCCACGATTTCACCCAGAGTTGCAATATAGGTGGTCGGTACATAACAGAAGAAACCCCGGCTGTCCGCGACCAGATCCTGTCCGTAGTAAGAGCAGTGGCTGGCCTTACCGTTCAGCGTGCCGAGCATCTCCTCTACCAGATCATCGATATACAAAAGTTCCAACTGTGTACCGCGATCGCTGACCTTAACGGGAAGATCATGTGCAATATTGTAGCAGAACGTAGCGACTGCGCTGTTGTAGTCGGGACGACACCATTTTCCAAATAAGTTGGGAAAACGGTAGACGAACACATCCGCTCCTGTGTCGACTGCATGTTGAAAGAAAAGATGTTCACTGTCCAGTTTTGATCTTCCATAATCGGAATCCCGGTATCTGCCGGTCAGGGATGCCTGCACGGAGCTGGCCAGCATCAGCGGACATGTGTTGTGGACCGAAGCCAGGATATCAAGTAACTCAGAAGTAAATCCGGCATTTCCGGTCTGATATTCTTCCGGATTTTCGGGGCGGTTGACCCCGGCCAGATGAAAGACAAAATCCGCATCTTGGCAATACTGCCGCAAAGTCTCAGGCGCTGTCTTTCTGTCACATTCATAGACCTCATCGATGTTTAACTCCGGATGTGTATGATCTTTTCCGTCGCGGATTGTTTTTAAACGCTCACACAGGTTTCTCCCGACAAATCCGCGGGCACCTGTCACTAAAATATTCATGTTGACCCTCACTTTTTATTATCTATCGCCGAGTTCTCTTCGCACATACTCAGTCGTCAGAATTTTCTGCTTTACGCCTTCCACATCCAGGCGGTTGGTGTTGTCACTGGTATAGGAACGGGCAGAATCTTTGGTATTGCCCTTTACGACATATTTGTCATAATTCAGATCCCGGTTATCAGCCGGGATACGGAAATACCGCCCCATATCCTCACTTCTCGCGGCTTCCTCCTGAGTCATCAGTGTTTCGTACAGTTTCTCACCATGTCTGGTCCCGATGATCTTACTCTCGCTGTCATTTCCAAATAATCCCTGCACGGCTTTTGCAAGGTCTCCGATCGTGGATGCAGGGGACTTCTGAATGAACAGGTCTCCGGGGTTTGCATGGTGAAATGCATATTCAACCAGGTCAACTGCCTCATCCAGGTTCATCAGAAAACGAGTCATATCCGGATTCGTAATGGTGATCGGATGTTTTTTCTTGATCTGATCGATAAAGAGCGGAATTACAGATCCGCGGCTGCACATGACATTGCCATACCGTGTACATGCGATGACTGTGCCGCCTCTTTCAGCCGCCACCCTGGCGTTTGCCATAACGACATGCTCCATCATTGCTTTTGATATTCCCATCGCATTGATTGGATAAGCTGCCTTGTCCGTAGACAGGCAGACAACGCGTTTTACACCGGCCTCGATGGCCGCGTGGAGCATGTTATCCGTTCCGATTACATTTGTCCGAACCGCTTCCATCGGGAAAAACTCACAGGACGGAACCTGCTTGAGCGCAGCGGCATGAAAAACGTAGTCCACACCCTGAATGACTTCTGTGATGGAATCTTTATTGCGGACATCGCCGATGTAGAACTTCACTTTTTTTGCTTCCCCGGGGTATTTCACCTGAAGAAGATGTCTCATGTCATCCTGTTTCTTTTCGTCTCTTGAAAATATTCGGATTTCTCCGATATCCGTTGTAATAAAGTGCTTCAGTACGGTGTTGCCAAAGGATCCTGTCCCTCCGGTGATTAAAAGTGTACTTCCCGAAAACTCAGACATTCTTTTCTCCTCTTTCCTTCTTTATCTGTCGTTTTTCTTCTTTCATTTTCTTATTCTTTTCTTTAACATAGCGGCTGCTTCCGATATCGTATCATCTCTCGTCACGATAAGGTAACTAAAATAAATCAGTACTCCCACACATACCTGAATCGCCGTCGTGGATACGGCGGCAGCCCTGTGACGGGAGACCAGCCAGATCCCCGCTGCCATCAGAAATGCCCCCGCGAAGTACTTCGCAGCGTACGTTCCAAGCACCCGGATCTTTACCTGCTGCCTCAGATAATAATACTGGATCACAACCGAGGTAAGGCTGGACAGAACCGTCGCAGCTGCCGATCCGATGTAGCCAAAGTGTGGAATCAGGATCGCATTGACGGTGACATTCACCACGGCAGCCGTGACATATGATTTTAATAAGATGCGTATCTGATTGGTCGCTGTAAAATATTGTTCGCCCGATATTCCCACCAGGGTATTCAGCAGCACAATCGGAGACAAAATCATAATCGCATAGGCACTCCCCCGAAATTCATCTCCCAGATACCAGGGGATAAACTGCCTTGCAACGCTAAACATTCCAAACATCATAGGCATCGCCAGACACAGCGCGAATCTTCCTCCCTTCAGCAGAAGGGTTTCGATCGCTTTTTGATTCTTCTTTTTATATTCATTTGCAATTCTAGGCATCATCACAGTACTCATGACCGTAATAATTGACAGGGGAATCAGAACAATCTTTTCCGCCTGATCATAAAAGGATACCTGACTGGCATCTCCTGTGATCCACTGCAGCATCACTTTATCAATCTGCATATAGAGCAGTGAAGCCATCTGCGGAAGGAAAAGACCGATGGAGCCTTTCAGATGTATCGGAATCAGCCGGATATCCGCGCTTGGTTTTCCCACATAGCGCGTCAGTTGTGTGTAGACACTGACATTCGCAATAAAAGTTGTTACAGCTAACAGCAGAAGATAGATCCACAGATCATCTTTCGATTTCACAAACAGGAAAATCCCGGCGACATTGACCAGCTTCGTAATGAAGTTTTTCATTACCGTCAGCTTCATATCCTCCATTCCGACATAAATCCAGGTACAGTCGATAAACTGTGCGAGGATAAACGGATAATAGATAAAAAAATACGAACTGTAGTCCCCGTTACATACTGCATAAACAAAATAAATGATCGTTCCGATAATTCCCAGAAAAACATGTGTTAACTCCAGTTCCCAGAAAGTCTGATTCACCTTGGCTTTATCTTCTCTTACATAGGCAATCTGCCGGTTCCCGTAAGAATAGATCCCGAGGAGCGCAATCGTGGTGATAATATTCCCCGAAGAATTCACATAGCTGTAGATTCCCAGATTGTCGGCTCCAAGGACTCTTGCCAGATAGGGCGCAGTGACAATCGGCACGATCAGCACAAGGATCTGATATGCCACATTATAAACATAATTCTTAACAATCTTTCCCATTTGACTTTCCTATCTCATCTGCCTTTCTGAAATAACGCATGTAATATATGCTTCACAGCAAACGGAATCAGAGCAAACAGCGTAATATATACATTCCCGCAGAAATTTCCACGTGCAACCCACTGAAAAAGCAGCGGATAAAGAACTGCATACGCAAGCTGCCTGTCAGAAGCATTCTGTGTTACACTTTCGTCCTGTTCGTCCTGAAATACATATCGTTTCAATGCCGATGTGATCCATCCAAACAGAAACATCAGCACTAAGACCCCGATGGAACCAAAGTTGACGTAAAATTCTCCGATATTGGCATACACTTTCCCGACTTTCTGCGCCTGTTTATTCAGCGAATTCCGAATCACATCTCTTAACGGATTATCCGGCTTATTCTTCCACAGCACTCTGGGAACAAACAGAATGAGCGCATACACGAACGTTTTTCCGGAAAGAAAGTCGAACTGGGAGGGATAGCGTTCCACCATGGCGTAAAACGCACGGTAAGTACTCAAATCACTGTCCAGCGGAGCCAGGAAGGTATTCATGGTCAGACCTTCCGGTCCGAAGCCGCCCATCGCACCACCGGTAAGCATGGGCGTCCGATTGGCCTGCATCCAGGCGAACAGCAGGATCCCGCCAAGGCAGCCGAGTATGATCCACACCAGCTTTGGTTCTTTCTTATGTTTCAGATAATAAAGTGTAATGGGCGCGATAAGAAACACCATCATCAGATATCTTTCATTCCGCATCAGTAAATAAATGATACACAGAATAGTTGTTATGATTTTTACAGGCCAGTTATCGGAATATTCCAGTATCATTAGCCATACGACCGCGAGGGTAGTTCCGAAATTTGTCAAAAACAACAGCCCTGTATTGTTCTCGTCTACCACGCGCGTACCGGCAGAGCCAAGAGTAAAGATATACTTCAGGCTCAATCCCTGAGTCATCAGGCCATAGATGCAGAGAACAAAGACAATCAGCCAGAAAACATACAGCAGTGGAAGCTTGTCCCTGTCAAAATAACCTTTCTGTTCCGTCTTCGAATCAGCAGGGGTCTGTTTTCCGGTGGTCACCTTCCGGCGGTAGATATAATAGGCGAAGAAAAATAACGTATAGCCGAGAACGAATAATAAGGTTGCCTTGGGTCCCCCTCCGATCACAGATACCCCTTCTTCCACCATTTTTCTGTTACGCAGATCTGTGATCGGTTTTGCCACGAAAATACCGATATAGATGAGGCTGATGATCGTCATGGGTTCAAATAATCGAAGATGGAACCGGTACTTCGCATATACAAGCAGCCCCGCTGTCCAGATATATGCCATCATCAATTCGATAAACAGGAATATTTCGTCATACTTAAATGTGCGTGTATACTGGAACAGGAGTAAAGCGCCAAATAAAATATATAAAATCACTACTTCAGTTATTGAAATGTATTTTTTTCTTCTCATTTAGTCTCCTCATTCCACCTCTTTTTGTCACAGATCTGACGGATTCGTCTCACCATGCCCTTTATGTCATTTTCAGGAACCACATTCTCCGGAGCGGCACTTTCCGGGCTGCCTCCCACGTTATAGGTGACAACCGGCGTGCCACAGGCAGCCGCTTCCAGATTCACGGTCGGATAATTGTCCTGATGTGTGGGATTCACGAATACATCTGCCGCCGTATAGATCGCGGCCAGTTCTGTCTGATCTTTCGTGCGTCCAATTCCCAGAACTCCCTCCGGAAATGTCTTAATCAGAGATTCCGGCGCTCCGACCACCACGATCACGTAGTTCGGTGTCAGCATTTCCCGTATCTTCAACAGGTCAGGCAGACCCTTGGCCTTATCCCACAGGGTCGACACGCCGAGTATGATGGATTTGTCCTCCAGTCCGTGATTTTTTCTGAAATCGCTTTTCGTCGGTTTGAAAACATTCAGATCTATCGTGTTGTGAACAACTTCAACCGGATATTGGGCCAGGAAACTATCTCTTGTCAGATCTGCGAGCCACTTCGAGGGTGTAATCAGCTGCATATTGGAAATCCCGGTAAATGCAGCGCGTTTTCGTAAGTAGTTTCGTCTGGAATGATCTCCTCCGTAAGTCTTCGGATACTCTTTCAGCTGTGTACAGTCACAGCATCCCGTCTTCCACTTTTCGCATCGGATCATCGCAAAGTTGGGACAATGCCCGGTAAATGCCCAGCAGTCATGCAGTGTCCAGCGGACTGTAATCTGCGGATGTCTTTTCAGCCATTCAAATAAAAGTTCTATGTTAATGTAGTACCCGTGAAGATTATGCAGCCATATGACGTCCGGTGCATAAGCCTCCGCGGTTTTGAGAAATTTTTTTGTCGCATGCCTGGAGCACAGGCCGGTAAGATCAAAGCACCGTGACCAGGCGGCATGTGTCAGGTAGTCGATTTTATTTCCGATCCGGATGCAGTGCACCTCGGAATCCGGTATCGCCTCTCTTCCATATGCCACAAGACACGGATGACCCTGCGCCTGCAGTTTATGGCACTGCTGCGCAATGATCTTTCCGGTACTCCCGATTCCGTAAACGGAATTGATGAACAAATATCTCACTTGTTTACCTCTCCTGCTCACTCTGACTCTTGAAAAGCATGCGGAGAATGATCGCTATGACTGCTGCCATAAAGCCTAAAGCCGCCATCAGTATTGAGTTTTTCAGGACATTCGGTGTAATAGGCTTGTTGCCTGTTATAATTTCACTGGCCACTCTGCAGGATCCTGCCTCAACTGTCGCCGCTGTCACACCGGGGGTAACATCAGAAATCGCCTTCACAATCTTTTTTGACATTTTTTTGTCCGTATTACGTACGGAAATCTTCATGATCTGCGTTTCACTCACCGCATCCACGTATACGTCATCTTTAAAGTCATCATAGGTCGTATCCAGATTCAACATAAGAATCACCTTGTTCAGTACTGCATTGCTTTTTACAATCTCAGCATAAGTCGGTACCAGATTTTGCGCTGCGGATACATTCTCATTCATTACATCTGTGGTATTATCTTTTCTGGTGTTTACAATCATCGTAACTGATGACTCATACTGAGGTGTCATCAGATATTTGGACACCAGAAATCCGGATCCTCCTGCCAGGACCATAACCAACAGCACGACCCAGAAATATTTTTTAATCTGTCGTACGAGTTCTATTAGTTGAAATGTGTCATTATTTCCTTGTTCGCCATGATTCGTCATCTGTAAGTCTCCTTTTGTCTTTGTATTCATGGATTCAGGTGTTCAAAACACGCTGTTAATTTTCTCATGAATACTTTCTTGGAAAAATATTTTTCATAGTATTTTCTGGCATTGGTGCCAAGTTTCTGTCTTTCCTCACCGCTCAGACTGATAAATTTCCGAACAGCCTGAGAAAACGGCCGGATCTCTTGCGCTTCTGTGATGTATCCGCATTCAGCTTCGGAGACAATCTTTGGTGTCTCGCCGCTGATGGCACCGATGAGAGGTTTTCCGGCTGCCATATAGGACTGTACCTTTCCCGGAAGTGTCATAGCAAGCACCGGGTCCTTTTGCATCGTCACCAGCATCGCATCTGCCTTTGCATAATACTTTGGCATCTCCTCTAGCGGTTTCCGGCCGTAAAAGGTCACTGGAGCTTTTAGTTGTGATGCAAGTTTTTTTAAATTCTCAAGTTCGACCCCGTCACCGACGATGTGCCATCGCAGGTTTTTGATCTCCTTACATTCCGCTGCCGTGCGGATAATGGTATCAACGCACTGTGCCACGCCCAGATTCCCGGCAAACATCAGATCAATAAAGTCATCCGGTTCTTTTTTGCATTCTTCCGGCCGGAACAGATCCTCCGCGTACTGTGGAAGATACTCCACATGATCGATGCCAAATTCCCGCCTGAAATATTTACTAAAGGATTTTGAAGTTACCAGTATCCGGTCAGCCGCCTGATAGATCTTCTCTGATTCTTTGTGGAACACCTTATAAATAAAGGAACCTCTGCTGATTCCTCCCGCAGTCACACTCTCCGGCCACAGGTCAAGACAATATAAAACTGATTTTTTTCCATGTCTCTTTGCATACGAAATGCCTGCTTTCGCCATCATGACCGGCGATAACTGGTTGATAAACACCAGATCGAAATCATCCGGGAGCTGTCTGATATACCGGCCGGAAATTCCAGGGTAACTGTAATAATTCAGTACTCGAAAGAGTGCTCCCGTCTTTCTCGGAATTGTGGGACATCTGTGTATCCGGACCCCGCCTTGTATCTCATCTTGTTTCTTCCCTTTTTCGTAACCCGGATAGATTTCGCCCATGGGATAATTAGGTGTACCAGTGACCACCGTCACATCATTGCCCCACCTGACAAGCTCTTCACAGATATCGGATATGCGAAATGGCTCCGGACTATAATACTGACATATCACCAGGATCTTCATTTTTGATATCTTTTCCCTTCGCTGATCTTCTCTTCTTTCAGACGCCTGCCGCGGGGGCCGCCTTCCACAACTCCATCGTGCCTCAATACGATGCCGATCGATCCCAGGAAGCACTTCACGTCCATACGGGGGCCTATCTTTTTGACGTATTCTCCGTCAAATCTTGCCTTTTCGCGGATTTCCAGCTCGTCACGGCCGTTGATCTGCGCCCAGCCGGTCAACCCCGGCAGCACTTGATTTGCGCCATATCTGTCTCTTTCTTCAATCAAATCATACTGATTCCACAGGGCGGGTCTGGGACCGATAATGCTCATATCTCCTTTAAAGATATTAAAGATCTGCGGTAATTCATCCAGTGATGTCTTTCTCAGGAACTTTCCGGTTTTTGTAATATACTGTTCGGGATCTGATAACATATGCGTCGGCATGTCCGCCGGAGTGTCAATTCTCATGGTCCGGAATTTCCATATCATAAAAAGTTTTTTGTTCTTCCCAACGCGTTTTTGTTTAAATAAAACGGGACCCGGGGATTCCAGTTTGACAGCCAGGGCGATTACTATAAGCAGTGGGAGTAAGCATACGATGGCTGCACCTGAAAATATGATATCTAACGCTCCCTTAATAGGTAAATAATATCTTTCTTTCGCATTCAAACTATCTTTTACCTGATTTTTCTCACCTAAAATATCTTTTCTTTCCAAAACACTGACCTCATAATTAAAAATAATCTATCATCTGCAAAGGCTTATTGTCTATCCAGCTTCTTATTGTTTTTTCTCCCGCATGTCCGTATCTTTTTTCGAACGCCTTTCGGCAGAACCTTATCAACGGCCTGTACATTTTCCTCTAAATGCTCTATACTTGTCGTTCCAAACACTGCTGTTGACAGATACGGATTATCTAAAACAAAGCGCAGTGCCGCCTGATTTCCTGTAAAACCGTCGATATGGTTGATAAACCGATACTCTCTTCCCTCAACCAAATGTCCTCTAAAGTTCTTTAAGGTTCTGAGAAAATACCAGACGTCTTTCTTACTGTGAATCTTAAAGATACGATTGGAATAGAGTGACTGGGCCAGAGCCGCACCTCCTATGACGCCGATTCCGTTCTCATACATTCGTTTGATCAGCTCTTCTCTGTCCTGTCTCATGATATTGTAATCCAGCATTACAAAGTCGAACAGCTGATGGTCACACACATAATTTAAGACGTCTGTATCGAAGGAATTAATTCCTGTCGCTCTGACAATCTTCTGCCTCTTTAAATCATCCAGGAAGTTCAAGACTTCATCTGTGATTTCGCTGATAGCGGGGCCATGCAGATGCAGCATATCCAGATAATCGGTGCCCAGCCTTTGAAGACTGATATCAACACTCTTTTTCATCCATTCAACGCTCCAGTCATGATAATACCTGCCTGACTCACTGATTCTGGTTCCGCATTTCGTAGCAATAACCAGCTTGTCTCTGTTTTCTGCCCCTAATTGTCTGATGCATGTTCCCAGGCGCTTCTCTGCTTCGTCATAGGAAGAACCTGTATCAAAAAAATTAATCCCAAGGTCATAGGCTTTGTGAAACAGTTTCACTGCGTCTTCTTCATCATAAAATTTCTTTCCCCAGACACTTGCACAGCCAAATCCCAGTTCGGATACTTCAATACCTGTATTTCCCAGTTTTCTCTGCTGCATGTTTATCCTCTCATCTACTTGCTGACTTTCATGTTTTGTGCTACGTGTGCTCCATCTCCTGTCTCCTCGGGGGAGAGTGTCACAGCCGCCTGTTCCATAGCCAGCTTTTCTCTTGCTAAGGCCGGGCTGTCTATGTTTTCCCTGCCTGTCGGCTTATTCCCTACGGGGTGGAAGGTGGTCACGATATTTTCGACCATTTCTACAATATGGGCACTGTTCTCATAGCTTGCATTCGCGAGTCCTTTTAATTGTTTTAAAAAGACTTCTACATTGAATGGAATGGGTTTGCCGATGAAGATCTGGTTATTCTCTGTCTTTCGAATTCCTTCTTCTGCCATCAGTTTTTCCTCAAACAGCTTCTCACCGGGGCGAAGACCCGTATAGATAATCCTGATATCCTCATCCGGCTTAAATCCTGACAGTTTGATCAGATTTCTTGCCAGCGTATCAATCTTGACCGAGGCTCCCATATCCAGTACAAATATTTCACCGCCGCCGGCGTACGTCCCTGCCTGTAAAACAAGGCTTACAGCCTCTGGTATCGTCATAAAGAATCGAACGACATCGGGGTGTGTCACAGTAACGGGACCTCCCCTTTCAATCTGTCTTTTAAACAGAGGGATGACAGATCCATTGCTTCCCAGCACATTTCCAAAACGCACGGCTACAAAGCGGGTTCTGGGTATACACGTAATCTTCCTGATATTCCGACCGTCTTTGGTGTCTCTGTGCCCGTATAAGGATGGCAGAATCTCTGTCTTTCCACTTTTACTGACTGCATCCATACTTTGAATCACCATCTCACAGAGTCTCTTGCTCGCTCCCATAATATTTGTGGGATTTACCGCTTTGTCCGTACTGATTAATACAAACCTTTGTGTTCCGTTCGCAAGCGCTGCATACGCTGTCTTATAGGTACCAATCACATTATTTTTGATTGCTTCATTTGGACTGTTTTCCATCAGCGGCACATGTTTATGAGCAGCTGCATGATAGACAATCTCCGGTTTATACGTCTCAAATACGTCTGTAATTTTTCTGCTGTCTCTTACGGATCCGATGATTGCGGAAAGATCTAGGTCCGGATAGTTTGCTCTCAACTCCTGTTCAATATCGTAGGCATTATTCTCATAGATATCGAAAATTACCAGCTTTCCGGGATGATGCCCTGCAATCTGTCTGCATAACTCACTTCCGATAGAACCGCCGCCGCCTGTAACCAGAATCGTCTTCCCTTCTAGAGATTGGAATATTTCATTCATATTTACGCTGACAGGTTTTCTTCCCAGCAGATCCTCTACCCTAACCGGTCTCATCTTGCTCATGGAAACTTCGCCTTTCGCAAGCTGATAGACACCGGGCAGACTCTGCAGTTCACATCCGCTTTCTTTACAGATATTTAAAATTTCTTTTTTCTGCTCAGCTGACGCTGTGGGGATCGCAAATAGTATAAGATCTATACTAAATTTGTTCACTGAATCCAGTATTTTATCACGTCCCCCGACAATCGGAACACCGCCCATGAACCGTCCCCATTTATTCGGATTATCATCAATGATACAGCAGAGTTTTGCATCTACTTCCTCAGAACTCCTCAATTCCTTCATGATGACCTGTCCTGAAGCGCCTGCTCCGATGATCATGGCATTGCGATTTTTTTTCTCATTCTTTTCCCTTTTGACTCGCTCCAGTGTAATATAGCGATAAAAGAATCGGACCGCGACGACCATGATCATCTGTATCAGCGCCCCGACAAAATAATAGGAGATCGGCATACGCTCAAAGAGCAGCGTGATTCCGACTGTATGAAAGACTGCAGTAATCACAGATGCCGTAAATATATGGTTTAATTCACTAAAACTTGCAAATCTCCAAAGACTTTTGTACAAATAAAGTTTATGAAATACAAATATCGAAAACACCGTATAAATCGGTGAGAATTTCAAAAATGCAATCAGATACATCCTCGGAATATTCGAATAATGTAAATCAAACCGCAGAAGCAGGCAGAACATATAGGAAAAATTAACTGCGACAATATCATACAGACACAAGTAAAAAGAGATAATTTTCCAATGTTCAATACGTTTTTTGTTTTTAGGTTTATTCATAACTAGCTGATAACGAACTCCTTCCTCCGTATTCAATTATTCTTGTCACAAATCTTAAGCTTCCATCCGGTTCCCCACCCCTCTCTGCCATTCACTTTGTTGTATATTTTCCAGAATTATCAAATTATATGGCTTAATTTTCCATATAAGCAAAGATAGTATAACTCTTTTATCAATACTTGACAAGACCTAATGTCGAAGACTGTCGAAAAAAAAAGAAACGGTCAATAAAGGAGTACTGTAGAAAATTATGCAGTACTCCTTTTTAATTAAGAATAAGCACAATAGGCTGGTTTCATCATGGGATATATGATAAAATTCAATTAAAAAAGCTTAAGCAAAGGCGATGCTAATTATAAAGGCATTATAGAAATGCTTGAAGTTTTGTTATCGTCGGAGAGAAAACCGGCTGAAAAGGAAAAAATTCTAAAAGAAAATTTTGATTTTAAGATGACTGAAGACTTGGAAAGAGAGGTGTCAAGCATGTGTAATCTGAGTGAGGGCGTTGAGAAAAAGGGAATCGAAAAGGGACGTGAAGAGGGTATTCTTGAAGCTACAAAACATTCAATTGAAACCATCATGAAGTTATCAAAGATGACTCGGATACAGGCGATGAAGGCTTTGGATATTCCGGAAGAGGAATGGGATAAGTATCTGTCTGCAGACGAACTGAAAGAAATAAATAACAAGAACTAGATTCAGTAATTATCAACCATTCGACCAATGGATCATATTGTATACTTTCGGGGAAAGAGAAGTACTGCATGATTTTTTGCAGTACTTCTCTTTTTATATCATGATTTTAAATTAATCATCGTATTCAGCCAGCACACTCTTATGGCGTTTGATGTATCTTCCGTCGCCTCGCTTTCCAAGGAATTTGTTGTCTTTTGCGATTACATTTCCTCGCTGCATCACGAGATCAATGTCGCCTTTGACGTGGAAACCTTCGTATGCCGTATAATCCACTGCGCTGTGCATGTCTGCATGAGTGATTGTGCGCTCTTTGTTCGGATCAAGGATGACCAGATCTGCATCGCGTCCCGGAAGCAGAGTTCCTTTCTCCGGGTAGAGTCCGTACATACGGCACGGGTTGGTGCAGAGGTATTTGACCATCTGCGGCATCGTGATTCTGCCCTTCACTACTCCTTCGGAGAACATAATGCGGACTCTCTCTTCCACCCCGGGTGCTCCGGCAGGTGTCTTGGTAAAGTCATTTGCTCCGGCCTGTTTTTCTTTCTTGAAATTGAATGGGCAGTGGTCGGTCCCGACGGTATCAATAACATTGTCGGTGAGTGCCTGCCATAATGCCTCATTGTCTTCTTTTTTGCGGAGCGGCGGGGACATGATGGCTTTCAGACCTTCCTGAGGATCCTGATACATCTCGTCCGTGAGGGTCAGGTACTGTGTACAGGTTTCCACTGCGAAATGTTTCTGATGGTTTGCTTTTGCCTTCATGACTTCGAGAAGTCCCTCTTTGCTGGAGAGGTGTACGATATACAGAGGCGCTTCTCCCAGCATTGCTGAAATATGCAGCATCCGGTTGACTGCCTCTGCCTCGCAGCGGGCCGGACGGCTTAAAGGATGATATTTCGGCTGTGTGCAGCCCTCCTCTACATACATTTTTCTGAGATAATTAATCACTCCGTCATTTTCACAATGAACGGCTATCACGATTCCGTCTTTCTTCGCCTGTTTCAGTACCTGATAGATTTCATCATCTTTCAGCATGAAATCATAGGTCATATAAATCTTAAAGCTTGTGATTCCCTCTTTTTCGGCAATTTCGCCCATTTCTTTCAGGACGGAATCATTGACATGCTGGATCACACCATGAAATCCATAATCAATGACTGCTTTGTCATCGGCAAGTCTGTGGTATTCTTTCACCTGATGCCAGAGGCTGCAGCCCACCGGACCAAATGCCATATGGTCTACAATTGTCGTGGTTCCGCCGCATGCGGCTGCAACCGTTCCGTCATAGAAATCGTCCACAGCACGGTATGCGCCGGACTGCAGATCCATATGAGTATGGACATCGACCGCACCGGGCATGACGTATTTGCCCGCAGCATCGATTACTTCATCTGCGCCCTCTTCGGACAGATCATTTCCGACTGCTTTGATCTTCTCGTCCTCAATCAGGACATCTCCTTTAAAGACCTCGGATTCCGTAGCAATCATGCCGTTTTTTACTAACTTTATCATTCAAACCTCCTTGCTTTTAAACCAAATGTGCTCTTACACATGTCTAACATCTTGATACCTATATTATCAAGTATACACACATCCTGTGGCTTACGCAAGATATAATAAGTACAGGCGCCACACATCCGGGTTGACCCGGTCATATGGCGCCTGAATTTTTATTATTGACTTAAACATTCCTTAAGCATCGTAACTCAGATACAGTTTTTCTCTGGATTCTTTATCAGAAGCCATTTCCTTGATATCACTCAAACTAACCGTACTATCTTCCAGTAATTGAAGAAGCAAGAGACTGTAATTACTCCCTTCCTTCTTTTTTCCGTTATCATTTATCCTTTCCATTCCTGTTCCCATCCAGATTCACCTCCTGACGATCTGCGTATATTCAGACTCAGTTCATCTTTTGTCAATAATCAATTTTCTGTGTTATTTTTATATAAGAAAGTATAACAAAAATCAGATGATTTTTCAATCCTTTTCTTGCCTCCTGCCGAAACTTATACTGTTATTCTCTGATGATTCGTCCTGAATTATGTATAATAAAAAAAATAGCCGTCCCTGATGTGTAAAATGGTGACTGACGGCTATTTTCGCTATCCACATGTATGAATTTTATCCTTTAATTCCTGACTGTGCCACGCCTTCGACAAATTGTTTCTGAAAAACAAAGAACAAAACAATCATCGGTATCACAGCCATTACGGCTCCTGCCATCTGGGCCGGATAATCTGTTGTATACTGTCCCTGCAGCGTCGAAAGGGAAGGACCGAGTGTCATTTTCTCCGGCGATGTATTGACAATCAATGGCCACATGAAATCATTCCACGCAAATTTCGCTGTGAAGATGATCAGGGCAGAAAGTCCGGATTTGACTAACGGTACCATGATTCTTCCAAAAATCTGGAAACGGTTGCATCCGTCCAGTATTGCGGCCTCTTCCAGTTCCTTTGGGATCGTCATAAAGAACTGGCGCATCATGAAGGTTCCGAACGCGCTGAACAGGTTCGGCAGAAATAATGCCGGCAGCGTATCCAGCAGCCCCAGTTTCATGATGACCATATACTGTGGAACCAGGAAAATCTGTCCGGGTACCATCAGGATAGAAAGTATCACCATGAAGATCACGTTCTTTCCCGGGAACTCCAGTCTGGCAAAGGCATATGCTGCCATTGTACAGATAACGACCTGACCTGCAACCGTCACGATTGTCGAGATAAATGTATTTAAATACACTTTCGCAAAGGGCAGTGAATGGATAATTTTCTTGTATGCATTCATTCTGAATTTCTTCGGGAAAATGGTTGGAGGTATTGCCATCGCCTCTCCCGTCGTCTTAAATGAAGTAAAGACCATCCAGATAAAGGGTACAATCGTAGCTGCAACACCGATCAGCAGCAAAATATGTATGATCAGATGTTGAATTTTTCTATTACTCCGCAATGCTTTTCACTCCTTTCTCAATCGTAGTTGATCCATTTTTTCTGCATGGCAAACTGAAAGATTGTAATCAGCAGTATAATTGCAAAGCTAAAAATGGAAATAGCGGCTGCATATCCTTTTTCACCGTAATCGAACGCGTACCGGTAGAACATCATAACCAGCGTCTGTGTCTTCTCATATGCCAGACTGGTCTTTCCGATCATCATGTAAATCGTGTCGAAGACCTGGAAACCGCCTATAATTGATGTAATCATGACAAAGAATATCGTCGGTGTCACCAGCGGTATCGTAATCTTGAAAAACTGTTTGACCGGACCCGCTCCGTCAAGAGACGCGGCTTCATAATAGGTCTGAGAGATTCCCTGCATTCCGGCCAGAAAGATAATCATATTATAGCCGACCGACATCCAGATTCCCACGATCATGACCATGTACAGGGCCAGTTTCGGATTGGAGAGCCAATTCTGTCCTTTCATCCCGAATACGCCTAAAAACATATTCAGAATTCCGAAATCCCCGTTATACATCCATTTCCACACCAGTGCGATCGCGACTGACATTGTAACCGATGGCAGAAAGAAGATCGTCCTGTATATGGAAGTACCCTTAATCTTTGAATTTAAAAGTGCCGCCAGAAACAGGGACAGGCAGATTCCAATTGGAACCGTTATGACAACGTATTTTAATGTGTTTCCCAGAGTTTGGTACAGTTCTTTATCTTTTAACAGATTTTTGTAGTTCTGTAGGCCAGTGAACGTGCTGACGTTAAATCGATTCACCTCATTAAAACTGAACCAGAAATTCTGAAAGAACGGATAAATATAGAATACAATTAACCCGATTACCAGCGGAGCAATAAATATATAAGCAACGATCCATTCATTCCTCTTACTTTTCGAGATATGCTTCTTCTGCTTCGTCTGTATATGTTCCTTTTCACTCATAGACTGCTCCTACTTGTTCATTTTATCGAGTACCGCATCTGCTTTTTCTTTCAGCTCTTTACCGGCATCCGGCAGCGTCTTTTCTCCGCTGTAAGCCCATTTTAATTCATTGGCTTCCAGATCATAAAGCTCGGCGGATGACTTGCATACCGGAAGTGGATTCGCCTCATCAGAATGATTGGTAAATGCTGCAAGATTCAGGTCTTTATTCGCCTCGGCAAAATATCCCTGTGCATCATTTCTTGCAGAAATAACCGCTCCCTCTTCTCCCTGAATCTTCATAGCTTCTGCACCGCCAAGCCATACAGCAAAGTCCGCTGCGGCATCTTTGTGTTTGCTTCCTTCAAATACACAGTATCCCAGTCCATTGATAACATTCGGCTCTACACCATCTACTTCCGGGAATTCAACAACATCAATTTTATTATTGATCGCATCATTTGCCTGATATTCTACCAGCATATAGGATCCGCCCATCAGCATTCCGATCTTTCCCGCCTCAAACATTGCGTCTGCTGAAGTATCTGTCATCGTAGCCAGGCTCGGTGATAATTTATCATCAATTAAGTCGATCCACATCTGAATGCCTTCCTGCGTCTTCGGATCCTCATATCCGGTCTTAGTCTTGTCATTATTTAGAATCCATCCGCCCTTGGCATAAACCGTAGGGTAATAATCTGTCTGGAAATCGAGCGGTGCAGCCAGTGCATAAGTTCCCTCATCCAGACCCGCTTCCTTTAATTTTACTGCCGTATTTACAAAATCATCCCAGGTCCAGTCATCGGTAGGATACTCCAGATTCGCCTTGTCGAAAAAATCTTTATTATAAAATAAACCATTGGTATCAAAATCTTTCGGTATCGCATAGACTGCGTCGTCGAAGGTATAACTTTCTACCAATGCCTCCGGAAAGTCTTTTTCCAGATCCAGATCAGATTTATCGATATAATCACTCAGATCAGCCAGGATTCCGCCTTCTTTGTAATTTTCTGCATGCAGTGTATTCATCCAGAACACATCCGGAGCTGTCCCGCCTGTCGCAGAAGCCTCCAGTTTCGTCCAGTATTCCCCACCCTTATAGGGAGTCAGCTGAATTGAAATATCTATGTTTTCATTTTCCTTCTCGTAGGCATCAATCAATGCCTGAGTTGTGGGGCGCTGTTCTTCGCTCCATATCCCAACCGTGATTTTCTCCTTTTTTCCGGACGACTTTCCTCCGCCATCGCTATCTTTGTTTCCGCCGCATCCGGTGAGTATCACTGCACTCATAAGTGCTCCAAGTCCCAGAGGTATCATATAGTTAGATTTTCTCATAGCTGTGTCTCCTTTATGATTTTATTTTCTCAGCGTATCGAGTTTCACAACTTCTCCGTCGTTCAGTCGTGATTTCTCTGCTGCAAGTGCACAGTAGTGGCTTTCCATCGAACGGTCGATAGATGTGATGTTGCCCTGCGGTTCTTTTCCCTCGGCGACCATATCGAGGAATTCTTCTACCATACGGCTGTCTCCGCCTGCATGTCCGGAAAAATCAGCTGCCAGTTTTGACACATCGATTACTTCTGTCTTTCCGCCAAACGTCGTGACATTTATCGTGTTCTTAGAAAGATCAGCAATGATTTCGCCTTTTGTTCCCATGAATTTCTGGTATCTGGACCCTGTGGTGTCAAATGCACACATGGTCAGTGTCATCGTCGTGCCGTCTGTCATATTCATGTTCACAACCTGATGATCGACGACATTGTTATCACACATATAGACGCATCTCCCGTAAGGTCCGGTTTTGATCGCTTCCGTCACGTTTTCAACCGTGGGATGCTGTGCAACGACGTCTGCCGGCCATCCGGTCTTTCCTTTCGCGACACCGGTCCTGTCATTTGTAATATAAATCTTTTCTGCGTCATACGGACAGTCTTTCTTGGCCCTGCATCCGCCCATGCAGTAAGGAGTTGCTCCTTCCGGTGCATTCTCTTTCTTAAAATAATATGTACTTCCAAAGGATGAAACGGAATCACAGGTCTTTCCGGAAAGCCACAGGAGCAGATCGAAATCGTGGCAGCATTTCTGAAGAATCATCGGACTTGTGGTATTGGAATTTCTCCAGTTTCCGCGGACAAAACTGTGTGCCTGATGCCAGTACAGAACGTTCTCAAGTGCCATAATGTCGACGATTTCTCCGATTGCACCGCTATCAATCACTTCTTTTAGTTTTGTATAGTATGGCGTATATCTCAGTACATGACAGACAACGATCTTTCTACCCAGTTCATTGGCCACTTTGACGCATTCTCTGCAGTCATCGAGATCCGGAGAGATTGGTTTTTCCATCAGAAGGTCATACCCCTTTCGAAGTGCCGGGATACCCTGTTTTACATGCTGGCGATCCTGAGTACAGATAAACATGACGTCTGCCAGTTTGTCCTCTTTCAGCATCTCTTCTGCACTGGTATAGCATGCGGATTCCGGGATATTGTATTCTTTTGCGACATCTGCAACCTTTTCCGGAATAATATCCGCGATTGCTACAATTTTCATCTTATCCGGGAACATCTTTGCAGTCGGTGCATAGGTATCTTTTCCTCTGCTGCCAAGTCCTGCAATTGCTACTGTTACCTGTTTGCTCATTTTTTAATTCCTCCCTTTATGCCAAATTCTGCAAGTATAATATACGTATTCATATCATCGCACTTTTTCGTACAGACCGCTACTTTAATCCTCTGCATTTTTTGTCGTTTTATCCAGTATTTTCTTGTGTTTCATATTCCTTCGTGATAGAATGCTTACATATAAATTATAGTGTGTTCGCTCAAAGGTGGTGTCTGTTCATGTCATATGTTCCGACTGAACTAAAAAAAGAAATTATTATTGAGAAGATCATAACGATCCATTATTTTGAATATATGAAGGAATTTGAATTTAAGGGAGAGTCTCACGATTTCTGGGAATTTTTATATGTTGATCAGGGGACTGTAATTGTGCAGGCCGATGACAGAAAGTATCGGCTGAATTCAGGAAACATCATCTTTCATAAACCCAATGAATTTCATGCGATTAAATCTGTAGGCCATAATGCCCCAAACCTGGTCGCAGTCTCTTTTATCTGTCATTCGGATATGATAAAAAACTTTGATGAGAGGGTCACCTCTCTGACTTCTCATGAAAAAACTCTGATTGCCAAAATAATAGCAGAGGCGCGTATAGCATTTACGACGCCTCTGCATATTCCTGCAATTGAACAAGTTCAGCTTTCGAAAACTTCTCCGTTTGGTTCTCAGCAGATGATACTGCTATATCTGGAGGAATTTTTAATTATAGTGCAGCGCAATCACCCGCAGTCTTCCAGGGATGGAAGCTACACAGAAGAAGTTGTTAAAAAATCGATCTGTGAAGAGAACTCCAGAAAAGTATATAATTTTTCACAGATTATAACATACATGGAACTCCATATCTGTGAGCCCCTGAAGGTCAAAGACCTCTGCAATGCTTTTTACATCAGTCCCTCCACGCTGCAGTCCCTGTTTCACAACCAGACAGGATGCGGCGTCATAGAATATTTTCATCAGATGAAAATCGATCACTCAAAAGATATCATCCGTGACGGAAGTATGAATCTGACTGAGATTGCACATTATCTTGGTTACAATTCCCTGCAGCATTACTCGAAACGCTTTAAAACCGTGACCGGGATGTCTCCGTTTCACTATGCCTCATCCGTAAAAGGGCTCTCGCAGGGAAGTGGCTGGAACTCATAAATGTGACTATTTTTCTTTTTTAAAAAGACTTCCTAAAAAGATGGGCTCAATCATAGACTTAAGAATATTTTCAAATTCTTCGGGCGTTTCCTGAAAATCATTTTGTGCCCATTCGTTAATCAAACTGGTTCCCAATGTTAATAATCCTGTCAAGGCATAGTGTTGGGGCACAGTTAGCTCTTCAAGAGTTTGACTTTGATTCCAAATATCTTGATCTAGTTTAAATAATTTCGAAATAAAAGCCGGATCACCTTTGGCGCCAGCTAATAGAGCAAACTTATCTCGGTTTTCATAAATGTAGTGCACTAGCTGATGATAGTAGGTTTGAAGGGCTTCTTCATCAGAATAAAATTTAACGTCTTGCTCCAACAGTTTTTTGGAGATTTTTTTTAACCCTTGAAAAAGATCAGCTTCGATCTCATTTAAGAGATCTTCTTTGTTGTCAAAATAAGTATAAAATGTGCTGCGATTGATATGGGCACCTTGCAAAATTTGTTTAACGGTGATGTTAGTAAAGCCTTCTTCGACTAGAAGTTCGTTGAATATTTGCTTAATTTTTTGTAGTGTTTGCTGAACACGAAAATTTTTTGTTTCAGGCACAGTAAGGACTCCCTTCGTTTTCCCAACAAAAAAGCGTTTTTGTTGGTTGTACTCACTTATTGGGTGTAGTATACTCTAATCGAAAAATAGTTGTTTGTCAACTAAAGTTCTGCTCAGAGAGAATTGACATCTTAATATAGAGCACCTTAAGACACATCTATTTTTAATTACTATTATATATATCCTTAAGGAGGACGAGCATGGATAAAAAAGTTGAAACAATGGAGTATCGCGTGTTGAAAGTGAACCATCAAAAAATGGTTGATGCACTAGCAAAAGCTGTCCAATACCAGCGGAACAATCCAACACTGATTCATTATTCACTTTCACGGACTTGGTTTCATGAAGATCCCGAAAATCCTGAACAAGAAATTTGGATGTTTATGGATGAAGCTAAAAATCATGATGCCTATGCATCATCAATGGTTAGCTCACAAGAAGATACACAGGCAGCTGGGTACATGCAACATTTTAAAGACATGGTCATTCCTGGATCATCACCACTGAAGCATACAGTTTGGGAAGAGATCCCCGAATTACATGTCGAACTCGACGAAGGTTAATAAAGCAAGTAAATTTAATCTGGGAAAAGCACAAGTATAAAGGTGGATTTATGGGACCAGAACTACATTAAAGAAAAAAGGAAGCCCTATAACAACAAATATATTGTTATAGGGCTTATTTTTGGAATACTCAAAGAAAAAACGCAAGTTCCGCTGCATATTCCAGGA
>DHNM01000033.1:28409-111428 GCA_002409525.1 Eubacterium sp. UBA5416 | reverse complement strand
TTAGAACTTTTCTAATCTATTCTGGAATAACATTAGACGTAAAAGATTTATCCGTTAAATCTTTTACCTTTCCATCTTTTACAAACTGTACAAAATTAGCATCTGTAGGATAATGCGTAAACATATCTGGCATATCATCTGATGCAGCTCTTGCCATCAGTACCGTATCTGCATCTGGGACTGTATTCTGCTCCACCTTAATATCCGGATTACCTTTTTCGAATTCATCTATAATCTTATCCATTGTATCAGTCGCTTCTCGCTTAGTTTGAAAAAGCTCTATCTTCGTAATTCCATCATTTTTTTCCGCTGAATCATTTATTGAACTCTCAGCAGAATTTTTTCCTCTCGTAACATCTGACCTTGAATTTTTACTGCCACACCCACTAATCACACATGCACTCAATAAAGTAGATAGTGTTAATATTAAAGTTTTTTTTCCTTTCATACCTTTCTCCTTTTCAACTTTTTTATAAACTCAATTTTAAATTCTTTCCTTCAAAATCATTTCCTTTACCTGTATCTTTATGATAAATAATCCATGAATTTTTTGCTTTGAGATATGGAACCTTAGATACTTGTAATAAGGTTTCATTTGTGTTGTTTGGTAAAATAACTATAGTCGAAAACCCTGTCTGCTCAACTTCTATAGGAGTAAAATGCAAAACCAGAGGATTTAGTGCTATGGTATATCCTTTTGGTACATAAACAGCCTGAACATCAGCCGTATTTAGCTTAACTTGTCCAGAATTTAATTCTAACGAAGAAAAGGATGCCAGAAAAAGTACAAAGTCAGTTATAGCAATATTCACCTCACACCCACAGTGCCACTCCATGCCATTCATAACTTTGTTATGCCCACAGCAATACCCTACTTCTACAGGCATTTGTCCGTATACGTAATCTTCCATCCATTCTTTTTCTTTAGATAATCTCATCAGACAATCATCTTTTTCGGAATAATCAACACCATTTTTCGGAACTTTAATATGACTCTTTGCATAAATTAAATATCCTTGTACTTTAAAATCAAGTACGCGACCATATTTAAGAAAGTCTAAATCTTCTACATGAATAAACGGAATTTCAGGATTCTTTTTTTGTATTGAGATTAAGTCCATCTTTTCACTTCCCATCAAATTGTGATTTACAAACTTTTCGGATAATTCCCTGGTTGATCCCATTTTATTGGTAAATAGCGAGTAACTTCCTCTATTGCACGTCGGTATTTTCCATAAATCCCCGCTACATGATGAATATATGGTCCATAAATAAAGGTTTCCTCCATCTCCTTCCAGTCTTTTGTCTGAAACCATACATATGATCCAGTAGTACTTGGCCCATCCACTGCTTTTCCTTCCGTTGCAGTCAAATAATATTTCCCCATCAATTCATCACATCGCAAAATTGTAATATCACCTTTTTTAAGCTGCCATGTCGCTTGTCCCTCGACCATTCTTGCCCGACATGCATTATCCTTTAAAGAATATGGAAATGGTCCACAATGCCACAATAGTTCTGAATCATCATTTTGTGGGTTTCTAATAGTCAAATCAGCGAAAAAAATAGGCTGTTCATTCAATCCCACAGATTGAGCGATTACAGATGTAAGAGCCCCGTTCAAGTCAGTTTCACAAGCCAAGGGAATTCCTATATCTGCGAATTCGCTTACAACCATACATGGTGGAACTCCTATTGCGTCTGGAAAAAGACTCCAACATTCTATCGCCCCACTTCGACACCCTGTTTCTTCCATTTTGCCTAAAACGACTTTTTTTAGTGCTGCAATTCTTCGAAGCTGATCATCCTGCATACTGGAACAATCCATCTTATTCTTCATCTGTAAGACTGATTCTGAAACAAATGTATCCTTACTGTCAGCTAACGATATTGTTTTGGAAATTATATCGTGTGCCGAAATAGGAACAACTTCTATACCAAACTTCTCCATCAACGCAGCTTCACTTGCAATAACGCTCATAAACTGGCGTGGTCTTTGACCAATCTGAGCAATCCGCAAATTTTTCAAATCTCGCACAATAGTAGCTGTTCTTAAAAAATTTATATAGCCCTCTTTAAATTCATCTGAGTCTGTTTCCACATTATAAACATAACTAAAGGTTATATGATTTCGCAAAAGCACTTTACTATCAGCAAACATACCACACTGCGTATCTCTTCCATACCTACCTGGCTTATTAGGTCTCTGATCTCGAGGTCCCCAAAGTAAGACTGGTAGTTGAAAAGATCGTATAACTTTAACAGCAATCTCTTCTTCACCAAAATCGCAATGCATAAGAAAGATAGCATCTATCCTTTCTCTTTTAAACTTTTCTATTACAGGATCAATATCTTCCTCGCGATACGCTATCCCTTTCTTACAGATATCGTCTATATCTATTAATGTTACAGATTCAGATTTAAGTGAACTAACAGTTGAAAACATTTTTTCTTTCTCAGCTGCCGCCATTTCCAAAGATAAGTAACTTCGCTTTATCGGAAGAACACCTAATCGCAATTTATTTTTATAAAACATGTTCAAGCCCCCTTGCATAGTAGTTTACACGTTGATCTAGCTCATCTCCCAGTATCTCTCCTGTTTTTAAAAAATGCTCTGTCATCTCCCATGTAGGGATTCCAGCTCTTCCACCAATTCTTGTACATTTAATTGCACTCACAGCAGTCGAAAACTTTACTGACTCTATGGGGGACATCCCTTTAGCCATGCAGCAAGCATACGCTCCGTGAAATACATCACCAGCTCCAACGGTATCCATCACCTGAACCGGAAAAGCTTCTTGTCGAAAGAATCCATCCTTGCATATCCCAATGCAGCCTTTATCTCCCAGCGTATAAATTGCGACAGATGGTCCCCATGATAACGTCTCCTTTAAATGATCCTCTTCATTTCCCGAAGTAAAATAATGATCATATATATATTTTGATGCAATCATCACATCCACATAAGGAAAAATATCTTCTAAATTATCACGATAATTATCTGCATCAAGTAATACAGGAACACCGACTTTCTTAGCAATCCGTGCCGCTTTCATCACAATATCATTCACCCAGGAAACATGAAGAACTTTTGCCTGCCGTATAAGTTCACCATTAATTTCATCCAGCGATAATGGAGGAACATCTCCTGACTCCATTAATATACTTCGTCCACCTGTTTTCTGATCAGACAATACCAAAGAAAAACCAGTCTGGTAACCTTTTTTTGTCTGTAGCCCGCCTACATCAACCCCATGATTTATAAGATCTTCTTTACAGAAACGGCCGAATATATCGTCTCCTACCGTACCACATAACGCTGTAGAAGCTCCCAAACGAGAGGCTGCAACAACTCCGGTTGCAACCTGACCACCACCCTGCCAGCTTTTATCAGTTATCATCATTCCCTCATTTGATACGGGCATATGCGACACATTACAGATCAAATCTATGCACGGATTATCAAATCCCAGAACATCAACCATAATATCGCCTCCTACATCTTTCTATGATCTGGATTCAACATCTGTATCTTATCATGTACAAAGTCTATACATGAGCTTTTTATTTCTTGCAGACCATCTAAATAATAATGATGAGGCTTTGCATTATTCAAATAATATTTCATGGAGTTATGAAATGTGCGCTCGTATTCTGTTGCAATGTTAAACTTACTCATACCACAGCGAACAGCATTCTTCATTTGTTCTGAAGGTATATCAGATCCGCCATGCATTACTAACGGTATAGAAAGGCGGCTCCTCAACTCTTTGATACGTTCAAAATCCAACTCTGGTGTCCGGATATAATCACCGTGACCGTTACCCACTGCAATGGCTAAAGAATCTACGCATGTGCGATCTATAAACTCCTCAGCTTTATCCGGATCTGTAAAATGATCTATACATAAATCATTTTCTTCCATTCCAGAACCTACATGCCCCAGTTCAGCCTCCACATCTACATCTACTGCATGAGCACAACGAACAACATCAGCAGAAAGTTTCACATTTTCTTCAAAGGGTTTTGAAGATCCATCTATCATCACTGACGGAAATCCGCTGACCATACCCGACATCGCTATTTCATAACTATTAGAATGATCTAAATGTAGGGCAACAGGTACACTGGCTTTATGTGCAAGTTCTTTCGTAATTAAAACTATCTGTGTAAGGGAAATGAATTTCGAAAGCCCTGGCCAAAATTGAATAATGATAGGCATATTCTCCGCTTCAGCAGCTTCTATTGCCCAGGATATACTCTCATAATCAAAAACATTAATTGCAGGAATTCCATAGCCATGGTCCGTGGCCCTCTTTAACAATATACTTTCTTTCTCTAAAGACATATATTTAATCTCCTATTCTTTTTATCGTTCTATTTCTGTACGGGAAGAATTGTAGCATCAAAAAAATTTCTAAAATTCGGAAGCGTCTCTGTGAACTCTCTGCTGGCTTTATCAAGCCTGTCATAATCTTTTTCAGAAAGTACCCATCCAACTGCTTTCAAATTTTCAGCAACCTGTTTGCTTCCTCTGCCACCAACAATAGGTGCCGTAATCCCGGTTGTTTGAATAAGCCAGCGGATTGCTACCTGTGCAGGTGTTTTCTTGTATTTCTCTGCAAGTTGCTTTAGTATATCCACCACCTTGAGTGCCCCATCAAAATATGGATGTTGAAATAGAGGTGCTACGCTGCGTCCATCTTCCTTTGAAAATTTAGTTTTATCATTATATTTTCCTGTAAGAATTCCTTGTGCAAGTGGGCTGTAAGGTACAATAGCAATATTATTTCTTTTATAATATTTGAATTCCGGACCATCTATAAAACGCCATACCAAACTATAGCAAGGCTGAATTACATCAATATCTCCATACTTCTGAGCTTCTTTAAACTGAACAAAATTAAAATTTGAAACGCCAATAGATCTTATTTTTTTCTCTTCCTTCAGCCTCATAAGTTCTTCCATTGTTTCGCCAATCGGGACCCCACTATCAGAGGGATAATGAATAAAATACGTGTCCATATAATCCAACCCTAAAAATCTCAGACTTTTTTCACAAGCAGGAATGACTCTGTCCCTTGTCATATCTTTCCGCCATAATTTAGAAAAAACAGTTATTTGCTCACGCGGCATCTTCTTAATTGCTTTGCCCAGTAACTTTTCAGATTTTCCATTCCCATAAGCAAAAGCTGTATCAAATGTTGTCACTCCACCTTCATAAGCAGTCTGAATTGCTTTGATAGATTCTAATTCATCAGAATGTCCCCAATACTCGTCATCTCCCATCACCCATGTTCCAAGAACAATTTCTGAAACAGCCACATCACATTTTGCAAGTTTTGTTTTATTCATTCAATCTTCTCCTTTCCAAATCTTTTTAAAAGAACAATTATTATCAAAAGGGCAAGTAACATCTCTCCAAATATCTGATAAGTAAATGCAATACCCCTCCTTTCAACAAATAATCCTCCAAATATATTACCTACTATACTACCTACTCCCACTTGAACAACTACTAATGCACTCTGAGCTCTTCCACGCAACTCTTCAGGCATTTCTTTACTCAAAAAAACGACACAATTATAATATACAAGCATATATGCAATGCCGCCTAATAGTTGCGCTGCCGAAATCATCCAGAAATCTGAGGCAACCGATAACATCACATTCCGAACTGCTAATACCACCGATGCAGCTATTAGAATACTAAAAGTGGAAAACCGATCTCCAATTTTATTCATGATAAAATATGCCGGTAATTCACCTATTGCAGATATCATCATAGCCCGTCCAATATCCGCCTCATGAAACCCCAGTTCAACTAAGTATGGACCAAAAAAACTACTATAACAGCTAACCAAGATCTGTGTAGCACAAGCAATTATCAGTACCACAATTACATTACGACTGTCAAACAATAGATTCCCACTACCATAATACCTCTGAGCCCTGACTAATTCAGAAGACGATTCATTCGAACCTTTTTCTTTCAATGTTAAAGTTACAAACAGCAAAAGTAAATATGCCGCACCTGTTAAAATAAAAATCCAATGCTGGTTATGTTCAACTAAAGGACCTGATATAGCAGCTGCAAAAGCATAACCAAGTGTTCCACCCACTCGAACTCTTGAAAAATCATAACCTGTATTCCACAGTTTACTTGCAGACATTGTATTTCCCAGCGGAACAATACTCGTCTGAAAAGAGAAAAATAATATATTGAAAAACAATATCGAAGAAAAGCTTTTTGCTACTGGAAAAAACATAACACTAACCGCAGCCATAAATATTATCTTTCTAAGTAATGTCAATCTTTTTCCAGATCGATCACTTTTTATTGCCCAAAAAGGCTGCACCACAATTGCACAAATCGGACCAATGGAAGATAAGATTCCTATTTCTAAAGGAGTCATTCCCTGAAGCTTATAATAAGCCGTTATATAGGGAACAAAAAAAGCTTCCGCTATATATATCAGAGCATAAAAACAAAGCAATTGAAGAATAACACGGCTTCTCCAATTATAAGCTTTATTCTTATGTCCATTCTTCGTCCTATTTCTTTTTATCATGCAGTCCACTTACACTTGCAAAATTTTCTTGTTTTTTAAATGGAATCGTAGGTATTTCCTGTGGAAAAGCATAATTCACCTTCGGAAAATCAATTGGAGCCGCCCAGTGAACCGCATTGATAATAATCTGCTGTACTACCGGAATTCTATATGTAGGAAATGCCTCGTGCCCACATCTCAGGTAAAAAACCTTTCCTAACCCACGGTGCCAACAACATCCAGATCGGAATACTTCCCCTCCCTCAAACCAACTTAGGAATACTTGTTCATCTGGCTGTGGAATCATAAAATGTTCTCCATACATTTCCTCATTTGGCAATACTATTTTTTCCGGCAATCCTGCTGCAATCGGATGTGAGGGGTCAACGACCCACATAACCTCTTTTTCTCCATCTTCTCTCCATTTAAGCCATACAGTTTCTGTTCCCATGAGCTTATGGAAAATCTTCGAATTATGCGCCGAATGTAATACGATTAGTCCCATACCCTCCATTACAATTCTTTTATATACTCTTTCTACAACAGCATCATCCACCTCATCTTGTGCCATATGTCCCCACCAAATCAAAACATCTGTATGGTTTAGGACATCCTCTGTTAAGCCATGCTCTGGTTGTCTCAATGTTGCTGTTTTTACTTCCATTCCTGCCTTTTTAAGAAAATTGGCAATACATCCATGAATTCCTTCTGGATATACCTTATGAATCTCTTCAAACTGTACTTCATGTAAATATTCATTCCAAACTGTTACTCGAATTTTTTTCATATTATCCTCCATCTCTATGAGTAAGCAAGCTAGGCATATCATTAATCGACGTTAACCCATTTATTTGTTTTTGAAGATTTAATTACAGCATCTATAACATGCTGGTCCTCTTTGCCATCATAAATATCAGCGGACCATCCATCCCCATTAATAAGCAATATATCCGCAAGACTTTGCATCTGATCAACATGATACTTTTGAGGAATGGCTAAACTGGTAAATGCATGGGTCGATGCATATGGTTCACCAATACATGCCTCTAATTCATCCTCACCTGAATTATCCTTAAGTGTATATATCAGTGCTCCTTTGCTCCCATAAAGTTCAAGTCGTTGATAGTTTTCTCTTCCATAAGCAAACCGAGAAAAAGCAAATGAGGCAGAAATGTCATCCTCCATATCAGCTAAAAAATATGTCGAATCATCCACATCTACATTTCCGATTTCAGAATTATCCATTTTTTGTCTTTCCTTAACAAAAGTCCTTTGGTTTCCAATAACCCTTATATAATTCTTCCCAGTAATAAACCGAACGAGATCTATTCCATGACTTCCCAGATCACCTAAGACTCCAGATCCAGCGTGTTTTTTCATAAAATACCAAAGTAATGGAGTCTTCTGATATGGCATACCCCAAGCCTGAAAATACTGCATATTAGCATGATAAATCTTACCTATAGTTCCTGATTGTACTAAGTCCTTTGCATACCGTGCCGCAGCCTTAAAGCGATATGAGAAACAGATCATATGTAATAGTTTCTTCTCTGTCGTCTGCAATGCCAATGTATCTACCTCTTTTTTATTTAAGCCGATAGGTTTTTCTAAGTTATAAGGCTTTCCCTTTTCGATAGCGTACATTGCAACAGGATAATGTACATCATTAGGTACGCAAATATCAACCACATCAACTTCATCGCAGGAAATCAAATCATGATAATCTGAAAAGCAATGTTCTTCATCTACATCATATTCTTTTTGAACTTTATCAAGAGCCACACTATCAATATCACATATTGCTGTTAACTCTAAATCCGGGCTTCTTTTAATACCTGGCAAATGTACACCATTTGCTATGAACCCCAAACCAACTGTTCCAACACGTATTTTGCCCATTTACAACCCTCCATTCATGTTTAGCAATTCATCCATGGATTAATTTACTATATTTATAGTACCAGTTTTTTAAGCAGACAGTGTAATAAAAATATGACTTTTTCATAAAGCATTTATGACCTTATTAGAACATTGCCTATATTTATAGCAAAAACTGATGAATTATTGACTTCATTTACTATATTGACATTCCATATTTTCGTAAAAAAAAGCTCTTACCTAATATCAAGTTTAAATTCTCCCACTTGAATGCTTAGGAAAGAGCACAACTACTCTCTAAATATTAAAACTCCCATATAAGATTTTTTTATTGTCCTATACAGGAGTACACTTAATATGATAATTCCTACTGTCTTGATGTCAAACCGCCATCAACACACAATACTTGTCCCGTCACAAATGATGCAAGATCACTTGAAAAATAGAGAGCTGCAGCTGATATATCCTCTAACTTACCTATCCGACATAGAGGAATTCTATCTACTAAATATTTACGAAATTCCGGATCATCTAATTGATCCTTATTAATATTGGTACGCACATAAGTTGGTGCTATCGCATTACAGGTAATACCGTATTTACCCCATTCACAAGCCAGTTGTTTAGTAAACATATTAACTGCGCCTTTACTTGTACAATAGGCTAAATAATTTTCAGAAGCACCAATCATACCTTTTACTGAAGAAATGTTTACGATGCGCCCATATTTCTGTGGAATCATAAACATTCTGCCTACTTCTCGGCTAAGTAAGAACATTCCTTTTACATTGACATCTAAGACAGATTCAAAACTATTAATCGAATAGTCGCAAGCCGGTTCAAGTATATTAATTCCAGCAGAATTAACCAGTATCTCTATTGTTGAAAATTTTTCTGTAATTTTTTCTAATAAATCATTCACAGAATCTTCATCCGTAATATCACATGGTATTGAAATAACTTGAGGCACGAAATCAGACTCTGTACATAATGATGTTATATTATCTTGCTTTATTTCTGATAAGAACTTATTAAGCGACCTATCTTTTCCTGCAGTTCTTGAACAGATAATAACATTTGTTCCACACAGTAAAAATGCTTTTGCAATTTCTTTACCGATGCCACTATTTGCACCGCTGATCAATGCCGTCTTCCCAGATAGTGAAAACAAAGACTTATACTTTTTTATAACTGATTGAGCTGATTCATTCATGAGTATTCTCCTCATTAATCAAAGATAAGAACAACTTTATGATTTTAAAATCATATTATCACCTGCTTCCTTACAATAATTTATCTAACACTTCTTTTGCCATGATAATATCCTTTTTTTGTCCCTCTCCCGTAATTTCTCTTTCTATTGTAATATCCCCGGTATATCCAATTTCTTTCAACTTCTCGATAAATACTGGGTAATTTACCTTACCTTGTCCAAGTGGAACTTCTTTACCAAGTCTATGTCCATCAGTAGGATACTTTCCATCTTTTCCGTGAATTCCCATAATATATTCTCCAAACACTTCTAAAGAATCTATAGGATTGGCCTTCCCATACATGATCAGATTAGCAGGATCCAGATTAATTCCTACGTTCCCCTTACCCAAATCATTCTCAATATCCTGTATAGCCCTCTTAAGTGTAACAGGCGTTTCTTGTCCTGTTTCAAAAAGGAAATTATGTCCACTTTCTTTACATTCTCTCACCAGTTCTTTCAGGCAGACAAGCACAGCGGTATAATTAGCATCATATGGATTCTCTGGCATGTAACCCACATGTGTTACAATATCTTTTACGCGAAGCAACGTTGCAAATGCAATCCCTTGTTCCAGCATCTTCAAACGTTTGAAGCGAAACGCCTCTGGGATTAGACCTAATGTAAGCTGTCCATCATAAAAATCCCATACCTTTGGTCCTTCCCAGCCACACCAAAAAGCTGTAATGTCAACCTGATTCTCAGACACAGCAGCATTTACTTTATCGGCTGTATTCTGATTAAGTAACTCCTTATCCCAGCACACCAGCTGGCAGCTTTCCATCCCCATGGATCTCAGCTCTTTAAATTTTTCATCTATAGCAGTATCTTGAAATATCTCTATTAAAGCTCCAACTCTCATATGTCACTCTCCTAATCTTTTTTAACAATTCAGCCTTTGACAGCTCCCGCCGTCACACCTCCAACAATATGTTTCTGCATAACAATAAAGAATACAATACTTGGAATCATAGACATAACAATTCCTGGTAATGCATGTTCCCAATCAGAAGTTTGTGCGGAAAACTGCATATAAAGCGCATTCTGGATGTTCATAGCTTTAGCATTACCTCCGATAATTAATTGATTTGTTATAATATCATTCCATGTAGATAATGTGTCAAGAACTATCACAGTAGTAAGAATCGGTTTCAGCAACGGTAATACAATACCAAAGTAAGTTCTGATTTTACCAGCACCGTCAATAGTAGCGCATTCTTCCAGTTCAATCGGTATATTCTTGACGAAACCATGAATCATATACACTGCTAACGGCATGCAAAGACCTATACTGACTAGTATGTATCCAATTCTAGTCCCTGTCAGACTTAGCTTTGCAACAAGTCTAGTCAATGTAATCATATAGGATTGAAAAGGAACCATCATAGGACTAATAATAATTGCAAAACAGATTGTTGATAGTTTACTCCTTGTCCTTGCAAGTTTATAAGCCGCCATAGGCGCTAAAAGTGCTACAATCAGCACCGTACAAATTGTATACAAAAAAGTATTCCCAATCAGTATCGGAAATTGAAATTTTGTCCACGTCTCCGCATACATATCAATGCTCCAGTTCTTTGGGAGAGCCAAAAAATGCTGCATCATGTCATTGTACGGTTTGAATGAATTGACAAAGATCAGCAGCAAGGGTAGCAGCCAGAAGATAGAAAATAGAAAGACAACAATAGAAAGGAGACTTACTTTTCTCTTTTTTCTCATTATGCCTCCACCTCCTTACCTTTCGTCACTTTAATCTGAATTACAGTGACAATCAGTACAAAGACCACAAATACCAGCGATTTTGCCGTAGCCATACCATACCTATTATTGACAAACGCTTCCTTATAGATATTATATGCTACAGAAATTGTAGAATTTGCAGGTCCCCCTTTTGTAAATACCATAATCACATCAAAAAGTTTGAATGCAAAGGTCAGTGATGTCAGCATACAAATAGAGATTGCAGGCATAATCAACGGAATTGTAATTTTCCTCATCACCTGGAATTTTTTTGCCCCATCTATTTTTGCAGCCTCAATCAATTCTTTGGGTACAGCAACGATACCGGCTATATAGTTCACCATATAGAAACCAAGATTCTGCCATACTGTCATGATAACAATGACATAAAAAGCAAGCTTTCCTGTCCCCAGCCAACTCCAGTTAAAGACCTCCCATCCAGTCATCTTATAAAGAGATTCAAACCCTGGACCCAATATAAATTTCCATATCAGACTGATGGCTGTCAGGCTGATAATATAAGGAACATAATAGAATGCACGTCCTACACTAGAACTCTTTGATTCCTTTGACATTACAAAAGCAACCACAAAAGATAATATATTGACAATAATTACATAAAAGATTGAAAATTTCAATGTAAAAGCAGCACTCTTCCAGAATAAAGAATCATTTTTAAAAATATTAACAAAATTCTGGAATCCTACAAATTTCATATCTCTACTGACTCCATTCCAGTCAAAGACGGAATAATAAAGATTCATTAGAAAGGGTATATCTGTCGAAAACATAACAAAGGCAACAGTAGGAAATACAAACAATCCAAAAATCAATATTTCTTTTAGTATCTTTTTATTTTTTTCTTTCACCCTTTAGATCCTCCTTCCATACATGGCCCTCTATTTTTTATTGTGTTACCCATGCATTCTGGAAGTCCTCTGTCACCTCTTCAGCCGTCATATCACCGCTCATATAAGCCTGGAGATCCGGCGCCACGGCATCGGTGTATCCATTTGGTTCAATTGTATGTATCCAGCCATTTGTCTTTCCATCGCTCACATAAGAAGCAGCATCATTTGCCAATGCTCCTTTTACTTCCACTGTAGTTTTTGTCGCGGGCACTGCACCCACACCTTCTGCCATCCATTTGATTCCTTCATCGGAAGTTAGGATATATTCCAAATATTCTTTTGCAAGATCTAGATTTTTTGAATCCTTATTCACAATATAAGTCCAGTTACAGGAAGATAACAATGTAGTATCCTCTGGTTCATCACTCACAGGGCAGGGAAGAAAACCCAGTTTTGCATCAGGATTAAAAGAATCCAGTGTAGACTGACACCAGTCACCCATATGAATGATTGCCGCCTCACCATTGGCCAGCATATTTTCACTTTTCTCCCAATCAACTTCCAGCGGTTTATCAGGTCCATATTTGACAGCAAGATCTAACAGTCTGAAAACATTTTGGAAATTTTTCATATTCTTAAATTTTAAATCCCCACTATTGATTTTATTCACAACACCTTTTGCATCCAGGGACTTATCCATCATAAAATGGGTAGATAGCTGTGATAATACCCATGTGTCTTTTGCAGCCAGCGAAAATGCCGTTATTCCAGCATCATCTAATTTTTTACATACATCTTCCAGTTCATCCATTGTTACCGGAAGTTCTGTGATTCCTGCCTTTTCGAATAAATCCTTATTATAGATCAGACCCATATTCTCATAAGTCCAGGGAAGGGACATAATATTTCCATCTGAATCTTTTCCAGTTTCAAGGGCCACCTCATTAAATTTATCCAAGACATCTTTTTCATCAGACCAGTCATATGCATACTCATAATATTTCTGAGCCGCCGTTCCAGCTTCTACGTCAAATACATCCGGAACATCATCAGAATTCACTCGTGATTGAAGTAAAGTTGTTGAATCATTAGCTGCGTGCTGGACTTCAATTTTTACACTCGGATGAGATTCTTCAAATTTTTTTACCATTTCTGCATATTCATCCAATCCATAGGCATGAGCATCGAATACCTGTAATGTTACTTTTTTATCTCCATCGGATTTGTCAGAAGACTTCCCGTCTTTTGTATCCTTACTTTCGCCTCCACAGGCAGCTAAACTCGCTGCCAATGCTGCTGTCATTATAATTCCCAAAAGTTTCTTTCCTTTTCGCATTCTTATATCCTCCAAGTTTTATAGTGTACTGCCAGAAGTTTTGGCACTCCTGAAAACAATGGATTTCATCTATTACTTATATAATCTTTGGCTTTCTTAAGCTCTTTAATTCCTTGTCTTACAGACTTGATGCCTTCCTCCAGTGGAGCAATCTCAATCTCTTTTCCAGACTGCAGACATTGAATAAAATACTTAATTTCAGTATAATAAGGACCCAGATTTGATATATTGATTCCAGAAGAATCATCTTTTACATCATACTCACGGGTGAGTTTAGGATACTCTATTGTTCCATCTTTTTTATATACGGCCAGACAGTTTTCATTCTGACTATTGAAAACAATACTTGCATCGTCAAAACAAGCATGGAAGCTTGCTTCAAAAGGTACTGCCGTACTTGTATCCCAAATCCCCTCAGTAACAGCAAAAGTATCACCAAATTCATATGTTGTAAAAATCTGATTAACCAAACCACTAGAAAATGCTGTTGCCCTGACATCAAAGGAGTTTGGTTCGCCCAGCATATACCTTAGAAAATCCAAATCATGTACATGGAGATCTAGAACTACTGATCCACTTTTCTCTTCTTGATGAAACCAGTCCTCATATCCCCAGTCTGTGTCCCCGCTAATGCGCTGCATCGTAAGAGATTTCAATTTTCCATACTTTCCCGTATCATAACATTCCTTCAAATAACGATATTCACTAAAAAAACGGACTACTTGTCCTACCATAACCTGAACATGATTTCTCTTCTTTGCCTCTAGAATTTCCTCTGTTTCTTTTTCTGTCAGACATACCGGCTTTTCTACTAAAACATTTATGCCTTTGTCCATTGCTGCTACAGCATGTTTCGTATGTAGATAACTTGGAAGACATATGTGAACACTGCTGGGGCTTTCATGTTTCAGAAGATCCATCCCTGTTTTATATAATCTGGCCTTAGGCCATTGTTTTACAGCTTTATGTAAAAATTCAGGTCTACAATCCGCTAGAGATGTAACATCTACATCCATTCTAGATGACAATGCCTTCAATGAAAGATTATGTGTCGTCCCCATTCCTCCACATCCTATTAAACCTACCTCCATAGCCAAGAACCTCTTTTCATTACACTTTCATTTGTCAATTATACTCTACAACCTCCTATTGCTTACTCATTATATCTGTTTTTATCTTCCATAGCATGAATCATTTGTACTACAAATTCATGAACAGGAACTGACATGTTGCATCTTTTTGCTGCCCTTATAACAGAACCACTGATATTGTCCACCTCCGTCCTGCGGCCTTTTTGTATATCCATTTGAATAGAGGTGCATCCATCAGGAGACATTCTTGATGTTTTTCTCACTTCCTCCAAAATTTTATTATCATCAGCCTTTAGTCCAAGAGCCCTGGCCGTAGCTGCAGCTTCTTTTACTAAACTGACTGTCATAATCCATGCATATTCATTGGAGGCTATGTATCCCATATTTACCTGGAGCAATGCAGTCACGACGCTTAATGATACATTAGTAAATAATTTGTCCCAAATCAATTGTTGAATATTTGAGTGAATTGTAACGGAAAACCCACAAGTATCAAAATTTTCTTTTAATTTATTAAGGAAAAATCCTTTGTCTTCTGTAATCATACCGATATTTGTTTTTCCTACTCCTCCCCTCTTTATTTTTCCAAGTTCTAAAACCGAACCATTATCCTCCGTTGTTCCTATAATAATACGATTTTGCGGAACAAACTCCTCTAAAATATCCTCATGACCAGAACCATTCTGTAAAGTCATAAGATAAGTGTCCGGTCCAATGATGCCCAGGTTCTCTTCAATCGCCGTACGTGAAAAGATAGATTTTACAAAAAGAAGCACTAAATCCATTTTCTTCTTCATTTCTCTGGTAGATATGACAGCAGAAGGATGATAAATATTTTCATTACCATTTTCTTCTAGACAAATACCATTCTTATTAATATGTCTTACTAGATTTTCCGATGTATCTACCATAAATACTTCATTTTTTAATGAGAGATGACAGCCATAAATAGAGCCCATGGCACCTGCACCAATAACAGCAATTTTCATAATGTCCCCCTTTTCTATTATGAGAAATTCTTTATGCCTTCTATGGCATATGCTCGGATCGGGCAAGAATCTAATCCCTTAATTGGAATAGGCGCATATGACATAAAAAATATATCTGTAGAAAGTTCCTCTAAATTTTTTAAAACCTCCAGGAAAACTACATTTACCTCCATAAGCACATCATGAAAAGCACTTACATCTTCATTATTGCTCTCAATAGAAACGCCATCACCGAAACCAACACATTTTACTTTTTTTCTCCTTAACCACTCCGCCGTTTCACGACAGATGAAAAGGCGCTTATCTTCCGCAGTATTGGTAGCCGAAGTAAAAGGAGGTGTCTTGAATGGGGAATCTAAAATCACTATATCCCCTTCCCGAATTCTCTCTCCGCAGGATTTTTCTAGATCCGAAGACATAATTTTATCATTTGGATTCATATGAGTAATATTCACGTAAATAGCACGCCCCATAAATGTACTGATAGGAAGTCCCTGTACATCTGTCCACCTATCATTATGGTGGTATGGGCACTCTACATGTGTTCCCAGATGACTAGTCAAATCCATAATAGTATGAAAATCAGGTATTGGGCCCCCTGTATTGTATCGAAACAAGTGACATCTTCTTGTTTCTGTTTCGGGATCCAATTGTTTTGTCAGATCAATAACTCTTAAACCATTTTCTAATTCATAAACGCTCATTTTACCTTGCCTCCTCTTTCACCTAAAAGTCCACAACCATTCTAATTTATATAGTTACTTTAATTACTATCTTTGTATACCATACAGGCATCTCCAGAAACTAACGGGAGATTCATTTGCTAGACACATCAGTAATATTAAGATTTCCATCAGCAATCGCCTTAATTTGATTCCATACATTTTCGTTGACAGTTATCCCATCGCTCATACTCTTTTTTCTAGTATTCATAGTTCTCTCACCGGGACAATAAACATGCCCTTCTTCTTTATCCGGATGAGTACTGTCCGCTGCATTTACTCTGGCATTTAAGAGGCTCTGAATCTCCTCTTTTGAGCCAAAAAGATAAGGATCATAAGCAATAAATATCTGACAACAGCCAGTGCAGCTTCCACTATTCGCATTATCTATATCTATTCCACTATTTCCATTCGCCATGAGAGCAGCTGCCATATCAAGGACTATTGCCATTCCACTTCCTTTCCAATAGCCCATGGGCAGAATTCGCATGCTATCCTCAATTGCTCCTGGATCATCAGTTAGATCTCCGTCTTTATCAAATCCGCCAGGAAATGGCAGCGTCTTTCCCGCCAACCGATAAGTGCCTAATTTTCCATATGCATACTGACTCATAGCCATATCAAGAACAATAGGTCCTTCTTCTCTGGGAATAGCAATACAGAACGGATTATTTCCAACACCTGGCTCATCACTTCCCCATAAGGGCATACAACTTTCTGTGTTTATCCAACTAATACCCATAAATCCCTTCTCTGCCATATGCCATGCATATGTACCACCCCTCATCCAATGTGTAGTATTTTTTAAAGTAACACAGCCTATCCCATGCTCTTTAGCCAATTCCATAGCCCTATCCGAGCAAAATAAGGCATTTGTAATACCGATACCCAGATGTCCATCGTAATTCTCCACAGCACCTTTTGCACATTTAAGCTCTGGATTTCCAGAAACATTTACCCAGCCCTTCTGCACATAATCAACAAAACGTGGAATTCTATTTAGTCCATGGCTTTCTACTCCATCTGCACTTGACTGAATGTGAATATCAGCACATACTTCTGCCTGTCGAGGAGATAAACCACTGTTTAATAATGCTTTCTCTACTGTTTTTTTTGCTTCATCATACATTATATTCAAACTCATATATACTTTTATTCCTTTCATAAAAAATATTATTTATACAGCATATGGAACCGGAATTCGATTCGCGCGCTTCATCATTTCTTCATATATCCCACTTGCCTCTTCCGGCGAATAGCAGTAGACTAAAAACATATTCATAACATAGGGCGAATATGGAATACAGGAAAGTTCCTGTGCAAACGCCATTGCCGCAATTTCACTTAACGTAATGACCCTGGAATCATTATGAATAAACCCCAGCTTCCATAATCGAATCTTTTCCGTCTGCGTAAAGATCTCATTCTTATGAGTATCCTCAATGTTATGGTATAATTCATGAGCTAATAAAAGGTATCTAATATTAAGATTTTCCGTTAAAATTTCTCTGACTTCTGGCTGTTTTAAATACACATTAGCTTTTTGTACAGCGTCCATATATATGCATATCTGATTGGGAGCCCGATATTCTGCAAAAAGAACACGATCCGTTCTATCAGGCGTTTCCGGATAGGAAACGTTCATCTTCATAAACTTCGCCAGCTCTACTGGATCTTTAGTATTATATTTTTCATAGATTTTCCTTGCATATTTCTGACCACACGCAATGCTTTTTTTCATCCAGTTTTTTCTCTGACTATCCGAAAATTTATTATTTAAAGGCTCTCTCGCGAACGCATAACTATGCCATTCCATGGGAGGTATCTCAACCAAATCTTTCAGCATATAGTTCAAAGGATGTACTGTGAAGTGAGGACGTTCATAAGCGTTATAATTCTGTTTTCCAAACATTTCTTCTGAAATGTAACGCAATGATTTTTTTAAAGACTCCTTAAACATATCCATTAAATTTCCTTTACAACAGCTATTACCATAACCTCTTCATCCGGATCTCTATCTCCTAAATCCAAATCCATCAGGAGTAAAATCTGATCCAGATCTACAGCACTGTAATCGTCTACTCTTGGCCCCACGCATAGAAAGAAATCTGGCCTTAAAACTATATCCGTCTTAAAAACGGCAATTTCTTTCCACATCTTCTTTACTACTTCGTTATATTCTTTTACTTTACATTTTACAACAACACCATCTGAGCACTGAACTTTGATAAAACCCTTTTTATCTACAATTCTTAAAGGAGTTTTCTTGTCCCTATGCCCCTCATACACGTAAAACTTATCAGTTTTTTCCTTAAGATGTGCATCATGAACTTTTGGTCCAAAATCTTCTACGGCCAATTCATAAGCTTCTTTTTCATCACATTCTTTCAGAAGATCAGTCGTTTTTACTTCTGATGACCCTGTTGCAATAGCTGTTACCTTCCCTGTCTGACTGTCAATTTCAATATGAACTTCAACGGTATCAGGATCCGCACCAGAACTGACAGCCTGATCAGCAGCTTCTTTCTTAAGTTCCTTAATCTGTTCCTGATTTGGATTAGGAATAATACGTTCTACAACATCACGAACCATAGAAAGCGCTACGCCAATGGATGAAATGACTTCTGCATTTTCCGGAATACTATATTGCAATCCCATTTTCTTTGCACAATATGGAACTAAAGAAGCAGCTCCACCGCCACAGCCAATCAGTTTTATACTATCATGATCTAACTGATACTTCTCAGCTAGGGCTGTAATACAGGAATTAACTTTTTCAAAGTCTTTGTCCAAAATTTGAGTTGCGAATTCTTCCACAGTAATATCTAATTTATCAGCAACAGGCTGCATGGCCTTACGTGCTGAATTTGCATTGCCATAAGCAAAGTATTTTTTATCTACTAGTCCAAGAACATTGGCTGCGCACGTATTTGTAAAACAAATTCTTTTCCCGTTCTTTAGACGAATAGTTACATAATCATCTGGATCCCCCTCTTTAGGACTGATTAATTCAATTTTAGGATCAACAATTTCGTTTTCGGGTGTAAAACAGGCATACTCACAACCAGCGATGTGAGCAGATCGAGGACCTACATCAATTACTGAGTTATTATTAATGCGAACCATAGAACCACCTGCACAACCAAGTATTCGTACATCCAGGGAATTAATATAAGTATCATGTCCTCCGATTTTCGCATAATCCACTCCGGGACGTCCATTCTTTATAACTCCAATATTAGTTGTAGTTCCACCAACCTCAAAATAAATAGCATTAGAAGCGCGCAGATACATAAGAGACCCCATAACTGAAGCCGCCGGACCAGATAAAGCTGTCAGTATTGGACGTTTTCTCATTTCATTAATTTCCATAACGCCACCATCACCACGCATAATCATCAATGGCACATGAACTCCTGCTGCATTCACAGAATCTTCTGTTGCATTAGCAGTACTCATCATCTTGGGAAGAATTGATGCATTAATTACAGCCGTTTTAGTACGGCGTGTTAAACCATAGAGTTTTGTGATATCAGAGGCCATGGTAGCAGGCACCTCTTTCTTCTTTACACAATCATGGATTTTCTGTTCTTCACTTATATTATCGACACCAAATGCCATAGAAGCTACAATAACCTCAGCTCCCTGATCTAATAGTTTTTCAACATTCTCGCTAATTTCTGATTCACATAATGTTTTCTTCTTTATGTATGTATTATAAACTTTTATTTTACGATCAACTTTTTCATCTAGAACAATATCTTTAATGTTTAACTGCCTCTTAGCTAGTAGTCCTTCTAGTCCGCCTCCCGCAACACCGACTACACCTACATCGGCCACATCCCCTTCTATGAATGCATTAGTTGCCTGTGTCGTAGAATGTGCTACAAACACTACATCTTCTGCCGCTATATTATTTTCGCGCATACAATTTTTAAAACTTTGTACCACGCCTGCAGCTACACCATCTTTGTCATCATGAGTAGTTTTCACCTCATTTTTTCCGATAATTTCATGTGTCTGGTTATCCATAGCTACACATTTTGTGTATGTACCGCCGACATCTATTCCCATACGTACCGCTCTATGTATAATTTTTTCCATTGCTTACTTACATCCTTTCTTAAAATAAAATCATTTCATAAACCACGCTGCTCCCAGTCCTCCTAAAAGGACAAAAGTCAATATGTACTGGAGAATTCCAGTCACATAAGCATTAGGAATAGAAAGCTTTAGAAAATCTTTTGATCCTACTTTGGTATAAGCAAGACCCCAGGCTACCCAGGATTGAGTAATACAGCTCCCAATATTTACTGTAATAGTTGGTATAGCAAAAACTGCATAAAGAAATGGTATTGAAAAAGATCCGACATTTGATAGAACACCAAGAGTGGCAGCCCCACATCCAACTAATGTCATGGGCCCGCGGAACAATCCCATGCAAAGCAATAGAGCGAAAACAATGCATATAACCAATTCACTCTTTGGCATAAAACGTCCTAAAATAACCCTGAAATAAGGGGATGCATAAGTTGCGGCCTGATTAAACATTGGCAAAGTAAGAAGAAAACCTATAAGTGGTGCGGTATCAACAACACCATCATAATATAATTTATTAACCAGCTGGCAGCTTTCCTTAAAAGATCCTTTCAACTTACCGCAAAGGAGCAGTGCCAAGAAACCGGCAATTACAAAACCTCCTATAACTGAAAAATCCAGCCATATTTTGAGCACAACCGGAACAATCGGAAGAATCAATGTGTATAAAGGTGCATCTTTTTGCTCTTGTACCCCTGTTGTCTGAGCTGCCCAGGCATGTACGCTTTTTGAGCGTTTTAAATAAAAGGCTGTAAGAATTGTGGTTACCACCAGCATTATTATAAAAGCTCCATATCCCCAATGAGACGCATACCAGCCTAGATTAAATTCAGGCATTTCACCTGGTTTAATAAAAAAAGCACGATATTGTGCAAAATTAACAGGATTCAAAAAAATGCCAGCAGCTACAGATCCCATAAAGGAAAATAAAGCTATAGGTTTTGGAATACCTAATGACATAAGAATAGGAAGCACAATAACACCGATTGCAATTACAGGACCAGCTCCAGTCATTGCAGTAAATATAAGCGCTGTCACAACATTAATTAACGCGACTGTTACAAATGGTTTGTCTCCTCCTAATTCTACAGTTTTTCGAATCAGGGTTGAAGCAATTCCTGTTTCCATAAGCACTCTTCCAAACCATGCACCCCAACAGACATTAACCAGTGTTGTTCCCCATCCTTCTGGTCCTAATTGAAAAATATTATTAATAGTTTCAACAACTGATTTATTCTTTCCAAACTGAAGTACTGGATTACCGGCTAAAAATTCAGCACTAGTAAAGGGACTCCCGCCTAGAGAAAGAACAGTCCACAGAACACTGATCATTAAAAAACCAATCATTAAATTATGACCCTTAATACAATACCATGCTAAACCAAAGAACGAAATCAATAAAAGTATCCCAATTACATACTCCATAGCAGCCTCCTAATTTTTATTTCTAACCCTATGTGCTCTTTTTGTTTTCCAACTTTTAAAAATCATCTGGAACATGTGAACAAAGAAAATCCTTAAATACTTCTATATTGATTATCAACCGAAAGTTAAAACTATCTTTCGGATTGATGGATCTTTTGTATCTATAAAATCAAAAGCTTTTTGTGCTTCCACAAACGGATATGTATGTGATACACTGCCATTTAAATCTAATTTTCCCTGTTTAATCAACTCTATGGCATCCCCAAATTTTTTATTCTGAAGACGTGAACCACGCACATCCAATTCTTTCGATGTGATCAAAAACTGATTAATTTCTGTTGGCGCAGTAGAAAATCCCATGGTCATCACACGGCCGGCATTTCCTGTAACTTTAAGCAAAGTTAATAGAGAATTCTTTATACAAGCAGCATCAATAGATATCGTAACACCATAACCATCTGTCAAATCCTTAATGCGACTTTCCAAGTCTTCTGTTAAAGAATTGATTGTATAATCAGCCCATTTCTTCTTTGCTTCTTCAAGTTTCTGGTCTACAATATCGGCAACAATTATTTTGCATCCCCTAAGACTTGCAATCTTCAATATACTACTTCCCAGAGATCCGCATCCATATATTAATAATGTATCTTCTTTTGATAGCTGTGCTCGAGAACAACATTGAATAGCAATGGTTGTAGGCTCGATCATAACTGCATCTTCATCGGATAAGGATTCCGGAAGAACATAGCAGGCCGTCTCTGGAATAGCCATATACTCGCGATATCCTCCGTCAATATGGACTCCTCTCACCTCTAAGTTTCCACATACATTTCCTCTACCTATGCGGCATGCATAACAATGTCCACAACTTTTAACCTGGTCCACAATGACTCTATCTCCCGGTTTTACTCTGGTAACTCCTTTCCCCACTTCTTCAACTTTCCCTACCATTTCATGACCAATTACTCGTGGATAAGTTGCCGCAGCATTTGTTCCGTGGTAAATTCCTACATCTGATCCACAGATACCCACTGCTTTCATTTTTATCAGGACATTATCCTCCGTTGTGATTATGGGCTTTTCCATATCAATAACTCTCAGCATCTCTGGTTTCTCAATTTGGATTGCTTTCATGTTTCTTATCCTTCCTTTCTGCTATGCAATCATCTCCCAAACCATAATTATTCTTCTAAAATAATTGCACAACACGCAAATATTCTGAGTTATTTTTTGTTTTGTAATATATGTATATAATTTGATTGATAACTAAACGTTACTGTTTTTTATGCTATAAATATACTAATATATTACCGATATAAACGAATATAGCACATTCTATTTGCAGTGTCAACAAGAACTATATAAAATATGTACATAATTTTCCACAAGATCATTATTAACTTTTGGCATCAATCAATTATAATTTTAAATTTGAAGTTTTTGAATATTTACTTTAAATTGATAATAAAAATCAGCAAAAATTGTTGCATATATTGGCATTTGACAAACCAAAAAGAAACCATTAAGATTTACCTCGTACATGAAACATCTATACTATGTTTATATAAGGAGCTTTATATGATCAATGATGCCAGGCAAAAGAGAGAAAGTGCGAAAGAATATGCATACCGGGTTCTAAGGGAAAAGATTATTTCCTTGGAGTTGAAGCCGGGAACTCCGCTAAACGATATGGAATTTGCGCAAATGATTGGAGTCAGCCGCACACCGGTAAGAGAGGCTATTATTAAGCTGAATGAGGAAGCAGAAATTATTGACATTTTTCCACAAAGAGGAATGCGTATATCTCTAATTGATACTGATATGGTACAAGAAGCACAGTTCTTACGTTTAACACTGGAAAAAGCTATAGTAGAATTAGCTTGCGACATGGCAAGTGAAACAGATTTTAGATGGTTTGATGAAAATATTGCTTTACAAAAGCTTTACTTAAAAAATAACGATCTAAGCAAATTATTAACACAAGATAATGAATTGCACAAGAAATTATTTACTATCTGTCGAAAAAAAATGGTCTACCATGTAAGTCAGGGATTATCCATTCATTATGATAGAGTTAGAAATCTAGAAGCCGGTACCGCCATTCATGATGCTGAAACAATTAAGGATCATCAAAATATAATTCAAGCGATTAAAGACAAAGACAAGAAACAAGCCAGCCGTATTATGGAGCTGCATTTAAACAGATGGCTTTTAAATGAGCAGACACTGAAAAATGAATATACACAATATTTCAAGAAATAATTTTTATCTATCCGGAAGTCTTGCTCAAACAAAATTGACCCCCCTGGTCTAACAGACAAAAGCCGGAAAAGCTGATAGCTCCTCCGGCTAGATTCCAGATATTATAAAACCTTCATTTCTGCATAATGTGTATGGCAAAACCGCCATACTCCCCTTCCAGATAAATATTTTTCAACTTACCGTCATCGGTATAAGCAGCCGTATCCATGTTGAAGGAAAAACCTTTCTCCTTCAATTCTTCTACAGAACCATCGAGATCTTTTGTCCGCATGGCAATATGCCCGTTTGTCCCAAGATAGGGAGACTTCATACACTCGAAGTATGGTCCGGCAAATTCCGATTTATTTCCATGACGGGGTTCTAAATGAAACATGTTACAGAGAAGTTTAGCAAGGCCTGTCGCCTCCTCAGCATTCGTTGTATTAATACCTATGTGCTCCAGTTCAAAATTATTTTCCATAATCATCACCTCAATAATACAAATATACATTCAAGAATTGCATGACAAAACATACTTTTGCAATTCATAATCTCAGTTACATTGGAAACATCAGCAGTGCTCCCCCGGTCAGCGCCAGCAGGCGGATAAAATACTGCGGTATCGTAAACTTCCAAAACTCTGACATCTTATATTTTCCAAGTCCCAGGATCATGGCGGGCATTCCATCGATCGGAAGGAAATGTCCGTTCCACCCGGAGATTACGATTGCAACTGCAGCCGCCATAGGATTCAGACCCAGGTTTAAACAAGTAGAGATGGCAAGTGGTGCGAACACATAGACCGTGCCGATCGTAGATCCGGTAAGTGTGGCCAGAAGACTCGTCAAAATGCAGAATATAAATACCAGCAGGAAGGGATTAATATCTCCACTGAGATGACTGGCAACCGTCTTTCCGATCAGATTGGTTAATCCTGTACTGCCCAGTGCATCAGCGATTCCTATCACGCCGGCTGACATCAGAATAATCGGAGAACAGATTGCATCTCGGATCTCATCGAAACTTAAGACACCGATAACAAGGAGAACTGCAATCGTCAGCCCGGGAATCACATAGCCGGCATCACCGATTCTGCTCTGTAATATCATGCCAATTACAGCTACGATAAAGAGCACATAAGTTGTATTCTCTTTCCATTTAGGAAACCGGGCTGTCTCCGAAATCTGGGAATCGGCATCTGAGGTATTCTCAGCGATCGGATGATCCGGGAGGAACTTATATTGGATCAGGCAGTTTAACAGAAATCCCATGGAAAGTATAAAATTCACGATAGAGAATTTAAAGGTAGATACCTCCGCCGCTATACCGGCACTCTTAAGAACCGCAAGAACAATACCATATTGCAGTGCTACATTTAACGGAATCAGCGGATGGTTTGAGGCGAATCCGGCCGTCATCACTACTTTGGAAGGCGGTAATTTCTTGTTATACGGTAAATTAGAGATCAATCCGATGGTCAGTACATAATACGCAGTTGATCCGGTACCGAACAGGCTGCAGGCCAGCATAACGATCAGGATAATCAGCACATATGCCTTAAATCCACCCTTACTGGCCATATTGTACAGTGCCTTTTTAAATGCGGTCATAAAACTGGTCTTCTGCAATGCCGCGATAATTGCCATAAATGACGCAAGCATGACAATCGTGGGATCCGAGAATCCACCAAACGCACCTTTAATGTCGGTCACACCGCAGATAACAAGAAGCAGACAGGCCAGAAGCGGCGGTGCACCAAATGGCAGTTTATCGATCATAATCAGAATAATCATGAATACGGTTATTGCCATCGTGATAATCATTGGAACAGTCATTCTTTCATTCCTCCTGTTGCCTTGTGCCCATTTGCCATGCGAATGGCATAGTCAAGGGCATTAATCAGACTTGTCTCATTGCTTGTTCCCTTTCCGGCAAGCGCAAAGCCTGTGCCATGGTCTACACTGGTACGGATAATCGGAAGACCAAGGGTTATATTCACCCCCTCCACTGCTTTCCATGCATGTTTCTCACGATCGTAGACAAACCCAAGTGTTTTCAGGGGAATATGACCCTGATCATGATACATGCAGACAACGATGTCATACCATCCTCCCAGTGCCTCGGAAAAGACGGTATCCGGCGGAACCGGGCCAATGGCGTTGATCCCTTCGGCAATCGCCGTGTCAATGGCAGGTTTAATCTCTTCAATCTCTTCCGTACCAAACAATCCATTCTCTCCACAATGTGGATTCAGACCGGAAACGCCGACTTTCGGATTCTTAATCCCCATATCCTTACATGCCTGGTCAGCGATCCTGATGACATCCAGAACACGGTCTTTCCTGACACGATCACAGGCTTCACGAAGGGAGACATGTGTGGAGACGTGTACAACACGCAGATCATGATGTACCAGCATCATTGTGTATTTCTTTGTCTTCGTATAAGTGGCATAGATCTCGGTATGTCCGTCGAAATGTGTATATCCGTCTGACTTTTCACCATGGTAGTACTCGAGGGCCTTATTCATCGCCTCTTTATTCAGCGCGTTCGTACATGTGGCATCGACTTCACCGTCAATCGCCAGCTCTATCACCTTCCTCACACACTGGAAAGCGGCATTACCTCCCTCGACACTGACCTCACCGATTGGAAATTTCTTAACATCCGCAATCAGTTCCATATGCAGCACATCAATCGTTCCGCAGGTAAATAGCGCATCTGACACCTGTTCACAGCGATGGATCTTAATATCCGGACGATTTACGAACCCGGCTGCCTGTTCGATCATCTTAGCATCCCCGATCACAATCGGCCGGCAGCGGTCATAGATATCACTGCGGGATAACGCTTTGACCGTGATCTCAGGGCCATTTCCGGCAGGATCACCCATCGTAATCCCGACAATTGGCTTTTCACTCATTTGTACACCTCCCACTTTAGTCCATTCCTTTTTCCTTATTTGCAGACAAAACTTCCTTCAGAGCCTTGATTCCATCTTCCGGCACCTGATTGAACGGTGCCCGGCAGTTTCCGACATCATAACCCAGCAGGCGGGTCGCTGTCTTCACAATCGTATTCGGATTACCGTATTTGAAACAGTCGCGGAAACTCTGAATACTATTGTTTGCATCCATTGCCTCTTGGATTTTTCCTGCTTTGAATAAATCATAGATGGATGCCATTGTATGTGGATAGACGTTCGCACAGCCTGCGATTCCGCCCGTGCCCCCGGCAAGCAGTGTCCAGATAATCAGCTGATCATTCCCGGACAAAGTGTAAAAAGTACCATCCTGTTTCTTCTTTCCGGCTTCGATGTATCCCAGAATATTCGTGAAATTCCCACTGGAATCCTTTGCACCTACGATATTATCAATCTCGGCAAGTCTGGCGACTGTGGCAGGTTTCAGTGCATTTCCGGTACGTGCGGGAATATTGTAAAGTACAATTGGCATATCGACCGCTTCGGCTACTTTTTGGTAGTGGACATACAGTTCGTCCTGGCTTGCTGCCGCAAAGCTTGGCGTAATCACAGACAGAACATCCGCTCCTGCAGCCTCTGCCATCCTGCTCTGCTCAATCGTCTCTTTCGTGGAGATGCATCCGGTTCCGGCATAGACGGGAACTCGACCATTGCACTGATCGACGACAGTCTCCAGAACCTGCTTCTTCTCTTCGGCAGTCAAAATATACCCTTCTCCGTTCGTACCAAAGGGGAACAATGCGTCAATTCCACTGTCAATCATACGATCGACCTGACGCCGCAGTTCTTCCAGATTTACGCTCTCATCTTCATGCATCGGTGTGACAATAGGTGTGATAATTCCTTTCAATTCGATTGCTTTCATATGACTTTTCTCCTTCTTTCTGCTCTATAGGGAATTAAAAAATTACCTGCTTTACAGAATCTGTTTATAGATTTCGCGTGCATCATCCGCTGTTACCGGGCGTGAATTGTTGACCAGAAGACGTGTGACTTCCATTCCGGCCGATACCAGACCTTCCAGATCCTTTTTCGGAACTCCGAATTCTTTCAGGCTTGTCGGAATATTGAGATGTTTTACAATCTCATCCAGTCTCTGAATCATCCATGCGGATTTTTCCTCATCACTCTGGCAGCGGTTTGTCTGGTCATGGCAGCAGCGATCATAGGCCGCGGCCAGTCGATCCCGGCATGCCGGTTCGTTGAACCGCATCACCGGTACCAGCAGAATGGCATTTGAAACACCGTGTGCGATGTGATATTTACCGCCCAGCGGATAACTTAAAGCATGCACCGCGGTCGTTCCACTGGCCGTAATTGCAAGCCCTCCATAGAAAGCCGCAGTCTGCATACGATTCTTCTCATCCATGGCCTCTGAATCATCACAGGCCTTTTCGATATTGTTAAGAATCAGATCCAGCCCTTCCAGCGCAAAAAAGTCACTGAATGGATTCGCCTTATTACTGGTAAAGCACTCAATACAATGAGTAAGAGCATCGAGACCTGTGGCAGCTGCGATCTTCCTTGGAAGATGTTTAATCATGCGCGCATCCAGGATCACATAGTCTGCGATCAGGTTATCATTTACAATTCCCACTTTGAGCTCTTTTTCAGGTACAGCAACAATCGCGTTTGGCGTAACTTCCGCGCCGGTTCCCGCAGTCGTCGGAATCAGAATAATCGGCACACATTTCGCTGCCCTGCCCGGATCGTCCAGCAGCTCCTTGACACCATACTCATCGGTAACCAGAACACTGGCAAGTTTTGCCGTATCCATGACACTTCCACCGCCGCAGGCAACAATCATATCAGCCTTACTTTCCTTAAACTGATCGACCAGTTTCTGGACAGCCATATAGCTGGGTTCCGCCGGAAGGTCATCCAGCACAAAATATTCGATTCCCGCAGCCTTCACTGCCTCCTCCGGAAGTGAGAACAGACCTGTGGCCTCGATCCCCTTATCCGTGAACATCGCCACCTTTTTGGCGTTGCAGCTCTTTAAAACTGTTGTGATGTTATCCATTGCATTTTCACCGCCGTAAACCGCATGCGGCATTTTCAGATTATAAGATTTAAGCATAGAAAAAAACCTCCTTTGTATATTGTTATGATTTCTGAGCGGATGTCGGATTGTAGACGCTTACCCGCTCGCGTTTCTTACCAAGAATATCCTGTTCACTGAAACGAACGTATTTGACTCCCTGCCTTGTCTTGGCGGCATATGCCAGATGCAGCATTCCGTCGCATCCCTGCATGAGATATGGATATTCATATTGTTTATTATTCACCTGGTTTTCCTCACCGACGAACCCTTCTCCGCGCTCCATCAGACGGATTATGGGGAATGTCTGCCCGCCGTCTTCAGACAAAGCGACTGCCACCGGGCACCGAAGCCCGGGCCATGCGGCTTTTCCCGGAACCGGGTTCGGAGTTTTTGTCGGATTATAGGCAATGGCAATCCGCCCACTCTGCAATTTCAGTGCACTGATGCTGGAATTATTGTTCGGAAGTGGCGTTGGTTCCGGTTTACTCCAGGTTTCACCCCAGTCAAACGACTCACTTCTGTGAATACAGATTGCCTCGCGGTTTCGCATAAATGCAGCCAGATGACCCGGCTCAAGTTCTATAACATTTGCATGGACATGGCCATGACTTTTGGGCATCATCACCATATGCCATGTTTTTCCCTGATCATCGGAAATTCGAAATGCTGTGGGGTCGCCGGACAGTCCATCGGCAGAATCGCTGCACAGCCAGTTGGCAAAGATCCACCTGCCATTCGAGAGCACTTGAATCGGCTGTCGGCAGAACGTCCCTTCCTCGGGAAATACGTTCTCATAAGGTCCCCAGGTTCTTCCATTGTCTTTACTCTTCTGGCACCGCACAACAGCAGTATACTGCATGTTATCTTTGCCTTCCTGTCGGCCAAGCTGAGCCGTGTACATTGCCCAGACCGCATGATCCGGTCCATAAAACAGAGACGGATTCTGTTCGCTTCGATTCGGATCGCCTGAAATATCCACCGGAGCAAGCCATCTGTCCTGATCCTTCGGAAGTATCGAACAGATGATGTGGGTATCGGCATTTCCCTCATATGTCCCCGCAAACCAGCAGCAAAGCATGTCCCTGTCAGGCAGCTCCAGCAAAGCGGGCGCATGTGCCGTAGAATAGCCGCCGGTTGGGAGCAGGGCCTCAAAAGTCCCCATTTCTTCATTTTCATAAATGGTTCCATCCCAGGTAAGACCCGGAAGTTTCTTATATGTCATGTCATCTTCTCCTTTCCTGTCTTGCAAGAAATACTGCAATATCAATTAAAAGCATCTCATCGCCAAAGCCCCCCGATTTACTGATAAGGTATCGTTTCGCGCCATGATACGTAAATCCGGCAAGAACAACACCCTCTTTCAATTCACAGACGGGTTCCAGTTCCTTGACACCAATGCAGTTCATACATTGCAACAGTGTATCACCACCGGTCACCAGAAGAGTTCCCTGATAACCCTCGTTTAAAATGATATCAAGAACCTTACCAAGACTTTCAGCAATCTGGATGCGCATGGTTTCCCTGCTGATGCCATGATCAGATGCATAATCTATGGATGACTCACTGTCATACGGATCATTTGTCTCGATGATACAGTAAGGTTCATCGTCCAGCAGATTCATAATATAATTCATCTGTATCCTGCTGTCATAACTATCCCAGTATCCCGGATCTAATTTCTGTTCCGGAAGAAGCTGAAGGCGCTCAAATCCCTGCCCTCCGGCTATATCCAGCTGTCTTTGGGTAATAGGATTAACGCTTCCACAGATGACCAGAAGTCTGGGATCCAATATGGGAATCTCCGGTGAATTCCCTGTCGGTATATCCAGCAGTTCGGGCAGAACCGCTGCAAATCCGGCACAGCCTGCCATGATATGAAAGTCTCCTTTCCTTACAAGCTCGCAGCCTGTCTGATACAAGTCATCAAATGTTTCGGCGTCAAACACCAGGATACCACCGTCATCTGGTACGCTCTGGTTTTCTTTTAATGGCGGATAGCATCTTGCAGAAATATCCGTCTGCTCAGCAATCAAATCAACAACAACCGAATGCTTAACCGGATCGAAAGGGTCTTTACCGAAAGGACTCTCTGTCACAGGAATACCATCTACACATTGTATGCCCGCAATTGTTGTACGTCCCGTCTGCGGAAATGCCGGCTGAAAAGCGATTCGTCTGGATTCGCTTCCTTCGAGTACCGCTGCAAGCTCCGCACCAATATTTCCACGGAGTGCCGAATCTGTTTTCTTATAAATATATTGGACTTTGGCGGATATGGCAAGTCTGGTCAGCCGTGCAACGATCCGATAGGCTTCGGAAGCAGGTAGATGACGTGTCTCCGTGTCCACAACTAGCACACTCGCCTGATAATCATATAAATCTATATCCGCACCCACGACTACCTGTGTCTGAACTCCATGAGCGGAAAACTGTACACCAGTATCCAGTGCCCCTGTGAAATCATCCGCAATAATCAGAAGAAATGTCATACAATTATTCCTCTCTTTTCCAATTCTCCGTCAGTCAAGAACAGAGTTTGAAATATTATTTTTAACTAATGCTTCTTTCTTGATAAGTATTTCATAGTTTCGTTACTTTTGCATTAACAAACAGTGATAAATTGGTTTAAATATGAAACGTTCCATAATATTACCTTTTATTTCGTTTCTTTTTTTAACGCATTAAGTGACAAGGGCACATGTATATGATATAATCGTTACAAATAGAAACGGAGATGTAAATAATGGGCAAAACTAATATACGCATTCTGGGAATCGCTCCTTATGAAGGGCTGCATACCACTATGAAACAGGCTGCACAGGCCTTTCCGGATCTAAAACTGGATATCTATACCGGTGATCTTGAAGATGGTGCTTCTATTGTAAAGCGCATTCCCCCTGATACCTATGACTGTATTATCTCCCGCGGTGGCACGGCATCACTGATACGCCAGGTGAGTACTCTTCCGGTTGTTGAAATCAATTTATCTGTCTATGATGTCCTTCGCACCATGAAGTTAGCTGAAAACTACTCCAGTCATTATGCAATCGTAGGGTTTCCGGGCATTACCGAACCGGCCCATACACTCTGCGATTTGCTCGGCAGCAAACTTGAAATCGTGACAATCCATCATTCTAATGAGGTTTACGCAACACTGAACTGTCTCAAAAGAGAAGGATGCAGTATGGTGATCTGTGACATGGTGACCCACACGGTTGCGAGAAAAATGGATCTAAACGCTCTTTTAATTACCTCAGGGATCGAAAGTCTTCATACTGCAATCAAACAGGCTGTTGAAATCAGCTCTCAGTTCCGCGCTCTTTCAAGAGAAAACAAGATTCTTCGGAGTCTCACATATGATCAAAGTGCCAATGTGATCTTGCAGGCTTTGGATGGAACGATTGTTTATACGAACTGTTCCAATTTATCCCGGGATCTGAGTGACTCTCTGCGGAAACACCAAAGGGAGATTCCAGACTCCGGAACAGTGAAGTTTTACCAGACAGACAGCGATTATCTGTATTCTGTAACTGCACAGATACTTCAGGATCACGAAGACAGCTATTTTCTTTTTTACTGTGTTCCTTCCCGCATTCCGATTCGCTCCCACTGGAGCGGTATGCGTTTCATGAGCAGAGAAGAATGTGAGTATTCCTTCAAACACAGTTTCTATAACATCAGTGGTGCCATGGGAACAATGTCATCCGAAATCAGAGCCCTGTCTACTGTCATGCAGCCAATCATGATTCAAGGGGAACCGGGAACCGGAAAAGAGCAGATCGCCCGTTTTCTTTATCTACATAGTTCTCTTTCAAATAAGCCCTTTGTCCTTGTGAACTGCGAACTCATGGACGAAAAGAGCTGGGACTTCTTTCTCGGGCATTATAATTCGCCTTTGGTTGAGACAGGGAATACCATTTATTTTCAAAATTTTGAACTGATACCTGAATCATGTTTACTAAAACTGATGGATGCAATTACTGAGACAGATCTTTCCCATCGGGTACGTCTGATCTTCTCTTGTGTCTGTTATAAAGATGAACTTCTCTCTGAGACTGCCCGTCATTTTTGTTCCAGACTGGGCTGCCAGATGTTAAATCTGCCGACATTGCGCAGTCGTTCTGACGAGATTCCTTCTCTTGCAAGCCTTTATCTCGCAAACCTGAACATCAAGACAGGTAAACAAATCTCAGGTTTTGAACCGCATGCCATCGAAATGTTGTGCCAATATGACTGGCCCACGAATAACACCCAGTTTAAGCACGTTCTGGAAGCACTTTCTTCCCAGACTTCTTCAACCTATATACAGAGCACTCTAACAGCGGAAATATTAGCCAGGGAAAGATCGCTTCAACATAGTCTCCCCAAGGCATTTCCATTTGATACCAAGAATAGGAAGTTAGACGACATCATTAAAACTGTTGTACTCCAGGCCATTGCAGACCATGACGGCAACCGAACCGCAGCCGCAAAACAACTGGGAATCAGCAGAACTACGATATGGAGATATCTGGAAAGAAAAGATTAAAGGAAGCCAGGCGGAATGGACAGATTCCTCGTTTGATAATTTTTCGAAAAATCTGCGAATCTCCTATCTTTTTTCTCATATCTATTGTAATAGAGGGTATATTCCGTTATGATAGAGATAAAAGAAGAATTATTTTCTTTTATATTACATAGTTAATGAAATCAGATCAGAAAAAAGGAGGCAGAATGTAATGAAACGGACACAAAAAGCAGGTATTACTCTGGCAGCTCTTGTCATAGCATGCGTAGGAATTGCAGGCGGAATATACCTGCACAAGCAAAACAGCGATTTAGCTGAAGCAAAAAATGAAAACACCTTGTCAAAAGATGATTTAGAACAAACTTCAACCTCAAACAAACTCGTTTTACCTGAAAATAATGCAGCCCATAAAGATTCTGCATCATCTTCAGAAGGAGAGAATAACCCCTTAGATAGACTAAAAGGAAAAAATGAGATGATTGACGAATTGACACAGGATTATCTTGGAGTCTGGCATCATCAGGATTTGAACGATGAGGGAGAAAACCATAACGATATTTCAGTAACAATTGATAAAATTAATGGTGATCAGGTAACATTTTCAATCGGTCAGGTATTTCTTGCTTCATCACGTCTCGATAATGCCAGATAACCGGGACGTTTTCCGACGGTATGATTAACTTTGAATGGGCTGATGACAGAAAAAATACAGGAATCGGAACACTGAAATTTTACAAAGACGAGCTTCGATTATATACCGCTGAAGAGACTTCTTCTGAAGATCCTATAACTCTGGCCGGTTATCATGGACAGAAGCTGCTAAGGAAAGGTGATGATGGCTCTGGGAATGATGATGATTTAATTGAAGATCTAACAAATGATTATCTGGGTATGTGGCAGTATTATGATAAACACAAAGATGATTATTATGATTTAACTGTAAATCTGGAAAAAGTAGATGGAGATAATGTAACTTTTTCATTTGAAACAAAGTCATCCTATTTTGAGCCTATCAAAGCTGAAGATATCACCGGAAAATTCTCAAATGGTATCGTCGAATTTAACTGGACAGATTCTATGGGAAATGAAGGGACGGGAAAACTCAAATTCCATAACTATGACCTTGTATTAGAAACAACAGTAGTAAAACAGTCCGGGGATTCTTCTACCAAAACGGGGATAGATATTGATGAAAGGCTGCAGAAAGGATACATAGATATCAACACAATCGATGAATAAAGTAAAAAATCCGAAGAACGTTGATTACAGATGTTCTTCGGATCTTTTTAGAAACAGATATGAGGGCGTCAAACTTTCTGTGTTGCCAGATGTAATTGGATTTTTTTTAATTATTCAAAACAAAATTTAAGTTTCTCAAGTATCCTCGGAGAATACTCATATAATACAACTCCAAAACTATCCTCTCCTGAAACTTTCAGATCGTATGGATTTCTCAGCGCCACGAAAGCAGACGGGATTTTACAGCTTTTCACTGCACGAATCATTTTTCTTTGTCCCTCATGAAGGTGCCCATTCAATGTTCCCAATATAACAGAGGACTTACCTTCAGCCAGATGCAAGACGTTTCTTATCTCCTGATTGTCGGGATCATCCGATATGCAGACCGCAGAACCACCAAAAGTTTTCTGCATTTCATGCGAGAAATCGAATTCACCTTCGACCATATCTGATACAATTGTCGTTCTGGAGGGCTTTACACCGACAAAAATCGGATAAGAACCCAATTGAAACTTATGAGACATCTGTGAAGTAATTGTTCTCTCAAGTACCTGATCCGCAAATATGAGATGTTCTTTTTCCTCATAGCTTTCATTCTGATGTTTTTTCAACATTCTTGAAAGTTTTTCCTTCAATATTAGGATACGTGAAACCGCATCATCGATCCGCTCCATCGACAATCGTCCATCTTTCAGTGCATTCGTAACTTCCCTCATCGAAGTTTCTACAAGTGCCGGAGTATGCGAGATAAATATCAGATCAACACCTGCTGCAATCGATGCAGCGACTCCGGCCTCCACCCCATAATATTCTTTCATCGCATTCATCTCCATGCAGTCAGAAATAATGAGCCCCTGGAATCTCAGTTTCTCCCGCAGCAATCCCTGTATTACCCTTTTTGATAACGTGCAGGGAATCCCTTCTGGCTCTAATGCGGGAACTAAGATGTGAGCGATCGTAAGCGCAGGAATTCCATCCCTGATCAAATTTCGAAATGGAACCAGCTCTCTTTCATCCAGTTCCTCGTACGATGTATGAACTAAGGGCAGAGACAAGTGTGAATCGATAGAGGTGTCGCCATGCCCCGGAAAATGTTTCCCTGAGCATAGAATTCCGCCGTCAAGATATCCCTGTACCGCCATTTTTGCATATCTGCTTACCATCAGCGGATCCTCACCATAACTTCTAACTCCAATTACCGGGTTCTGTGGATTACTATTGATATCTAAAACCGGTGCCAGATTAAAGTTAAACCCCAGATTTCTTAACTCTTCTGCCGTAATACGTGCGCCCTGATAGACGAGTCGGGGATCCCCTATCTCGGAAAATGCCATGGCTGAAGGCATTGCCACGCTGCCAGACGGAAGTCTGGACACGACGCCGCCTTCCTCGTCGACCGTTATGAAAGGCATGATTTCAGTCGCATTCGTAATCTCCTTTTGCAAATTCTTGTTAAGATTCCGGGTCTGTTTTCTCCCCTCAATATTATGTTGAAACAGTATGACATTTCCGAGTTTTCGTCTATGGATCAGATTGAGGAATTCATCTGAGGGTTTCCGTCCGGGAAATCCTGCAACAAACATCTGTCCGATTTTTTGCTGTAAGGTCATCGTCTCTACTCTCATATACCCTAATACCTCTGATATTTTTCCTTTCTTTTTATAAATGTATCAGTGTCCTGTTCCATGGTCTCCAGCAACTCACCAAGACTTACCGTTTCATTCGTGATCATAGCATTCCCAAATAATAATTCTATGCTCCTTTTTCCGCCTTCTTCCAGTGGTTTCAGAAAGCCAAAATCTTTTGAATAACAATTTCTGAACGCATCCAGCAGCACAATACCTGTCTTCACAGATTCATACCGTTCGAACTCTGTAACATGAATATGAATCCCCTGACACTCTTCACCTTGATATTTTGAAGTGGAAGGCACAAAATAAGCCGGTGAAAACATAACTCCGGGCAATTTTTTCTGATTCATATATCTTGCGAATTTATATCCGTCGACATATGGAGCACCAATTATTTCGAAGGGTGCTGCGGTTCCGCGTCCCTCCGAAAGATTTGTTCCTTCAAACAGACAAGTCCCAGGATATAAAAGGGCTGTATTAAACCGGGGAATTCCGGGACTTGGCATCACCCAGATATTATCTGTATCAGGAAACATCATGTCACGTTTCCATCCTTCCACGGAAATAATGGTAAGAGGAAAATGATAATTTTGCTCGTCATAGATCATATCTGCAAGTTCTCCTATCGTCATTCCGTAACGCATGCATAACGGATATGCACCTATAAAGCTTTCAAACTGCTCATTTTGTATATTTCCTTCTACTTTGCCTCCGAGAGGATTTTGGCGGTCAAAAACTATGAATTCCTTTTGGTTTTTCTCACATTCCTGCATGGCATAATAAAGCGTAGAAATAAATGTAAAATAACGGGTCCCTATATCCTGGATGTCATAGACAATTGCGTCTGCCATCTCCAGCATTTCCTTTGTAAGACGTTTAGATTCTCTGCGATACAGGCTTAAAACTGGTATACCTGTATATGGATCTATATCATTTTCCACGATATCTCCAGCTCCGATATTTCCTCTTACCCCGTGTTCCGGAGAAAAAAGAGCTGTCAGGTTATACTTGTCAGACAGAATATCAACTGTCGATTGAAGTTTTTGATTCACACCCGATATGGAAGTGATCAGTCCCAGTCTCTTTCCCCGAAATACATGATCATATTGATCAATACAGTCAATTCCGTTTTTTACCATTGAACGATTAGAACTCCTTTACGATCATTTTTTTACTTTCTTCATCGACATCAAAGGCTTCTGCGTAGCCATTTCTCGACAGACATCCATTACAGCGTATAAGATGAGAATAATATTCCATGTAAGAAAAATCCGGACTGTTCACAGCAAACCAGTGAGAACTGATCGCTTTTTGCCATAGTTCAAAACCTTCAGAGCTCACTTCAAGATAGATATACGGTCTAAAGTCAACCGAATCTTCCCAGTTCTGTGCATAATAGGGCCCTTTTGCAAAATGTGCGTCGTCTTCTCTCTCAATAGAACGAAGGCCTGCATAAAACTGAGCATCCTTTACAATCTTATAAGTCAGTTCATGATCCTTATGTATGCTGTTCTTCCAGTGCGTCATAATCGCCTCCGGTTTATACTTTCGTATCAGGTCACACACCTGAAAGCGAATTTCTTCATTGTCTGGAAGCTCTCCATCCAAATATGGCAATATAATTGCTTTTCCTTTTAGCATTTCAGCAAACGTTTTTGCCTCGCTTTCCTTCTGTTTCCTGTATTCTTTAACTGTAAGCTCTGGAGGATTCCCTCTCTCACCCCCTGTTAAAGCTACCGTAATCACACGATAGCCTCTGAGAGAATACGTCGCCAGAGCACCCCCGCAGGTAAGTTCCATATCACCGATATGTGCACCAATAGCCATAATTGTCTTCATCGTAATACATCCTCCTTATGCGTTTTTCTCATATCAGCCCAGGATCTGACAATATGAAATCCGGCTGCTTCATATATATTTCTTGCAGGATTCTGTTCCCCTGTAAACAATGTCATATATTCTGCTCCTAATTTCTTCAGTTCACTACACAGCTCACAAAACATCAGTTTTGCCAAACCATGACCTCGAAAATCAGGATCCGTTCCAATACCGGCGAAATATCCTCTTCCGGTTTTTTCAACATCTAAAGGACCGGTGAAGCCGCAGACTCGGTCTGCATATACGGGAACTAGAATCGGCCGGCCACCATGGTCTATAGAAGGTTCCTCCAGAATCTCTTTCTCCCATAAAGGATTTCCAAATTTACGCATCATATCAGCCATGCCTGAATGTAATGATTCATGGTATCTTTCTAATGTAAATTCATCCTGTAACAGTTTCTTTTTATTTGCTGCCATTTCTGATGGATACTCATAATGATTCAGAGAAATGTAATAGCTGTTCTGCATTGCAAAATCACGATATCCACAGTTTTTGAAGAAAAGATATGCTGCGGAACTGACATCAACTCCCGGCATATTCGGATGCTCCACACCATTTTTCTCCGGAAGCAGCCATTTAAGACTCATGGGATTAAAAAATGAGATCTCAAAATCAGACTTATGATCAATCTCTGAAAGTTCTTCCTCTAATTTATATAGGATCTTTCGTCCAAGACCTTTTCGCCGCTTTGATCGTTCCACGGTAACCATTGTTATATAACTCTTTCCCATTTTTTGATCGATACAGCCCGAGGCAAATGCCCATCCTTCTTTTTCAATTATATTGACTTTTGCTATCCCGTTTTCACGATCTATGAATTTCGACTGAAATTCCTCCCGGCAAATCTCTTTGCAGAGGATATCGCCATCTCTCACAGCATTCCGAAACAGACGATATGCCTTAAGAATCTCCGGGGAGTCTTTTGGTATCTGAATAAACTCCATCTTTAAATCTCCTCTTTGAAAAATTTCGGAAGATACTCTTTATGCGCGGCCAATAGTTCATCCAGGACGATTTCGGCTGTTTTCTGAGACATAACCAGCGGATTTATCATCAAAGCCAGCAGAGCTTTTTTTCTGCTGCCTGTAACTGCCGCCGCACTTCCCACTGTTTCGAATGATTTTATCTGCTGCACCAATCCATTTACAGCCTTTGGCAGTGTGCCGACGTCAACAGGGATCGGACCATCCTTCGTAATTTTGCAGCTCACCTCGACGATCTCATCCTCTTCAAAATTCTTGATTGCGCCGTGATTTACCGTATTGACAACCTGTATATCACCTTTATCATTATATAAAGAATTGATCAAACTGCATGCGGCATCGCTATAGTAAGCGCCTCCTCTTTCTTCGAGTAATTTTGGTTTATGGTCCAGTTTTGGATCTTTGTACAGTTCAAACAACTGATTCTCTATTCCTTTTACAAACTCGGCTCTGACCTCATGCTTTTTGAACTTTTCCTCTTCTTCTTTCAGATACTCTTTTGTCATATAATAGTACCTGTGGTAAGAACAGGGCAGAACACCCAATTCATCAATAAAATACGGATTCCACCGAATTCCTTTTATATTTTTTACACTCTGCTCTCCCCATAATCTCAGGACTTCTCTTGTCACATCATTTCCATCCACCACTACTTTTGTTGCAAAAACCATGTGATTTAATCCGCCAAATGTAACTTTCACCTCGTCCATTGACCTGCCCAGAAGATCTGCGATCGCGCGATGCATTCCGATCGGAACATTACACAGTCCGATGATCTTATTAAAATCTGTATATTTATGAATCCCTTCCATAACCATCCCCACAGGATTCGTAAAATTAATCAGCCAGGCTTTGGGGCAGAGTTCCTGCATATCTTTACAGATATCCATAATAACAGGAATCGTTCTAAGACCATTAAAAAGGCCGCCCGCACCATTTGTCTCCTGTCCCAGGATACCATGAGAAATCGGTATCCTTTCATCCTTGATTCTTGCCTGCAGCTGTCCTACACGCAGTTGTGTTGTCACAAAATCCGCACCTTCAAGGGCTTCCCGGCGATTCAGCGTTGTATGAATTTCCATCGGCATGCCTTCCCTTTTGACCATACGGCGTGCCAGACCGGCAACGATCTGCATCTTCTGTTCCCCTTCAGGCACATCAACGAGCCATAGTTCTCTGACCGGAAGTGTATCATATCTTTTTAAAAAACCCTCGATCAACTCAGGTGTATAACTGGATCCCCCTCCGATCGTTGCTATTTTCAGATTGTTTTTCATCAATTATCCCTCCCATATTTTTCTAAAAGCAGAAAAAGAGCACCAATCCTTCCGGCATGATTCCCCGTTTCACACGCTTTTATCTCTGTATATTTCTCAAGATGTGGAAAAATCTGATATATCCCAGAACGCAGATCATGGATAAAACGCTCCTGTCTGCAGATGCCTCCACCAATTAAAACAACTTCCGGATCAAGCAGCACCGCTGCATTTCCCGTTAGGACAGCTGCTTTTTGGATCCAGGAAGAATAGATCTCATTTATCTTTTCCTGATTCAGGTGTTCAAAAATATAAATCCCATCGACTGTATGGTGCAGCGCTGCGGACACCTCTTTCACAAGCACCGATGTCGCTCCAATGCTTTCCATGGATTCTGATTTTTTAGAATCCGAACAATAGAACTTCATGAAACCGGCTTCTCCCGCCTTATTGTGCCTTCCTCGATATAACTTTCCGTTTAATGCAACAGCTCCTCCGATTCCGGTGCCAAAAGTTAATAACGCGATGTCACTCATTCCTCTGGCAGCCCCTGCAGTCATCTCACCAATCACAGCACAATTACAATCATTTTCAAGTATTACCGGGAATTCTCCGGTTTCAGACAGCTCCTTCTTTAAGTTAAAAGATCTGAAATTTAAGCCCACACTGTAATCGGAATTGACACCGGTAAGCGGATCAATAAAACCGGCAATGCATACCGCTGCACCTTCCACTTGATCTTTATAATGCAGAACCAGTTTCTTTAATTGCTCCAGAAATTCATTTGGATCCCTGCATGTTGCCAGACTGCCATCGTCAAAGATCTGATAGTCTTGATCCATAATACTATATTTGATAAATGTTCCGCCCACATCAATGGTTAAAAATCTGTCAGCACCCACCTGTCTTTCCTTTCTCCAGCAGTCGAATGGCTCCTTCTGCAGGTTCATGTAAATTTATAAAGATATGAAAAGAAGTATCATACTTTTTCAGAGCCTTAGATACAAGATCCGATAATCTGGAATTCCTGATTAAAACGCTCCCGGAAAAAGCTACATCTTTCTCCTCCGGCATTCTATCTGCTACAGAGACGACAAGTTTTACCAATTCATCTGCATTATTTCTCTCTATATCAATGGCCGCCTGATCTCCCGATCTTACAGCTATTTCAAGTAACGGTGCCAGGGAAGCAATTTGACTTTTGGGACTCTTCGACCTATATATAACTCCAATCAATTGTTCAACACTTTCCAGATCCATCTTCTGTAATATCAAATCTTTCAGTATCGTTTGTTCTCCTCTGAAATCATTTTCCCTGACCACCGCCAAAAGCATGTCTCTTGCAATCTTATATGCACTTCCTGCGTCATCGATCAGATATCCATATCCACCGGATCGAAATTCTCTGCCATCGGAAGCTCTGCCATAACAAATAGATCCCGTACCTGCAATTAAGATGATCCCATGATATTCCCAAAAAGCAGCAGCGAGTGCTGTCTCATGATCCCCGAATATTCGGATTGGACATTGAAAACCGAAGGACTGAAACTGTTGGCATAAAAGCTTTGATGCATCCGGATTTGTGATCCCGGCACAGCCAATGCCTATTTCTATGCAATAGTCTGATTTAAAATTCAATTGTTTAAGTTGTTGATGAATCTTCCCAATAGTTTCACGCAGCCGGCTGACCGTCTGTCCATTGACGTTGAGAGCTCCCGACTCGAATCTATGTAGGATATTGTATCTCTCATCTGCAACGCAGATTACCGTTCTCGTTCCACCGCCATCAATTCCCAAGATATACGTATCATTTTTCTGCATAGTAACTAACCTTTGACCGCTCCCACGGTCACTCCTTCCAGAAAGTATTTTTGCAGCGAAAAGAACAATATAAACATTGGCAGTGCTGAAATTGTTGCGCCTGCCATCATAGGTGCAAAATATGTGGTGTTGGCAAAACTAAAGTTTTTCAGTCCGACCTGTATTGTCTGCATCTTCTCTGTATTCGAAACCAGGAAAGGCCAGAAGAAGTTATTCCATTGTCCCAGAAATGTCATGATTGCCATAACGGAAAGAATTGTCTTAGAAAGCGGAATGACAATCTTTAAAACAATCATGGGCTGGCTGCACCCTTCTATCTGTGCCGCCTCCAAAATTGAGGTCGGGAGAGATGTGAAGAATTGTTTTGCAAGAAATACATTGTAGCAGGTAACAATAGAAGGGGCAATCAACGCCGTATACGTGTCTTGTATATTCAACACATTTACAACCAGGATGTATAAGGGAACCTGCGTCACCTGATACGGAACCATCATTGCTACCAGAAATATAAAGAAAAAAATACGGCATCCCGGAAAACGAAGTTTTGCAAACGCATATCCCGCAAGCGTCGCAAATATAACGTTGCTTACCGTAACAACCGCCGCGACAATCAGTGAATTCAATATCCAGCGAAAGGAATAAGCACTGTATGAAAAGAAAAACTGATACGAGTCGAGTGTAAATGATCTTGGAATCAGCGAATAGCTTGCCCCGCCGGCTTCTGTCGGTGCTCCAAATGATGAAACAATCATATAATAAATTGGAAACAGTGTGATAACTGCAATAAAAACCAGTATAATAGCAAGTAGTATATTTCTGATACCTTCTTTATACTTTTCTTTACTCCCATATCTTTTATATAAGCCCATATTCTCCTCCCATCTAGTATTCGACATCATTTGAGCTTACCTTAAACTGTATCATAGCAAACACAGCGATGATCGCAGCCAAAATCAATGCCTGTGCACAAGCCTCGCCGTACTCAAAATATGAAAAAGCACGATTGAATATCAGCAGGCCTGCCATCGTAGTAGCATTATCCGGGCCGCCTCCGGTCATCAGATACGCATTCTGAAATGACTGGAAACCATTGATTACACCAGTAATTGCCAGAAATACAGAGGTAGGTTTTACCATCGGCCAGACAACATATCTGATTTTTTGGAAGAAGGTTGCTCCGTCAATGTCCGCAGCTTCATAAAAGGTTGAGTCAATTCCCAGCAGCGCTGCTATATAAATAATAATGTTCTGACCCAGGCCTGCAAAAACGGCCATAATAACCAGCGAAAGCATTGCTGTCTTTTTGCTTCCCAGCCAGTTCTGATTTGAAATTCCAAAAACTCTCAAAACACTGTTCAACAATCCAGATGGCAGCGGATCGTATATCCATTTCCATACAAAGGACAGAGCAACTCCGGATGCGATTGCGGGAAGATAGTATGCCGCTTTAAAAGCAGACTGGATCCTCTTTCTAAACGGAATGATCATAATCGAAATCAAAAAAGAAATCAGCATGGACAGCGGAACCGTTGCAACGGAATATACAACTGTATTCTTTAGAGCTTTGTAAAACAGATTGTTTTTAAAAGTATGGATATAATTTTCCAGTCCGATCCACTCAGAACCTATCGGTTTGTATCTCTGAAAGCTGATCACTGCGGCTGAAATAATCGGATAAAGTGTAAACACGATGAACGTACCCATCGGTACTAAGATAAATATATAACCCCATTTCGCTTCTTTCCTCAATTTTTTCATTGTCCGGCGCCTTTCTTATCGACTGCTGCTTAAAGCAGCAGTCGTCAATCATTGTTAATCGGAAATACAATCCTCCTCACCAAAAGCATCATGGCCTGCATCCAAGATAGCCTGATACATTTCTTCCGGTGTCACTTCTCCCGAAAGAAGTCCCTGGAATTTTGGGGAAATAACCTCATCTTCAATTTTTATGGCTTTCGCGCCTTTATCCGCCGGTATATCAGGCCTGGCTTCCGCAATTTCACTCGTCAATATATCTGCCGCTTTTTCATTATCCTCATTCCTGCCTTCTATGGGCGGCAGTTTATCATTGGCCGTACGCCCTGTTTCGCATACCGGTTTCAGATATAACTCCTGACAGGTATTGGCGGCACGTTCTCCACTGGCAAGATAATAAGCGGCCTTTGCAACATTTTTGAGATGATTTTCATCTGATTTTTTCTTCCCTGAAAAACACATATATCCACCTACCGCTGCCTGTGCCTGCTGCTCGCCCCCATCAAAAACAGGAACGGGAAGGATGATATATTCCAAAGGGATACTGCCTTCCACAGCATCTTTGTCCTTGTTCTCCAATTTTTGTGTATTCTCTTTTGCTGACCTTTCAAAATTAGCCATTCCTTTACCGGTAATCATTGTCTGCCCTGTAAGCATCATGTTCCATCTCTTTCCGGCATCAATAGAACCGAGTTCCTTTGGCATAGATCCGTCGTCAATCAAAGATCTTAAATCTTTCAGGAAAGAGAGCATTTTTTTACTGGTATATGCATATTTCAGGTCTTTATCAAAAGCTGCCGGCATACCGGCATTTTTTACAAAGATACCAAAATAGTCTTTTGCGGTAATGCCCGCACAGGCAAACAGGAATCCATAAGATTTCACCTGATCCCCTTCTTTTATTACCCCTTTCTTGATGTCCTCACGAAATTCATCATAAGTCCATCCGCTTTTCTGAACTTCTCTCCAGTCTATTCCCGCTTTTTCAAGAAGCTCCTGATTTCCTCCTATACAGTGGACTTCACAATAAGCCGGAAGTCCGTACAAACCGTCTCCGCTTTTAAAATAATTAATAACGCTCTCATCAAAATCAGACATCTCTTTTTCGTCCAGATATTTTGATATATCCACAGCCATGCCGGTATCCACATATTTGCTGATTCCGGTACTATCCATAAATGCAACATCCGGTGGAGAACCTGCATTCACCTGGACATCAAGCTTCTGGGTCATATCCTCCCAGCTCGCCGTTGTAACCTCGATTTCAATGTCTGGATTCTCTTTATTGAAATCATCAACGTAAGAAGTGATCTTCTCCTGGTATGTAGCAGAAACCGGAGGCAGCAGTGCTGTCACCACATCTTTTTTTCCTCCACTCTTTTTGTCCTTTTCGCTTGAAGAACTTTCTTTCGAATTGCTGCCTCCACATCCCGCAAATAAAGAAACTGCCATAAGAGACGTCAATGTCAGAGCCAATAATTTCTTTCCTTTCATAATTACCCTCCTTGTACACTTGTCATATTTTTATGTTGGACCGTTTGTAACGGCAACTTTCACTTTACCATGTGCCCGCTCCAAAGATTTACGGGCAGACTCTATATCACAATCTAACAACATTTTTGTAATTGCAAGTTTCGCCTCTCCCCCTGTCTCTTTCAGTGCAAGTTTTGCATCTTTCCTGCTGCAGCCGACTGCCTCCATCACTATATTTTCTGCTCTTGTCACCAGTTTTTTGTTTGTCTGCCGAAGGTCTACCATTAAGTTCTGATATGCTTTTCCGATTCCTACCATACTTGCTGTCGAAATCATATTTAAAACCATCTTTTCAGCCGTTCCCGCCTTTAATCTCGTAGATCCGGTTAATACTTCCGGCCCGGTGAGTAACTCAATCGGATGATCTGCTTCTCTTGAAATATCAGTATTTTCATTACAGGAAATAGAGACTGTCTTGCACCCGGCTTTTTCTGCATATCTCAAAGCCCCAATAACATATGGAGTTCTTCCACTTGCTGCCAGTCCTATCACAACATCTTTGGGCCTTAAATTTATCTTAATCAGATCCTCCTCACCAAGATTCGTGTCATCTTCTGCACCTTCTTTTGCTTTTAAAAATGCTTTCTCACCTCCGGCAATTATGCCAACCACTGTATCATATGACACTCCGAAAGTAGGAGGGCATTCTGCTGCGTCCAAAACACCAAGGCGTCCACTCGTACCCGCCCCTATGTAAATAATCCGTCCTTTATTTTTCAGACATTTCGTCGTCACCTTCACGACCTTTTCAATTTGCGGCAATGCGTCACGTACGGCATCCAGCGCCTTTTGGTCTTCGTCGTTCATAACCCGGATGATTTCATATATGGACATCTCATCCAGATTCATCGTTCCTTCATTTCGTTTTTCAGTCGTCAGTTTATCCAAATCGGGCATTCATCTTTTCCTCCCTCTAACTTTTTATTTATCCTTTAGAATATAAGTCTTTTGCAGATTTCTCATGCATATGTCATAATCTCTCTGTACGTAAGTCACATATAACATATCGATCACTGCCAGCTGAGAGATCCTGGATCCCAGTTTCCCTGTCCTGAATTCAAATTCAGTAGCTGTCACATATAAATTATAATCAGCCAATTTTGCCAGTGGTGATTCGTGATAGCAAGTGACTGCTATAATGGGAACACCATTATCTTTCAATATCTCTGCACATTCAATCATCTCTTTGGTCATACCGGAATAACTGATAATGACTGCCGCATCCCTGATGTTCATATTTTTCGCCTGAACAAGCTGCACATGAAAATCCTCACTCACAATACACGACTTATCTACACGGATGAATTTTAGATAGGCATCTCTTGCAACCAGCAGGGATGCTCCCACTCCAAAAAAGGCAACTCTCTTCGCTTTTTGTATCACTGATACACTGTCATCAAGAATATCTAAATCAATCAGGCTTTTTGTCTCCTCGAGAGAAACAATACTTTTGTATATAATCTTATTCACAAGCTGTTCGATTGAGTCATCCTTATTAATCTCTGAATTTTTATCTGTTATGGCTTCTTTTCGCATGGCATTTTCATACATCAGTGATCTTTGGAAATCCTTATAATCATGAAATCCGGTCTTTTTGCAGAATCTCGTAACTGTCGATGGAGATGTGAATGTTGCCCCGGCCAGTTCCCGAACACTCATAACAGAAGCATCCTCAGGACTTTTCAAAATAAATTGTATGATTTCTCTTTCTGTATTACTCGCATGAGATAAGTATTCTCTCAGCTTTACCCGAACACTTTTCATAATATACAGTCCTTTTTTTAAGGTAAAATATACATTTTCATGTTTTCAAACTTTAGATTTTGTTCTATCTGTTGTGATTATTATATTATTGAGAAACAGAAATGTCTATAAGATATGAAGTATCTGGTACTTTGTTTCATAAACTGAACGGAATGACGGGATATAAGGCTACGTTTTCCACTTATTAGAGCATCCATATAAAAAATGAATGATTTGGGGAACGATATCAATAATCCCGGTAAATGAACGATAAAAAAAGGAAGGAGCGAGAAGCCCCTTCCTTCCTTAAACTATGTCCTCAACGTGAACATCTAATATCAGATCGCATCATAAAGATCTCCAATATATTCTCTTAAGACGCTCTCTTGTTCTTTCGTAATATCCGGATACTCAAAAGATTCCAGTCTTTCCTCAATTTTTTCACCAGCTAACCTGGCTGCATCTTTCTTTCCTTCTTTTACCCAGCTCGGATAACCCATTTTGTTAAACAGTCTTGTAGTATATAACTCGCTATACATATATTCCATCGTGTGCTCTTCAGAAATATACTGTCCGCCGGGTCCGACATCAGAGATATTCTCCAGTTCCTTATCACCCGTAAAGATTTTCATTCCATTTACAATTTTACGAATCATTTCAATATTTTGCTCATCTAAAAGATATTTTTCATAACTAAGTGTATTAAACGAATTCATAACACCACATGAATGAAGTATAAAGCTTGTGCTGGTCATCATCGCCGCGAGCATAGTAAGGGTGGACTCCTGACCCGCCTGATAGTCTACACATTTTGCGTCGGACAGTGATCCTCCGGTACGGCAGGGAATGTTATAATACTTAGCCAGCGATGCCGCGGCAAAACTGATGAGAACCGCTTCTGGTGCTCCAATTGCAGAGGTCATATAACGCATATCACAACCTGTGGAAGTATTGGAGTATACAACAGGTGCTCCGGGACGAATAAGCTGTGCATAGATAATTCCTGCCAGGTTTTCAGCGTTATTGACTACAACTGTACTGGAAAGCGTAACCGGACTAGTCACACCCGGCATAGAACAGCACGGAAACATGGTTGCCTGATTCCTCTCAGCAAAATAGCGACATGCATTCAGCATAGTTTTATTATATTTCAGAGGTGACATAGGATTAATCAGTCCAAAGCTAACCGTCTGGTCATCTGGTGAACCGTAGAATCTCTGCGTCATATCTATGCTGTGCTGACAATCCTGCAAAGATGTTGTCAAACCCATCAATGGCTTATCCGTATATCTCAAACATACAGCCATCTGATAATCTCTGACGACCTTTCGATCTATATCCTGGGGTTCTATTAAATTCGGATTCAGCATATTCATGATCTTGCTGGTATGATCCATCTTCTGAAAATTCTTATAATCTTCTGCTCTATTACTGTGGTGGTCATCTCCTCTACTGACAAACAAAGGACCCGAGGCGGGGGCAAACACTTTATGTCCTTCTCCTAAGGTTACATACTTACCGTTTCTGCCGTAGATTTTAAATTCTGACGGAGCGGTTGACAAAGCCTGATCAACCAAATCTCTTCCAATATGTACTACATGACCATCTACTTTTGCTCCATGTCTGCGAAAAACATCGCAGGCATAATCATCGTCCATCTCAACCCCGTCTTTTTCCAGAACCTCTAACGTCATTTCATGGAGCTTTTCCACTTCATCGTTTGAAAAGAAATTCTCTTTAACCTGCATGATTTTTATTCTCCTTTCGAATTCCAGTGCTTTTTTTTGGTTCCTCTTTCATGAAATATTCTTTCAGCATCCCGGTTTCGGGATCCTCATTCTCATATTCATATTCCTCTTTCTTCCTTTTTTCCGGTGCCTTTCCTTTGGAAAAGAATACAATAAACCCGACAACAGCTGCCAGTTCCAGAATAAATACCGGGAAACCGGTGATAGCCTTTACAGATTTTGCTCCATCCAGGCCACCACTCCATATAAACAGAACAGCAATCGACGCCATCAAAACACCCCAGAAAATCTTAATCTTCATAGGAGCTTCTTCTGATGTATATTCTTTTCCTGTAGTTATCGTCATCTTTGATACCGTTGAAGTCATCGAGTTTGCCATTGTCACGAAAGAAATTAACTGTGTAATTAACAATAGTGGCTTCATGATCACATCCAGCGGCAGATAAGACATCGAAAACAGCTGCATATACGAATGATCGTGAGCATCCAGTACTGATAAAAAATCTTCTCCCATCACAAACTGTGTATGTGCGGCAAAACCGCCAAACATGCCAAACCATACCATGGCAAATATGGAAGGAAGAATCATGTTGACAAGCACAACTTCCTTAAGCGTACGCCCTTTACTCAATGTGGCAATAAACATACCAGTCATCGGGGCAAATGCAACCCAGTCCAGCATCCAGATATTGTTCCACCACTGAGGCCACAGATCGCTGGACACCGATACATCCTGTACCGTCATAAATGGGATATAATCACGGACAAACTGACCCAATGCTTCACTTGTCAGATTGAACATATAACTCTTCGGGCCGAAGAGAATGACAAATGCCAGAAAGAAAAAGAAAAGATATGTATTGTTCTTTGAAAGCCAGGTAATGCCTTTCTTTAATCCTGAAACACTGGTAGATATATAGAAAACCGTAATCACCGCGGCAATCGCGATCCATGACACGAGATCAGCCTTAATACCATACAGATATTCAAGTCCACTTCCCAGCTGGAGAATCCCATATCCCATAGATCCGGATACACCACCCAGGATCGCAAACAGACAGATAACATCCGTAACTGATTTTGTCTTGTTTCCCATACGTTCTCCCATCAAAGGATACAAGACAGAACTCGGCGTATAGCTCTTTTTCAGATTATAAATAGTATACGCAGCGACAACTCCAAACGCCGTATATAGTGCATATGGTGTAAGTGACCAATGTGTCCACTCATATTCCAGTGCGTCAATAATAGCTTCATAACTCATCGGCTCGGCACCAAATGCCTTTGGTGGTCTGGCTGTATACTCCACCATCTCTGCTGTCGGCCAGAGGATTAATCCGGTAGCCATACCGCCGCAAAGGGAGAGTGCAAAGTATTCGAAAGTGCTCATTTCCGGTTTCGCTTTTGCTCCTCCCAACCGAATATTTCCCACCGGATGTACCAGCAGAACTATGCAGAAAAACACAAGGAATAAAGTCGTCAGACTTATAAACCACCCAAAATCCTTCATCACAAACATAACGCCTTTATCGAGTACTTTGTTGAACTGTCCCGGAATCGCAATTCCTGTAACCAAAACAATCAGGAAGAATACAATCGGTACGATACTGACACCCCATCGAAACTTGTAATCCCTGGGATTATGCTTCATTTTCTTGTTCAAATCATCACTCATTTACCTTCTCCTCCTCTTCAACATAACTGATATCATCTGTAGATTTACACCTACCAGGAAAAACAGAAAAGCAGCCTGAACCCCAGACACAAGTCCGGCTATACCTGGCCATTGAATAGACTGGTTAAAAACATATGTCATAAATAAAATGCCTGCAATGACACCAGCCACACAACTTATAAATGCGATTCTCAATCCGGCATACCCAAATCCGCAGATCGCCAGTGATCCAATCAGAGATATGATTGTTATGATCAAAATATCCATAGATCCGACTGAAAGCTTAAGCGACAGTATACTGCTTGCGATGATCAGTAAAGCAATGATAACCGACACAGGAATAAATAAGAAAAGCCATACCCTGCTCCGCTTTGCGGGTATATAACTCCAGAACCTCATTTGTTTCACCTCCCTAAACAAATTTTTTACTCACTTTAATTTTACATATATAAAAATTTAATGTCAATATTTTTATATATATAAAATCAGAACTGTCATAGTGTATAAATTCCAAAGGTATTTTTGTGTATATTTTAATATATAAAAAGAGCCTCAAACATGATCAATTTCTATAACCAGTTTGAAGCTCCTTTATTTGTTCTTATTGATTTTCAATGATGGTTTGTGATTTGTTTCACCCATAAACTTGATGCCGGATAATCTGTGTGATTACTGAGACTATGTTTCCTCATCGCGTCTATATAAAAAGAATCCCCTTCTTTAAGGCTAAACTGCTGATGATCCAAAGATACGATCAGTTCCCCTTCCAGAACAAAACCTATTTCATCATAAGGATGTGTCCACTCCTTTTCGTATTCACAGTGCGGTTCTACAACAATCACAAGGCCGTCCAGCCGCCCGGGGCCAAAGTTTATCGATTCATAACGAATCTGATCCTTCTCTTCAAATATGATCTTTCTCTTATCCGCACGAATCACATCCTTTCCCCAGTTATTATCATCTAATAATTTCACAAGTTCGATATTCAAAGCGGTACAGATCCGCTGGATATTCTCAATTGTAGGGCTGCAGAGATCTCTTTCAAGATTACTTAGAAAAGCCGGAGAAAGTCCCGTCTCTTTTCCTAGTTTTGTCAGAGTCATCCCCTGCCTCTTTCTCAGGTTTCTAACCCTCTGACCAAGATCAACTCCCATGGCTATTGCTCCTTTCTGCTTTCTTTTAACCTTGGTATCATATCATTTTTATGTCTCCAATTTCAAGGGTGTTTTTATGTTTATAAAAATTTTCATTGACATTCTCTCACTATACACTTTATAATATCTATAAACATAAAATTATTTTTACACATATAAATAAAAGGAGGTTTTGTATTATGATACGCCAAAGTCCAAGTATTTTTAATGATATTGTCGGCCCCGCTATGGTTGGCCCTTCTAGCTCACATACCTGTGCCCCCTCACGCATCGGTTTTCTTGCACGCCAGCTTCTCCCCGGAACCTTAAAGAAAGCTATTATTTCATTTGCAAAAGATGGCGCTTATACGATGATGTACAAAGGACAGCGCTCTGATATGGGATTTGTCAATGGATTACTTGGAAATCGTCCGGAAGACCCCAGACTTCGAGATGCCTTCCGTGAAGCAGAAAAAATCGGTGTGGAAATCCAGTTTAAAATAGAAGATTTTCCGGCTGTCGTACCTAATATTTCCCATATTACATTAGAAAACACAAAAGGAGAACGGGTAGTAGTACATTCCGACTCCACCGGGGGCGGTACAGTAAAGCTGTTAAAGATCGATGAGTTTGATGTGGAGATCGTCGGGGACTGTTATGAGTTAATTGTATGGGCAGATCGAAGCGAAACACACGCTCAGGATCTCTGCTCTGAAATACAATCCCTCAGCGCCTTAGATGAGGGACATAGTATATCGGAGAAAAGCGGAAAATGCCTGATTAATATCAAATACCGCGAGCCGTTGGAAACAGAACTTTTAGACAAGATCAAATCAATTCCTGATGTTACCAAGGTGATCCTTATGGAGCCCATCCTGACAGTGCTTTCAAACCGTCATTGTTCTCTTCCATTCTCCAGTGCCGAAGAGATGCTAGAATACGCACATTCCTCGGGAAGAGAGTTATGGGAACTGGCTGTTGAATATGAAATGGAACGAAGTGGCTGGACGAAAAAGCAGGTTCTCGATTACATGGGATATGTAGTCTCTACGATGGAGGCAGGTTCGCAGGAAGCTCTAAAAGGTGATATTGATATGTCAGGTATTTTGTCTCCCACAGCCGGAAAAATCGAGACTTTTATAAAAGAGAATCCAAACGCATTGGATATGGGCGTTCTAAATACCGCCGTTCCCTGGGCCATGGCAACCATGGAGTACAGTAGCGCAATGGGTGTAGTACTGTGTGCACCTACCGGTGGGTCTGCGGGAATCTTCCCCGGCGCTATCCTTGGAACTGCAAAGCATATGGGACTTAATATGGAGCAGAAGATCCGTGCTATGTTTGTCACCACAATCCTTGGTATCGTCATGAGTAAGGACTGTAATTATTCTGCAGAGCTCTATGGGTGCCAGGTGGAACCAGGTGCCGCTTCCGGTATGGCAGCGGGCGGACTCGTGTATCTAATGGGGGGAACACCGGAACAAATATGCAAGGCAGCATCCTGTGCCATCCAGAATATTCTTGGAACTATCTGTGACCCGGTAGCAGGACTTGTCCAGCTCCCATGTATCAATCGCAATGCAATGTCTGTCGCAAATTCTGTGGTATCTGCCAACATGATTATGGGGGGATATGATTCTCTAATTTCTCTGGACCAGACCGCCGAAACACTGTTTCGAGTAGGCCGTCAGCTGCCTTCAGAATTACGTTGTACCTGCCGTGGTGGATTGTGTACAACTCCTTGCGGGAAACAGCTCGCCAGGGAACAGGACGTACGTGATAACTCCAGGGAATAGCCGCTCAACTGTATCCAGACAGCAACAATTACGGAGGCAGTACTATGGCAAAGCAGCAACATCATAGACGCAAAAGGTATAAGGGAACTCATCCCAGAACCTTCCAGGAGAAATACAATATTCTGCACATCACACCTGGGGAGACCGGACTCGATGCCACACTCGGATATGGCGGCCACTCTCTGGAAATGCTCAAATGTCTGGACCATAAAGGGCATCTTTACGCCCTGGACGTCGATCCGAGGAAAACATCTCTAAAATGATTCATTGTGGGGATCCTTCCTATGGCGGTGCCATGTATGGATGCCCTGATTGTGCTGAACTTAAATTTCTCCCTTTTCGTTGTCATTCCAGGTTCTTAACTGCCTCTTTCTTGCTGTCCGAAGTGTCATTTTAAGAATGTGGGCGGGCCCTGTATACCGCAAGTATGAGTAAAGGACATGAGGGCATAAAGCATACTCCGGCAGGACTTTCCCGTGGAATTTTAATTCATGACCATGAGTTGACCTTTTATAACTATGGAGCCGGCCATCAGGAGTATAAAGAACCGGTGGTTAACTTTGAGATAAGTTTAAACCATCGGTTCTTTTATTACAAGCCAACGTGTGAACAGTAACCATTTTACGGCCTCATAAAGGTAAATTCTCACATAATACAATAATTATTTTGGCAGATTTCAGCTATAAGGTAACTCCTTTGGGAATTGATGCCGGCTTCCTTCTTGAATAGTAAGCTCCGCATGAATGCCACCTGTATTTGTTATCTCATATAAATGCTCCGCCATTGGAAGACAATCTTCGTCACATGATCCGCATAATATCTTCAGCTGAATATTTTTTTGTTTAACTGCTTTCAGCAGTTCTTCTTCATGTCCTTTCAATACAGGAATCCACGGACTTTGTAGAACCAGTGTGTTACAAAGTGCTTCAGAATACATAATGGTGCGCAAAAGCATATCGCACCCTGCGGAAAAACCGCCGCAGACAATCATTTTGTAGCCTTCAGACTGAACTTTTTCCAATGCATGAGCTACCGGTAAATAAGATGACATATCATAATTCCAACGAAACGTCCCATATCCATCCGGTACAGCACTTTGAACAGTTTCAAGCTGCCACCCGGTATTATCATTTAATATCGGTTTCCAATCAGATTTTGCTGTCTGCCCGTTCTGGGTGTTTCCATGAACAGCAATAAAAAGATTGTCTGCTGTCTTCTTTTCCCAGGTAAATACAGCCCTTGCTCCTGACATAGCTTCTGCATGGCGCTTATCAGAAATAGATTTCAGTGAAATAAACTTATCACTGCTTCTCAGCAAGGATAGATCATCATCATCCAGCACTTCCGGCCGGTACCACCATCCCTTTTCAAGGATTGCTGTTGTAAGCCACTCTAATGCCTTATCAGGCATATTGGCACCACCTGCCAGACACGCAAGAAAATATAGAGTCTGTGGTCCATATACATCATTATTTTCATATTTTTTTAATAGATAGTCATATGCCAAAACATATCCATCATCGGCAATCGATAATGTTTCTTCTAATATATCATTTTCTGTTTCCATGTATGCCGATAACCTCCTGTATTATTCACTCTTTCACATCATTGAGTTTATATATCTACTTTTCAACACATATATACAATAACTTTGATATATATTTTTTCTCTTACAAATCAAATTTATTTTATAACTGTATCAAATCGGATATCTTCACCGTCTGTCCGGAGGCGATCGAGTGATTAGCCGCGATTCCTGTCATGATCGACATCACGCCGTCGATGTGTGAAGCCGCGCGATGGAACTCGTCTTCGACCGGCACTCCGAATAAATCATTGAGCAGAACCGGATCTCCGCCGCCGTGTCCGCCTTCTTTTTCTTCGATATCTACCTCATAGGGTTTTCCAAACATCGGGAAGACGGTGATGTTTTTTCCTGTCAGTGCTCCTTCTTTTCCACGGTCCCCACCGGCATTGATGTAGGACTGCTCCACAACCTTCATTTCGATCCGTCCTTTACTGCCGTTGAACACAACATTGAACCCTTCCCATGGCATATAGGCATTCAGAGAGTACGTCATCATGGCGCCGCTGTGATAACGGACCAGTGCGCCCATGGTATCCTCGATAGAAATATCATCGGAGAAGACATTGCGGTCGCGGATATAACCACTGTCCGCTTCGGCATCCAGGTATAACGCCTTTAATTTCTCACTGCTTTCCAAATCAATGGCAAATGGATCATTTTTCATATTGGGATCGCCGTGATAGCGATAACTGAAATGATCGAGTCCACGTTTTTCCGCATTTTTCATACCGTAAAAATTCAGATCTCCCAGAGCAGTCACGGTCTCAGGATAGGTGTTCAGCCAGAAATTCACCAAATCAAAATGATGCGTCGCCTTATGTACAAGAAGACCGCCGCTGTTATACTTATTCCGGTGCCACCGGCGGAAATAGTCTGCTCCATGTTTAGTATTTAACAGCCATTCAAAGTGGACGGAAAAGACATCTCCGATCACACCATTGCGGATCAGTTCACGCATCTTCGTGTTATGAGGAGCGTAGCGGTAATTAAACGTCACGCGGAGCTTTCTTCCGGTGCGTTTCTGACAATTCACGATTGCCTGCGCTTTCTTCTCATCGATCGTCATTGGTTTTTCTGTGATGACATCATACCCTTTGTCCATTGCGCGGATGATATACTGATCATGAACACGGTCGACGGTTGTTACGATCACCACATCCGGATGTGTCTCGTCCAGCATCTTGTCAAAATCTGTGTAGAAATATGTCGGAACTTTTTTGTGTCCGTATTTCTCTGAAATCACCTTGTTGGCGTAGTTCATGCGTGTCAGAGACATATCACAGAATCCTACTAATTCACTCGTTTCGTGATAGGTGCCGGCGATGGCTTCATAGTAAAAACCGGCCCTGCCACCGGTTCCAACCTGGGCATACTTTTTCTTCATTGATTGATTTCCTCCTTCTAATCCTCTTTTTTACTTACAATATAGTCATTGAGAGCTAACACACCGGATACAAAAAATGGAAATGCCGGGATAAATGCAACTAACTGGCTTCCCAGAAGTAAATCGATACCCGCCAGAATAAAGCATACCGATCCCGCCAGAAGATTTTTTCTGCTGACGAGAAAAAATGTACCCAGTACACTTAATACTAACATAATAATCACCGTAACGCCAAACCATGCGCCCAATGTCTGAAAGAGTTCCATCAAAAGGGTTGAAATCACAGCCGTTATCCATACAATCCATAATTCTATCTTGCGATGCATCTGCTTCTGCTCCCTTCAAAATATCATTCATCCATTCTGTTCGACCAGTTTTCCATTTACTTTACAGGAATTCCATGACAGATCTTTACAGTTTTCCACATGATAGCTTTCCCCTTCCACATCATCGATGATCACATGATCAAAACTGATATTTTCGGCAGAGCCAATATAGAAACCACTTTTAGCCGTCTTCTCAAGTCCTGCCATCATCGCCGGTTTTCCTGGCAGTGCATGTTCTGCCATTGAAATGTTGATATTCTGGAAACTGACATCCGTCACCGGCTGTTCCGACAATCCATAGATAAATCCGGCTGTGGCATTGACATTGCGTGCTGTGATATTCGCGAAATGAATACGCCTGAACCTCGGGGTTTCTTCCGTAACCGGGTAAGGGTCTTTATCCCATACATATTTATCTTTGCCTTTCGGCCCGCAGAAATAATAGAGATTCATAATAAATGGACATAATACTGATCCATAACGATGTTATCCACAAAAAATCTCAGCAGCCGGATCATTACAGATACAGATGTGTGATTTATTTGAAATACTATAGTACATCAAAAAGAGTGGGAAGCAGTTGGCTTAATTATAAAATCGGACATGGTCTTCTAAATATTCTCTTCACTCAGAGTTGATTCATACGTTTCCCATGCCCGGTGTTGATACAATGAAATATAAAAGCCCTATATAGGAAATACCAACCCAGTACCCGATTACCTATTTATCAGAACCCCGGTTTTTTAAATGCCTGATCATACGGTGCATGACACAAGCCCTTCTCTGTAATGATCCCGGTAATCAGGGAATGATCGGTAACGTCAAAAGCAGGATTGTAGACATCTACTTCTTCGGGTGCCATCCGTTCCTTATACCACATATCCGTCACCTCTTCCGGGTCTCTCATCTCGATCGGAATCTGTTCCCCTGTGGGTGTGGACAGATCAATGGTGGAACTGGGAGCGCATACATAAAACGGGATTCCATAATACTTCGCCAGAATAGCCAGACCACTGGTGCCTATTTTATTCGCGGCGTCTCCATTTGCCGCCACGCGGTCACACCCCACAAAAATAATGTCAATCTTTTTTGATTTCATTAAAATTGAAGCCATATTATCGCACTGTACGGTCGTCGTAATCCCGGCATTGCATAGTTCAAACGAAGTCAGACGCGCACCCTGTAATAGCGGACGTGTCTCATCACAATATACATGCATATCTGATCCCTTCCATCCTTTTTCAAGAGCGATATACATAGGCGCCGTTGCCGTGCCATATTTGGCTGTCGCCAGAGTTCCAGCGTTACAGTGTGTCATAATTCCAATTTCCTGTCCATCCTTTTTGAGCTTCCGCAGCAGTTTGAAACCGGTCTCTCCGATATCTTTGCTGATCTGGACATCTTCCTCACGAATCGCTTCCGCCTCCGCGGACAGGATTTGTTTGATCTCTTCCACCGGCTTCCCGCAATTGGCTTTCACGGTACGTTCCATTCGCTCGAGCGCCCAGAATAAGTTGACCGCTGTGGGGCGCGAGGAGGCCAGATAGGTTTTTAATTCATAGAATTCTTTGCAAAAAGCGTCATATTCCGTTTCTTCGATATGTGATGCCAGCAGTGCAATGCCGTAAGCCATAGCTACCCCGATCGCAGGTGCTCCGCGAACTTTCAGTTTTTTAACCGCATCCCACATTTCCTCTTTCGTACGCAGATGTATTCTCCGGATAGTTCCCGGCAAAAGCGTCTGGTCTATAATATCGACAGCACTCCGATCCGGTGTCATCCGTACGGTGATAATCTGCTCAAAAAAATCTTCAACGTTCATAATCCTGTCCTTTCTTAATCTCACAGAGTCTTTCGTGCTTCTTTTTCAGCCCTGCGAACCGCTGCGGTAAAATCTACTCCTGATGCAAAGGATTCCTGATTCATGATGTAATCTTTTCCGGCAAGAATATTGATGCGTTCAGCTAAAAGCCGCTTATCCTCATCCTTGATCCGGGTCACATCTGTCACATTCGCCATGCCAACCGTTCTGCGATGTAATTCGGTTCCGGTATATCCGGCAGTATCTTTTAAAATGTCAGCAAGATACCACTCTTTGAATCCCTTCACCTTTGCCATGGGTTCCGTGACCGCCTCGTCAAATTTACGGCTGAACTTCTCGACAAAAAGATCAATGACCTTTTCAATCGTATCAAGCGTCCAGTTACAAAACTCGTCCTCATCTGCTGCAAGACCATTGTCATAAGCAAAGATCAGGTTTGCCACTACATTTCCAATATCATACCCCATCGGCGCATAAGTTCCAAACTCAGAATCAAATGCCTTCATCGAGTCCCTGCGAATAAAGATAGAACCCGTATGTAGATCACCATGAATCAATGCCTGTGCATTGGTCATAAACCTGAATTTTAACTTTGCCACTTCCAGATGGAGCTGTTCATCCGAATATAGCTCTTTTTTGACAAACTCAGAGTTGGGTGTATAAACATGATTGCGATGATTGAGATCGTCATATGGTTCCATCAGAACAAGCTTCTCCGTAATGTCACATAAGTCGGGAGAAATAAATTGTTTTACAAGTTTCTTTTTCTCCTTGTGATCCATCACCACATCGCTGCTCAAAAGCAAGGTATCAACCAGAAATGTAGAAATCTCATCGGCAAAATCCGGAAATATCTCATGCCGCAGCATGGCATCCCGCATCACGGAAAAATCAGAACAGTCTTCCATGCCACAGGCACACATGACCGTATCATAAAAGTAGATATGTGTGACCATTCCGGGCGCAAGCTTTTCCTCCAGCATCATGATTTCAGATTCCAGCCTGTTTCTATCCGTAGAAGGCTTCATGTCTTTGGAAATACGTGTTTCTGTCCCTGCCTGTTTAATAAAGATCGAATGCCCTCTCGCATCCTTCACAAGATATACATAATTCAGGTTGCCATGTTCCTCTGGAACAATCACCACCATAGAGCTATGATCCCAGTCAATATCTTCTGTTTTCTCCAAGGCATATTCCATGATATCATCCACATCCATTTGGAAATAATGATCAAATCTTGACATATAAACGCTCCCCTTTTCTTTTTATTAATTAATAATGATTTAATTCTACCTTTTTCAGAACAGAATATCAAGGATTTTCACGAAAGGGATTCCGCTTCTGCACGACTTCTCACAGGTTGAAATGTTTTTTTAACTGATAAACTAAAGTTATAAGGAAATGCCGTTGATGCGGCAGAATGAGAGGTTAATTTTAATGGAATATGTACTTGATACGCACACACATACGATAGCAAGCGGTCATGCTTATATACCAACATTATCTTTTATACTAATTTGCTATGACCTCACTCCTACTCTGCAAACAAGAAACGCCATCGAAACTACTTATAAGTAGTTTCGATGGCGAGTAGTCCCTATTATGGATCTCTGCTGACTCCAGCATCCAGCAAGAACCCAAAGTGCCTTTGCACTTTTTCTTGATACTGCTATTTCACCATCTTAGCCTTCACAATAATATCTATAATTCTGATACAGGTTATGTCATCCATCCCTGTATTCAATTGCTTATCAATAATGGGCTGAAGGTCTTTCTTAGCTACCATACTATTCCTCCATGCTACTGTCTAATTCATCATCAGAAGGAGCTTCGTAGGCAGTTTCCCTTTCAATACCCAAATCCTCTGGTTTTAAGGTACTAATTCCAAGCAAATATTCCAGCTTTTCATAAGTAATGTATCTAGCTTCATATGCTGACACTGCTAGCTCGACCAGATCATCTATTGCGATCCGATCATCAGATTTCTGAGAAACTATAGAATATCTTTTTTTATATGTTTTAATAGAGTCTTCTGATTCAGTAAGGAATTTATTCAAATCATCATCCTCAATAACCCCGATTTCTCCCAGTCGTTTTACCATTGTCCTATATGGAACTGTAAAGAGTTCTGCCAATTGTAGTATACTTTTTATTGTAAAATTCTTTAACCTATATAATTCAATTTCCTGTTTCAGCAATACTTCATCCACAAGAAATTCTGCTGCGAATCTGTTTGCTTTTTTTTCACTTTTCTTTCTATCTTGTTCATCCAACAAATCAGAAGGCAAGATATCAGGATTTTGTTCATACCAAATATGATATAATTCATGTGCCGCTGCAAATACCTGACAATCAATCGGAATGGAAGAATTGAGTGCGACAAACGGTTTCTCCAGGGAAGCATCGTTTTTAGATCCACTGATTCTAGTGAATCCCCAGGGAGCCTCTTTACCTAACGGATAATAAATCACCCTGGCATACAATCCAAGGATCGAAAAAATCTGCGTTCCGATAATATCGTTTCCTTTTCTGCACAATCCTAACTTTTCCTTTGCATGCCCCTTTATTTCATTTACTTCAAACTCGTTTAAATCATTAGTCATCCAGCAACTCCTCCAGCATATGAATCTCATCAATTGCAGATCTAATTAGGTTAATGCGTTCCCGTGTGTCCTCATCATGAACATCTACCATAAAGCTTAAGCTATCGGCAGCAACTGGTTCCACTTCAACTGTGAGCAATGTATCAGTCGATGTATTCAAGATATCCGCAATTTTTGCAAGCTCGTTCACATTAATTGCTTTATTTCCTTTAATAATTTTGTTCATAACCTGCTTTGATATACCAAGGGCATCCGCTAAGCTCTGCTGGGTCATTTCCTTTTCAAGTAATTTATTCTGTATATTAGCTCCTACCTGAGCAAAATCCATTGCATACATAGTATCATCCTCCTCTTCTTGCATTATCATTATATCATCAACAGCTCTTTTAGTCAACGTTTTGTTTACCTCATCGTGCTATAAGCTCTTATATCGTTTACATTTTTCGCTCCCGCATCGTAAAAACTCGAAATCACATCTCCGATTATCTCACCGCTCAGATGATCCTGCTTTAGCTGTGGGGAATGTCAAACTTGCAGTTTTATATGAGATCGTTTATGATGATCTCATATAAGGAGGAAGCTACTATGACGATTCAAAACATATCACTGATCGGGATGGGTGCCCTCGGCATTTTATTCGGAAACTTTCTTACAGAAAAGCTAGGCCATGATCGTGTATCTTTCATAGCCGATGAGGAACGGATCAAAAGGTATGAAACACAGGGTGTTTACTGTAATGGGCAAAAATGCGACTTTCATTTCACCGATAAGGAGCGTACTGACACCACCGCAGATCTTCTGATTTTCGCTGTTAAGGCGAACTCCTTATCGAGTGCGGTCGCTTCCGCCCAAAATTATGTGGGTGAAAATACTATCATTATATCCCTTTTAAATGGCATTACCAGTGAATCTATCATCGGAGAAACTTTCGGGATGAAACATATGCTGTACTCTGTCGCTCAGGGGATGGATGCCGTCAAGCTCGAAAACAACCTTACTTATACACAAATGGGCGAGATCTGCATTGGCATTCCCGAAAACGAGCCGGACAAACAGCCGAAACTGCGTGCTGTCACAGATTTATTTGATTCGACTGGTCTTCCTTATATATATGAAGATGATATCATCCACCGTCTCTGGAGCAAATGGATGCTGAATGTCGGTGTCAATCAGGTTGTTATGGTCGAGCAGGGAACTTATGCTGACGTTCAGAAAGAAGGAACCGCGCGCGAAACCATGAAAGCCGCCATGCGGGAGGTAATTGCACTGGCAGAATATGAGGATATTCCTGTAACGGAAGAAGATCTGGTATATTACGTAAACATGATAGACTCAATAAATCCCAATGGAATGCCATCCATGCGTCAGGATGGCATTTCAAAGAAATACTCAGAAGTAGAGCTATTCTCTGGAACGGTAATCAGAGAAGCAGAAAAATACAATTTAGACGTACCGGTCAATCAAAGACTTTACCGGGAGATCAAAGAACTGGAAAGCAGCTATTAAAACAGAAGCTCCTGCTGCCCCATTACCTCAATCTGCGACACCACCACAGTGTCCGGATCATCTCCCCGGATGTGATCGCCCTTCAGATATTCCGTTCCATTCCGAAGTGAGGCTGCAATCAGATTCAGGACATAGATATTGTCAAACCGGTTGTAGATGGACTCTCCGCCAAGTCCGCTCAGACAGATGAGCTGGGTATTCGTCTTTTCTGCCATCTCCATCAGCGGTTTCAGCAGATGAGAGGCATTCGTCTGGGCAAATGGATTATCCATGATCAGCACTTTTCCTTCATTTTTATCTGCAAAGATATCAGTATCATCTTTTCGCATATAGTACATCAGACTGGTCAGAATCACAAAGGCTGATAAAAATCCCTCACCGCCTGAATTGCGGGCAACCTCTGCCCAAGTGATCGGATATTCCCTCTGAGCCTCGATTTTATAAAGCTTGATCTGAATATTTCCCACACCAATCACCGCATCATACAGATTTTTGGTTGTGATATGCGTTCCCAGATACTCCTGGGCATTTTCATTTTTTTCAAACAGTTCGATCCCTTTTTTCGTGATCTGATCGATAAAATCCTGCAGGCGCATCTGATAGAGATTTTCATTCTCATCCCACGCGGGAACCTGAATCTTGAGCATTTTGACCGGTCGATTCCGTATTGTAATCGTAGAGTTGTGATCGATTTTCCCCAGATTCTGGTGGACTTCTTTGATATAGTCTTCCATCAGCTCCACAATCTTTTTCTTCTCTTTCTCCACGAGAGAGATATCTACTTCCAGCTTCTCCATCAGGCTGTCATAGGACTGCAGTGTCGTTGAAAGTTGTCTCATAACAGAGGATGCATCTTCTGATAACTCCAGCATAGACTCCAATGGCTTCTTATAGAAATCATCCTGAAATCTATCCATACGGACAATCTGGTTTAAAACGCGTAGTAACCGTTCCTTTGTCTCCTGCTGGTTTCGAATCTGCTGGTTATAATCCCGGATCAGAATTCCCTTAAAGCTGCGCAGTGTGCGGCCATCCATCTGTGCAAAATCCTGTTCCCATACGACATCCTCCTCCATAGACAATTCGTTATATTCAGCCAGTGCTGTCAGATTCTCATCATAATTCTGAAGTTTTGTTTTTAATTGGCTTTCCTGTTTTTGTATTTCAGACTTTCGGTAAAGAAGCTGATTTCTTCTGGAATCAAAGTCCTCACTTAATATCTCTGCTTTCGGGAGCGCTTGATCTTCACCGCACTCACCCTTGATTCGTTTCAGTCGGTCCTCTTTCTGTTGAATCAGGACAGCAATCTGCTTGTCCTCCTCATTCCAGAGCATTTTCTTTACATCCATTTTCTTTCTGAGATCTTCCAGAAGAATTTCTCTGTGAGATTCCTCTCTTCGGTCATAATGAATATCCTTCCATTCGTCTGATTTTAAATGATATTTTTCACTTAAATGATTCAGTTCATCCAAAGCCTCTTCATACCGATGGGATGCTTTTTGTTCCTGGACCTCCAATTCCTGGAGTTCCAAAGACAAGCTGGAAGTAATCGCCGCATATCTTGCCTCCATGGCGGGAACGTCCTGTTCCCGCACTTCTTGCTCTCCCGAAAGGTCAGAATATCCCGCATACTTCTGACAATTTTCTCCCAGAATTCGGCCTTCTCTATCTAGCTGATCGATCCCGGCCGCCAGTTGTCTCTGCCGTTCTGTCTGGCGATCCAACTGCCCCCTGGCAGATTTTTGGTTTTCTTTCCACTCCGTGATGTCACTGCGGCATTTTACGAGTGCTTCACGGTTCTGTTCATAGACTTTATATGCATCACACAGCTGCTGATAGTCTTCCATTCTACGTTTCTGATGAAAGATATTCTGATCAGACTGCTGAATCTCCCTTTCCAGGCGTTCGAGATCTTCCTTTTGTCCTGCAAGATCAGAGGAAGTTTTTCTTGCATTCTCATCCAGTTGATCCATCTGCATGCCCAGCCCTTTTACAGCCTCTTCATTTTTTTCGCTTTTATCCTTTGTCACTTCCTGATTTTTGATCCTCTCGCGTCGTTCAAAATATTCCTCGTATTCATTCTGGCGAATTGCAGCGGCTTCTTTCTTTCTCTGAATCTGCTGTTCCTTTTCCTGTACAAGGACACGAAGTTTCTCCTCATTCAGGAGGTTTTCGTTAAACCAGACATAGAAACTGACACCTGGATATGTGATGACCCCTGACGGATCGGTTTCCTGATTTCTCTCCAGGTCTTCTCTTTCAATGATCGGAATCGGGAATGAAGTAAAGACTGTTTTTGGATTCGAAGACAGCTTTTTCATCTCCTGTCTGGATAAAATCAAGGCATACGGAAGAAACGGGTGACACTTTACGAGTTTTTGATTCTTTTTTTCCGTGTATCCGTTTTTCTTCAGCCATTCCATACCATAGATCACATGAATATCCATTTTTTGAAGTTCTGCTTCAAATTTCTTCGGCAGCTCGAGAACCTTTCCCTGCGTAAGACTCTGATACTCTTTTTGCAGTGTATCTTCCTCTTTTTCCAGGTTTCTGCGAAGAGCAGCTATTTCGGAGAGTTTTCTCTCCGAAACACGGACAATCTTCTCTGAATGAAAAAGATCCTTTTCATCCATCTCCAGGTATGTCATGATGACCTTACGCTGATCCAGCTCCTGATGGTATTTTTCTTCCAGCTTTTCCTGCTGCTCTTTCTCAACCTTTTTTTGAATTTTTTCTTTCTCGAGATCCGAAAGAGAGCGCTCCAGGCTTCTCAGATTGTTCTTTGCATACTCAACCTGCTTTTTCTTCTGCAGACGGCTTCTGTTCTCCTCTTCCAGCTCCTTTTCATACGATTTTTGGCGTATTTCCATCGTTCCCGGCTCGTATACGCCAAGAATACTTCGGGTGAGTTTTTCCCGGTAACTGTTATTATAATGATCTTCCAGTCCGCTATAGGCTTCTACTTTACTCTGCAGTGCACCCTCCGCTGTCATTTTCTGACGAATCTCTTCTTCTAATTTTGCTATCTTTTCTTTTTCCGAGCTAATTTGATCCGTTACCTTCCGATGGTCTTCTCTTGCCCCTTGGATCTTCTCTTTATTCGTATGAAGCGAGTTTTCATAATAATATCTCAGGCGGGATCCCAGCCGGCTTCTCTCCGGTTTCAGATCCTCATCCTTTTTACGGGAAATGTCCAGTTTCTGGCGGATCAGGAGAAGTTCACGTTCTTCCTCTTCCGTCATTTCCTGTTGTTTTGCACACAGAAGAAAATGAAGGTATTTCTCGGTCTCATCCGCCTGCCTCTCGAGTTCTTCCTGCTCCATCTCAATCATGAGGCGATTGCTGACATGAAAACTTTGATCTTCTTCCAGCTGATGAACTTCGCTGGAAAGCTTCTCATATTGTACACGGGAGATTTCCTGATCCACTTCAGCTGACTTCGTCAGCGATACCTGATATTCACCGTTGGTCTCATCCCGAAGATCTAAGAGTTCCTGTATGAAATGAGCAATTTTATTTTCCTGCTGCATTCTCTTCTCATCCGTCTCCTGACAGGATTCCGCCTTCTCCCTGATTCTTTCAGATTCTTCCTTGAACGCACGAATCGTGTCCCGCCGTTTTATCTTGCTCTGATTATTTTTATACTGTCCAACGTATTTTTCAATAATTTTCTGGAACTCCTGCATCCGGTTTTTGTCTTTATTCAGCTTATTTTCCACTGCATCCAGAAACCACTTTTCCACCAGGCCACGCTCATCTTTGCAGTCGGCAAAGAGATTGGACAGACCGGATTCCTCCAGGTTAATCTTCCGCACAATGGTCTCCCATTCTTTATCGTTAATCTGATACTCCTTCAGCTTGTCAAAGTACTGTCTGGACTGAGCAGAATTGTTCATATCATAATAGAAGAAATTTATGGAACTGTCTTTTTTATAAGACTCGAACAGCTGCCTGCAGGCGGTAAAGTTCTTGAGAATCATCGTCTTCTTTCGCTTTTCCACAACAGGCAGATGATGCAGATCCTGCATACACGGTTTTTGATATTCACTGATGATATTGATCATCTCCAGGTTATCACCGTTCATATTCTCGACATCCTGACTGCGCCGCACCATCATTCCCGTGAGCACATACCCGGCCCCCTGATCCAAAACCCACTCTACCAGAATAAAAGAGGGCTTATTTGTCGTAAAATAGCTCTCAAACGGCCGGTCTTTCGCATCGCGATACCTTTTATGCACAAATAGAGCCGTCAGCATCTGCACTAATACGGATTTTCCGCCGCCATTTCTAAGGGAAAGCAGTGTGCTCTCCCCATTCAGATGGAAGGTCTCATCACTGATTCGAATTGCATTGTTGTTATAATTGACATTAATCAGGCGAAAACCATTGATTTTACTCATCCTTTGTCACCCCCAGCACCTGCATGACTCTCTGGTAATTGTTCTGGTTGAGCAGATTCCAGTCCATAAAATTATCGAGTTTCTTGGTTGTCTTAATCATCTCATCCTGCTCCACATATTCAATCAGCCCCTGCTTCTGTAGAAAAATCAGAATATAATGAAGAAATCCTTCCTTCGTCGTCCGTGCACGCGATCCCCTCTCATCGGAACGAAGTGCCTCATATGCCTCAAGCATATCGGAAAATGCAATATTCTCCCGTTCTTCTCCTTCTTCTCCCAGGTTTTCGGCACCTTCCCTTAAGCGCGTGGAAATACAGTTTTGAAGTTCTCCCACACGGATATATTCTCTGGTCTTACTGCTGCTGCCCTGCCCGTCGTAGAATTCCACGAGCAGTGTGAGAATGACAAACTGGGAGAGATAGTAATCTTTATCCGTTGCATTCGATTTACATAGGGCCGCTTTCAGCTGTGCTTTTGAAAATCCCAGTGTATTGTTATCCTCGCGGGGAATCAGATAAATCACATTGCCATACCGCTCGATATTGGAAAGCGCCGCCTCTCCCTGTGATTTCACCAGATTTTGAACCGGCTCCTCCTCGGTGTAAGCCTTGTATAGAAGATTTTCGTCCTCTTCACGCAGTTCATGATGTTCCAGAAGGTAATAAAAGATCTCCTGGCTCGTCTTGATTTCATCTATTTCGTATGCCATGATAAATCCCTTCTAATTCTATGGTATTGGGATCAAAAGTAATTTGATCCCATATGATACACGAATTGTTCCGCACCACGTGCTCCCACAATTCTAAAACATTCGAATTACACCCTAATCGGGTTACATCACCCGAATCGTCACATCTGAACAGCGAATTGTCTTTCTCTCACCGCTTTCATTTAACACATTTGAAAATATAACGCTCCTGGTATCAGGGACTCTTGAAGTCACAATCCGGTGAACTGCATTTCCATCCGGGAGCCTGATCTCTTTTCGCGGTTCATCTACAATCAGTTTCAGCAGCATACTGCTGAGCTGAAACTCTTTCTTCTGGTCCTGAAGATTTTCTCTTCTTTCCTGCTCTAAGGCATCGATATCAATCACATCATTCTTGATCATCTCCACCATAATCTCTTTAAAGATCTCAACATTGGGAATCAGCCGGTCCTGATCAGCAGGATTCTTCATCATCTTTTTACAGATCATCGAGAGTGTGATTTCTCCGGTTACGCATGCATTTTCTAGCAGATAGGAAAGACTGCTCTCGTACTGAATCAGTTTTGCATCCAGTTTCTTCTCCTGCTCTTGCTGCCACGCTTCTTCATCAAAGTCCAGTTCTTCCTGCGTATCTTCCTCCGCATGCTTTCTGACAGGTTTTTGATATTGAAATGCCTTATTCAGATTATAGACTTTTCCGGGATCTTTATTAAACAAAGGGCGGAGAAATAGATCGATTCTTTCCAGCGCTTCCGGCTGCTCCAGTATCTTGTCATACAGTTCCCTTCGCATCGGAAAACGCCGGATGAGTGACATCTGTGTCAGGTCCTCCAGCTCTTTCGTGTACAATGCTTTCAGATCAAAATGATTATTCAGTATCTTCTGATGCTCGTCGATTGCACGATTTAGGTAACCCTCTATCACACGAAGGTTATTGAGATTTTCCTCATCCTTTTCGCCAAGACGCCTGACGTTAATATTTTCATTCTCCAGCTCTTTTGCCCGGCTTCTCACCATTTCACGATAATTCTGGAACTTTTCCTGTGTGTCTCCAATCGTCTCGAGATTCTCATTCAGGACATCTTCATAGTCGCGAACCGAGTAATTCAGAGCATTTCTTCGTATCTTTCCCATAGCCTCCCGGATCTTCTGAAGCTGAATCCGCAGCAGATTGAAAACATTTTTTATTTCATCTACCGCCTTGTCATAGCTCTGCTTCTCGAGATGCATCTGAAAGATCATCTCATGAATCGTCAGTTTCATGTTGTTTTCAATTTCCAGAGTCCCGAGAAGAAGATTATAACCGTCATCGGTCAGATAATATGAGGTTCGCTTTACTTCCAGATCTATATAGACAATCTTATTCGCCACGTAACTGATGTTCATCGTCTGAAAGGTGTTCTCTTCAAAGTTGAAACCATCAAACTGCATGATTCGTCCGTCATTTGACAGGATAACATTGACGATAAAATCTCCCAGCTGCCGGCAGTCCTCATAGTTCATACTCTTATGCCAATACTGGACATTGATCGTGTCAATATAGGCGCCAATGTCATCCATCGTGCAGTTGTCTTCCCGAAGTGATTGTTCCATAATATAAAGCATCACAGCAAAGATGAGATTCAGCTGTTCATCCGATGTCGTATATCCATACTGCTTCCATGTGGTCTTTTGGATACTATTCGAAATCAGCACCGCATACAATCCTACATTCTTCATCCGTTTGGGAAAATGCTTTAAAAATTCATACTGCATAGTTTTCTGTCCTTTTTAAAAATCGGTAATATTCAGGATTTCCTGTGGAATGTACTTCCCGGCATCCAGAATTCTCTTCATCTTTAAAATATCCGTCTCACCAAAGTATGAGAAAAAGAGTTCCCGGATATTTCGATTCTGTCTGTCCTTAGTATCCGGTAAATGCATCAGAAGCTTTTTCCCGTCATCCAAGCCTGTAGCTGTTTTGGCCTTTTGCATCATCGACAGGTAAGCAGGAACAAACGGCCGGATCTCCCATCTGTCGTGAAACATTTCTGCCAGACTCTCATAGATTCCAATACCCTCAAAATCCAGATCTCCAAAATAGAAGATCATATTCCTCTCATCTTTCATGTATGGTTCCACACAGAGATCAAAATCCCGAAAAGAACGGAGAACTCCCTTCCCAGCCCCATAGATCAGTGTCCCGATCTCGGTGTCTAATATGGCATTCTCACCTGTCAGCAAATGCCTTCGCATACTATAAAAAGGATCTTTATTCTCCAAAATCAACAGGTTCTGAGGAGTATGCCTGGTATGTGAATAATAAGCCAGAGGCTCCGTCGTACCATAAATATTGAGAAGCTTCGGATCAATTTTACATTTTTTTAATATATGTTTTCCATGACCGCGTGTCAGAAACTTTTCATGTCCCCAGATTTCAAAGCTTCTCTCATTCTCTGACTCCTGAAACTTCAGCTTCTCTGAGTTGTTTTTCAGGTAATCATTGAGCATCAGCACCCAGTGCCTGTCTTTCTCATAGATATCCGGGCGGGTCAGATAATAATCCACAGAAATCAGCGGTAAGAGCTTGAATTTCAGCTCTTCTTCCAGTTCGCTGTAATCCTTCTTCTTCTCCTCCAAAATCCAGTATTCACGATAAAGAGCCGGCTTCTTCCCGTTTGTTCCCGAAGCCTTCAACGGCTTGATCTTAGCATTTTCCAAAAGTGACATGATATAATCATGCTGTTCAGGATAAGTTTTGTGCTTCTGATGCTTCAATAGATTTTCAAGTGTTATTCGTTTCATAATCTATCATCCATTCCTTCTACGTCACCAATTTTGTATGGCAGCTTATTCACGCTCAGTCTATTTGCCGTTATAGTTGGCAGTTAAATCCTGTATAAGCTGAATGGAATCAAGTTCCCCTTTACAGAGAGTATATACCATCAGCGAGAGATCCTGATTCTTTTCATATTGGCGAAATGCCTGACGGTATTTTCCTCTGGGTCCAATACAAAGCGGAATCAGCCCTTGATTGATCAGCTGCTGGTTGAGGATCATACGCCCTGCTCTTCCATTGCCGTCCTGGAAAGGGTGGATTTGTTCAAATTGCATATGGAATTCGGCGATTTTCTGCAAAACCACTTTCACCGGACAATCTGTCAATGAATTTTCCCAGGCGGAATTTTCCCTGACAAAGTCTTCCATCAGTCCCGGAACTTTTTCGGCTTCCGGGGGATAATATACAGCCTCCACAAGTGTTCCAATATATACCGGATTTGTACGATAATCATTCTTTCTTCCAAGAATGAGACCGTTCGCCGCCTTGATCCACTGCTCCGTAATTTGTCTTTTTTGAAACGGAATCATCTGTTCACAGATAGCCCGATATAAGTTTTTCGCCTCTTGATATTCTGTATAGGTATGACCACTTTTCACTTCATCGTATTCAATAACAGAAACCGTCTCCTCCAGATCCAGTGTATTTCCTTCGATCGCATTGCTGCTCCAGCAGAAACGAAGAGAAAAATCCCTGGCAAACGGATTCAGGATCATTGGGTTCATCAGCATAGACCTGGCCTGATCCAGCTCTTTCTCAATTTTACTAATTTGAGTATCATTGTTTATAACTGCCATTTCTCTCTCCTTTTTTCTGATCACTGTACCTAGCATGCCATAAAATATATAATAATTTCAGCTTAGCATATGTACTCTGGATTCGCAAGCAGCGATCTTCAATCATTGAAAATTTGTGGTTTTGTGCTATGTTTTTTGTTATAAGGGTAGAGAGCCCGACAGGGCAGTTTAATACGAGGAGGATTCATATGATCTTAAAAGAGTACTATGCAGATCTTGCAAGGAATATGAAGTTTCAGACCAAAGCTCGTCGTGGGAAATGCTATCGCGGAGCATCCGGATATTGAAGCTCTCACATTTACAGGATCCACGGCGATTGGAAAACAACTTCTGGTACAGTCCGGAAATACCAATGCAAAAAGAATTTTTCTGGAAATGGGCGGGAAAAATCCATGCATTATAATGCCGGACGTGAAAGACCTGGATCATGCGGCAGACGAAGCCGTCAATGCTGTCTTCTGGAATATGGGTGAAAACTGCACTTCAAATTCCAGACTGCTCGTTCACGAAAGTATCCACGATGAATTTGTACAAAAAGTCATCGACCGGACAAAGCAACTAAATGGAAATAACTGTTGATTATATCCTTTTTGCGGCGTAAAATGCCCGAAAAGCTACAGTAAAAATGGATAAAGCAGTTTTTCAGGATGGAACTATCTGGAAACCGAATCCGGAAAACTTTGTGACTAGGATTATAGTGGAGTGAGAAAGGTCAAGTCTTTGATATTGACACAATTCAGGCAGTCTCTGCCACTACAAATCCTACAATAAATTTACACTATCTTTCCGCCTTAAATGCTTGCGAATCAAACGCGTGTATGGTAAGCTGAAATCATTAATAAATTTTGAATATGTTTAATATCAATGATTTTCCTAAGTGGGGAAGGGGCGTGTAAAAATTTGAATCGTACAGGTCGCTATTTTAATAGCACAGGAGTGTGTGATCCTAAACGCCATTACATGGTAGATATTCAAGAGCGTCTTAAAGATATAAAGAAGATGGTGGATGCCGGGGAATATTTTACGATTAACAAGGCAAGACAATATGGAAAGACGACAACCATACGAGCGTTGAAAGAATGCCTAAAAAAAGAATATGCAGTGATTTCTCTTGATTTCCAGATGATTGGAAATGAAGAGTTTGAAAACGCACATATTTTTTCTGCAGCATTTTCTGCATATTTACTGCGCACCATTCGAAATCGACATGATCCTGTGTCCGGGTTAGAAGATGAGATTCTGGATAAGCTCGATCATATGTCAACAGTGGATCCACTATTTTCGTTGGGAAAGTTGTTTGTGATTTTAAGCGAACTGTGTGATACTGCACAAAAACCGGTAGTTCTAATCATCGATGAAGTCGACAGTGCAACGAACAACCAGGTGTTTCTAGACTTTCTGGCACAGTTGCGGGGATATTTCCTTAAAATGGAAGAGCTCCCAACCTTTCAATCGGTCATTTTAGCCGGCGTTTATGACGTTAAAAATATGAAAAGAAAAATCAGACCGGATGAGTCGCACAAGGTGAACAGCCCATGGAATATTGCAGCTGACTTCAAAATAGATATGAGCTTACCCGAGGAAGGCATTGTGGGAATGCTTCGGGATTATGAAACAGATCATCGAACCGGGATGAACCTGTCTGAAATGGCAAGTCTGATTTATGATTATACATCAGGTTATCCTTTTCTGGTTTCCAGAATCTGTAAGTTGATTGATGAGGATGTTGCAGGCAGCAAAAAATTTCCGGATGAAACCACTGCATGGACGAAAGAAGGCTTTCTTGAAGCAGTCAGGAAGCTTTTGTCAGAGAAAAACACACTCTTTGAATCTCTGATGGGAAAGCTGCAGGACTACCCGGAATTGAAAGAGAAAGTTTATTCCATACTTTTTGCCGGCGAAAAAGTTGTATTCAGCCCGTTTGATTCTTCCATTGATGTAGCGATTATGTTTGGTTTTGCAAAAAGCAAAGATGGAACTGTCATAATTTCAAATCGGATCTTTGAAACAATATTATACGATTTCTTTCTCACTGCTGGATCAGCACAAAATCATGAGATTTTTCAGATGGCATCGCAGAATAAGAACCTGTTTATTCGTAATGGTCATCTGGACATCGAGCTGGTTTTGAAGAAATATGTAGATTCTTTTGACAGTATTTACGGGGACAATCCAGAGAAATTTAATGAAGAGGAAGGGCGCAGACGTTTTCTGCTATACCTTCGTCCTATTATCAATGGAACCGGAAATTATTATATTGAACCTGAGACAAGAAACGCACGACGTATGGACATCGTTGTGGACTATCGTGGTGAGCAGTTTATCATAGAGCTGAAGATTTGGCGGGGCAATGCTTATCATGAACGAGGTGAAAAACAGCTGTCGGATTATCTGGATTATTTTCATCTGGAGAAAGGATATATGCTCAGCTACAACTTTAACAAGAAAAAGAAAAACGGTGTAAAGAAAATTCGTATCGGCGACAGAGTGCTGGTGGAGGCTGTTGTGTAAACCGTTGTGTCTCAGGTAAAAAGCAGCTCCTTTTCAATAACTGTGCTATATTCTGGATACAAGGAGGAAATCACATATGAACTTAAGAAATGAAGCGTATTATTTAGATCTTGCAAGGATCACTGTTTACGGATGCCTTGAGCACCACACATCAAATATTTGTCCTTGAGTCATTATTCCAGCTAAATATTGTTAACAATAATATATTTTATCTCGAACTGTTATTTTAGAAATAAAAAATGCTCCCTTCTAAGAGTTTCCTCCTAGTTATTTTTCAAATACTATCTTTCCACCCACCATGGTCATAACCGGCAGGATATCCTTGATCTCCATGGGATCCACCGCGAAGATATCGCGGTCGAGCAATACCAGATCGGCATAATAGCCTTTTTTAATCCTCCCCTTCCGGTCCTCCATAAATTCAGCATAGGCACTCTCCGTCGTGTATGCGTCGATTGCGGTTTCCACATCCACACATTCCCCGGGATAAAAACCGTCCTCCGGTTCTCCCTGCTTGTTTTTTCTGGTCACCGCCATGTAAATGTTGGGGAATGGATTGCAGTCTTCCACCGGGCAGTCTGTACTATAGGAAAGGTGCACTCCCTTGCGGATCAAAGATCCAAACGCATAGGAAGTGGAAGCGAGTTCCTTTCCGCACAGTTCCTCAACAATTTTCATATCATAATCAAGAAAAATCGGCTGTGCCGCAACCAAGATATCGTCTTCCCTGATTCTCTCCAGTAAAGCCTCATCGGTAATCTGACAGTGATTCAGGATATGCCGCTGAGTATTTTTCCCATTTTCAAAGGTCTTCTCATAACTATCAATTGTCCGCCTTACAGCTTCATCCCCGATTGCATGCGTAATGACCTGCATACCATGCTTTTTGGCCAGAGTGCAATATTGATCCATCTCCTCCGGCTTAATCCACTCCAAGCCATGATTATCCGGTTCCCCGACATATCCGTTCGTCATCATTGCCGTCCTCGCACCCAGACTGCCATCTTTAAAAAGCTTCAGAGGACCGATTTTCAGCCAGGAATCCTCACTGTCATCTTCCAGCTTATACGCACCCTCCTCCAGATATTTTTTGAACTGTGTCAGATTATTAAAACATACCTGATGCCGGTATCGGACCAGGGCTTCCCCTTTGTCATAAAGGTCTTTAAACATGGCAAATGCCGCCGGACCGTCCATAAAGCTGGTCCCCACATCGTTACTCTGTACACTGGTGAGACCGTGGGCAACCGCATATTCCATGGTCTCAATCAACATTTCCCGGCGCTCTTCCATCGTAAAATCAGGAATAATCGCTTTTACAAAGTTGCAGGCATTCCCGGTGAAAATGCCGTTCGGGTAACCATCCTCTCCCAATAGAAATTCTCCATCCGGATACTGAGGCGAGTTCCCGTCAATCCCCAGGATCTCGATTGCTTTGGTATTACTGCTGACGATGTGTCCGCACACCCGCTCCAGAACAATAGGAATAACAGTACTGATTTGATCCAGATCATGACGGTTCGGCAGCCGATCGCCATCTGTGAATAAATCCTGATTCCAGCCGGTCGCGTGAATCCCGTTTTTCACCCGCTCGGGGTGTTCCCTCATAAAGGCACGGCTCCGCTGAATCATTTCATCGATACCGGAAACATCATCAATCTGCACCTGATTTAAAGTCTCGCCAAACTGCATCAAATGAAGATGAGAATCATTGAGCCCCGGGATCAGGGTTCGGCCCTCACAATCTATGAGCTGTGTTTTGCTGTCTCCGTATTTCAGGATATTTTCATTGCTGCCCACGTCTTTGATATAGCCGTCTTCCACCAGAACCGCCTGCGCATAGATGCCTTTTTCCACGTATACTTTTGCATGAAATAAAATTTTATTCATGGTCCTCCCTCTTTTCTTTTTTTAATTTCAGATCAAAAATGTAATATACCAGAGCGCCAAGAACTGGAACTCCCAGACCCACGAAAGCTAAAACAACGTCTTCCATAGCAGAGGTAACGATCAAAGCGACAAAGATCAGTGCCGTGACAATCACCGACACCGGATAGAACCAGACCTTATACGGCCGTTCGATTTCCGGATATTTCTTTCTTAAAACCGGAACGGCGATAATCACCAGGGCATTAAATACCATGGCGGACATTACTACCATATCGGTCAGCTGGCTCAAATTCCTCATGAGCACCAAGATCACAGAAAGAACCCCCTGGACAATAATTGCCACATGAGGCACCCTTGTCTTCGGGTGAAGTTTTGCATACGATTTGAAGAAATGTCCTTCCTTCGCCATCGCATAATACATCCTCGGCTGAGCCAGAACCATACCGTTGGCCGAACCAAACATGGAAAGAATCATTCCCAGAGAAACCACGATAGCACCGGTTGAGCCAAACACCTTTTCTGCTACGGCTGTTCCCAGATATAAATCTCCGCTGTCAATCATCTTCACAATTTCTTCATGTGGTAAAACTCTCATAACAGAAAAATTGAATAAAGCATAAATAATGGTTACACTTCCAATGCCGATAATTAAGGCTAATGGCAGATTTTTCTTTGGCTCCTTCATCTCCTCCGCCACCGTATTCAGATTGGTCCATCCTTCAAATGCCCACAGAGCGGCAACTACACCAAAAGCAATCATACTGAAAATATTTGTATTATGATTAGCCGCATAAACGGATGCCGATCCCAGGGAAAGGTCCGGACTCACCCGCCCGGCGAAAAGAGCGACCAGCATAATAAGTGCTATAGGAATAAGCTTGGCCACCATAGAAATATTCTGCACCAGAGAAGCCAGTTTCACCCCGCCTAAGTTATAAGCAGTAATGATGATAATGAAAACAATAGCTCCTATTTTTACGCCAAAGTCACTCAACCCGAAATAAGGCTGCAGCACAGCTATAAGGGCGGTAGCTACCGCTGCAATAGAGCCCGGACCGCCTATTACCAGGTCGGTAAAACCGGCCATAAATCCCACCACCGGGTGAAATGCTTCATCCAGATAAACCAGCCGCCCGCCGGATTTTGGCATTGCCGCACCCAATTCTGCGTAACACAGACCTCCGAACAGGGAAATAACTCCAGCCAGCACCCAGCAAAGCAGAGCCAGACCACTGTTCATACCGACCCTTTCCAGAACATAGGAACCTAAATAAAAGATACCGGAGCCGATCATGATTCCTCCGATAATACTGACTCCGCCGAAAACACCAATCTCACGCCGGAAACCCGTGTCCTCTGTCGTCAAGTTACTAACATGGCTTTCTTTTTTAGTCATAGCAGACCTCCTCAATTCAATTTCATACATTATAGTATAAATACGATGAGTACGCCAGTCAGGATGTGGTAGTATAAATGTCCATTTCACCACCGCGCTTATTCAACCGTTCGATTGTTTTAGCTATCAATAAAAGATGGAATAAGGAAGGAGCAAGAAGCCCCTTCCTTTTCCTGAATCATTTTCCAAACACCATCTTTATCCAACGTATGGTAGAAAAGTGTTCTCAAATCCGAACATCCTTACATTTCTTTTATATGAGCACTTGTAAAAAAGATATTACCTTCTATTTATTTAAAACTTATCAATTTACTCTCTTATTAAACTGGTAGAAGCATTATTTTTTACCATATTTTTTTACAGTGTTAATCATTGCCTCTACATTTTCCGGTTTTGCGTAATCCATCCCACAAGAAGTTTCAAAGATAAATCCGCCTCCTGCACTACACCCATCAATTAATCTCTTTGTCTCATTGATGACTTCGTCTTTTGTGCCATAATCCAGTAGATATACTGGAAATCCTCCTGCGATACATGCTGTATCACCCAGAATCTTCTTTGCCTGAACCATATCTACATCTTCAAAATGGTAGATAACCTTTCCTTTTGGAACTTCTTTTAAACATTCAAGTCGTGTATTATATTTGCCTTCTGTGTAAATATAAGGAACCATGCCGGAATCAATAATTGTACAGATGATTTTTTGAAGGTGATTCCAATAGAACTCTCGATACTGTTTATCACTCATAAAACCATCCATTCCTTTATGTAAAGGCATAAAGACTTGCTTTCCAGGCAGCATCTGTCCCATTTGTTTTATCATTTTTAATGTGATCTCAAATTGCTCCTCACAAAAGTTCTTTACATCGTCTGTATGTTCATATAGGTCTGACAGACCGTTCAAAGTTCCTCGAAGAAAATCGCTGTATACGTCATACGGCACCTCTGTGATCCCTTCTGCTAATACAGGATACCCATGGCCTTCAATATCAATATTTAACTGCTTCATTCTGGATCCAAAATCATTCATCATATCATTGATTTCCCATAATGTATGTATCATGTTTTTGAATTCCGGTGTACTCATATCAGATGAAATCATTCCCTGGTTATTCCATAATCCATAAGAAGGGAAATCTAGGTTTTCAAATCCTTCAAGTAAAGTCATAGTTCTGGGTAAACCCTTTTTCATATACCATTCAGTTCTGTCAGTAGAGAATTCCTCAAATTCGTCATCTTCAAGAACAGGAAATTCGATAAATTGGTGAATGGAATTCTTGTCAATTACATTTCCGGGCATTCCCGGCCAGCGAGTGGTTTTAGGTCCCATTTTCTCAAAAACAGGTCCCTGTGCAATATTAACCCATTCATGTCCGCAAAGAGCATCAGGCTGATACTCATCCAGAAAACTAAATAGGCTTTTTTTCGATTTGCTCAGATCCGTGTCATATAGAATATCTGCCATAGTATATCCCGAATGAATAAAAGGATAGCATTGTACAATGGGGATTAGAGGTACCTGATCTGGTTCTTTTAATTCGATGGAATCATTAATTCTTTTGAGACGCTTACTGTAAAGTTCTTTGTTATCCATAAATTTCCCCTCCTGTTTGACTGTTTACATATTAATTGGATCATAATTACAGCATAGCATTGAAGTGATGATTATATAACGGTATGAGGATACAATAGAATTAGAAATTGAAGGTGTTTATTAGTATGAACCATACAATAGCAACTGTAAAATATCTGAAATTCATTTCAGGCACATTAACAAAAATCCCTAATACTGATAGTAGTAATCATATCGTTCTTTATTGCTTCGTATATCGGCCTCTATATCATATTGATTCAGTACGACACCCATGACATTTGCATGTACGGCTTCCAGATTTCGTATTGCTGTGTGAACCTGTTCTTTATCCGCGTAATTCTGTCTTACAACCATCAGAACTCCATCACAGTAGCTGCTCAGTAACGCCGCATCTGTGACGACAGATACCGGAGGCGTGTCACAGATTACAAAATCATACGGCTTGTCAAATGCGTTTAATAGCTTTTCCATTCGACGAGATCCAAGTAATTCAGATGGATTCGGCGGGATCTCGCCTACAGGTAAAAAGGAAAACTTCAGCTTCGGATCTTTGAATACACTGACTTTATCCGGAGTTGTCTGTTGTAGCAGTAATTCGGTCAGACTGACCTTATCCGTGTCCTTCACATGAAGGGCTCTGTGGATGGAAGGATCTCTCAGATCGCAATCGATTAGCAAGACATTGGTATCTCTTTTGCTTAGTATTGCGGCAAGGTTGACTGCGACGCTGCTTTTTCCCTCATTGGGAACAGCACTGGTCACAATAATTTTTTTCAGGTTGTTGTTCACCGACATAAAATTAATATTGGTACATAATTTCTTAAACGACTCTTGATAGACAAAGGGCGAATGATCGTTTAATATCTCTGGATCTTCCCAATACGTTCTACTTTTACTGTGTTTTCTATTTTGGCGATGTACTCTATTTTTGTACTTTCCTCTTTGGTTTTTATTTTTATCAATCACAGCTTCCGATCTCCCTTTCTTCTTTTTTGTTCTGCCTTTTCCAGACTTTGTGTGGATGGAATTACACCAAGTACGGGAATCCCGAGATCCTGCACGATCTCCTGTTCCGATTTATATGTATGATCAGACCAGAATCGAAACATCACGAGTACAAGCGAAAAAGAAAATCCCAGCAGAGCGGAAAGTATCGTAATCCTTCCCTTCTCAGGGGCCACTGCCTTCTCTGGAAGATATGCATTTTCTATGGTTTTTACAGATCCCGCTTCTACGCTGTCCATAACAATCTGCGGTGAGATATTTAAGATTTCATCTGCGATGCTTTTTGCAAGCGCAGGATCCGGATCTCGTACGGCGATCTCCATCACCTGCGTGTCATCCACAGAGGTTACCGTGACCATTTTCTGTAATTCTTCATAACTCATGGAAAGGTCCAGTTTTTCTATCACAGGGATAAGCACCGTCCGACTCCGGAGAATAATGGAATAAGTATCCACCAGATTTTTTGCAGATATAATCTGATCACTCGTAATTCCGGTCGTATCGTCCTTCTTGGTATTGACGATCATCTTCGCCTCTGCCTCATACACAGGCGTCATGAGGAAACTCGCTATTCCAAACCCTGCTGCTCCAAACAAAAGCGACAGTCCCAGAATCAGGAAAACATTTCGTTTCAGCAGCAGAAATAATTCCTGCAGATTCACCTGATTTTTATTGCAGTTCTTTTCTTGGTCCATTCTTTCACTCCCTAACTGTACAGTATTTTCCCTGCTCTAATAAGAAATTATCTGTAAAATGAAACAGCACACCCGTTGCAGGGGTAAACGTGAGCTCTCCAAAGTAAATTTTATCGTTTACAAGATAGAGATCCACCCGTACAAACGGCATCCCGGCGGCAAGGTCTTCCGCCATCCGAATCATTTCCCGCAGACAGGAAGGCTTCTCTGGCGCCAGAGGGATCTCCTCTGCTCCCACAAGAACATGGAGCGGATTCCAATCCGTATCAAAGACATTCAGATATCTGGTTCTTCCGGAATTCCTGCAGACCAGGATAAACCGTACCTTTCCGTCACTGCAGTGAAACTTATAATCAGTCATGCCTGTCTCTCCCGTATCCAGATATTCTTCACAGATGATTCTTCGCCCAATGGGAAGATAGTGCATTTCCAGAGACAGATAGGCAAGATTCGTGTGTAGCCATAGATGTACCCGCTTTTTCACATTCGAAACATTTAACTTTCCTTTATCCGGACATACATAGTTCATATCACAGCCATGGGTGGCTTTCAGCACAAAACGATCAGGAAGCTGATCAAAGTCAATCTCGTCTTCCTTTCGATAGAGACCATACAGTTGTGTCAGATTGTCCGCGTAACCTTTTTGCGCCACATACTGTCGGACCTCATACTTATCCGTCAGCTGCGACCGGAATGACGGATCTGTATGGTACTCCATCCACAGGATCTTTTCATTGAGTTTTTCCGGGTTCTCCAGATCGATCCTTCGGTGATGATACACGCGGGTAATCATCTCTTTTAATTTGGGTATTTCGATAAATCGGGCCAGGACTTCATATATCTTTGAAATAATTTTCCTGCCATACCATTTCAGATAATAGCCGGTCTCTGTCAGATTCTGATTCATATCTGTTCCTTTCGTTTCCGAATCAACGCCTTTACAAAATTTTCCTCTTTAAATTCCCGGAAAAATGCAGCAAGAAAAGCAATAAGTGCGGCGCATACCATCATTAGAAACGATTCTTCCGCATGAAGGATATAAGTAAACAGAATCGCCGCCCCGGGTACCATCCACCAGCCGAGATAGGTACGGGTCCGGACCGGGGCCTGCTTCATCGTGTGACAGACAAAGATATATTTACTTGCCGCTTCCAATAAGGTCTGGACCGCTAATCCATACAGCGTAAACAGTGGATTCCTCCGTAACAAGAAAAACACCAGAAACATTACAGCGATGGAACCCTCCCGACACCGGTTATCTTCCTTTTCGTGGTCTGTCATCTGCATCAGTCCGCCACACGGACCCAGAGTTGCCGCCAGAAGAAAGACTGCGGAACAGCCTGCGAAAAGCTTCGTATACGGCAGCAGCTCGTTTGCAAGAATCCCCAGGATGACCCTGGGGTAGCCGACCAGTATAACGGCCAGTGGACCGGCAAATACCATCTGGATTCTCATAATCGAGGAAAAGCTTTTTTGAATTCCTTCATAATCTTTGTTATGATACAGTTTCGAAAATTCAGGGAGAAAGATCTTTGCCGTGGGTCCAGAGATAAAATTAATCAGTTTCTTGATCAGCAGAATGATTCCAGTGATCCCGGCCTCAAAAGAACCTACAAATAAATACTGCAGGATGACAGGCATCTGTCCGATCAGAGACTGCATGATATCCGCCCGCTGATATCGGCCTATTTTACTAAGAGAAAGTTCCTCCGACAGATCTTCTCTTTTTTTATCTTTTTTTCTGTAAAAAAACCCCAGGACCACGAGGTACTGAACAAGATATAAAAGAACCAGAGCTTTTAAGGAGAGAATATCGTTCATATGAAAAATCACGACTGCCGCCAGCAGAAACATTCTTCCTATGATATATTCTCCGGTCAGCGAACGCAGATATCCTCCTTCTGAAAGTAACACACTGCTCTGATCAAAGACCAGCAGCTCTGTCAATGCAATCAGTGGGACAATCAGAACGGCTTGATTCCCTATGACCCCGGCCAGGATCATAATGACCACTAGGACCGGAAACACATATCTCGTATAATATTTTGTTTTAAAACAAAATATTATACG
>DHNM01000033.1:27908-28242 GCA_002409525.1 Eubacterium sp. UBA5416 | reverse complement strand
CGTATAATATTTTGTTTTAAAACTCTTTAAAGATGCATGTTTCCCCGACAGATAAAAGGTATTACACTTCACAATACCGGAAAACAGACACCAGAAAATCAGGTCCGCGGTATTGATCCATGTGGTATAAGTCCCATATCCCGAGAGTCCACCGATCCTGGTAATCGTTACCTGAAGAAGGATTTCAAGGACGGCACCGATTCCTTTTAATAAGACACTCATCAAAAAAACTATATTCATACTATCAGCTCTCCTCTTTCGTTACGATTTCTGCTGACCATATAAATACCATCATTTCAAAAACCCCGCAGGTAGATGAAATCCGGTACGTCAG
>DHNM01000033.1:27305-27594 GCA_002409525.1 Eubacterium sp. UBA5416 | reverse complement strand
TGAGAAGTTTCTCTGCCATCCACTGATTACCCTGAGAGGCCTGCCAGGCAATACCCAGCGTTTCCGGTAAATGATCAGCCCGTCCCCCAAGCCCGAATCCAAACAGTTTGTGATACCATGGCTCAACAGAATAAAGCGATTTGATGAAATCATTCTCATAGACACGATATCCGACCGACTCATCCAGGCGCAACACGCTTACAACATACTCCCAGATTGGATCAAATGCGAAGAGCATCAGGCCGCACAACAGGAACCCCAGTACAGCCGCCGCCATCCATCGAAAACG
>DHNM01000033.1:0-27128 GCA_002409525.1 Eubacterium sp. UBA5416 | reverse complement strand
CCACCCTGCAAAAGGGATTAACGTAAGACCGGCCATGGCATAATAACCGCGTGTACCAGAAAGTAATATAATTGCTACATTCACCAGAAGATACAGCCATAAAAAATGCTCCTGCCACAGGTTTTGGTCATAAAAATATAATACAATACAGAGGACCACCAGTCCCACGGACAGGGAACCCCCAATCGCGTGGTGATTCATGGTAAGCCTTCCTTCCAGATCCCCGAAGAAAAACAGATAGATACTCAATATAATCTCCGTTGCTGTCCCCATGCGTAAGGCAAACAAAAGATCTGACACCGGTCGAAAGGACTTAGGCAGACGCATGTCAATCTGCAGCAATGCCAACAGCAAAAAACCATACCTGGTAATCAGGACACTTGCCGTGTTCATCGTTTCCTGGAAAATCATTCCATATACCGCATACAAAACCATATATATGCCATAGCAAAGCAGGAGTTTTGACACACCTTTTGACTGATCGAGTAACACCAGGAACAGAAACACAAAATATACGGTAAATGTAAGATCCATCTCCTGAGCAATCGTCAGGGAAATCAGATAGACACAGGAAAGCAGAATCACGGCACGAACATAATTCTCTCTGTAACGCAGCACAATCGCCATGTCTATGATTAGTAACACAACACATAATAAAACGGATGTCATCATCTTCTACCTTTTAAAAGACTCGAAGCCGGACGGAATAGATCCAGCGATTCAGGAACTGCGGCGTATACATCGAAATACGAAGGCCTGCCCGCAGCAGCTTTGTTTTCGATGTTGTCTTCCCTTTCCATGACTGAAAAGCTCCGGCCGCCCGTTGTTTCTCCCCGGCAAGAATACAGGTAAAGATATACGCCGTCATTTTCAAATCATACTTCTTTTGAATCATATCGCATTCTTCTTTTGTATGCTTTTGATGGAGCAATTCTTCCTCCAGATCACTAATAAATGCCCCCGCATATGCGATCTTCACCCTGGTTCTCGCATTTTCCTCTGCCATACGGTGATAGTCCACACAAACCTTTGAAGAATAGGCGACTTTCGGATTTTCTCGTGCGACACGGGCCCACAAGTCCAGGTCCTGTCCGATTTTTTCGCCCGGTTTGAATCCTCCTGCGTTTTGAATGGCCTCTCTTTGAATGACGGTCGCCGAAGTCCACACAAAATCGTAGGGGTACTGAAACGTCAGCCAGTAGCTGTCCAGGCATCCCGTCTCCGGAGATAACCGGCCGGAATACCGAACCTTTCCTTTATTCATATGGATCGCGTAAGCCGTAACATAGATATCACTTTCCGAATATGTTTCCGTCAGGTGATCCATGGTTTCCAGGTAATCTTCTCTCCATGCATCATCCGCGTCCAGAAAGGCAATATAATCGCCGGAAGCACATGCAATCCCGGTGTTTCTGGCCGTCGCAGCGCCCTGGTTCTCCTGCCGGATCATCTTGATTTTCTCTGAATCGATCTGTGAAGCCCTTTCAAACGAATGGTCGGTCGATCCATCATCAACGACAAGGATTTCAAAATTCTGACACGTCTGAGACAGCACACTGGAAAGCGCCCGGGCGATATATTTTTCTTTATTATATAATGGTATCACTACGCTATACTTCATTTTGTTACCTCTAAATAATTTTTCTTTCACTTTCCCATTCGAGCTCCATCTTCTCATCTGCTTCTAGCTGCTCATCGGATTCCATCTTTTCATCCGTCTTCACTCCCTGTGTACTTTCCTTCATAAATATGACTTTTAAAGTCACAAGAAGGATCTTCAGATCATGAAAAATAGAAGGGCTGGTAATATACAGCAGATCCATCTGAAGTTTATCATGTGGAGAAGTATTGTACTTTCCGTACACCTGGGCATATCCGGTGATTCCGGCTTTGACCTGCATTCTCAGCTGAAACGCCGGAAGATCTTTTGTATATTGTCTGGTAAGTTCCGGGCGTTCTGGCCTTGGCCCCACCAGAGACATGTCGCCCTTCAGTACATTGAACAGCTGCGGGAGTTCATCCAGACGGACCGCACGGATCCACCTTCCAACCGGAGTCACTCGGCTGTCATGCTCCGTTGTCAGTCTCACATTTCCATCCGCTTCCGCGTCCCCACACATGCTCCGGAATTTATATATCCAGAACGGATTTCCTTTCTTTGTCAGACGAACCTGCCGGTAGAACACGTTTCCGCCATCCTGAAGTTTTACACCGAGACCCGTCAGCAGCAAAAGCGGCGACAAGATCAGCATACCGGCTATCGATAAAACAAGATCCATCCCTCGTTTTACAAACGTATACACATAGCCGGGAGAAGAAAAGTCTACCCGCATCATGGGCATATGAGAAAGATTTATCTGCCTTGCGCCACTCATCAGAACATCCCCGATCCCGGGAGGCTGATAGACGACAATCTGATGTTCCAGACAATATGTCAGAAGTATCGTCCGCTCATGTTCCGGAATCTTTCGCAGGAACACGATATTGATCCCCTCCAGTTCCCGAATGGCCGGCCGGATTCCCTTTGACAAACAGATCCACCGGACAGTCTGAAACTTTGAGAGATATCTGGAACGGATCACTTCTTCCATATCATCCGAATAACACCCGTCCTTCGAGTCGCAATAAACGAATGCAGCCTTTTTCTGACGAATTTGGAAAACAAAAACCCTGTCCATCAGGTTAGTCCACAAACAGGAAAAGGCAATCTGAGAAGTGAATCCAGCCAATACCGGAAACATCGATGGAAACTGCTTTTTTATCAGACCGCCAATCAGCAGCAGTGCTCCGTCACTGAGAATAAACGCAAGTCCCTGTGATAATATCAGTTCACCAACTCCGGCTGTACAGATCTCAAAGGCATCATAGATATGTGCCAGTCCTATGTAAAAAACTGCAAATAAAAGAAGGAAGACTAAATTCATTTCCTGATCGCGTACACGTTCCACGTTCTGTACATAGCTATGATTCCAAATGTATGCGAAAACAGATGTCATCCATAGAATGTTGATCCCTTTCATGAAACTCATCATGAATTTCTCTTTTTTTGTACTCACAGTATTTCCCCTCTAGCTTTTGTTCCGTGGTGTGAATTTTTTTACACACCATTTACTTTATGTCAATCACACAGCCATCACCTTCTGGTGACAGGCTAACAGACTTATCTTCAAACGTCCATGTGGTCGATTTGTCTTCCTCTTCCCCATCCTGCGCAATCTGCTCGGAAACTGCATTTCGTACAGAATCGATGTTGCTTGACGGGAAGGTAACGGTTATTTTCTGCACAACATCTTCCTCGGAAGTAATCACCATGGAAGCATCTTCTCCAAACAGTTTCACATTATAGGTGTCTGCCGGTTCTTCGACACCGATTGTCTTGAGTGTATCTGCCTCAGGTTCTCCCACCTGACTGACCAGAGCATCAAAAGTGAAGGCGTCTTCCGCCACATTCAACGCTTCTGTTGAATCAACGTCTCCCGCATCTGCTTCATTCTCGGAAGATGCCGCCGCATCCTCTTCTCCGGTATCTGCTTCACCTTCAGACGATGAAGTATCCGCTGAATCTGCATCTTCCTCAGGTTCCGTCTTTTCTTCAATCGAAGTGGAATCCGCTGACTGTGAAACAGCTGTTGACGCAGATCCTGCCCCTGCCTGATCTTCTTTTTCTGCCCCTCCACATCCGGCCATGGATACCAGCAGTGCCACTGACAAAAATATACCTAGTTCTTTTTTCCTCATTTTATCCATTCCTCCCTATTTCATTGTGTTTTTTACCATATTTTACATTATATTCATTAATACTACAATGTAAATGTGAGATTCCATGATGCACGATTACAAATTCCGGAAGAAGAATTTCACTTCTTCCGGAATCCTTTTTACTTGTTTCTTATTCTACGGATACTTCCACCACATCTGATATAGCAATCCTTCCATTATCACTTGTCACCACGCAGCGGTACTTCTGTCCATTTCTGAAGTTCCACACCGGTACGCTAACCGTATTTGTCTGGTTTCCTTCCATAGAGGATACTCTCCAGATGTTGGAGTCTGTATTGCAATACTGCCACTGGTAGTTTAGGTCTGTTCCTTCTGCCTTTACAACAAAGACGGCCATTTTGCCGACCGCGCCCGTATAATCTGCCGGCTGCTCTGTGATAATCGGAGCTCCGTCTGCAGTACCGACTTTCAGTGCTGCCGCCTTCGATATTACTGTATTGTGATCTGCATCGGTTACCACACAACGATACTTCTGTCCATCCCGTAGGTTTGTGACCGGAACATGGATCTCCATGGTATCATTACCTGCCATAGAAGAGATCCTCCAGATGTTGGAATCCGCGTTACAATACTGCCACTGGTAGGTCAGACCGGTTCCTTCTGCTTCCACTGCAAAGATTGCTGTCTCTTCAATACTTCCCACAAAGTCTTCTGGTTCCGTGTTGATCCGAAGCTCTTTTGCCCCTTCTTCCTGTACGTCAATGGTCAGGGTATTCAAAAGCTTTTTGCCTTTCATAAAGTTGGCCTGATAAGTGCCCGCTGTATCCGGTTCAAAGATTCCGTCATAATCCCTTGCGGCAGCGTCCGCGGCATACAGCTCCAGTTCATGGATCCGTATAGCTGCATACTGGCCTTCGTTAATGGATTTATTGACCTTGAGGCGGTAGACCCTTGCCTCCGGTGCGTCTTCGATCTCCGTATCCACTACCATCTGTGTGTTTCCGGTTATATGGGAAATTGTCGTCCAGTTTTTATCATTTCCAAGGATAGCGCTTCCAGGCTTTGAAGTGATGAAGGCTTCCTCATCCGTGCCGACAGCGTCAGTATTCAGGATCTGCAGCTCAAAGTCTTCTGTATTAAAGCCGGATGGTTCATTGTTCACCTCGGCATGCGTCGTCTTCCAGTTTCCGACTGTGACAGCCTCACCCAGGTAAAAGGCCATCCATCCGCTGTTTCCGTTTGTGCACCATTTAGTCGATGTCTTTCCGTCAAACAGCATCGCATACGTTTCGCCTGAATTCTGCCCTGTGCCTCCCAGTACCGTGGCATTCTTCAGTGCCACGTTGGTATCCGTATCCACAGCCGGTTCTCCGGTATCCTCCGGCCTATTAATCACATTTCCCTCACTGTCGAGGATCTCTACATAGACCTTGCCCGGAGGCGTGATCTTATCCGCAATCACGTAATCGGAGGCGATCCAGTCCTTTCCTTGCAATTCCGCAAACAGATTTCCTCTGACCGTTTTCGCTTCTTTATATAACTTGTCAAAGTAATCCATAACCCGGAACTTCTCACTGTTTTGTTGTACGATCACGGATTCAGGCATAGTACCAATATATGCTTCCGGCTTCTGACCGTCGAATTTTACAGAATCCGTACCTTTGGCCTCAGCCAGTGCATCCAGCAAACCCCTTTCAGAGGTTCCATCTAACAGATCGAATCTGCTGCCTGAGATATCAAACAACTCAATCTTGTTGAAATCAGCAGGGTTTCCATAGAGAATCGTATCCAGCTGGCTGTTGTTTCCATAGAAATGCGTCAGAGCCGTGCAGCCGGTCAGATCGATTTCTTTTAGTGTTGTTCCCGTCAGATAAAGGGTCTTCAGCGCCGGGCAGTTCTGAATCCGGAGGCTTTCCAGATTGATGAGCGCCGAGATGGCTCCCTCTTCGACGGAAATCAGCATGCCGTTATCCGAAAGCTCCAGGGATACCAGCGATAGAGGCAGTGTATCTTTCTTAATGGTTTCAATCTCTGTGTCCTTCGCAATCAGCGTCTCCAGTTTTTTCAGGCTCTTAACCGGTGATACATCCGAAACTCCGCTTCCGGAGATATCCAGTTTCGTAATGCCCGTAATCAAGCCTAATCCTGTCAGATCCTTCACATTTGTATCGGACAGATCCAAAGCTCCTTCGTAAGAAGTGACATTACCAATGGTAGAACCTATTTTCTCCTTAATTGTTTCTCGTAAGGCCTCATCCGGAAATTCATCCGCACTGATTTCCTTTTCCGGATCAAGGTTAAGATCAATTATCTGTCCGTCCTGCAGCATATAACGAACCGGCAAAGATTCATTACCGGATAAGTCCTTTACAGTAATTGATACCACTTTGTCCTCAGGTATAGCAATATTCCGCATCGCACTGCCAGAAAAACGTGTGTATTTTTTTGAAGACTGTCCCTCAATATCCAGAGTGGTTTCCTTCCAGTCAGAAGAAGAGGGTGCGGTAAAGTTAATCCCTCCGCTGTCTGTAAATCTCAGCTCTCCATCATACGGCTCTGCATAATGATCGGCAAGTGTACCAAAGTAATTAACCGGCTGACTTGCACTTGAGCTACCTTTATTCATTATAAAGGTCAGAAAGAAGCGGCTTCCATCTTCCAAAGGTACATTCAATAAGGCATGTTTTTCACCCTTTTCCACGACTGTTGAAACAGACTCCTCGGGGTCATAAAAATAATCAAGAGTCACTTCGACAGAATCAAAATCCTCATTCGCTTCTTCCCATGTAACATCAAGTTTATTCTCATCGCTGACCACTTTTATATCAGAGATGAAGTCATTGTTGTTAAAGTCAATAACGGTTGCCTCACTTTCGGATCCATCTTTACCTACAGCCCTTAGCTTGAATGATACAATGTTGTCACGATCCTCCAGATTCTGGATATACAGGTTATCCGCATATGTTCCGCCGACAAATCTTTCGCTTCCATCCGAATAACCGGCATAAACATAATATGCTTTGACTGTATCATAATCCTCCAGTTCCCAGGAAAATGACAGTTCCCCCGTCTCATCAAATACCTTTTCCAGTTTAAAATTCTCCGGAGCAGAAGGTGCGTAATCCGTACCGTCGCTTATATTGATCTGACCAAAGTTTACCTGATAGTCAGATATTCTTTCGTCAGATGCAAGTTCGATGCCAACGGCAGCCAATTCTCTGCCTTCATATTCTCCCAAAGCGATTTCTGCCGTCTTCCAGCCGTCTGTCTGTTCTCCCGCATCCTCAATCGGCAGATATTCTTTTGTGTCCGGAGCATCCTTAAAAATCATTCCCAGCCGAATTTCAGATTCATCGGAGGATGGTTTGTTATATGTCAATGAGATACTCGAATCAGCCTGAATATCCAGATCTGTCTTATATAGATTGATAAAACTGCTCCCTTCCAGATTCCCGTAAGCAACCAGGGAGGATCCGCCATTATAAGCCCCAATCTGTTGATATTCGAAAGGCAGAACTTTTCCCTGAACGATTCTCTCATATGTAGAACCATAATCCCAATCCAGATTAAGCCCACCGTCGCCCTCAATCCACCACTGCCAGGTTGGCAGGATGTCCTGCAGATTCAGGTTCGTCCACTCCATGTTACGGCTGACTTCCCCATTTTGAAAATACTGCATACCATGTCCGTTATTAAAATCTGATGAAAATGTAGTTCCATTTATTACAGAACGTTCCGTTATATAACGTGAGAAGCCTTTAAAAGCGGGAGTCCCCACCTCTATATCACTGCGGTCAATATCGGATGTATCATATTCTCCGGCATTTTCACTGGGACTGGTAAAATACATACGTTCCCGTTCCTCAGATGCCCATTGATATTCCGGCTGATAACGTTTGTTCTCATCCTTGGCATATTGTTCACGATAGAAATCGCTTCCCCAGATTGCCATACTTAATACAGGATTTCCACTCTCATCCAGGATTCCGTCCAGATCTTTGCCGTATTTCCACTGCCCCCCTTCTACGCCATAAAAGACCGTCTCAAGCGGATCCAGCTTCAAACTTTTTGCGTACTCGGCGGATGCCTTCAGCATCTGGGGGTTATTCCAATAGTTTAAAAAAATGGAATCGGTAACACGCCCATTCGTTTCATTCCACACCCATCTACTGTTATTACTATTAAATTGATTTTGATAAGAAACACTCCCGCTATCTGTAATTGAATCATACCATTGGATATAGCAGCCCTGCTTGCGCATCCATGTCAGCATCTCCCGGAAAAGAGGAACATAAGACGCCTCAATGCTCTCTTCCTGATTGATAAAATAGCCGTCAAACCCATAATAGTTCATTATGTCAATCAGTTTTTGAGCATAAGGAAAGCTGCCATCTTCCGCCTTGTATAACCATTCTTCCGTGTACTGCGGAATCCTTGGTACAAAGTATTCACCCAGTGCACGTACCCCGTTTTTATGTGCGGCATTTACCGCTGCAGGGATGGGCAGTGCCACTGTTCCGTATTCTTTATCCTTGCTTCCCCGTTCGATTCCGGATGTCGGGCGCCCGCCCGCTCCGACATAGTCTGTATACTGCCAGAATTTAAAAGCATTATAGGAAAATTCATCATATGACATGTTTCCATGCCATGGTGCCTCACTTACATCCGTAGAACGATAATTTCCGGATGAAATGGCATATAGCTCTGTAGCCGGATTTAGATTCGGATTAACCTGGGTTGCTGCAAACGACTCATTCCGTTTCTGCAGAGGAACTTCTGCTCTCATTTCCTCTGCATATGGATCCGTAGACGCTTCCCAGTTAAGTACATCCACAAAACGATATCCATGCTTCCATGGTTCATATGTTTTACTACTCTCCCCCGGCGTTTCCTGAATCTCACCAGAAGCATTATCATTCCCCGCAGCGTATACAGAAACAGCGGGCAGAAGAGAAATTCCCATCGACAGTACCAATCCGATTGAAATACCTTTTTTCATTTTGTTTTTTATCATAACACACCCTCCTCATATATGGTTTTCCGTCCACTTGTTCTATTTCCGGAAGGGGTTATATAACCCCTTCCGGTATTACCCTCTTTTAATCTGCATCTACTGCTATAATTACCATATTCGATATGACAATTCTTCCGCTTTCACCTGTGACTACACAGCGGTATTTCTGTCCGTCTCTGAAGTTCCAAACCGGGACATTGACCGTATTTGTCTGGCTTCCTTCCATGGAAGACACTCTCCAGATATTGGAGTCCGCGTTACAATACTGCCACTCGTAGGTCAGGTTTTCTCCTTTGGCCTCTATGGTAAATTCTGCAGTATCGCCAACCTCACCGCTATAGCTTTTCGGCTGCTGCGTGATTTCCGGTGCACCTTCTACGGCACCAATCTTCACTGCTGCCATCTCGGACGTCACGGTCTTTCCATCTCCATCTGTAACCACACAGCGGTATTTCTGTCCATCTCTGGCTTTCGTAATCGGAACACTGATTGCATCCGTATTGCTTCCCGCCATGACAGAAGTTCTCCAGATATTAGAGTTTACGTTACAGTACTGCCACTGATAGCTTAAGTCTGTTCCTTCAGCCACCACGGTAAATACTGCCGTTTCCTCTACGTTTCCGATAAAGTCTTCCGGATTCGTGATAATACGAAGTTCCTTATCGACAGCCGGATCAAGGGATTCAACCACCTGGTTCAAGGTTGAAATGGCTGCCGCTACCTCGCTCTCAGTTGCCTCCTCTTTTTCATAAACTGCTTCTGCTGCGTTAATCGCTGCTGTAAGTCTCTCCCAGGAGTCCTGCGTAACATCCTTCTCTTTGATGGCTTTTGCAGACTCAATTGCAGCCTTCAACGCTTCTTTATCCGCCATCTTTACCAGACGACTTCTTGCATCCAACAGCTGAACCTTCGCCGTGTTAATCTCCGACTGAGCCGCATCAGCCTTTTTAAGTGCTTCTTCTGCAGCCTCCAGTGTCTGTTCGAATACCTCGTAGGACTTAGCTGTATACGTATCCTTTTGAGGAACGACTTCTTCCTTGGCGCTGTTCACTGCGTCCTTCAGGTCTTTTACATAAATAAGTGCATTCTTTACTTCACGTAAGGCTGTATCGGCAGTCTGTATTTCCACTTTTGTTGCCGCATCATTAACCATCACTTCCGCTGCCTCTGCCAATGCTTCTCAAATTCTGCCCAGCCTGTTTCCAGATAATCCTCTTTCACCTGACTCTGGCAGTTTTCCACAAGAAGTCTCAGGTTTTCCTTATCAATTTTTGTGGCTGCTGAATCCTCCTCTTCAAAATCCAGCCATAGAACCACATCCTCTGCCTCAGGATTCTCTGAATTGTTTATCTCATCGACTGTCAGCGCACGGCTAAATACCCGTACCTGCTCAAAAGTAAGCTCGGACTGTCTGCTTTCGGCTTTCTGCGGCTCATATCCTACAGAAAAAGTTTCATCATTTTTATTGATGGATGTAACATTAACCTCACCAAGTTCTGCCGCCACATCATCATCCACATAGAGTTTCAGTTCTGTACCCGTATATGCCACGGATATCGTATGCCACTTGTCAAAGAAAGTATTGTCAAGGTTCTCGCTGGAAATCTGATCCCAATTTTCCCCATCACTGATATAGGCATCAATCTTGATATTCCCATTATTCTTGTTGTAATAAATCCGGTATGCAAAGGAATTATCCCCGATACCTGCAATCATGTTGTGCTTTTCATGGTTATCAAACAGTCCTGTACTCTCTTTACAGGAGGCCGGAACATAAACTCTGGAGGATACCGTAAACGCCTTACCCTCTGCAAGAGCCTCATTGACGATCTTATCCTGATCATTTACCGAGAAATATCCCTTCAATGCACTGCTGCTTTTTTCCTCGCCTTCCGTAAACTGTGCCGTATCGGGAAGCAAGGTGTTCAGCTGATCCGCTCCGGAATCCTTGATGATGCGTGTTTCCTCTGATTTTACAACTGTCAGAATAGATCCTTTCGCACTTAAACTCTCTTTTCCATTCACCTTTGAAACCTTGAGAATTGCTGTTGTGCCGTCTGGAACATCTTCTTCGACCGTTACGACAGCCTTCGTGTAATCGGAGGAATCTGTTGTCACTTCAATTCCATCGATTGTCTCTCCGTTTTCATCTGACACACTCCAGTCGGCGTTTGTTACCTCTGCCTTGGCGTTATCCGTCTGCATGGTAAATTCTCTGGAACTTCCGGTTTCAATCGCTGCACTTTCCGGATCGATTGTTACTTTGTAGATGCTTTCCTTATCCTTGTGCTGAATGTTTTCAAAATCTACCCATAATTCTACATTTTTATCCCCGGCGGTGATTGCCGGCTGTGCCGCGTACTGTGCTTTAACCTCGGCTGCTGTCAATGCTTTGCTGTAAATATGGATGTTCTTGAAATCTGCGTTGGATGACCTTCCTGTAGACGGGCATCCTCCTATGGTCAGATTATAATCGGAATGGGCCACACCCTCGGTTGTATTGGTCGCCTGCTCTGCAAGCATGGTGCCATCGACATATAATTGAATTTTATTGTTTTCGGCATCATAAATACCTACTACCTGATGCTCATGATTCTGCCAGTTTGCTTTCATCTCTGCCGGCATGTCATCAAACAGAATACTCCTCCAGGAACCGCCTGCGTAGATGTGGAAATCTACTTTGCTTTCTTCTCTGGAACGAAGAGCAAATGCATAATCTCCTTTACCTGCAAACATGTTGTAATCCTTGTTTCCCCGGGGGGTCATATTCACCTCAATTGTGAAAGAATTATTACCCTCCAGTACCGGATTCAAAATATCGTTAAACGGAACTGAAAGTTCTCCGTTCATTACGACACTTTCCCCATCCTTTTTGAAAGCCGCAGACGTATTATAGGGAATCTGCATCTGATGCTTGCTTTCATCCTGAAGATATGTCTCTTTATCAGCTAATGCTTTTACTTCATTCAGATACCGTTCAACGAGCTCTGTTCTGTTCTTGTCTTCGTTCACAAGTGTCTTCTGTGCCTCTGTCATGGCATTCACATCCGCCTGCAAATCCTCGATATCTGCCAGCTGGCTGTAATCATAGACAACAAAAGAATCGATCCGTTTAATCAGTTCGTCGGCTATTTCTTTATCGTAATCCTCATGGCTGAAAGAGGTTACCGTGTGATAAGATTTTGCCGCATCGGACAGTTGTGCCGCCGTCGCATCGCCTGCAACCGGCATCATCGTGAATTCCCACTCATATACCTTGCTGGACGGAAGCTGATACTGGCTCAGAGGTCCGGGGCCACAGGTCGCTCCGCCGGTTCCGAGAGAACCATAGTTGACGCTTAATATTGTCTCATCTCTCGGAGTTATTCCATATACATGACCTGATGAATTCAAATCATCCGGCGTAAAGTGCAGGGCACTTGCCTCAACGGTATTGGCTGCCGCTACTAAAAGCGCATGATTGCCTGAAGGATTCTGTACAGAAATCCAGTTTACATCGGTCAGGTTACCTGAATCATCCACCTTCAGATAAGGATAGAAGAAGCTGCTTACTGTATTATTCCAGATTCCCTGTCTTCCGTTTGTCTTTCTGTCATTGAAGGTTTCCACCGGCCCATTTCCGTACCATGCCACGTTCTCAAAGCCTGCCGGAAGTGTCATCATGGATCCTACTCTGATAAAACTGCCCATACCACTTGCAGTGGCATCCACCTTCATTCCGACCGTAATCTGCCCTTCACCATTGATTGTATATACCATGGTCTCTTTTGTATTTCCGGCATTTGGAAATACAATGTCGGACGTAATTACTGTCTGTCCTGCCTCGTTTTCTGCTACTTCAATTTTTTCTACAATAATTGTTTCTGCCGCACTTGCCCACTTAGCATCAAACGACGTCTTGTCGTTCTCCACAAGACCTCTCCAAAAGTTTGGTGTTGGTCCCTGCTGAACCAGTACTTCACCTTCATAGGTATAGTTCTGCATGATTCCTGTGGCCTTATCAACTGAGAAGCTGAAGTTTTCACCGGCTACATTCCATGCAGTATCCGTTTCCGTTGTCTGCACCTCTTTTTCACTGATAACCGGAGCTGCCTGTTTTACTTCAACCGGAACTTTGATCTGTCCCCAGGACATCTCTGCACCGGCATCTGCCCATGTTTCAGTCTGTTTCAGACCTACAGAAATATTCAGATAATAATATTCGCTGCCGTCCTTGATTTCTTCCGGCATTGTAAATGGTACATCAATCGTTCCTTTTTTCTGCGGAGCAACATCCGGATTTTCTACAGTACCCTCCTGGATGACCTGCCCGTTTTCAAGAAGCTGCCATGTTACATCATACCTGTTCAGATTGGTAAAGTTGCTCTCATTGTAAACGTTCACTTTTCTGGCATCCAGATCTGCAACATCTGCACTGAACCAATAGTTCTGATACTGATATTTCACCTCTGCCAGTTCCGGCTGTGGTGTTCTGTCTGCACTAATCAGTCCGTTCTCGCAGAAGCTGTTATCATTGGGAACATCTCCCCAATCACCGCCATATCCATAGAATTTACCTTTGATTTCTTCCTTGTATAAATTTGTGTGTGCATAATCCTCGGCATAGTAGTCCCATCCACGTACCTCGGCTGCCTCATGTCCGTCTGCATAATCCAGCCATAAAAGCACGCGATCATCATCTGCACCGATTGCCGGTTTCACCGATCTTTGCCCATTAATCTCGTCTTTCGTAAGCGCTTTTGTATATATACGAGCAACAGAGATTTCGCCATCTACCTTTCGTCCCTCTATAGAATCGTATCCTACACCTACGGGGCTGCTGCTCGCTGAGATTCCATCACTTACCGTGTTTGTCTTCATCAATGTTCCATCCACATAAATAGAGATTTTTCCACTGTCATAGACTCCCACAACCTGATGCCATTCTCCTGCCCAGTTGGCAGGAAATGAGCAGGAAACGCTCTTCCAGCTTCCACCCTGATATACAAAAAATTCAAGACCTGTCCCCTGGCTTTGTGTTTTCAGCGCAACCTGTGTATCTCCTTTTGAGAGGAGTACACTATTCTTTGAATTGGAGTACGGTTTTACAATTGTCTCAAAGGTAAATGCCTTTCCGGTTCCTGATAATGCATTGTTATATTTAGCATCCTGACTCATAAGTGTATAGCCACTGAATGCCTCTCCTCCGTTTAAGCTTCCCTCTGCTGCATTTGTAATCCAATTATCATCACTGCCAATTGCTTCACCGGACACTCCGGTTTTATCGGTCACCGTATAGGATGAACCAAGATCTCCCAGATCAATTTCTCTTGCCTGATCCACCCAGTCCCAGATAAACGCCCCCAGCATATTATCAGCACTTCTTACTCCGTCCCAGTATTCTTTCAGATTCCCTACGGAGTTTCCCATGGCATGTGCATACTCGCATAGAACATAGGGTATCTTTCCTTCTCCAGCTCTACCTGCAACCGTGCTGACACTTGGGTACATATTACTGCCCATATCGGTTCCCATACCGTCATTTTGTCCTTCACTATGTACAGGTCTTGTAGGGTCATTATTCTTGAAATACCAGATCATGTCTTTATACAGACCCTTCGAATGTTTGGGATCGGTCGTATAAGCCATCTCATTTCCGATAGACCAGATTACAATGGCCGGATTATTTCTCAGACGTTTGAAGGCTGTTTCGGTTCGATCCATGCCCAACTTATAGAAGAGCCCTCCTAAGCTGCTGTCTCCCATAATTGCATGGCATTCCATATTGGTTTCACCCATCATATATAATCCATAGGAATTACACAGCCAGTAGAAGTAATCATCGTTACTGTAATGAGAAGTCCTGACTGCATTCAGGTTATTCTGTTTCATCAATTTTACATCCTCTTCCATAGTAGCCTGAGGAACTGCTTTTCCATAGAATGGATCTGTATCATGGCGGTTTGCTCCTTTCAGGAGGAGTCTTTCACCATTGATTGTAATCGGTTCCCATTTCTTTGTGGTTACCTTGTAATTCGAATCCACTTCTGTGGAGGTAAATTCAATTTCCCGAAATCCCAGCTGAGCAGAAAGCGTCTCTACTTCATTTCCGCCCGCATCACGCAGTGTTAATACCAGAGCATACAGATTCGGGTTTTCGGCCGACCAGAGCTTGGGATTTGCAACTTTCTGCTTCAATGTAAAGGTCTGTGTCTTTTCAGATGCCACTTCCGATACAGGTATGACTGCATTTCCCAGAATATTGTTTCCGGCCTGATCCAGCGTCTGAACTTCTATACTCCACCCGCTCTGAGCTTTCGATGCCAGATTTCGTACGTCCACAGACAGATTTAATGTGGCATTCTTATATTTGGAATCCAAATCCGTCTGTACCACATAATCACTCATCTGTACAAGCGGTGCACTGGTCAGATAGACATCACGGAATATTCCTCCGTCATAAATCATGTCCTGATCTTCATACCAGGTACCATCACAGAATTTGTGTACCTCTACCGCCAGCAGATTTTCTCCCGGCTGAAGATAATCCGTAATGTCGAATCGGTGAGGGCTGTAGCTGTCTTCACTGTACCCGACTTCTTTGCCATTCACATACACATAATACGCAGATTCAATCCCCTGAAAATGTGCATAAACACGCCTTCCGGAATTCAGCATAGTATCATTCACAGTAAATGCCTTTCTATAAAGCCCAACCGGATTGTAGTTCGTCGGTGCCTCCGGGCAGCTTACGTCGCTGTCGTACTTGGACTGCCATGGCATCTGAACATTCGTGTAGATTGAAAAGTCAAAATCCTGTCCCTGTCTTGTCCAGCTCTTCGGAAGTTGTACCGTCTTCCATCCATCTGCTTCGTCTTTTTGGTATCCGGCTGTCATAAACCCTTCATCACCCAGAAATTTCTTTGCCTGTTGCTGGTTCTGGACTACGGTCAGATCCCAGTTTTCATCTTCTCCGGTGAGAAGCTGGAAATACTCGGAATTTGTCCGGGCATTGTAGTCCCATACAGCTCCTGCCGCAGTACCGGAATCCTGATAGGGAATCAGCGTTGTTGCAGCATCCTGCCGGTTGATGCCAAATATTTCTTCTCCGGTTACTGCATTCCCATCTACATCCTTGTAGTCGGTGCCTGTCCACTCTTTGTGCGTGAACTTGATCTTATCAACATCGGCTTTTACGGAATTGCTGACCGACAGGTTGTCCGAAGACGTTCCGGCTGCCAGTACAGTCAGACCTGTAGACGGAACCAATGTACCGATCATGGATGCCGATAAGATGAGTGAAACTATCTTTCTTGATTTCATACTTCTTCTCCTTTCTTGATTTCATACTTCTTCTCCTTTTCACTGTATTTCATAGTAAATATATCATAGCACTTTAATTTTATATCAAATTCTCATACGAATCCATGTGTTTTTTTACACTATTGTTGTGATATTTTACATTATCCTTTTTGTCCTATAACGTAAAAAAGCAGGAGAATGGTTTTCCACTCTCCTGCTTTTCAGGTCAGATTAGTTCTCACTGTTTACGGAAACAGTTACCACGTCTGATATGGTAATTCTTCCGCTTTTACCTGTAACTACACAGCGGTATTTCTGTCTTTCTCTGAAGTTCCAAACTGGTACGCTGACCGTATTTGTCTGATTTCCTTCCATGGAGGACTTTCTCCAGATATTGGAATCTGCGTTGCAGTACTGCCATTCGTAGGTCAGGTTTTCTCCATTGGCCTTTATGGCAAATTCTGCAGTATCGCCGACATCACCGCTATAGCTTTCCGGCTGCTGCATGATTTCCGGTGCGCCCTCAGCGGCACCAATCTTTACAGATGCCGTCTCTGATGTTACAGTGTTGCCTTCTCCATCAGTAATGACGCAGCGATACTTCTGTCCGTCTCTGTAACTTTCTACCGGGAGACTAATCTCATCGGTGTTATTTCCTGTCATGAAAGAAGTTCTCCAGATATTCTGGTTCGCATTACTGTATTGCCACTGATAGGTCAGATCTGTTCCTTCTGCTTCCACGGCAAATGTAGCTGTTTCTTCTACACTTCCAATGAAATCTTCAGGATTGGAAGTAATAAGAAGTTCTTCACCTGGCTCTTCTTCATTCTCCGTCCCTGTAACTCCAATCCAGCTCAAAACCGGATCTGCACCACCTCTCTTGCTGATGCTTGCTACCACTTTACCTGATTCTTTCATTTCAAAGGGCTGGTCTATCTGTAGGTCTTTATCATTGGATGACAGTTTATAGTCCTGCTCTGCCAGTACCTGGTCGTCCATGCTGATAGTCAGTTTCATCTCTCTGTTGGTATTCCACCATTCCTGGAATCCAGCTGACAGGGTATAAGTTCCCGGCTGAAGTTCAAATGCATAATCAATATTCTTTCCGCCTGCAGCCCACCAGCCGTTTTCCAGGTAATCTAACCCATCATGGCGCGCAATATCAAAACTGTCGGGAGTTTCTTCCTTGGTTGTACCCGTAAATCCGGCCTTGTTATCTTCGCTGTATTTCTGGTCTATAGCGTCATTCTTGACTTTCATCCCCAGTTCTTTCTTCAGTGCATCGAAATATGAAGATGTCTCTGCACCACAGTCAAAGAAATACAAGGTTTCTGGATTGATCACATGGATTTCATGGGAGAAAATCCTGTCTTTGTCTGTCATGATCCCCTTTACAGTCACAGTACCCAGTTTATTTTCATCATACTCTCCTACTTCCCATGTAACCGGTGTGGTCTCCTCATCAGTTCCATAAGAAATCGTAAGTTCTGAGGGAAGCTGTTCCACAGCTGAAGTAACCGAAGAGGCCGTAGATGGTAGCTCTGTTTTTATATCAAAGACTCCTTTGTCATCTAGAGTACTTAAATCCCAGTTCTCATATCTTCTCAGAGCAATTTTGTCATCCGGCTGGAAATCTACAGGGAGCCATACGTATCTCGAATTCTTTAAATCTCCTGATGTCCACCTGTCGCCCATATAGATATATTTTCCATTCTCCGCATCAACAGGGAATATGCAGGTGCTCTGTGTGCGATAAGTGGTTTCACTTTCCTCGTCTGTACAAGGATCTCCCATATCCGTCCAGGGTCCCATGGGGTTGTCCGCAACGGCATATTTTGCCTGATTCGGATCCCATCCGGTACAGCCTGATGTCATCAGATAATACTTGTCACGGTATTGAAACATAGCCGGAGCTTCTCTGGACGAACCGATAAAGTTACGTGTGAAGTCTGTGCCCTCTACTGCTTCATCATGATCAACAGCCAATTGTGTATAATCCTCATTTAGTTTCGAGATATACATCGTTCTGTTTCCCTCAGACGAATAAATCACATACGCAGTTCCGTCATCGTCCTTGAACAGATTCATGTCGCGGACAGAACCACGTCCTTCCCACCCGTCAAAACCGAAATCTGCATCCGGATCATCATGATAGTTCAGTTTATAGCTTCCCAAAAGTCTGAAGGGGCCCGTGGGACTATCGCTGACAGCAACACCCGCTTTTGCTTTTCCATAGTTAGAATCACTGCCCGAAGTACTTCCATCTGCATGAAACCAGATAACATATTTTTCTGTCTTCTCATTATAAAGCATCTTTGGACGTTCTATTACACAGTTGTTTTTATCCAGATCAATAAAAATTCTTTCTTTTTCTTCTGCTGTATAGTCTCCATACAGGCCGGAAAAATACTGATCTGTTTCAAACTGATCCGAGTTCTCCATCGTACGCAGTATCACGCCTTCATCCGTCCAGTTATACAAGTCTTCCGAGCTATACAAATGAATTCCCTCTGTAGGCTGGTAACCATTCGTCTTGTCCTCGCCAATCCAGTACCACTTTGTGTCCCCGTCCACAGTGAGCTGCTGAATCTGTCCGCCATGTGCCTGAATCTGCTTTCCATTGGTGTCATACATAGTCTCGCCGGCTACACCGGAAAAGGATGTATAATTCGGCACATCTGTACTGCTTTCCTCTTTAGATTGTTCATCCTGTTCTGCTGCCATGGCCGATGCAGCAGGAACTGTCGCAGATGCTGTCAATGCAAATACAAACAATCCTGTCATCGTTCTTTTTAAATACCTTTTACCATCCATAAGCCCCTCCTCTGCTTATCTGTTTGGTTATCATTTTCTCACCTATACCATAGTACATCCCCCAAAAGAAAATTTGCCGATTACCTCCTCCCCAGATTATTGGATGTGCATTCATTATAGTAAGAAATTATGTTATTACCATGGAATTATCTATGATTTCATGTATTTTAAATCCATGATTTATTGGAGAGGCTTTCTTTCTTACTATGCTCAGGGGCTTTTGCAGGCTTCGACTAGTTTTTCAACCACAAAATCTTGTTCTTCGCCTTGAACAATCACACCATAGTCTTCCTCGCCATACCATTTCCACGAATGATCGGATGCATTTACCTGATAATAACCAGCCAATGATTCAAATGATTCGTAAGATTCTCCCCATCTGCTCTGTATCATTCACTGGAAGTTCATATTTAGCCTATCTGTTTACCTTTACAGAAACTGGCTTTCCAATCAAAGATTTTGTAGGCATCTGAATACAAACCTCTTTCCAACGCACCTCACCTTTTTCACAAATGGAGACAGTGATAGATTTTAGATCTCTATTTTGAGTAGCATCACAAACAGTAATGTAATAGGCGTTCTCAGATGTTTCCAACATGATTGCAGAAGTTGATGATACTCTTATATCACGCATTCTGGTTTTCAGTGTGATTTCCGAATTATAAAAAATAGCTTGGACAATACTCTGATTCGAATTTGCAACACTCTGAATCGACTTCGAATTAGATAAAACCACCAGTTCCTTCTCTTTCAGATATGTACAAGATTCTAAATCACCACAATACATATAGTATGCGTAACTTTCATCTACAGGCTTCTTTCCATGATTAAGAGACAGTTCAAACACGGGACACACCTTATCCTTAACTTTATCATTTAAGAAATTAAGATCCTGCCAATGCGTTTTTTTCTTTTTTGTACTTATAACGATCTCAGAATTTCCATCTGGCAATATCCCATAAATAATTCCTGCATGGGATAGATAAAGAGGCTTTTCATTATACATCAGTGTGTTTTCTTCCTGAATCACTTCTAATATTTTACCTTCCTTACTTAAAATATTAACATTAGACTTCCATTTTGTATTATTTATTTGAGTCTGTATTGCTTTTCCTAAATCTGGATAAACATCGCTAATTCCGGCTCCTAAGCACATCACCGTATCTCCTATGTAAAAATAGGCTTTATATGCTCTCACTCCCAATATTTTATGAGTAAAATCGTCGTAAACAATACCAGCCCCATCTGCCTCTCGCTTTCCATTCTTTTCAAATATAAATCCTGCTACTCCATTAGAGCCACGGAATACTCCTGCTGCAAAGTTATATTTACTTCGGTAACCATGCCAGTTTGTTTCTGTCTTAATTTCTTTATTTTTCAAATCCCTTTCTGTAACGCCTGGCAATCTGCTCACATCCCAGGTCCCCATAGCATCGGAATATTCATCACCATCTTTAAGAATTACATAGGAACCATCAGCTGTAAAATAGTTTCTTTTGTCTGCCATCTGATCAGCAAACTCTACCCCGTCCCGTCGGCTAGAAGCCATATTGACATAAAAATAGTAAGACTTTGTCTTTTTAATTAATGTATCGTTATTCCAAAAAAAACGGATTCCATCGTAATAACCTTCAGGTACTTTTAATCCGTCAGCACCTCCATTTTTTATATAATCGTCTACTTCTCTACATTCGTCTGCGGTCAGCTTATCATAAACTGAATCCTTTAAACTTTTCATGAGCAGCATGGCATATTCTTCCTCTTTGCAGTATTTTATAGAAGAGATGTCTCTCTTTTTAAATATCTCTCTTCCCTGCATAGGGGCTGAATATTTTTTATAAGCCCCCCATGTAATACCACGTATAAAATTAAACATCCATCTAAAATCTAATGAATCTAATGCTTTTTCCCATGGAGTATTCTTAGCGCACTGGAAAATAGTGAAAATCCCCTGCATCCCATCAGCCGGATATCCCGTATTATAAACCTGACGCCCATGTCCCCATCCAAACCCATCTGCACAAATACCTTCCTTCCAAAAGGCATCCTTCTCATTTGTTGATGAAACTGGATATATAGCATGAGTTGCAACATAGACCAGAACATCCATCATCTCAACACTTCGAAACATCAATGCAGAATACAGCAAAGGTCTGTATCCTAGAGCGTTAGCAGACACCCACCATACATGATTTCGAAAACGTTCAACACTGATAGGATGTTTATCTGTATGATCATCTCTTAACGGAACTGTCCATGGCAGCAGACCGACTCTAAGCAGCTGACGGTATGTTTCTATTTCATCGCCTCCCATGCCGGTACCTTTGTTTTTTTCAATATTTATCATTTCTGGAAGCAGCGAATAAAAAATATTAATGGCTGCAGTTGGAAATTTAAAGATAGACGAATGAAACCTGCTTTCATGAAGGTCTTCTCTGTCAGCTTCAATTTTACAATATCTAATCACCGCTTTTAAAAAACATTTCTTTTCATCTTTTTTCCATGGAAGTCCTGAATGCCAATGATACTTTTCCGCAATATTTGCTAGTCTTACAATTCCCTTTAGACTATCCTCTACATTTTCATTCAAATCTATAAATCTTCCATCTTCACTCAACAAATTTTCTAACTCCTGCACATTTATAGAATCTAAAATATCATGATAACTCTCACTTCTAAACGGTATTTTTGCTTTTTCTTTAAGAAGCTTTTCCAATGCCTTCTTTTTTTCTGCAACCTCTCTCTGTGTATTTACAGGCACTTTATAGTTACAAGCTTTGCAATTATATGCAGACTCATAATAACTTTTTTTTAATATGTCTTTAATTATTTCACTCAATTTTTACACCAGTCTTTCATAATTGTTCATGAAATTCATTTGTAAAAAGGGTGCATTTATGCACCCTTTTTACTATAGATTATTTCTTTTCATCAATTAATTATTTTTTGCAACCGCTTCATTGATTTCATCAACAATCTGCTTGCCGCCCATATCATTGAATTTGGAAACAAAAGTATCAAAATAATCAATTTTTTCTTCACCCGTTATAATTTTGATATAAGAATCCAGAGCATATGTTTTTAAATCGGTCAAATACTGGCTGGCTGCCTCAGTCTGGGGAACTAATATATCCTCATATCCAGTTGTTTTATATTTATCATAGAATTCATAACTTTTTGGTGCATTTCCCCGCGTAGTGATTGGATTGTACCCAATGGTAACCACACCAATCCCTGCTCTGGAACTATCAGAAAGTTCATTATAAGGTTCTATCTGTGTTTTTGTTCCATCAGCATTTATTTTATAGTTCACATCTTTAATACCAAAGGAAGCTAAAGTTGCATAGTCATCATCAGAACTATACGTCTCAAGTATTTTAAATATTGCATTTACTTTTCTAGGATCTTTTGCACACTTTGTTGTAATGCCTACACCTGTTGTATTGAAAGCTCCCCAGGTATGGGTTCCTGACTCCCCTGAAGGTCCGGTAATTGCTGACCCAATATCAATCGTCTCTCCCCATTTTGTATCTGGATGCAAAGCCGTAAACCCAGTATAACATGCCCCACCGCTCGTTCCTTCTGTCAAAGGCGGTGCCCAGTGTGCACTCATGGCCATGCCAGTAACTCCAACCTTATCATTTTCGAAAGCCTGCGAAGTTGCCCAATATCCAGCAGTATTCTCACCGGTTACAAACTCAGGATCAATAACGCCATCTTTATACCACTTCTGCAGTTTTTTCAAAGCCTCCTTCATTTCCGGCTGTACACATGCGAATGCCACCTTATCATTCTTCATTGTATAAAAAAGATTCTGTGTTCCAGTTCCTCTAAATTCTTTTAAAGGTATCGCTCCATATGCTCCAAACACTGCATTCATAACTGTATTCGACATACCATAAGTATCTTTCTTTCCATTTCCATCCGGATCATCATTTCGAAATGCGTAGATTGCCTTTTCAAATTCATCAATGGTAGAAGGCATCTTATTCATTCCAACTTTCTTCAGCCAATCCAGTCTCCATGTCAACACTGTAGGATAAACTCCTGTATCAGACGGAGTTTTAAATCCATATAATTTTCCATCATAGTACAGGTCAGTAAAAGCACTTCCAGTTGTATCAAATTGTTTAATATACTTCATATATGTAGGCACCTTAGCAAGCATGTCATCTGTTACCTCTGCCAGAATACCCTGTTTAACATATGTAGCAATATTTGAAGTGTTTTTAATCCTCATAACATCTGGCATGTCTCCGGAAGCAAGCTTAGCTCCCAATACTTCATCCCATTTTTGATCGTCTACATACCAAAAATTAAGTTTTACATTAAACTTTTGTTCAATTTCCTTTACCACCTCTGCATTCGGATCTGGTTGCCCATAGCAGTTATAAGCCAGCCAATCAATCGTTACAGGGTCCTCATTCTTATTCGTATCTGCTTTTTCTTTGTCTGCAGATTTTTCAGATGTTGTATTCGCTGCTGTTTCTTTGCTTCTAGAATCACTCTTACCGCATCCGGCAAATGTACTCATGGCTAGTATCATCGTCAGACCCATAGCAACATGTTTTTTAAATTGGTTTTTTCTCATATATCCTCCTTTTCTGTGCAATATCTATGCACATACAATATGTGTCCAAGCCTTCTAAAACACATACTATATATCTCTGAATTATCAGAAATTTCTGATAATATCATTCTTTTATGGCTCCTACCATAACCCCTGATGAAAAATACTTTTGTAAAAATGGATATATAATCATAATTGGTATGATAGAAACGACAAGTGCTGCCATTTTCATAGTTTCTGTATTGACAACCATACCAACCTTCAGATTAATATCCTGCGTCTGTCCATCCAGCAATATTTTCTGTAGAGTATACTGCAATACATATTTCGACTCATCCTTAATATAAAGCATACAATCAAACCACGCATTCCAGTTACCGACAATACACCATAATGTGACCGTTGCAAGACAAGCCTTCGATAATGGAACAATAATTCGAAAGAGAATTGTAATATCATTTGCCCCGTCTAACTTGGCTGATTCTTCCAAGGAATCTGGTATTGCTTCAAAAAAGTTTCTCACAATAATAAGATTGTAGGCACTCATAGCACCCGGCAAAATTAATGCCCAGACTGTATTCGATAATTTCAGCCAGTTGTTCACAAGTAAATAATCAGGAATCATGCCGCCACTAAAATACATAGTAAAAACAATAATCATTGTCCAGAATTTTCTGTGTGGCAAATACTTCTTAGATAATGGGTACGCACCAATGATATAAAGAAACATGCTCAGGATCGTGCCTAAGAAAGTCCTTACTATAGTGTTCTTATAGGATACCCATAAGTTTCTATGTTTTAAAATCGACCTATAACCACTAAAATCAAATTTTGTTGGTATAAGGTGCAACCCATAAGAAGATGCAACTTCTGGAGGACTCATAGAAATTGTGAACACCTGAATAAATGGTACAATAGTAACCACTGCCAGTAAAATTAAAAGTATATATATAATAATTGTAGAAAATCCGACTTTTTTCTTCATCACATATCCCCCTACCACAGTGAACTTCCGCTTAATGTTTTTGATAGTTTGTTACATAAAGTTACCAGTACTAAGGAAATCACATTTTTAAATAAGCCCACTGCCGTTGCATATCCATAATCCATTTGCTGCAGACCTACCCGGTAAGTATATGTACCAATTACATCTCCTACATCCATGACCTGGGCATTCAACATATTATAGATCTGATCAAAATCATCTGCCATCACACCACCTACAGCAAAAATAAACATAATTACAATTGTGGGAATTAAACTTGGTAAGGTAATATACCGTATTTTTTGCATTCTACCTGCACCATCCAGATCGGCCGCTTCATAAAGTTGTGAGTCAATGCCTGCAATAGCAGCCATATAAACAATGGAATCCCATCCTATATTTCTCCATATACTGGATCCAACAATTACAGGGCGAAACCATTGCTTACTTCCAACAAAGAAAATAGGGTTTCCGCCGAATAACTGTATAATGTAGTTTACCAGTCCATGCGATGGTGAGAATACTTCTTTGACAATACCGGCTAGTACAACCCACCCTATAAAATGAGGAAGATAAGAAACTGTCTGAACTGCCTTTTTAAAGCGTAACGATTTTACTTCATTCAATACCAGACAAAGTATAATCGGAGCTGGAAAACCAAATAGCAGTTTAGAGAAACTTATGATTAATGTGTTCCGTAAAACCGGCAAAAAATACATTCCCGAAAAAAGTTTTCGAAAATGCTTCAACCCAATCCAGTCACTTCTAATAATTCCCTTAAGTGGCGAAAAATCCTTAAACGCAATGATTACCCCATACATAGGCAGGTAATGAAAAATAAAGAAATACACAATAACAGGAATTAATAATAAAAAAAGATATTTGCATTTCTTATACTCATTCCAGATACTATGGTTTTTCCCTGTCAATACTTTTGCTTTCCTAGACATAATCTATCCTCCCAACTCCTGTTTTCTTAGCAACACTAATTATGAGATCATCACATAGAAAGAACAAGATAGAAACTTTTGTATATATAGAAAAAAATTTGCTTTTTTCTATATAGCGAATTATATTCACCTTATAAAAATATCTTTATAAACCTTTTTATTGATTTTCACCTTTGCTTCATCGCAAGCATTTTGTACTATTTTTTTATATTTTGTATTTATCAATTCCGTTTGTATATTACTTCTGGCGTCTTTAAATGAAATCCCTTCAAAATATTTATTTTGGTTTTTTCCATAAAAATCTTTTATATCCTGGTCTGTAACTAGTATCTCTTTTCCTATGAGTTCTTCTTGAAGTTTCATTCGCAATATATTAAAAGAATATGTAAAATAATCATTATAATCATACTGCTGCGGTCCATAAAGGACATTCCCCTTTACAGTAGCCTGCTTCCTGGATTTATTTTCCTCTTCCAATTCTTTCATAAAATCTCTATAGTTAATATTAACTTGTAGTCCATATTCCTTTGCCATCTGCTGCTGTACTTTCACTTCTACAAGTTCCTTTAACGTTTTCTTTCGGGCGATCTCTATGGGGAATTCTCCACTATATCCAGTAGTCCAAAAATTCTCGCTATCCACAGCACCATACTTTTCATTAAAATATTGATATACACTCGCACTGTTATCAACGAGTTTTTGTTTGAATTCTTCCAGTACAATCGGGTCACCATTAACCCTTGCAACTATCTGATAACGATCCTTGTGCCCATTATCTAATAGCAGTATTACAAGTAATAATATTGTTAAAAATAATAACCTATTTCTTTTCATTTTTATATCGCCTCATTTTCGATAAAAATGAGGGATGATTTAGCACCCCTCATTAGACGAGCTATTTTATAACAAGTTCTGGGGCTTTTGGTCCCATCTCCCTTGAAGCAAAAGAAACATCACTTTTACTATCACTTTCCCCCTCATTGGTTACAAGAAATGAAACAGTTTTATCAGACATATTACTATTGATATAGTCAGTTACGTCTAATTCGTACCATAAATCAGAAGTATTACTTACATTCACCTCTCCTAAAAGGCTATTTCCTACTGGAGCATTCTTCCAAGTAATTTCTGTTTCGTTCCATGATTTATCATCCGTTCCATAAATCTTAACAGTTCTCCACAAGGATGTATTAACACCTGAAACATACAGTCTAATTTTTGCCGATTCGACTGTATGTTTTTTGAAATTATTGTAATTGAATCGCACAAAACTCTTTCTGGCATATCCTGTGGCATCTGCTTTTACAGTCAATGACATTTCATCACCAAAGTTAGACGAAACATAGGATCCATTTCTCACATAAGCATCTGCTTCTGCATCTACAGTGATTTCTCCAACAGGCTTATTTTGATATTCATGAGCACCAATGTCTGGTGTGGCGTTATAAAGGCTATTCCCCCAAAAATCTCTTTCCCCACTATCAGAGACCATTATGCCTGCATCAATACAAGGAGATAAACCTTGTAGCTTATATCCTGTTGTATTGATAATGCCTATCCCAGCCTTCCCCGGATCGACTAACATCGGTTCAGCAGTTATAAGACCTGGGTGATTTGATGGACCATTTATATCATCAATTGCTGCCGGATAAAAACAATTATTGCTAAAATATCCTGTAACTCCAGTATTACTGAATTTGGATACATTACCATCACTTTTGACAATATTATTAAAAAATTTCATGTACTTTCCAGATGTGGAATTAAATAGCATTGAACCAAATCACGCATGCT
>DHNM01000044.1:9748-29405 GCA_002409525.1 Eubacterium sp. UBA5416 | reverse complement strand
ATGCCGGTATGGCTGAAAGCGCAGTCGAACAGGGGCAGATCCTGCAGGCAAATCTTTTTGCTCAGCCGCCTTTCTGCTGGATTCCTGGACTTGATAAATTGAACTCCCCATGGATGGAGGGTATTTTATATGCAACAATGTGTCTGACATCCGGCTTTCCTTTTTATTACACACTGGGAAGCAGGGCAAAGGACTCAAAAGAAGCAGTTGTATCCGGAGTTCTTTCCGGAGGCAGCGTTTATGTCTGTGTCAGTTTTCTTTTGATTATGATGCTGACAAACTTTAACACGCTAATTAATCCTGCTACTAATCAGATGTATACATTCCCGGCACTCGCTGCATTAGATCAGATGTGGCCGGCGGGAAGCTGGACCTATTCGGTTATTATTTTCGTCGGTATCTTTACGACTGCGGCCGGTTATATGTGGGTCATCAATAACTGGTTTTTTGCAGGACAGGAAAAGACAAAGAAGAGTCAGCTCTTTATTGTCGGAATGCTGATATTTGGAATTGTGCTCGGTGGAGTACTTCCTTTTTCCGCAATTATTAATTTCCTTTTCCCGATTACCGGTTTTATAGGGATTATTATGACTGTATCACTTCTGATTAAGGTGATCAGAATTAGACGAGAAGAAAAAGCAGTGAATACAAAAAAACATAAAATAGGGATCAGTTATTAGATCAAGGAGGCGGTTAATTATCACCGCCTCCTTGATATCGATGGCTCCTTCTGATGTTTAACAAACTTATTAATTGAGTCCAGAAAAAGTTGTATTGCTGGATTTGTATTATCGGGATTGACGACACAAACATAAGAGTCAGAGTATTCGGAATCAAACTTAATAGAATGATATTGAGGATTATTTAACAATGTTGGGTCAAAGGGATTTGAGATGGTGAGTCCGTTATCCGATAATACTTTGAAATAAGCGATTTCTGACGAATTAACTTCAACCTGATGGACATTTGTAAGATCAAAACGGCCTTTGAAAATTTTGTCCACCTGATATCCATTGGGAGCAGTAAGATAAAACGTTTCCCCACGAAGATCATCATATTCAAGAGATTCTTTATTGGCTAACCTATGCTGAGCAGACATAACAATCAGAGTTTCTACTTTTTTCAACGGTTTGACAATAAAACCGGATTTGTCCCAGTTAGGAATTTCAAGACCAATAGCAACATCTATGCAGTCATGTTTCAGTCCCTTGATTTGTTCCCATGAAAATAATTTATTACATCGTATATGTAGTGATGGCCAGGTTTGACGAAGTTTGTTAATAATAGGAAAGAATGCATATTCTGAATAATAACCGGCTTGAAAAGAAATAGACAATGAACCACTTTTCCCTTCAGATGCAATTGCTGCCATATCAATGGTATCATCTATCTTTGAAATTGCTTCTTTCACACCTTCATAAAGTATTTGTCCGGGCTCGGTAAGGTGGATGGGTTTGCTGCTTCGATCGAAAAGAGGGTAGCCTAATTCGTCTTCCAACATCTGCATCTGACGACTTATTGTCGGCTGGGATGTATAGACTTGCTCCGCTGCGCGGGTGAAATTACCTGTTTCTGAAACTAAAATAAAATATTTGAGTTGTAGTAAAGTCATAATAACCTCCATGATTAATTAGACAATATCCAAAATGTTACAACCTAAATCCATAATACGCGCTTATCTTTATCAAAGCTCATGATAATTATAACAAATTTAAATCTTCTTTTCCATACATATTCAATAAGAATTTGCTTATTACATGAAATGACTGCGATTTATAGTTGAAAAATAATAAATACACAGAAAGCAAATTATCCCTTCTAATATGTCAAAAAATAAACAATCACGTTAAAATATAGACAATAGTGTGAAAATATAAACATATCTTGACACTAAAATCACAATGCAATATACTTAATTTATAAAGATTTAGTGAGCCAATCACACATAACTTCAGCCATTAATGCTGAAGTTCTTTCATGCGGGGATTGGTACAACCAATTATTGTCCTATGGGGAGGTAACCTGATGAGAGTTGTAGAATTTGTGCTGGCATTGTTTCCGATTATATGGCTGATGTTTGCACTAAGTAAGTTGAAAATGCCGGCGTTTAAGGCCTGTCCATCTGCTTTGGCATTAACTGTGGTTTTGGCGGTATTTTATTGGAAGATGCCTTTGCTGGATTGCGTAACAGGAGGACTAGAGGGGGCCGCCATGGCGGTATGGCCGATCAGTCTTGTAATTGTAGCTGCCATCTTTACATATAATCTGTGTATTTCCACGGGGAGTATGGATTTGATTAAGCAGATGCTGGCCGGAGTATCGAAAGATAAAAGAATACTGCTTTTAATTATCGGCTGGGGATTTGGCGGATTTATGGAAGGAATGGCGGGTTTTGGAACAGCTGTTGCAATACCGGCGAGCATGTTATGTGGATTGGGTTTTTCTCCAATTGTAGCGACAACAGCCTGTCTGGTTGCAAATGCAACACCCACTGCTTTTGGATCAGTTGGTATTCCGACCGTCACCCTTGCTCAGATTACAGGGCTTTCCAGTGAAGTCATAACCTGGAATACAACCGTTCAGCTTTTACCGCTGATTTTGATCACACCCTTTCTTATGGTGATGATTGCCGGGAAATCATTCAAGGCTTTAAAGGATATATGGCCTTTGGTTTTGTCTTCCGGTGTGTCTTTTGCGGTACCGGAACTTTTGGCTGCCAGATTTCTGGGACCGGAACTTCCGGTTATCATCGGTTCCATCTGCTCTATGGCTGTTACCGTTCTTGTAGCAAAAAAATGGTATAAGAATACGAATTCCGAGTATGAGATTCAAACAGAAAAAGAAGAAGAGGTACATATCACAGGAAAAGAAGCAGGAAAGGCCTGGCTGCCGTTTATTCTGATTTTTGTTTTCCTGCTGCTTACTTCGAATCTTATACCGCCCGTGCACGACGCTCTTGCCTCAGTGAAGACATCTCTTCCGATCTATCGGGGAGAAGGGGCAGAACCCTATACGTTCACATGGCTTGCGACGCCCGGGGTGATGATATTGCTGGCAGCCGTGATTGGAGGAAAAGTACAGGGAGCGGGTATTACTCAGATGTGGGGTGCCTTGAAAGATTCTCTGAAACAGATGTGGAAAACAATTCTGACCATTATATCAATTATGGCTATGGCTAAAATCATGGGTTACAGTGGAATGATCGGAGCAATTGCCGGTATGCTGGTTACACTGACTGGAAGATTCTATCCGTTTATTTCACCATTTGTCGGTGCGATTGGCACATTTGTGACAGGAAGCGGAACATCTTCCAATGTATTATTCGGTTCACTTCAGGCTGAAACAGCCTCCAATTTAGGGATTAGTCAGGCATGGCTTGCGGCAGTCAATACAGTTGGTGCTACGATAGGAAAGATGATTTCCCCTCAGACAATTGCAATTGGAACCGCAGCTACCAGCCAGGCTGGGGAAGAAAGTAAAATTATGAATTCAGTTATGAAGTATTGTTTATTATTTATTATTATCGCAGGCTGTATTGCCTTTGCAGGCAGTATACTGATATAAAAAATGGAGGTTTGGATAAATGAAAATTCTAGTATGTATCAAACAGGTACCGGAGAGTAATAAGGTTGAAGTAGATCCGGTTACCGGAGTGTTAAAAAGGGACGGCGCCGCTTCCAAGATGAATCCATATGATTTATATGCACTGGAAACAGCACTTCGAATCAGGAAAAAGATGGGTGGCAGTATTCACGTCATATCCATGGGTCCGCCGCAGGCAATGCAGGTGATCCGCGAGGCATATTCGATGGGAGCAGACTCGGGCACACTGTTGTCAGACAGGAAGTTTGGCGGTGCGGATGTTCTGGCGACCAGCTATACACTGGCGCAGGGAATCAAAGCATGTGGAACGTTCGATTTGGTTTTATGTGGAAGGCAGACAACAGACGGAGATACAGCACAGGTAGGTCCTGAGATATCTGAGTGGCTGAATATTCCATGTGTAGCAGACGTTGTAAGCCTTGACGAAATCGACGATGAAGGGATTACGGTCAGCATGGATCTTCCGGGTGAGACAGAAGTTGCAAAGGTAAGCTTTCCCTGTCTTCTGGCTGTAGACAAGGATATCTTCTCACCGAGACTTCCCTCTTATGTGAAAAAGAAGGATACAAGAGAACGCAAGATTCAGGTGCTGTCGCTGGATGATATGAAAGACAAAGATGAGACACACTATGGCCTGAATGGGTCACCGACACAGGTACAGAAGATCTTTCCTCCTGAAGTAAGTGATAAAAAAGAGGTGTGGGAAGACGCTGACGATGTGCTGGCAGACAAACTATTTGACAAACTTGTAGATATGAAATTCGCATAAGGAGGGTATACAACCATGGCGAGATTAATTGTACATCAGGACAAGATTAAAAATAATCAGGATCTTATCTCAATCTGTCCATTCGGGGCAATGGAGGAAAAGGACGGCAAAGTAGTCATCAATGCCGCCTGTAAGATGTGTCGTCTCTGCGTAAAAAAGGGTCCAAAAGGAGCTATGGAATACGTTGAGGATATGAAGGAAGAACAGATCGACAAGGATGCATGGAAGGGTATTGCTGTCTATGTGGATCATGTGGACGGAGTCATCCATCCGGTGACATTCGAACTTCTTGGCAAGGCAAGAGAAATGGCAGATAAAGTAGGGTATCCGGTCTATGCCATATTCATGGGCAGCAACATTCAGAAAAAGAGCAGAGAGCTTCTGCACTATGGCGTTGATAAAGTCTATGTATATGATAAACCGGAGCTGGCACGCTTCCAGATTGAGCCGTACACGGCAGTGTTTGAAAACTTTATCAAAAAAGTGAAACCGTCTTCCATCCTGGTCGGGGCAACGACAGTCGGACGTCAGCTTGCACCAAGAGTTGCCGCCAGAATGCATACCGGTCTTACGGCAGACTGCACGGTTCTCCAGATGAACGAGAGCACGGACTTATCTCAGATTCGCCCGGCATTTGGCGGAAATATCATGGCTCATATTAAGACACCAAACCACAGGCCTCAGATGTCTACGGTTCGTTATAAGATCATGAATGCACCTGTAAGGAAAGAAGAGGAGTCCGGTGAGATTGTAAAGGAAGAGATTCCCGATGATAAACTGATATCGCATGTAAAGGTGCTGGATATTATTCCGAAAGAAAAAGAACAGTTTATAGAAAACTCCGATATTCTGGTTGCTGCAGGGCGTGGTGTGAAGAAAAAAGAAGATCTGAAGATGCTCGAACATCTGGCAGAGCTGCTCGGCGGGCAGCTGGCCTGTACAAGACCGATGATGGAAAATGGCTGGATGGATGCGAAATACCAGATTGGACTCAGCGGACGAACGGTAAGACCGAAATTGATTATCACCTGCGGGGTATCCGGTTCTGTACAGTTTGTTGCAGGAATGAATCATTCAGAAAATATCTTTGCAATTAACAAAGATCCGAAAGCTCCGATATTTAAGACGGCACATTACTGTCTGGTCGGTGATCTTTATGATATTGTTCCGCAGCTAATCAAAAAGCTGGAACAAAAGAAAGGGGTACAGGCATGAGTTATAAAAAAATCGATGAAAAGGATATCAGCCGCATCAGGGAGATTGTGAATGACAACGAGCGTGTCCTGAGGGGAGATCAGATCAATGAAGAGTATAGCCACGATGAACTTAGCGGCACAAGCAGCTATCCCGATATTGTTGTAAAGGCTACTTCGTCACAGGAAATATCTGAGATTATGAAATATGCATATGAGAATGTCATACCTGTGACACCAAGAGGTTCAGGTACCGGCCTGGTCGGTTCTTCCGTAGCGATTGAACATGGAATCATGATTGATACCAGCCTGATGAATCATATCCTGGAGCTGGATGAAGAGAACCTGACGATTACGGTAGAACCTGGAGTTTTGCTCATGGAGCTGGCTTCCTATGTCGAAGACCATGACTTCTTCTATCCACCGGATCCGGGTGAAAAATCAGCGACTATCGGAGGAAATATCAGCACGAATGCCGGCGGAATGCGTGCTGTAAAGTATGGTGTGACACGAGATTATGTGATGGGACTCGAAGTTGTACTTCCGAACGGAGAAATTACACAGTTTGGCGGAAAAGTGGTAAAGAACAGTTCCGGCTATGATCTGAGGGATCTGATTGTGGGATCGGAAGGAACACTGTGTATCATCACGAAGGCTATTTTAAAGCTTCTACCGCTTCCGAAAAAAGTGATCAGTCTGCTGATTCCATTTCCGACCTTGGATCAGGCAATTGATACCGTTCCGCTGATTATCAAATCGAAATCAATACCGACAGCCATCGAATTTATGCAGAGAGAGGTCATCGAGGATGCTGAAAAATATCTGGGAAAGGCATTTCCGGATAACCAGTCGGACGCTTATCTGCTGCTGAAGTTTGACGGAAACTCTGTGGAGGAGATTGAACAGGCATATGACAATGTGGCAAAACTCTGTCTTGCTCAGGGAGCCATCGATGTGCTTATCTCTGATACAGAGGAAAGAGAAGACTCAATTTGGAAAGCCAGAGGAGCATTTCTTGAAGCAATCAAAGGGTCCACCACTGACATGGATGAGGTGGATATGGTTGTCCCCAGAAATCACGTCAATGAGATGGTTACCTATCTACACAATCTTCATAAAGAGATTGACATCCGGATTAAGAGCTTTGGCCATGCCGGAGACGGTAACCTTCATGCTTACATCTTAAAAGATGATCTGAGCGACGAAGAGTGGGAGAAACGCATGAAGGCGACGATGGAAAAGATCTATGATAAAGCGTATGAACTTCGCGGACAGGTCTCCGGAGAACATGGGATCGGATACGCGAAGAAAGTTTATCTGAAGGAATCACTGCCGGAGGAAAATATTGATCTGATGAATGGAATCAAGAGAGTATTTGATCCTGATAATATTTTGAACCCGCATAAAGTGGCGCAGGCTTAAGCCGGTCGTTGATGAGGATCATCATTTGAAGTGGATTAAAACTTAAATCTGTGAAATAATAATAAAGGGTGTCTCAGACGAAAAGTTTGAAACATCCTTTTTCACTATCAGGTAATTGATGATCAAATATAAGTAAAATAGCAGGTTTGGCGGGAGGTTTCTGATAAATAATATAAATTATAAATAATGTTAACAAATGTCAGAAAAGTCTTGATTAGAACGTGCGTATGACTTATTATGGTAACAAAGAATTAAAAAGTTGTAAAAACATATGGTGATTTGATTATAGCTTTAAACAGAGTCAGTCGCCAATATCATTTGTGCGGTAAAAATTTATGTAAATGCGCTGGTTAGGCTGGATCGATAGGCAGTAAAAGAAGTGTAATATACAACATATTAAGAAAGGTTTGGTGAATTACAATGAAAACATTTAATCTGAGCAGGGATTTACCGGAGGTATCCCGTGTAGGACTGGGATGCATGAGAATTGACAGTTTATCGGCGGAGAAGGTTCAGGCAATAATTGAAACAGCGCTGGAAAATGGTATTAATTTCTTTGACCATGCTGATATCTATGGCGGCGGAAGATCAGAGGAGGTATTCGGAAAAGCACTCACGCCGAGTCTGAGAGACAAGATGTTCATTCAGACGAAATGTGGGATTAATCCAGGAATAAGTTTTGATTTTTCGAAGAAACACATCATTGAATCGGTGGATGGAAGTCTGAAACGACTGGGAACGGATCATGTGGATAGTTTATTACTCCACAGACCGGATGCGCTGGTGGAACCGGAAGAGGTTGCAGAGGCATTTGATGAGCTTACAAGAGACGGAAAGGTGAAGACGTTTGGTGTCAGCAACCAGAACCCCATGCAAATGGAGCTGCTGAACCGTTGCTGCGACAACCGGATTCAGATCAATCAGATTCAGCTGAGTATCGCTCACTGCCCGACAATTGATGCAGGGTTAAATGTGAATATTCACAGCGATGCGGGATGTGACAGAGATGGCGGAATTATCGAATATTCCAGGCTGAAGAACATTACACTGCAGGCGTGGTCACCGTTTCAGTATGGGATGTTCGAGGGAACTTTCATCGGAAGTGATAAATTTCCCAAATTAAATGAAGTTCTGACCAGACTTGCGGAGAAATATGATGTCACCGAAAATGCGATTGCAGTTGCATGGCTGCTTCGACATCCTGCAGGAATTCAGGTCATCGTCGGTACGACCGGGCTCGACCACATCAAAGGACTCTGCAAGGCTCCGGATGTAGAACTTACCAGAGAAGAGTGGTACGAACTCTATCTGTCAGCGGGGAAGATCCTTCCCTGACTTATCAGCATAAAGCAAGAAGAAGGCAGGCTTTTAGCCTGGCCTTCTTCTCCGCTTTGTGCGCGGAGACGGTATATCAGAAAAAATGGAGGTGCTTGAAAATGCCTGTTCATGTGACAAGTGAAATTGGTAAATTAAAGAAGGTAATGCTTCACAGACCTGGAAAAGAATTGGAGAATCTTGTGCCGGGTGAGCTGGAGCGATTGCTCTTTGATGATATTCCCTATCTCAAGGCGGCGCAGCAGGAACACGATTACTTTGCGAAGATGCTGCAGGAGCTGGGTGTGGAAGTCGTATATCTTGAGGATTTGGCAGCGGAGGTATTGAAAAATGATCCAAAACTTCGGGGAGAGTTTATCCGCCAATTTATTCGGGAAGGTGAAAATCTGGCGCAAAAATATAAGGAGTCATTATTTGATCTGTTGAATGGAATCAAAGATGAAAAAGAACTGATTCTTAAGACAATGTCAGGAATTGGTTTACATGAGGTCAGTGGTGTGGGGGACAGCCCTTTATCAAAGCTTGTGAACCTGAATAGCCATTTCCTCTTAGATCCCATACCAAACCTGTATTTTACCCGTGATCCTTTTGCTACGATCGGGGATGGGGTCAGCCTAAACTATATGTATTCCCGGACAAGAAGACGCGAGACAATTTATGGAAAACTGATTTTAGAAAATCATCCGGATTTTTCAGATAATATTCCTTTTTATTATACGAGAGAAAATCCTTTCTGTATTGAAGGTGGAGACATTTTGAATCTGAGTCCACATGTACTTGCTGTCGGAATTTCCCAGAGGACGACACCAGAGGCAGTTGAGCAGCTGGCAGAAAATATCTTTTCTGACGAAAATGCACAAGTTCAGAAAATACTTGCACTTGATATACCAAATATCCGGGCATTTATGCATTTGGACACGGTATTAACTCAGATTGATTTTGACAAGTTTATCGTTCATCCGGGAATCTTGGACAATCTAAAGGTCTTTGAAATAGATTCCGGTGATCGGAAAGGATCTTTAAAAGTTACGGAGCATGGAGGTAATCTGCCAGATATTCTATGCCGATGCCTTGGGTTAGACCAGGTGACTATGATTCGCTGTGGAGGAATGGACCGAATGGCATCTGAGCGGGAACAGTGGAATGACGGATCAAACACGCTATGTGTCAGCCCGGGAACCGTTATTGCTTATGACAGAAACTATGTTACCAATAGTATTATGCGGGATCATGGAATAAAAGTTCTGGAAATGCCAAGCTCGGAATTATCCAGGGGAAGAGGTGGCCCGAGATGTATGAGTATGCCGCTGATTAGGGAAGATTTGCCAAGGGGCTACATTTAATGTAATATATATTTAACCTGCAAACAAATGTCGAAAGGAGTTTTGTCTATGAACAATTTTATTTATCATATTCCGACAAAGGTGTATTTTGGAGAAAATCAGCTCATACATCTGGGAGAAGAATTGAGCAATTATGGGAAAAAGGTACTGCTGACCTATGGCGGGGGCTCTATCAAAAGGTCAGGCCTCTATGATTCGATCATAAAAGAAATTGAGAAAGCAGGTCTGGAGCATTTTGAACTGTCCGGAATTGAACCGAATCCAAAGGTTGATTCTGTTCGAAAAGGAGCAGAAATCTGCAAGAAAGAGGGAATTGATGTTCTGCTTGCAGTAGGCGGCGGGTCGACGATTGATGCGACAAAATGGATTGCAGCTGCTGCCTGTGTGGTTCATGATCCCTGGGATTTTTTCAGTAAAGGAGCACCCGTAAAAAAGGCACTGCCTATTTTGGATGTTTTAACTCTTGCGGCGACGGGTTCCGAGATGGACAGTGGCGGTGTGATCAGTAATCCCGAAACACAGGATAAAATAGGAAATGGATCAGAAAAATTACAGCCGAAGGTTTCTTTCCTAGATCCGACTAACACGTATACTGTGAGTGCATACCAGACGGCCTGCGGAGCTGCAGATATGATGAGTCATATCATGGAAGTCTACTTTAATATGGAGCCCGATCTTTATATGTTGGATTGCTTCATGGAGGGTCTTCTTAAAACGGTAATAAAGTACGCACCCGCTGCTCTGAGAGAACCTGATAATTATGAGGCACGCGCCAATCTTATGTGGACGTCTTCCTGGGCAATTAACGGATTTATTAACGGAGGTAAGCACTTAGAATGGAGCTGCCATCCGATGGAACATGAGTTATCGGCGAGGTATGATATTACGCATGGTCTGGGACTTGCAATTTTGACACCACGCTGGCTGAAATACTGCCTGGATGAGACTACAGTTTCGAGGTATGTGCAGTTTGGAGTCAATGTATTTGGGATAGATTCTACTCTTCCGGATATGGAAATTGCCGAGAAGGCGATAGAAATGCTTTCGGACTTTTTCTTTAAGACATTGGGACTGAAAAGCACCTTATCCGAAGTTGGAATCCAGTCAGAAGATTACCCGGTTATGGCAAAAAAGGCTTGCGGCGGCGATGTGCTTCGCGGGTTTAAACCACTCAGACAGAAGGATATCGAGAAGATCTTCGAGATGTGTGATTAACTCTTTTTATCTCTGTTCTCCATTTTAATGTTCAGAAGAATATATCCCATATTTTCCCAAAAAAGGTGTATAATATAGATATCATGGTAAAATTTCTGAAAGACATATGAGGAGAATGAGATGAAACAAAAGAAAAAAAAGAAGATGCCTGTGGTTTTCAAAATTCTAATTGCGGTGCTTTTACTTGTTGTCATCGTTCTGGGCGCCGGATATGCTTATGCACAGCATACACTTGGCAAGATAAATAAAACAACCACAGAGGACAATAAGAAGATTGATCCTTCGGAGGAGACATTTGAAACGGATGAGGATAAGGCGGATGAAAGTTCCGATAGTGATCTGCAGAAGATTTTGCCTGAAGATGTAATATGGCCGGATCTGACAAAGGACATTATGAAAGATAGGGATGTTGTAAATATTATGCTGATCGGACAGGATAGAAGAGAAGGACAGGGAAGACAGCGGTCCGATTCTATGATGATGGTCACGATCAATAAGAAAAAAAGTGCAATTCAGGTTACTTCCTTTATGCGTGATTTGTATGTTCAGATTCCCGGATACAGTGATAACCGTATGAATGCGGCTTATCAGTTTGGAGGGATGGATCTGCTTGACCAGGTAGTGGAGAAAAACTTCGGGGTTCATATAGATGGAAATATAGAAGTGGACTTTGAAGGTTTCCAGTCCTGTATCGATCTTCTTGGCGGTATTGATCTGGAACTTTCTCAAAGAGAGGCGGATTATGTAATCGGAAATAGTCAGACGGTTCTAGATCCCCAGGCAAAAGATGAGGATTGGGATCTAAAGGAAGGGATGAATCATCTAAATGGTGAGCAGGCCCTGATTCATGCGAGAAATCGATCGGTTGGAAATTCTGACTATGAAAGAACCAATCGTCAGAGGGAAGTACTGACAGCGGCATTTGAAAAGGCGAAAAAGTCAGATCTGAATACAATATTGAAACTGATTGACAAAGGTTTCCCATTATTGACAACAGACCTGTCACATGGTGATCTTATGGGATATGCGATGACCGTGTTTACCATGGGGGCAGGCAATGTTGAAAGCTATCGGATTCCACAGGACGGTTCGTTTCGTCCGGCGGTCATCCGAAAGATGGATGTGCTTGTGCCGGATCTTACACAGTGCAGGTCCTATTTGCAGGAAAACTTGTATCAGTAGTTTTTGTGATTGAAAATCTAAGAAGACCCCTGAAAACAGCTATTGATGGCTGTTCTCAGGGGTCTTTGTTTTTTGGGACTATATTTTTATCAGAATCTGAATCTTTGTGAGATAATGTTCCGGATTCTTTTCTATGAATTGATCTACGATGTTAAAGTGGACCGACCAGCTTTCGAGGTTCAAGTTACGATATTTTTCTCGTATTTCCAGTACATGCTGCCAGATCGTGTCATATCCGCCTTTATGCCATAGGATCAGATATTTTCCAGCCTGAATACTTTTCATACATTTGTCTTCGGACCTTAATTCTTTTGACGTCCCGAGATATGCTCCGAATTTACGGTCTCCCCTATCATCATAAAAAACAATGGTAGGATTGAGGTAAAAGGATTTATCTTGGTATAGGGTCTCCTCATTCCCGATTAGAATATAATAACGGGTTTCAAAGTTTTGTATGGAATCTTCCAGTATGGAATCAAAGGGTGGTACCTCTCGTTTGATGAAGTGGATTTTTCTGTCAAGAATGTTTTCGGTATTCTGCAAATACCGGATTTCACGCCTGACATAATGGAGGCGGTTTTCCATTTCATTTAATGAGGTATCTACATTTCGGGTATTCATAATTTCCGCGATGAGCTTTAAGGGGTAGCCAAGTTCCCTCAGATGACAGATGGCTGCCAGTTTATATATCTGTTCAAATTTATATTTCCGGTATCCGTTTGTCTCTCTATATGCAGGTATAAACAAACCTATTTTATCATAATAGCGCAGAGTCTGAACACTCAGATTAAAAAGCCTGCTCATTTCTCCAATGTTGTATAATTTGATTTCCATACAAACTCCATGTTAATTAATTGTCTTCCTGTTTTATATGTTTCTCACGAAACTGCTGTGAATATTTTATCACAACCTGCATGATTGGACCAGTGATAATTATGGAAACAACAGTTCCGGCTCCCCAGGCCCCGCCAAGAAGGATTCCGACAACTGTAATTACAATATCTACACCCCAGCGGCAGACTGTAAATGGGATGTTGAATTTTTTGTTTAATGCTACGGACATACCGTCAATAGCCCCGATTCCAAAGTTAACGCCTACATAATAGCCGAGTCCTATCGCTGTGATGATTCCGCCCAGGACAAGAATGACTGCTTTTGCGAAAACGGAAAAGGTATCAGTATAAAATGGCTCTATCAGAAAAACTCCGACGTCTATAAAGATTCCCATAAAGAATGTTGCCAGAATTGTACCGATACTGATTATAGATCGGTCTAGAAATACAAGTACGATAAGAAACAGGATATTCACCAGTATTCCCGCTGTACCGTAACTTATATGAAATGCGACATGAACACCATCGCCGATGGTTGCTGCAGGTGCGCTTCCCCAGTTCACCAGATACATCATAGCCGTACCAATACCTGTGATAAAAAGTCCGATACATATTTGCAAGGTGTTTATCAGAAATTTTTTCATGTTTCCGTTTTTTGTGCTCATGGTATTTTCCATTTCTTTCAGGCCTCCAATTAAAATGCGTCACAGTGGTTTCTGAGGACATTTGTGCAGATTTTTTCTCCCTCATATGCGAGTTTTTCTTCATCGATTCCTACTAAATGTCCTTCTTTCGAAACAACATTTCCGCCAACCATTGTCAGCCATGTCGGTCCGGTCACACCGCCTCTGGGAAGCAGGTTTTCAGGGTCATGCCATGTTCCTGTCAGCTCAAGACTGGTGGTATCTATCATGAACAGGTCAGCTGCCTTCCCTTTTTCCAGAGAGCCGATATCGCTTCGACCAAGAGTTTTCGCACCGTTGATTGTTGCCATCTTCAACAGTTCGTAAGGTTTTACACATCCGCCGCGTTCTTTACTGTAAAATGCCTGCATCAGATAAGCAATCCGAAGAGAGTCCAGAAGACTGGAACTGTCATTGGTCGCAGAACCATCGCATCCAAGGCTGACAAGAACACCTTTATCGAGCAGCTTGTTAAAGTCCAAAATGGGAAACCCGCCGAGAATTGCAGGGGCCGGGCAATGGGAAATTCCTGTTTTATAGTCTGCCAGGCGATCCAGTTCATCATCGTTTAATTCCCATCCATGGGCAATCCAGACATCGTCTCCGACAAAATCAATTTTTTCACACCAGTCGAGACTTCTCATGCCCCAACGCTGCTGGATTACTTCATTTTCGCCTTCCCCCAGATGGGTATGTAGATGGACGCCCTCGGTCCTGGCAAGTTTTACAGATTCGATAAAGGTGTCTTTGTAACAGTTCATCGGCTGACAGGGAGCAATCACAATCTGTCTTTTTGAGAATTTTTCGGGATCATGATATTTTTCAATAATCCGTTGACAATCGCTGATAAACTCATCTGTAGTCTCGAGCATTTCCTCCGGCATCGTACTGCCTTCACTTCTCGGGAGGGTATTGGTTCCGCGGCCTGCCGTATAGCGGATGCCCAGTAATTCTGCTGCTTCCATCTGTCGGTCCACGGTTTGTTTTCCTGTGTTTGTAGTGTAGCAATACTGATGATCGAAAGCTGTCGTACAACCATGTTTCAGAAGATCTGCCATTGCTGTAAGAGAAGAATAGTAGATAACATCCTGATTGATCAGCTTAAATACCGGATAGATATGATCCAGCCACTGCGGAACCGTCATATTGGGATAATCCACTTTCACTGTGTTTCGGACAAATGTCTGAAAAAAGTGATGATGCGTATTAATAAGACCCGGATAGACAAATTTGTTTCTGGCATCAATGACTTCATCAATGCCATCGGAAGACAAGCTCTTACCGATTTCCATAATTTCCTGTCCGTCAATTAAGATATCGGCATCACGGTAAACCGTATCTTTTTCATCGCATGTTACGATAGCCTGAGCATTTTTGATAAGTTTCTTCATAATCCTTAATTCCTTTCTTTGTGTAAAGTTGATGTTTATAATAGAAGTATAAAGACTATAGTAGGTATAGAGTCAAGAGAAAAATATAAAAGCTTTTAGGTTGAGATTTTGGTAAAAACATGATATTGTAAGAATTAGGAAACAAAATATTTGTGAAGATATAAAATTCGTATTAGAATAAACAATAAGGGGTCCAATATAGAGAGGATGTGTTCAATATGTTGTCGCCAAAGCAGGAAATAATCACATTAGAGGAGTATGATTCTCTGCCGGAAAATACACGTGCAGAAGTTTTTGATGGCCGGATTCAGTACATGGCAAGCCCTTCTCAGGCACATCAGGCCATTCTGACTGAGTTGCTGATTTCTATCAGCTCTTATATCAGAAAAAAGAAGGGAGATTGTTCGGTTTTCCCCGCGCCTTTTGACGTGAAATTATCGGATCATCCATTGACGATTGTACAACCGGATATTCTGGTTGTATGTGATAAAGACAAGCTAGATGGAAAACGCTGTAACGGGGCTCCTGATTTCATTATAGAAATCGCCTCTCCCGGTAATTCATCGGATGACTATATACGAAAACTGTATTATTATAAAAAATATGGGGTAAGAGAATACTGGATTGTTGACCCAAAACGAAAAAGTATAACCGTATATTACTTTGAAGGTGACCTCCTGAGTGTTCCCTATACCTTTGATGCAAGTATCAAAGTCAATATCTATGATGATTTGTATATTGATTTTTCAGAGATTTCCAAGCATGCAGATTTATGAATTATTATTTATGAATTCTATAGAAAGAGCCATCCTTAAAAATTTCAAGATTTAAGGATGGCTTTATTAAAATATTTCGATATTTATCCGTGCATCAAACTGTGCATTTAGCGATGTAAAGTCCATCATTGGCTGTATCAAAGTAGATATAACCTCTGTCATCTACAAGCACATCTTCAGCGATACCTACAAGCGGCCCGGGCATGAGTGTACCGTCTTCGTTGTCAAAAGCAGGTTTCTCAGGATCCGGAGTGATGCAGTATGCAATTTCCTTTGGATTAAATACGTCGGTTGTGTCATATACACGTAATCCGGCATGGAAATATGCGGTATAAATCCGGTTATTATATTTCTGATATACATCCGGTCCAAATGCGTCAAAAGAATTATGAGGGCCAAAAGGAACTCTCAGTCCGTCGACGAGGTTGAAGTTTTTACCATGTGTGTATCCCTCCGGAACTTCCGGATATGGGAATACAGAGATCAGGCTTGGATTTGTCGGATCAGTAACTTCAACAATTCCCAGCATGTTCATCGGCTGTGTTGTAAGCTTTCCGAACATTCCGCCATCTTCTTTACCATTGAAATAGTAGCATCTCTCGGCTTCTGTAGAAACCAGAACATAAGGAAGGTCTCCCAGAGGTAGTACTGTGTGAACACGTGCACCGCCGGAACCGCCTCCGAATGGCGGGTTTAGTCCAACCTTTCCGATCAGAGTAGGATTCGACCTGTCTTTTACATCTACGAGTACTAAGCCGACATTCTGATATGCCATATATACAATGTCATCGCGATAACTGCATGCGTGCAGCTGAGGAGTATTTAAGAATTCCTTAGAGCCGAATGGTGGAAGTTCCCCGCCCGGTTCGTTATTCAGAAACTGTTCATCAGCCCACCAGCGTCCGACTTCTACTGGATTTGTGGGATCCTTAATGTCGATGATTCTCAAGATGAAGAAAGCATATCCCTCACAGGAACCTGTGACATAGATGTATCTTCCTCCGTTATAGAAGAAACGATGAACACCGGGGCCGCCTCCGCAGTGGAATTTTGAGAGCAGTTTCGGATTTTCAGGATCAGTCTTGACATCCCAGATCGAGATTCCGCCCCAGAACGGAAGTGTATTTCCCTTTGGGGTTCCGTGAAGTACGTCCATAGTACCTCCATGGGCAAGTACAAGAATTCCATCTGCAAGCTGCATCTTCGGGGTGGACTGTCCGTCATGGATTGAGTCGTCTACCCAGAAACCTTCCATCCATTTGATCTTCTTAGGATTTTTGGGATCTGTTACATCTAATATATTGATGCCATTCCAGCGAAAGGAAGTGGCATATAGATAATACCGGCCGTTAGCCTTCTGCATTGCCATCTGAAAACCAGGTTTTCCATTTAAGTCATCAAATCCGACGATATCAATATTCTTGGTTAAAAAACCAGTTCGTCTATTTTTACTAATTGCCATATAATTTACCTCCTTTTGTTATTGTACGCAATAAAAAACAAGAGGTCAAGCATGATTCGGCTAATTTCGACTATGATTATCGGGAGTACTCATAAGAAAAAATGATATGTAAAGTCTTTCCCGTTCCGATGAATTATCAAGATCAATTGCTGCCATATCATGGATCTTTTGAAGTCTGTACAGTAGTGTATTCCTATGTATATGCAGCAAATCAGCGCTTTTTTGAATGTTACGCTCATTTCTTAGGAAAGTACTTAAAGTTTTATAGTACGAAGTTCCGTGTTTTGAATCATATTCCTGAAAGAAAAATACAGCCGGATGACTGAAGACCTTCAGTGCTGTCTTATGATCACAGGTGCTGAATAGGTGGGTTAAAGAGAGGTCCTGATAGAAGTGGAAATGATATTCCGGTTCTTGCTTAAATCCAAGGTTCAAGGCTGCGCAAGATTGTATGTAATGTGAATTAATGTTTATAAATCTTTGTATCGTGTACAAGAAATCCCGGATATGATAAACTATTACATGAATAAGAAAGGGGTTTTAAAATGGATCATAAATATGATATTTTACAGTTGCTGAATCAGGTTAAAGACGGAGCGATTACCCCGGAGGACGCATTGCTTGACCTGAAGGTAGCTCCTTTTGAAGATTTAGGTTATGCAAAAGTTGATTATCACAGATCTGTGCGTCAGGGTTCCTCGGAGGTGATATTCGGGCAGGGGAAGACACCTCAGCAGATTCAGGGGATTGTAAACTCTATGCATGATAAAGGGTGTCATAACATTCTTATTACCAGAATTTCTGATGAGAAAATTGATTTTCTGGAGGATAAGATAGATATGGATGCCAGACGTGATGCACATCTGGCGATTGCATATCCGGAAAAGACAACATCACTAGGAAACATTGTGATTGCAACCGGAGGTACAAGTGATATGAACATCGCCGAAGAAGCTGCTGTCACAGCCGAAGTGCTCGGCAATCATGTCACAAGGCTCTATGATGTAGGAGTTGCCGGGATCCACCGGCTGTTGACAAACCTGGAACCTCTGATGTCAGCCAGAGTTGTGATTGCTGTCGCAGGCATGGAAGGTGCACTTGCCAGTGTCGTCGGCGGTCTGGTGGACTGTCCGGTAATCGGAGTCCCTACAAGCGTCGGGTATGGAGCAAGCTTTGAAGGAGTGTCAGCATTATTATCCATGTTGAATTCCTGTGCCTCAGGAGTTTCCGTGGTGAATATCGACAATGGATTCGGCGCGGGATATCTTGCAAGCCGAATTAATCAGATGGAGGGTCTGAAGTGAAGAAGATACTGTATATAGAGACGAATATGGGGGCTGCCGGAGATATGCTTCTGGCATCGTTATACGAACTCATGGATGATAAAGAGAGCTTCACACAGAAGCTTTCGGATCTTTCTATCCCCGGTGTATCTTATAAACCCATCAAGGAAAAAACTTGCAATATCGTGGGCACCAGAATGTGCGTTGACATTCATGGCGAAGAGGAAGAAAGTGTCGATATTGATGTTGTGGATATTCATGACGAGCATAGGAGTGAGAGCAATCATGAGCACTCACATGAAATGGAACATGAAAAGAAACATAACCATGCACATCATGGATTTCATCAAGTCAGTGATTTTATCAGCCATTTGCCCGTAGATCAGAAGGTTAGATCAGATGCGGTTTCTGTGTATGAGAAACTCAGGAATGCAGAAGCTGCCGTGCATGGTATGCCGGTTGACCAGATCCATTTTCATGAGGTTGGGACTTTGGATGCAATCGCGGACGTTGTCGGCGTCTGCCTGGCTATAGCGGAGATAAACCCGGATGTTATCATGTGCTCTCCGGTTAATGTCGGCAGTGGGCAGGTACGCTGTGCTCATGGGATTATGCCGGTTCCGGCACCTGCGACGGCAGAGCTCTTAAAAGGTATTCCGATCTATAGTAACGGAATACGGGGCGAATTATGTACTCCAACTGGTGCAGCACTCCTCACATATTTTGCAGAAAGTTTTGGTCCAGTGCCGAAGATATCGTATGATAAAATTGGATATGGAATAGGCAAGAAGAAGTTTGAGGCGGCGAATTGTGTGCGAAGCTTTCTTGGAAAAGGGGGAGACAGATGAACATTACAGATATTAATATCAGAGCTCCTTTTGTGTTGGATATTATACAATATGTTTAATCTAAAGCTATAAGGAGGGGAGACAAGATTTGATTGACAGAAAAAAAGTAGTGAGGCGAAACAATCCTATATATACGCAATATGACAAAAATGCGATATTAAGTGTTGGCAATGGAAATTTTGCATTTTCTGCAGATATCACTGGTCTGCAGACTTTTTATGGAAAGCAGAAAAAAGCAAATCTGCCGCTTTGCACGATGGCGCAGTGGGGGTGGCACACCAGACCGGCGGGAGCAGGAAGGGATACATATTATAAACCA
>DHNM01000044.1:0-9531 GCA_002409525.1 Eubacterium sp. UBA5416 | reverse complement strand
AGAGAGAATCCACATAAGATGAGTCTTGCACGAATTGCATTCTTCCTGGATGAGAAAGAGATTGATCTTGAGGAAATAACCGATACAACACAGGAACTGGATCTTTATGAAGGCGTTTTGAGGTCTGATTTTGTACTAAGAGGTTCAAAGGTTCACGTTGAGACTGTTTGCTCACAGGAGGCCGACATCTTAGGTTTTTGTGTGAGATGTGAAAAAGAGATTCCAGGGTTATCTGTCAAAATACTTTTTCCTTATGGGGCTTCCGATATCACGGGTGCGGACTGGAAGCACAAAGACTGGCATAAGACGGAGCTGATCTCGAAAGACAATACCTGTATGAGAGTCAGATGTTCGCTTGATCAGGATGAATATTTTGTGAATATATCTGCAGTATGTGCTAAGATAGTTTCTGATAATCTCTCTGAGCATGGGATTGATCTGCCTTTAAATCAGCGGGAGTGCATCTTCACAGTTGGATTTTGCCCGGAAATAGAGGAAAGTAACACACCGGTCACTTTCGACGAGGTGCTCGACAATTCAAGGGAGGAATATCGCTGCTTTTGGAATACAACCGGTATCATTGATTTTGAAAACGCAAAGGATCCAAGAGCCCGGGAACTGGAGAGACGGGAAATCTTGTCCTTGTATTTGCTCAGGATTCAAAGCTGTGGGACTATTCCGCCACAGGAGACAGGGCTTACCTGTAACAGCTGGTACGGAAAACCTCATCTGGAAATGTACGTCTGGCACTGTGCATGGGCTCCTTTTTGGAATGACAGCGAATTAGTCATGGATAGTCTTAACTGGTATAAGGAGCATCTGGATCAGGCACGGGAGAATGCTGCCTGCAATGGATACCATGGAGCGCGATGGCCCAAAATGGTAGATGCTGATGCTGTGGACAGTCCATCTCCGGTGGCCACTTTATTGATCTGGCAGCAGCCGCATATTCTTTATATGTTGGAAATGGTCTATCAGTGTGTACACGATGAATCTTTGCTTCGCAAGTATTGGGCTGTGGTGAAGGAGACGGCTGATTTTATGTGCGACTTTGCCGTTTATAATGAAGAAAGCGGTGAATATGAACTGCTTCCGCCATTGATCCCCGCACAGGAAGTTCACAACGCTTCGACAACAAAGAACCCAACCTTTGAACTCGAATATTGGAGATTTGGTCTGGAAATCGCCGCAAGATGGGCCGAAAGACTGGGAGAAAGCGAGGTACAGCATTTATGGACAACGGTATTACGGAACATGAAGGAAAGCAGTATAAAAGACGGAGTTTATCTTGCCTGTGAATCCTGTCCTGATACCTTCACCAGATTTAATCGCGATCATCCTTCTATGCTGGCAGCTTACGGCATACTGGATGGAGAACGGATAGATTCCGAAATTATGGGAAAGACATTGGATCGAGTTTTGGAAGGCTGGGAGTACCCCACAATGTGGGGATGGGATTTTGCAATGATTGCAATGACGGCAGTACGTCTGCACAGACTGGGAACGGCCATTGATATTCTCCTTATGGACACACAGAAGAATTACTATGCGGCAAATGGAAATAACTATCAGATATTAAGACCGGATCTCCCTTTATATCTACCGGGAAATGGAGGCCTTTTATGGGCGCTGGCTATGATGACTGCAGGATATGCAGACAACGGAAACTGCCCCGGATTTCCAAAAGACGGAACTTGGGATTTGGAATACGAAAACATCCATCCCTTTCCATATTAATGATGCCTGAATCAATAGTATCAAGCGTCTGCAACAAACTATAAAGTAAGAAAGTGAGGCTTTGGTATTAACAGGATTGATGGTGTTTTCGCTCTTTGCAGGATGTGGAGTGGTATTTATTGAAGAAATAAATGCTTCAGGAAATTTGACATCCCTTTTTTTATGGTATATACTTGGTACAGTAACAATTCTTATTATTGTATGATTACTGGAAAGGATGACATCATGCAGGCATTAAAGTACAGTAGACAGCGTGAATCAATTAAGAACTTTCTGGCTGGCAGAAAGGATCATCCAACTGCTGATATCGTCTATACAGAACTTCGCAAAACTTATCCCAATATCAGTCTGGGTACTGTGTATCGAAATCTTGCTCTGCTCACAGATCTGGGCGATATTCAGAAGATTACAGCCGGTGACGGGGTGGATCGCTATGATGCGAATACAACTCCTCACAACCATTTTATCTGCAGGAGATGCAAAGCGGTTCTGGATTTAGATATGGAAGATATCAGCTATATCAAAGACATTGCCTCTGAGAAATTTGATGGTGTTATTGAAAGTTATTCTGTCAATTTTTACGGAATCTGTCCGTCCTGTAAAAGAGACTTGACAAATGAATAATTTGTAGTATCATTGAATTTAGTAACGATTACTGATTTCACTATTCGGTAATTGGATCATCAGTTACAGATGTTTTTAGGTGAGATCAGTATATGCAAATAAAAATGAAAGGAAGTATTAGTGATGAAGAAATGGGTTTGTGGTGTATGTGGTTATGTTTATGAGGGAGAGCAGCCGCCGGAACAATGTCCAGTCTGTAAGGCTCCCGCATCAGAATTTTCTTTACAGGAAGATGATGCAGATAAGAATGATTCCGGCGAGTCTAAATCAAAATATTCGGGAACAAAGACGGAGAAGAACCTAGAGGATGCTTTTGCCGGTGAGTCTAAGGCCCGCAATAAATACACATTCTATGCCTCAGCTGCAAAAAAAGCAGGATATGAGCAGATGGCTGCTATCTTTCTTGAGACAGCAAATCAGGAAAAAGAGCATGCAAAAATGTGGTTCAAAGAATTTCACGGAATCGGTGATATTGATGAGAACTTAAGAGATGCCGCTGCAGGTGAGAACTATGAGTGGACAGATATGTATGTTCAGATGGCTAAAGATGCCCGTGAAGAGGGATTTTATGATTTAGCTGAGAAGTTCGAAGGTGTTGCAAAGGTTGAAGCCAGTCACGAGAAACGCTATAATAAGCTTCTGAAATCCTTTCAGGATGACAAATCGTTCAAAGGTGATGCACCTAAGGGATGGAAATGCCGTAACTGTGGATACATATATGAGGGCGATGAAGCCCCGGAGATCTGCCCGGTATGTGCTCATCCGAAGGCTTTCTTTGAGCGTATGACAGAGAATTATTAATAACAGATGTTTACAGGATTTTATGAGCTAAAGCACAGAATAGTTCTGATAGCGCATTGAGCTGCAATAAAGAGAGACTGTTTCATTTTTTGAACCAGTCTCTTCTTTATTGTTTTCTGAAGCCCCCTATGTCTATTGGGTGGACGACCCGGATGATGATCAGATTCGCAGACCGGAGAATTTTTCTGTTCCTTATGGACTTGCGATCGACTGCATGTATCTCACCTTTTTGCAAACCGTGGACAGTCTCAGGGAGCGGTCGGTAATTTCACAAACCTGCATATATCTGGGGATGGACTTCGGATGGAAAATCTTACGGTCGGAAATTACTGTAATGTTGATTTGGATTACAAGCTAATTTCGCCTTTGAGCCGAAAAAGGTGCTCAGACACGATTACACAGGCTCAGCTGCTTCACTGCGATGGTGATAAAATTGCTGCGGTCAACTGTCATTTTATCAGCCGCTTGAATGCAAATCCTGTTATTTCAGACAGTCGTGTGCTGATGTATCAGTGTCATATCGAGAGTACCGACGATGCCTTAAATGCAACTACGGTTCATCTGGAATGTGATTTCGACTTCTATGGAAATCGTCCGATCTATGAGACACATGGAACGGGTGCTGTGTTTTTGAATTGCACCTTCCATTCGAAGATATTCGGGATTGAGGCAGAAAACAGCATCAATATCTCACGAAGCTTGGCGGACCGGTTACGATCGTGGATGGTTCATTCGACAGTGATTATGATCTGCCAATTGAAATCGACTGGACCAAATATCCGAAATCTGATCTGCGCTGCTATCAGTCGAATGTGACACATAATAAAAAATCAATTCTTATCGGAGGGAACGCCTCCAGGAATACAATAGATATGACGGATAAACAGATTCTGACAGCATACAAAGTAGTCAATCACGGGAAAACTATTTATAATACATACAACCTGCTGCGTGGAGAAGACGATTGGGACCCTATGGGCGTAAAAGAGCAGATCATCCAGGCCGGCGAGGAGTATGGAGAAGATTATACGTCCATCCCTACAATGCTCACAATCCAGTGTGATCATGATAAAATTGAATCTGGCGAATTAGATGCGCATCTGACATATCAGCTGTTTCGATTTGGACAGACAGAGCAAAAAAATGATAGTGATGATACTGTTATCTGGTCGACGGATAAAAGAGATGAAGGGTATGTTTCACTGACTGTCAATGAGGATAATTCCTGTACGGTATGCGGAAAAAACACGTGTAATGAGGGAAAAACTGTTATTGTCTATGCGAAGATGGAGTCTGGACTGGGTGAGGCATGTGAGATCCTAGTGGAGCCGAAAGTCAGTGAGGCACCGGAATTTATAAAAATGCCGGAAATCTACGCCTTAAAAACAGGTGCAGTGAAACTTGATTATGAATTGGATTTAAAGTCGAGAGTTGATCAATCGAATATTACCTGGTACCGCTGTACAGAACTTTCTGGAAATGGTAAATGGCCAACAGCAGTCTCGACACTGGGACATCCTGAAAAAATTTATAAATTAACTCCGGCAGATGTGGGATATTATCTATATGCTGTAATTGAACCGAAATACAGTTCCGGTAGAAAAGGGACGGCTGTTACAGCAGTCACTTCTGAAAGAGTATCCCCGGCAGATGTAAAAGAGAACGCGATTCATACTGATTTTCATAACTTTCCTGCTTCTTATCAGCCTTTCATCCGTCCGGGCTGCTGGACAGTAGATTCAATAAAACCAGATGATATGGAAGGGCTGCAGTGGGATGAAAAAGAAGGAGATTCCTGGGCCTACAAAACGGCAATTGACGGTGCAATGGGCTATGGTTTGTGTCCCCTGATACAGGGTGCAAGGCTTCTCTATACACCAGTCAGCGGCATTTATCAGGATATGACTGTCTTTGTACTTGCAGATCCGGGAAAAACACAGGGGCAGGGATTCGGCAGCGCAGGTCAGTATTTAGATATTTATATTAAATTCGATACGAAAAGTCTGTCGGGTTATGCGATTCGAATTGCAAGAACTGTGAAATCGGCGAGGGCTGTCGACTTTACTCTGATGCAATACCGGAAAGGGAAAACAACAAGAATTTCAAACTCTGTCACAGCATCCAGTTTTCGGACAGGATGCAGAATTCTGATGACTGTACAAGATGGAATTTTCAGTGTGCACGTGGAGACTTCGTCACCTGAGCTTCCGGTTCATGATAAAGAGAGACTGACATCTAGAGTAAATCTGGCAGCAAAGATTGACTCAAATCCATATGGTGGAAGCGGTGTATTGTTCACTGGATCAACGGGAATTTATGGCGTTGGAAATATCACGATGTTTCACCAAATGGAGATAGCACACAATTCGTAACAATTCATGTGTTATAAGTGCTGTAAAAAGCTCTGATAGAAGTGAATTCTTCATTCTTCTATCAGAGCTTTTCATATGCTTTTATCAGCTCTTTTTAAGAGCATTGAGAGAATCCACGATTTTCTTAGACCATTCTGTACCGCCCTCATTTTCAAAACGCTTGTAAGCGGTATCGATGTCTACGTCCTGAGTGACAACATCAGCGATGATTGACTTTTTTAACGTCGTGAGATCACCGTTATACTGGCTCATCTCATCTGTGGAGATAAATTCCGGTGCAAGTGTTGAGTTCTCATTAAAGAGCTTCTGTGCTTCCTTTGCTTCCTCGGCTACCTGATTTTTGCCGGGGTCTTCTTTGACATAATCGTCAACATCGAGCATGCTGTCCTTTGCATACTGGGTTCCCGGTTTTTCCAGGCTTTCTTTCATATGAAATTCACCGTCCTGATAAGTATTTCCGAGAACGGTTTCTGCTTTTGCTGACCAGTGAATATCTTCTACACCGTAAGTCCATAATGTCTGCACATCTGCTCCGTCGGCCATGGTCTCGATAAAGTATTTAAAAACACCTTCGGGATTTTTACACGCAGAGGTGATGGCATATACAGGCGGCCGGCGTTCCAGATATTTTCCAACTTCTTTGATTGGAGGAAGTGCTACAAGTTCGGAGTTCCTGCCATTTGCCTCAAGATTGTTTTTAAGGTTCGTTGCCCATCCGCCGGACCAGTAAGTAAACACACCGAATTTATCTTCATAGAATTTATTTCGGCAGTCACTGGTTCCATTTGTCAGAGATTCTCTGTCTATGTAGCCTGCCTTATAAGCGTCATGCATACGGGGGATTGCATCCTTCATAGAATCTTCTGTGAATCCATCTACCCAGGTTCCGTCATCATTTTGATAGAAAGACGGGTAGGCATCCTGATAAAATTCAGGGAGATAATTGATATAAGGAATTTCCTCGCCGATCAGTCCGGCAGCCGAAACACCATAGGTGTTTCCCTTGACACCGTCTCCATCTGGATCGCCCTCAGTAAAGCTTTTGAGCATGTTCAGATATTCATTATAATTGGTCGGGACCTCAAGATTACAGTTATCAAGCCATTGTTTCTTCACGTAGGTGACACATCCATTTCCTCTTGATTTGGTAAATCCGTAAAGTTTACCGTCCAAATATAGGCTGTCAATCAGTTCCTCGTTGTTCATGCGGCCGGAAGATTTTAATTCGGAATTCTTCCAGGCATCGGACATATCCCAGAGAGCTCCCTCACGGGCATAACCGGCATAGTATGTGGGATCCAGAATCACAACATCTGGCCAGTTCTCAGGGCCGCTTGCAAATGTCTGCCCCAGTACATCGTAGTAGGCATCGTGATCAGGTTGCACAATCTCTAGTTTCACACCTGTCAGTTCTTCCCATTTTGCAATCCATTTGTCTTGAGCATTCTCTTTTGTCCAGAGCGTTCCATCTACCATCAGTTTGATCGTATCCGGCTTTTCAATCTTTGCGTTCGAATCGGAAGCTTTCTCTTTGGATGTACCGGAACCACCGCAGCCGGCCAGTAGAGTACCGGCTGTAACAGCTGATAACAATACATATAGTGATTTTTTCTTCATTTCATTTCCTCCCATAGCCTTGTGACCGTGATATATGCAAGAGCCACATGAAATATAGCTAAAATCTTATACGATTTAACTGGGATAGTCAATGGACAAATCAAAGATAAAAACAATTAAATTGGATTGCATGTAATAAAAAAGGCGTTAAATTATAAACAAAATATAAATTCATATAATTGATATATAAAAGGATAAGATAGTGAAAATAAATATTATACATTCAATAATAATTGCATTTTGAAATAATTAGAATAGAAGTTGGAAAGAATGTTAAAATATATCTGATAGGAGCACTTTATGAACTCTAATATTTGAAAAAACGCTCTTTTGTTTATCGTCAAAATGACGAATGAAGTTCTACGTTGGTTAGATATTTCCTTTGATATCTGTTACAATTGTAATCATTATCTAAAGAGTGCCTATGAGTTGTCAGAAAACTGTCGTAAAGGCAACTGTCATGGTTAAGGATGAAGGGGTATAAAGATGGAAAAAAAGAAGAAACCAGATAATTTTGTTTTTTATGTATCACTTGCACTTACTGGTGCTATTGTAATCTGGGCAATAGTTGCGAATAAGAATTTTTTAAAGGTGTCTAATGCAGTTTTGAAATTTCTGACCAGGGATTTTGGCTGGCTGTATCTTTTAGCAATGACTTTTTTTGTGATTTTTGCTATAGTTATTGCATGTAGCAAGTTTGGAAAAATTCGCCTGGGGCCTGACGATTCAAGACCGGAATATAAGACAATATCCTGGTTTGCCATGCTCTTTGGATCTGGTATGGGAGTTGGGCTTGTGTTCTGGGGAGTTGCCGAGCCTATCTCACATTATGTCAGTCCGATGGCAGGCATTGAGCCGGGAACTCCTGAGGCTGCGGATTTTGCTATGCGTTCTTCCTTTATGCACTGGGGAGTTCATCCATGGGCAGGTTTTGCAGTCATTGGACTTGCATTGGGATATTTTCAGTTTCGAAAGAAAAAGCCAGGGCTTATCAGCGTTATTTTTGAACCGTTGATTGGTGAAAAGGGTGTGAAAGGTCCAATAGGGAAGATCATTGATATACTTGCAGTATTTGCGACAGTTGCCGGTATTGTAACTTCTCTTGGCTTAGGCGTACTTCAGATTAACAGTGGCCTCAACTATCTGTTTGGTATTCCGAATACGCTGCTGGTACAGATTATTATTATTACTGTAATTTCAGTTATCTATATATGGACGGCCGTATCCGGTATAGATAAAGGTATTCAGATGATATCAAATGCAAATCTTTTTATCGCGTTCGCACTGATGATTGTGACCGTTATTGTTGGCCCAAGGCTGGAAATGGTTCAGAACCTTATGAATGGTCTGGGACAGTATATCGGGAATTTTGTTCAAGATAGTTTTTCCATCAGTACTTACGGAGATAATTCCTGGGTAGAAAAATGGAGAATATTTTACTGGGCATGGTGGATTGCATGGGCTCCTTTTGTCGGAACCTTCATTGCAAGAATCTCGAAAGGCAGAACAATCCGGGAATTTGTTATGGGAGTTGTGATCGCACCAAGCCTTGGATCAATTGTATGGTTCGCAATTATGGGAACATTGGGACTTCACCTCGGTGAGACCGGAGGGTTGTCTATGAGCGCATTAAAGAAAATTGCGGAAGTCCCGGAAACAGGTTTATTTGTTGTAATGCAGAAGTATCCGTTAGGTATTGTACTGTCCCTGACTGCCATGGTACTGATATGTACCTTTTTCATTACGTCGGCAAACTCAGGGACTTTTGTTCTGGCTTCTTTGACCTCAGAAGGTGAATTAAATCCTGGAAATGGAAAAAAGATATTATGGGGTGTTATTCAGTCCGTAATGGCAGTAGCACTTTTGATTGCCGGAGGACTGACGCCGCTTCAGACAATATCCATTGTTGCGGCATTCCCGTTTCTGTTTATCATGATATTTGCCTGTGCTTCATTGGTAAAGGCATTAAAATCAGAAAAACGATGAAGTATTAGAAAAATCAGATTAAGACATATTAAAACTGTAAAGTAGAAAATCAAAGGAGATTATTTGTGAAAGTTAAAGAAAGCGAAAGTAAAAATCGGATTAAGCCTATAATGGCAACTGTAGGTGCGTTCATTTCCTATTCCATAGGTGCCGGATTTGCGTCAGGGAATGAAATCCTGCAGTTCTTTGGGTCATGGGGTTTCCCGAGATCTATCGTGGCTATTATAGGCGGAGCGGCAGCAACCACTTTATATTGCGCATTAGTATACTATTTAGGACAGAAATTTCCATTTGAAAAAACATCGGATAGTTATCTGTTTATCGGTGGAAAGGGACTTGGATGGTTTTTACAGATCTATGGTTTTGTGTTCATCTTTGGCTGCTTTATGTTGAT
>DHNM01000058.1 GCA_002409525.1 Eubacterium sp. UBA5416 | reverse complement strand
TGGTATCACGACGGCGAGCCAGGCATGAGAAGGGAGCCCGAAGTAATTCGTGGTATCACGGTAAAGAAGCACCTTTACTTAAAGTGCTGTTTTGATATTTTGCAGAAAAGGTTACTTCCTCACCGAACCAGGATGGCGGCGTGAAATTATGAGCGGATTCTTCATCCGGGAACTCTACTTCTGCGAGTAGAAGAGTTTCATAGGGCTCATGGAAGAGATCCAGCTCAATCTTAAGTTCCTGATTAAACGGCAGGACATACCGTGTTTTGGAAATGAGGACACCATCAACCTTAGGACGCATATGTTCATATGCTTCTTTTGTAAGTGGAAGATTATATTCTTCTCTGGATAGAAAACCCCTGGATTTATAGGTGAGTACATATTCATTACCCTGATGGCGGATACGGACTACCGGTTCCGTATTCAGATAGCCTTGTTCAATTTCATAGTGGGAATATTGATTTAGATTTTCCGGCTGCTGATGTATCAGATATTTACGTTCGATTTCCATATAGGTTCCTCTCTTTTATAGTGAATTTCATTTCGACTGGGTGGAGGTTATTGGGTTGATTATAGCACAAAAGTAAAAATAAGAGAAGACGAAGGGTAATGATTGTGATATCATTACAGAAAGGATGAAAAATGGCAAAAGCATATATTTTTTTGGCGGATGGATGTGAGGAAACAGAGGCACTGACACCGGTTGATCTGTTCCGCAGGGCAGGTATCAATGTGTCTACCGTTTCTATTATGGGATCACAGACAATCGAAGGGGCGCACAAGATCAAATTCAAAGTAGATCAGTTATTTATGGATACAAATTTTGATGACGGGAATGTATTTATGCTCCCCGGAGGAATGCCGGGTACAAAGAATCTCGCGGATTACAGTCCCCTCATTCAGCTTCTGAAAGACAAAAACAATGACGGAAAGCGTCTTGCGGCAATCTGTGCGGCACCTGCTCTCGTTTTAGGAGAACATAACTTCCTGGAAGGGAAAAAAGCTGTCTGCTATCCCGGCATGGAAGACCGGATGCTCGGAGCCGAGGTGCATACCGAGCCAGTACTCACAGACGGAAACATCACAACCAGCAGAGGAGCAGGCACCGCAATTGCCTACAGCCTGGAACTCATACGCCTGTTAAAAGACGATGAAACAGCAGATGAGATAAGAAAGAGCATTGTTTATTAAAAAAGCCTCTTTCCATTTTTCAATGTTTATGCTATACTACAATCCGTGGTATTGAAAAAAGACATAGACATGAGACCATAGCTCGGACAGGGCAGATTTTTATAGATATCAAGGAGGAATTAAAAAAAGAATGAGTGTACAGGTTGAACAATTAGAACATAACATGGCAAAACTTACGATTGAAGTTTCAGTCGACGATTTTGATAAAGCAGTTCAGAAAGTATATTTAAAACAGAGAGGCCAGATCAGCATCCCGGGATTCCGCAAGGGAAAAACACCGAGATCCGTAATTGAAAAGATGTATGGCGCCGGTATCTTCTATGAGGATGCGGCAAATGATGCGATTCAGCAGAACTATCCGGCTGCAGTGTCTGAATCCGAGCTTACAATCGTATCACAGCCTAAGATAGATATTACTCAGATTGAAGAGGGAAAACCGTTTATTTTTACAGCGGAAGTGGCTGTAAAACCGGAAGTTACCCTGGGAGAGTATAAAGGAGTGGAGGTTCCGAAAGCAGATCTCACCGTTACAGACGAGGATGTTGACGAAGAGGTGAAAAAAGAACAGGATAAGAATGCCAGAACTCTCACCGTTGAGGACAGGCCCTCAAAAGAAGGAGATACTGTAACAATCGATTTCGATGGTTCCGTAGACGGAGTTGCATTTGACGGCGGTTCCGCAAAAGACTATCCTCTGACTTTAGGAGCTCATCAGTTTATTCCCGGATTCGAAGAACAGCTTATCGGCAGGAAACCTGAAGAGAATGTCGACGTAAACGTTACTTTCCCGGATGACTATCAGGCGGAAGATCTGCAGGGAAAAGAAGCGGTGTTCAAATGCGTGATTCACAAAATCGAAGCAAAAGAACTGCCTGAACTGGACGATGAATTTGCTCAGGATGTATCAGAATTTGATACGATGGATGAATATAAAGCAGATGTCAGGAAAAATCTTCAGAATAAAAAAGAAGAAGAAGCAAAACGTGCAAAAGAAGATGCTGTGGTTGACAAAGTGATTGAGAATGCTACAATGGATATTCCAGACGCAATGATCGATACTCAGGTGAACCAGATGATCGATGATTTTGGGAGAAGAATTCAGTCTCAGGGACTTACTATGGAACAGTATCTACAGTTTACGGGATCCACAATGGACAATGTCCGCGATCAGATGAAACCACAGGCACAAAAAAGCATTCAGTCCAGACTGGTGCTCGAAAAAGTAGCCGAGGAAGAGAAAATTGAAATCGCTGAGGACAAATTAGATAAAGAAATCAAAGACATGGCAGAGACATACAAAATGGAGCCGGAGAAGTTCCGTGACATGATCGGCGATTATGAGAAAGAACAGATGAAACAGGATCTGGCTGTTCAGGAAGCAATTACACTTCTGACCGACAATGCAGTTGAAAAGTAAGAATAATTAGAATAGATAGATGCTTTATTAAAAAAAGGAGGCTAATAATATGAGTTTAGTACCTTATGTCATCGAACAGACAAGCAGAGGCGAAAGAAGTTATGATATATATTCAAGACTGTTAAAAGATCGTATCATTTTCCTCGGTGAAGAGGTCAATGATACAAGCGCAAGTGTTATTGTAGCTCAACTCTTGTTTCTTGAGGCGGAAGATCCGGGTAAGGATATTCACCTGTATATTAACAGCCCGGGTGGCTCTGTGACATCCGGATTTGCAATCTATGATACGATGAAGTACATCAAGTGTGATATCGAGACCATTTGTGTGGGAATGGCAGCCAGCATGGGTGCATTTTTACTGACAGCCGGAACAAAGGGCAAACGACTTGCACTGCCAAATGCAGAGATTATGATTCATCAGCCGTCCGGCGGTGCCCAGGGGCAGGCTACAGAGATAGGTATTGTGGCAGATCATATCATGAAAACAAAACAGAAACTAAACAAAATCTTATCAGAAAACACAGGGCAGCCAATTGAGAAGATTCAGGCTGATACCGAGCGCGACAATTATATGTCTGCTCAGGAATCCATGGAATATGGTTTGATTGATAAGGTTATTGCGAACAGATAAAAGTGTGTCAAAAAGGGGTACTGCGCTTGCAGCGCCCTTTTGTTAAAAAATGAAAGGAAAGGAACATAGAATATGGCAATCAAGGGAAATGAACCCAGAGTCAGATGCTCATTCTGCGGTAAGACCGATGATCAGGTCCAAAAGATGATCGCAGGTCCCGACGGGGCTTATATCTGCGACGAGTGTGTCGAGATATGCTCAGAGATTATCGAGGAAGACTACGCACCGCAGATGGATGACTCAGACGATGTTAATCTAATAAAGCCAAAAGAGATTAAGGAGTATCTCGACGAATATGTCATAGGTCAGAACGACGCGAAGCGTGTACTGTCTGTTGCTGTATATAATCACTATAAACGCGTTATGGCTCAGGAGACATCAGATGTGGAACTTCAGAAAAGTAATATTCTGATGCTGGGCCCGACCGGATCAGGTAAAACATATCTGGTTCAGACACTCGCAAAACTCTTAAATGTTCCGTTTGCAATCGGCGACGCGACAGCTTTGACTGAGGCCGGATATGTAGGCGAGGATGTGGAGAATATTCTTCTGAAGCTGATTCAGGCAGCTGACTATGATATAGAGCGTGCACAGCACGGGATCATTTATATCGATGAGATCGATAAAGTTACCAGAAAATCGGAAAACGCGTCGATCACGCGAGACGTTTCAGGTGAAGGCGTGCAGCAGGCACTGCTGAAGATCTTAGAGGGGACCGTGGCCAGCGTACCTCCGCAGGGAGGAAGAAAACATCCCCATCAGGAATTCATACAGATTGATACGACGAATATTCTGTTTATCTGCGGTGGGGCATTTGATGGAATCGACAAGGTGATCGCGTCCCGGCAGGATACGAAAGCTATTGGATTCGGCGGAAATGTCAGCCAGAAGAGGGAAGAGAATATAGGAAAACTATTAAGACAGGTAATGCCTCAGGATTTCGTAAAATACGGGATGATTCCGGAATTTATCGGACGTGTGCCTGTGGTTGTATCTCTGAACGCTCTCGATGAGGAAGCACTGATTCAGATCCTCACAAAACCCAGGAATTCTCTGGTAAACCAGTACCGCAAGTTGTTTGAACTGGATGGAGTAAAGCTTGATTTTGATGAGGATGCGCTGAAAGCCATGGCGGAAAAGGCAATGAAACAAAAGACCGGCGCAAGAGGATTAAGATCGATTATGGAAGAAACCGTCATGGATCTGATGTATGAGACACCATCAGACAATACGATTAGATCCTGCGAAATCACTGCGGATGCAGTCAATAAAAAAGGTGTTCCCGTAATAGAACATGGGGAGGCGAAACCTCTCCCGCGAAGGAAACAAAGCAGACGGAAAGGCAGGCCAGAAACTGCCTGATAAAGAATTGAGGAATACAGATGAGTGACCTGATTAGAGTGATGCCGGCTGTCACACTTCGAGGTGTGACGATATTACCGGATATGATTGTTCATTTTGATGTGAGCAGAGAAAAATCCGTGAAAGCGGTTCAATCAGCTATGATTTCTGATCAGAGAGTCTTTTTGAGTACACAGCGAGACCCGGAGATTGAAAATCCGGGTCTGCTTGACGTATATAAAATCGGAACTGTAGCTAAGATTAAACAGATTGTAAAAATGCCGGAAGGTGTACTGCGGATTTTGGTGGAAGGCGAAGATCGGGCAGAACTTAAAAAGCTGGAGGACAGGGAAGACTTTCTTGAAGCCGAGGTTGAGAAAACAAAAGATTGTGAAAAATTAGAAGACGACGTAAAAGAAGCCATGCTTCGCAGCATGAAAGAACTTTTTACTGTCTATGGGCAGAATAATTCCCGGATCAGCAGGCAGCTGCAGAAAAAGATCTTGGAAAATGATGATATTGCGCAGCTGATTAGCCAGATTTCTATCAATATTCCGGTAAGCTATCAGCAGAGACAGAAGCTCTTAGAGGCGGTAGATCTGGCCGACCGCTATGAACAGCTGGGCCTGATCTTAACCAGGGAAATCCAGGTTAAGGGAATACAGATCGAACTGCAGCAAAAAGTGCAGGATCAGATTGATAAAAATCAGAGGGAGTACATCTTAAGGGAACAGATAAAGGCGATTCGCGAGGAACTCGGCGACGGTGTTACCGCTGATATTGACCGTTTCCGCGAGGAGACTTACAGACTTACCGCACACAAAGATGTGAAAGATCAGATATTAAAAGAGATCAGTCATTATGAAACTGTGAAAAATAATCCGGCAGAGGGAGCGGTGAGCAGAGGGTATATCGAAAATCTGCTGGGTCTTCCCTGGGATAGGAAATCGAGAGATGTAAAAAATATTTCAAAGGCCGAAAAAATCCTCAGGGAGGATCACTATGGACTCACGAAAGTGAAAGAGCGTATCCTGGAAACTCTTGCGGTGCGGATGCTCACACATAAAGGTGACGCCCCGATTATCTGCCTTGCGGGGCCTCCGGGCACCGGAAAAACTTCCATCGCGAAGTCAGTTGCAAGGGCGCTGAATAAGAGATACGTCCGAATCAGTCTTGGAGGAGTCCGTGACGAGGCAGAGATCAGAGGACACAGGCGGACTTACGTGGGAGCCATGCCGGGGAGAATTGCTACGGGTATGCATCATGCCGGTGTGAAAAATCCTCTGATGCTGCTGGATGAAATAGACAAAATTGGTTCAGACTATAAAGGAGATCCGTCTTCCGCACTTCTGGAAGTTCTGGATTGCGAACAGAATAATAAATTTATTGATCACTATATAGAAATTCCGATTGATCTGTCGGATGTTTTATTCATCGCCACGGCGAATGATATTCAGACGATTCCCGGAGCACTTGCCGACCGCATGGAAATCATAGAAATTTCAAGCTATACGGAAAATGAGAAAGTGCATATCGCAAAGGAGCATCTGATCTCAAAGCAAATGAAGAAAAACGGAATTAAAAAGGGACAGCTGATCATCCGGGACAATGCTCTGGAGAAGATTATATCTGGCTACACTCGCGAAGCAGGAGTACGAAGCCTTGAGCGCAAAATCGCACAGATATGCAGGAGATCTGCCAGAATGATTCTTGAAGAAAATAAATCAGTGTCTGATGTGCGCACGGATAATCTGGAGGATTTTCTCGGAAAACCCAGATTCAGTATCCAAAAGGCGAATAAAATTCCTGAAGTCGGGATTGTGCGGGGTCTGGCCTGGACCAGTGTGGGCGGTGTCACACTGGAGGCAGAGGTGAACGTTATGCCAGGCAAAGGTGCATTTCTCCTGACCGGAAAGCTCGGAGACGTTATGAAAGAATCTGCACAGACTGGAATCAGTTACATACGATCCTCTGCAGAGAAATATGACATTCCCGGTGATTTTTTCAGGGATAATGATATTCATATACATATTCCGGAAGGGGCGGTTCCAAAAGACGGCCCGTCTGCCGGGATTACCATGGTGACTGCCATGGTGTCTGCGATCACAGGGAATCCGGTCCGCCAGGATGTGGCCATGACCGGTGAGATTACCTTGCGCGGCAGAGTGCTTCCGATCGGCGGACTGAAGGAAAAGCTCCTGGCGGCAAAAAAAGCCGGGATTACTACAGTATTTGTCCCGGACGAAAACCGACCGGATGTAGAAGAATTAGAGGAAGAAATTACAGATGGTCTTACGGTCCGCTTCGTGAAATCCATTGATCAGGTATTACAGGAAGCGGTTATATGGCCAAAGACCGTAAAAATCGAGGAAAATGTATCATGATCATAAAACAGGTATCGTTAAAATATGTATGTGGAATCACAAGCACGCTTCCTGAAACAAAGCAGCCGGAGGCCGCATTTGCCGGGAAGTCGAATGTGGGGAAGTCATCGCTGATCAATGCGCTGATGAACAGAAAAGCTCTGGCAAGGACAAGCGGACAGCCGGGAAAGACACAGACGATTAACTTTTATCATGTAAATGAAGAGATGTATCTGGTTGATCTGCCGGGTTATGGTTATGCAAAGGTATCCGAGAGTATCAAGATGAAGTGGGGGAACATGATAGAGTCTTATCTGCATTCCTCAAAGACGCTGAAAGCGGTTTTCCTGCTGATCGATATCCGCCGAGAACCTTCCGCAAATGATAAGACGATGTATGACTGGATTGTATATCAGGGGTATCAGCCTGTGATTATTGCGACGAAATCGGATAAGATCAAGCGGAGCCGGGTCCAAAAGCAGGTAAAATTAATCAGGGAAGGGCTGGATGTGACAGAGGGAACGCCGATCGTGCCATTTTCCGCTCAGACTAAACAGGGCCGTGATGAGATCTGGAAATTGATAGAGGAGTTCTGCTGATGGGAATTATTAAAGCATCAAAACTGGGATTTGATTATTACAAATATAATGATGAAGATCAGGATCCTGAGATTACACGTGCGATCGAAGATGTGAATCTGGATATTAAGGCAGGACAGTTCATCGCAATTCTGGGTCATAACGGCAGCGGGAAGTCGACGCTGGCAAAACACATGAATGGACTCCTTGTCCCCACAGAGGGAACACTCTGGGTGGAAAATATGGATACTTCCGAGGAGGAAGATATCTGGAAAATCCGCCAAAAGACAGGGATGGTCTTTCAGAATCCGGATAATCAGATTATCGGGACTGTGGTGGAGGAAGATGTGGGTTTTGGACCTGAAAATATGGGTGTGCCTACAGACGAAATCTGGAAACGTGTCGATGAAAGTCTGGAAAAAGTGGGAATGGCGGCCTACAGGCATCAATCCCCGAACAAACTCTCCGGCGGACAAAAGCAGAGGGTTGCAATCGCAGGCGTTATGGCGATGCGTCCGAAATGTATCGTGCTCGATGAACCGACGGCGATGCTGGATCCGAACGGGAGAAAAGAAGTAATCCAGGCGGTACGCGATCTGAATAAAGAAGAGGGCGTGACAGTCATACTGATCACCCACTATATGGAAGAGGTTATTTATTCGGATAAACTGTATGTGATGGATGAGGGCAGAATTGTGATGCGTGGGACACCCAGAGAGATATTTTCACAGGTGGATCACTTAAAAGAACTGCGGCTTGATGTCCCGCAGGTGACACTGCTCGCCCATGAACTGGGGAAGTCGGGTCTTGATGTTCCGGAAGGGGTTCTTACGATTGAAGAACTGATTACAAGTCCCGGCATACAAAATGCGGTAAAAAAAGCCCGGAATATATGCCCGAAAGCAGGGGAATCATCAGAGAGAGTCTCAGAATCCGATGCTGCGGGGACCGATCTCAGTGAGAATAAAAAAGATTCTCTGAAGCTAGAAGATGTTTCATATACCTATAGTCCGGGAACTGTGTACGAAATCAATGCTCTGGACCATGTGAACCTGGAAATCCCACAGGGACAGTTTCTGGGTGTGATCGGTCATACGGGAAGCGGAAAGTCGACGCTGATCCAGCATTTGAATGGCTTGATTCAGCCTACAGACGGAAAGGTCCTGTATAACGGTGAAGATATCTGGGCAGAAGGATATGATTTGAGATCCCTGCGTTTTCATGTGGGGCTTGTATTCCAGTACCCGGAGCATCAGCTTTTCGAGACGGATGTTCTGACAGACGTCTGCTTTGGACCGAAGAATGAAGGGCTGACACCAAAAGAGTGCCGAGTGCGTGCCAGAGAAGCACTGGAACATGTGGGAGTAGGGGAAGAATTGTATGATAAATCCCCATTTGAATTATCCGGCGGACAAAAGCGAAGAGTTGCCATCGCCGGTGTACTTGCCATGAATCCGGATATTCTTGTGCTCGATGAGCCAACGGCAGGCCTCGATCCGAGAGGAAGAGATGAGATTCTGGGTCAGATTGCTCTTTTGCACGAAACCAGGGGCATCACCATTGTTCTGGTTTCGCACAGCATGGAAGATGTGGCAAAATATGTACAGCGTCTTGTCGTCATAAGTGCGGGGAAAAAGGCATTCGACGGAGCTCCGAAGGAGGTTTTCTCTCACTATAAAGAGCTGGAAAAGATGGGGCTTGCGGCGCCGCAGGTGACGTATATCATGCATGCGCTGAGACATCAGGGCCTGAATGTGGATGCCACCTGCGATAAGGTGCAGGAGGCAAAAGCGTCAATCCTTGGTACCGTAGGTCAGATAGATAAAAAAGATACGGATGGGACAAACGAATGATTAGAGATATTACATTAGGACAATACTATCCGGCAGATTCCGTGCTGCACAGGCTGGATCCCAGGGTGAAATTTATCGGGACAATTGTGTATATTGTATCACTTTTTCTGTTTAAGAGTTGGGGCTATCTTCTGGGAACTCTGTTCTTAGGCGGTGTTATTATACTGTCAAAAGTACCTGTGAAATTCATGATCAAAGGTTTAAAGTCAATTGTGATCCTTCTGGTCATCACACTGTTCTTTAATATGATCTTCACACCCGGAGAGGTACTTGTCAAGATCGGAATCATCACGATCACAAAAGAAGGACTGATTCTCGCGGGGAGAATGGGAATCCGACTGATCTATCTGATCATGGGGTCATCCGTGATGACGCTGACCACGACACCGAATCAGCTCACGGACGCTCTGGAACGTCTTATGAAACCACTGAATGTGATTCATGTGCCTGTACACGAGATCGCCATGATGATGTCCATAGCGCTTCGGTTTATCCCGATTCTTCTGGAAGAAACCGATAAGATTATGAAAGCACAGATCGCGAGGGGCGCTGATTTTGAGACAGGAAATATCTTTAAAAAGGTAAAGAATATGGTGCCGCTTCTTGTACCGCTCTTTGTGTCTGCATTTCGCAGGGCAAATGACCTGGCGCTTGCCATGGAAGCGAGGTGCTATCACGGCGGATCCGGCAGAACCCAGATGAAGCCTTTAAAATACACAGGGAAAGATTATGCCGCCTATGGCGTGCTCGTTGTCTATCTCGGAGTTAGTATTGCCTGCCGCGTGGTCCTGGGCTGGTAGAGAGGTGAAGACATGAAGCGTGTGAAACTGACGGTTGCCTATGACGGAACAAACTATTGTGGATGGCAGATTCAATCCAATGGTATCACGGTACAGCAAGTCTTAAATGAGGCACTTGGCAGCCTGCTGGGCGAAGAAATCAAGACTGTGGGAGCCAGCAGGACGGATGCGGGAGTGCACGCACTTGGAAATGTAGCGGTGTTTGACACTACGTCGAGAATCCCGCCGGAGAAATTCTCCTTTGCCCTGAATGCAGGACTTCCGGCGGATATCCGAATTCAGAAATCAGAAGAAGTACCACCGGATTTTCATCCCAGATTTACGACAACTGTCAAGACTTATGAATATCAGATTTTGAACAGAACCTTTGGCGATCCCGCAAGAAGGCTGAGTTCCTTTCACTGGTATGGGAAATTAGATCTTGAGGAAATGCAGGAGGCAGCCTCATACCTGGTGGGAAAACACGATTTCAAGAGCTTTGCAACTGCATCGCCGGATGTGAATAGTACGGTGCGCACGATCTATTCGATCCGTCTGTGGAAGGAGAATGATATGATCCATATCCGGGTCACAGGAAATGGTTTCCTCTATCATATGGTTCGAATCATAGCAGGAACTCTGATGGAAGTCGGAAAGGGGAAAATCAGGCCCGGACAGATGAAAGATATTCTTGCGGCAGAAGATCGAAGAGCAGCGGGACCGACAGCCTGTGCATTGGGACTTACACTGATGGAAATTCGATATCCCGAGTGGGAATCTTAAAGAAAACAGTTGACACGCCCGGCTGAGTATAATATAATTAGTTGATGTGACAATGTGTGTAAATACCTCAGCCAAGCCCCGGTGGGTGTTTTAACATATATCTTAAAAAAGTTTATGAAATTGAATACAGGAGGTAAATCCATGAATACTTTTATGGCTAATCCAGATAAGATTGAAAAGAAATGGTATGTAGTTGACGCCGCCGGATGTACATTGGGTCGTTTGGCTTCAGAAGTGGCAAAAGTTTTAAGAGGAAAGAATAAACCGGAGTATACTCCTCATGTTGATACAGGAGATTATGTCGTTATTATAAATGCTGACAAAATCAAGGTTACCGGTAAGAAATTAGATCAGAAGATATATTATCATCATTCCGAATATGTCGGTGGGATGAAAGAAACCACACTTAGAGCAATGATGGAGAAGAAACCGGAGAAAGTTGTGGAGAATGCGGTAAAAGGTATGCTTCCAAAAGGACCTCTGGGAAGACAGATGATAACTAAACTTCATGTATATGCTGGTACGGAGCATCCACACGCAGCTCAGAAACCAGAAGTATTAACATTTTAATGAGGAGGTAAAAAATATTGGATAGCATAAGATACTACGGAACTGGAAGAAGAAAAACATCGGTTGCAAGAGTTTACTTAGTACCGGGTACAGGTAAAGTTACAATCAATAAAAGAAATATAGATGATTATTTTGGACTCGAAACATTAAAGACAATCGTACGTCAGCCACTTGTCGCAACAGAGACTGCTGATAAGTTCGATATTCTTGTAAATGTTAAGGGCGGTGGAAACACTGGACAGGCGGGTGCCATCAGACACGGTATCTCAAGAGCACTGCTTCAGGCAGATGCCGATTACAGACCGACACTCAAAAAAGCCGGATTCCTGACAAGAGATCCGAGAATGAAAGAAAGAAAGAAATACGGTCTCAAAGGAGCACGTAAAGCACCACAGTTCTCAAAGAGATAATCAAAGCCCCAAAGAAAGGCTCGACAAACCCCGGAAAATCAATGGTTTCCGGGGTTTTCTTATATAATAGGAAAATTCGGCTTTTATCGAGCACTAGAAAAAATAGCCCGCACAAAGGCGGGCATGACAACCAGACGGTGGTTAAAAAAGGTATTTCTGACCGGCTTTGCAGTCATTCCTTCCGGAGGATTTTTACTGCTTTAGGTCAATTGTACAGGAATCAGGGAAAGTGCACTACGCCATTTTTTGAATCACATAACAAGTAATTATTCATGATTATATAAGTTTATGTTTTTCCACACATTATAATTCTTTTCGTATGGATTGGTTATATAAGAGCATTTATCGTTGAAAAGAAGGGTGAACTTATCATTCTCACTATATTTTTTCCATCGAATACCATCAACAATTCCTGGATTTCCTGTTTTAGAAAATTCCACAAATGATCCATGCATTGCTGAATGAATCTTTTTTTAGAAGTCATACGATTGAATATGTTGTTTGGACCTTCCCATGTATCAAGTCCAGTACATATATCCACACTGTGTGTTGCCTTTAATCCAATCAACTTTGCTAGAATTGGTTCGAAGTCATATCTATAGCTAAATATCTCAGAATGATTTGATTGAGCAATGGAGCACTTTATACTATCAATCTTCACTTTTAGGATGCTTTTTGTTTGTCATGTTCATCATGGGTCCAGTTGCATACTGGATTGGTCCATCAGACATTTTAAAACATTGATTTACCCCTGACCATTGTTCTAATTCTCTTGTTCTTTTAAATCGTAATTCTCCAACGGGTGGTTTTGCAAAAGGTACTCCAAGCCACATATCGATCCCTTTTTCCGACACGCCTTCTATAAGTCCATACTTAGTTTTTCTTATTAATTCCTTACTCATTCTTTTTACCTCCCACAAACGATACACAATTGTAACCTGTTTATGATTATAGTATAGTAACTATCAGCTAATAACAATGACCACTTTTTTAAAAGTGTGTACCATTGAAGGAGAGAGCTTATGCTAAATAAAAAACAGGAACAATTCAGTGAGACGCATAAAAAAATCAAATTGTGCTTTAGAGAACTTTTACTCACAAGCGACATAACCGATATCACCGTTGTTAAACTTTCAAATGCTGTTGGAATCAGCCGTAAAACCTTTTTATCCTATCCATAAGAAAATCTGTTCAGAATATGAGAGGATAATGAAAAACACATTCTTTTATATTGATGATTCGTAAGAATAAGGGTATAATTTTCTTGTATAACAAAAACGATTATGTCAACAGATTTGAAGTCAGAATTGCTACTACGTAAAACAGTCAGAAATGGGGAATTATGGAACTTAGACAATTGCAATATTTTCTTAAAGTATGTGAGACATTGCATTTTTCAAAAGCTGCAGAAGAATTAAATATTACACAACAGCCTCTGAGCTTTCAAATACACAAACTGGAAGATGAACTGGGATTTACACTGTTTGAACGAACTACAAGATCGGTTTCTATTACTCCCGCTGGAAAGGAATTTCAAAAGAATATAGAGAAAGCGTTGTTGTATATGAAACAAGGTGCCGAAAATGGGAAAAAAATATCGGAAGGCACGATAGGGAAATTGAGAATTGGTTATAACAGTCTGATATTAAGTACTAATCTTATTCATGCAATCAATGAATTTAAAGAGCAGTATCCGGAAGTGGAATTCGAACTTAAAGAATTAAATTCGCCTTCTCTTGAAAATGAAGTATTAGATGGAATAATAGACATTGGAATCATGGGTCTCATATGGGAAAACTATAAAGAGCTTAACTATCTGGAGATAGCAGAAGAACAGTCTTGCATTGCAATTCCAAAGAATTGGGAATTTAGTAATGACAGAAGTATAGAAATAGAACAAATAAAAGACCAGTCATTTATCACGTATTCACCCAAGACGAAAAGAAAATCATATCAGGATTTTATATCAACATGTCATTATCTAGGGTTTGATCCTAAAGTGATCCAGACTGCGGAGACAGATTTAGCGGTTCTAGGGTTGGTTTCTTCCGGATTGGGAATTGCTTTTGTACCATATTGCTATAAAAATATTTATCCCGATTCAATAAATTATAAACCAATAAAAAGACATAAAATACCAATAAAAATAGAACTGGTATGGAATGAGAAATATCTTCATAGGAAAGCTCAGAATCTTATAGATTTATTAGTGAAATACAATGATAAAGTTACCAATCACAGTTAACTTGTGATTGGTAACTTAGTACTACGTACATATAACAACAACATCTTAGAGAGATTTCATTCTAATCAAGTTCTGGTTTGGAACAAGATAGATTCTCACCAGCAGTAAGAATTGTTTTACAGAAAGAATTTACTGTTAGATGATTATCAAGTTCCACTGTACGACCATCTGGAAGGGAAACCGTTCCGGTCATTGTTGAAAGCAGATAACAATACATACGGGTTCCTGTTGAAACTGGCCAGTGACTGTAAGCACGGCCATGTGAAGCAATTTTCACATCAACAACACAGTTATCCCTTTCCATCTTCAGCCTTGACTTAACAGGCATATATATACCACTTCTGGGATCTTCCCACTTCTCAGTAATCTGATAATCAATAATTCCATTACCTGGACCAAAATCAATTTGGTTATCCCCATATTTTACAAAGCCGATCTGGTTAGAACCAGGCTGGAAGAAGTTGATTTTAACATCACCTTGAATTGTGTAAAGCCACCACATCCAGTTGGGTACAGGAAGATTTTTAATTGGGTCGTTTGACTGCCCTGTAATGATGTGTTCACGAACACCATATCCATTCTCAATCTTTAAATTATTTTCTGATGTGTGAATAGTTCCATTAACGTTAACGAATGTATCATAGCCGGCGCGGTCATTCCTGTCAGCTTTTGAGAAAGGTCCCCAGTTCCATAAAGCGGTACCAATTTGCTCGTACACAAGATCAATCTCAGCATCACCAGCTTTTCCTTTGATGTTCCATATAGGAGGAGCTGCTATAAACTTAAGTCCATTAAAGTCCCAGATGACTCTGTCCTCTGTTTCAGTAACCTTAAATTTATCGCTATGCAAACGTTCTTTAGGGGTCCACCCTACACGCACAAAGTTGTTGTCTTTCATAGTACCACGCTGAGATTTTGGAACAACAATTAACTGAATTTCTCTTTCTGCTGACATACCAGGTCCCCAAAGACCCTTTCCGTTACCAAATAGAGCATAGCCGGCTGCCCATAACAGGATATCGTAGTCTCCTGCTTCTGCGACAACACCAGCAGCAGTTTCTTCCCAAATATCAGTTTGTGATGAAGGCAGTGAAAGTGACTCAAAATGAGTCCCTTCATCTTCTAGAGTAATTGCCTCATGAGAGGCTTTAATATTGGCATACTTTTCATTATAATCATTTGACATTATACATCTTCCTTTCTTTACCTTAAAAGTAACAATGAAGTTTTTTATACATCGGTAAAACATATGAAATTGTATAGACAGAACAAAGCATCTTTTTATTGCGTTTTATACATGAACCTCCCTTCATCAAGAGTGATGCTATTTGTATAATATAATACTTATTGTCATAAATTAAACACATATTTACTGTGTATTTACACCTTATTCGTACATAATAATGATTTGAGAAACTGGCTTCCAGGTCTGTTATTTTCTCCATTTCTATTATGACTAATTAAATATGTATTGAATATGTGTTTTACTTTTTCTGATAATTATTTTATTATAAAATTTAAAGTTTATACAATTTCTCGATTTTATAGATATATAAGGAGGATCATATGACAGTAAAATTTCCAGGAAAAGATCACAAATATGGTGAATTCAAAGACATCATTGTACCTATGCGTGACGGTACCAGACTAGCCGCTCATGTTGAATTTCCACTCAAAGATGGGAAACCAGACGTCACAAAAGAATATCCGGTTCTTCTCATTCGTGCCGCATATTTACACAGTGCGCCAACTACTTCTTGGTATGGACTGTTTGAATATGCTACAGCAAACGGTTATGTGTGTGTTGAAGTCGCAGCCAGGGGAACTGAAAAGAGTGAAGGTCAACTACAGCCCCTTGCCAATGAAGGATGGGGTGCTGACGGAAGGCCAGACAATGATGGCTGGGGAATACATCGAGACGGAGAAGATACGATAGCATGGGTTAAAAAACAAGCTTGGTGTAACGGACAGATTGTTACGAGTGGAATTTCATGGCAAGGCGCTTCACAGATTTTAACTTGGCTTAGCGGTGATATTCCGGGGTTAGAAACATCTGTGATTTCCAATCCGGCAATCAATTCTGGATTTGCGAATGGTCTGGGTTATGAAAATGGTTTCTTTTCTCTTAATTTAAATGTTTTTTGGGCTTTTATGATGGTTGGTGATCTGCTGGCACACCATAGATATTCCCCAATTATTGAAGAAAAAATAATGCAGGATAACGCTCTTTTAGGTGATCCTTTTGGCGATCCAAGAAAAGTGAATGCAGGCGAATGGGCAAGAAAATACGGCTTGAAAAATATACCTATTATGCGTCAGCTGCCGTTTTGGAATAAAATGGTAGAAAACTACGATAATATTGACTTTTTCTCCTACGACGATATCACAAAACGCACAAATAAACTAAAAAAACCTCTTGTATTTGTTGGCGGTTGGTATGACTTGATGTTAGCTAATTCAATTATGGCATATGAACATTCTGTGGCTAATTCAATTTCTCAGGAAATCGCTGATGGTCATCGTTTGATTCTTACTCCGTTCAGTCATACCGCACGTATGAACGAATACCGTTTTGCTAATGAGGATACCGATCAGGCTTGTCTGGAAATTGATTGGTTCAATCAGCAACTAAGGGCAACTTCTTCTGAGCTTTTTCAAAAAGGTAAAGCTATTATCTATGTTATGGGTGAAGAAAGATGGCGTGCTGAACAGGATTGGCCATTACCGGATACGGAACTCACTGAGTACTATCTTCATAGCAATGGTAATGCTAATACTTCATTGGGTGATGGTGTATTATCTACTACAATTCCCACTTCAGAATCAGCAGATCTTTACTCTTCGAACCCTGCAAATCCGGTAAATAATATGCAGGAGCACACAATGTTCGGTGGAATGAATGATCATTCAGGTAATGAGCAGAGAAGCGACGTATTAGTTTATTCAACTCCTGTTCTGGAAGAAGATGTTGAGGTTACAGGATGGATTAATGCCACACTTTATGCATCTACAAATGCAACTGATGCAGATTTCATCATGAAACTACTTGATGTGTATCCGGATGGCAGTTCTATGCATCTCACTACAGGTGGTGTACGCGGCCGTTATCGCAATGATCGCAAAAATCCAAAGCCTATGGTTCCGGGGCAGATAGAAAATCTGACTTTGAAGATGCGTGCTACAAGCAATATCTTCAAGAAAGGACATCGGATTCGTATTGAGGTTATGAGTACAAATTCATCGATGTATGATGTAAATCCAAACTGCTTTATTGATCTTAGAACATGTACTGAAAAGGATTATATAGTTGCTGACCAGACGATATATCACGATTTGGAGCATCCATCTTCCATATCCTTGCCGATTATTCCTGCAGATGCGCAGGGTGAATGGCTGGATTGGCCTTATGCCCCGGAAAAAACTGGTGGGTTCGATCATCATGCTATGGCAGGAAAACCATCATGTACGGAACCAATTCAACTGGATACGGCGGATTTGCCCGTAATAGAGTGATGAATCGTTAATACAGATTTTACATTACTTTCAAACTTTAGCTACATCTGTAAACATTGTTATTATCAGAAGGTATTCTTTCTAGTGCGCCCGGCGGGCGCACATTCATTGACAGAAACGATTCTGCTGTTGCTGATGGCAGTACGGTAAGCATAGCGGGCCAGATATTCAATGGCATTGCCGTCTTTACCGCATTTTAAATTCGGTATCTTCCATATCCTGACTATTCTAACGTGCTGTATCATACCGCACGTTTTTTCTGTTTTCTTATTGACCCGTTCCAGCTTTTTCTGTATAGTTATCTCTGAAACTGCTTTACAAAAAAGGGAAAGAACACCAACCCCAACAAAGTTTTGTTCTTTCTCTTCACCAACTGAGAGCTGCATATTGATAGCGGCATAGAAAAACCGTGCACTGCAGTGGACGGTTAAGCCGGTGTCAGACTTGACACTACCACATTATATATGGAGGTAACTTAATGAAAAATCAAATACGGTCAATAATATCTGGTTAACCATTTTTGAAATATATTTTAGAAAACTCAGAAAATGAGGAACAAATAATAAATGAAATTGCTACTTATGATTTGAATTTTCTTCATGAAAATAGATTAGAAAAGTTCTA
>DHNM01000007.1 GCA_002409525.1 Eubacterium sp. UBA5416 | reverse complement strand
ATGCCGGTATGGCTGAAAGCGCAATCGAACAGGGGCAGATCCTGCAGGCAAATCTTTTTGCTCAGCCGCCGTTTCGCTGGATCCCGGGACTCGATCAGCTGAATTCCCCATTGATGGAGGGTATTCTTTATGCCACGATGTGTCTGACATCTGGTTTTCCATTTTATTATACACTGGGTAATAGATCAAAAGATTCAAAGGAAGCCGTGGTATCCGGGGTGCTCTCGGGAGTCGGTGTCTATATCTGTGTAACCTTTATTTTGATTATGATGCTGACAAACTTTAATGCATTAATCAATCCTGCTACAAATCAAATGTATGCGTTTCCGGCGCTGGCAGCGCTGGACAATATGTGGCCGGCGGGAAGCTGGACCTATTCGGTTATCATATTTGTAGGTGTATTTACTACTGCAACCGGATATATGTGGGTTATTAACGACTGGTTCTTTGCGGGACAGGAAAAGACGAAGAAGAGTCAGCTGTTTATCGTTGGAATGCTTGTATTTGGTGTATTACTCGGAGGCATACTCCCGTTCTCAACGATCATCAATTTCCTTTTCCCGATTACCGGTTTTATAGGAATTATTATGACCATAGTGCTTTTGGTCAAGGTGATTAAGCATAAACAGGAAGAAAAAGCTGTAAAAACAAAAGTAGTGAAACAGAGTCATAAAACAAAAGCAATGAAAACAGAGTCATAAAACAAATCAGCAAAGAGCTGTCGGAACAGAAAGAATTCTGTCCCGGCGGCTTTTTTGCATAAAAGTAATTTGCCCCCTATGATACACGAATTGTTCCGCACTACGTGCTCTCACAATTCTAAAAACATTCGAATTACGCCCTAATCGGGCTGCATTCTCATGTCTTTACGGATCCCAATGTCATGTTAATATGAATAAATTCGTAAATTGAAGAGTATTTATTGAAATAAAAACAAAATTGTATTATATTTGATGCAGGGAAAAAATCCCATGATACTTAAAAACATATTGGAGGAGAAGTATGGGTAGTGGATTGAGAAAACAAAAAAAGAAGAAGGGCAGCGGGATAGACGCATTTGTCATCGTATTTGGAATGATTGTTTTCTGCTATATCCTGTCGTTCTTTATCAGTCCGGGAGAATTTGACAGGCAGGTGGTGGATGGAAGAACGATTGTGGTTCCGGATTCCTTTCACTCGGTTCCCAAAGTCTATTTAAAGCCATGGGCGATTTTTCAGGCGATTCCGAACGGACTTGTTTCGTCTGCGGAGATGATGTTTCTGGTAATGTTTGTAGCGGGCTGTATCGAAGTCTACAAGAAGACTGGGACCTTAGATAAAGGCGTCGCGAAGATACTGTCAAAAGCAGATAAAATCGGACCGGAAAGGATTCTGATTATCATCATGATTATCTTCGGAAGTCTGGGCGGATTTCTGGGCTGGAATGAACAGATTGTACCGTTTATTCCGATTATCCTCTCTCTCTGCATTGCCCTGGGATATGATCTGATGACAGGACTTGCATGTTCTGCTATGATCGATATGATCAGTTTTGCCGTGTCTCCGACGAGTGTCTATACGGTTGGAATTTCTCACGAAATAGCAGAACTTCCTATGTTCTCCGGCTTTTTGTTTCGCTTTGTATTATTGGTTATCTTTGATGCAATTATCATTTTTTATGTATTGCGCTATGCGAGAAAGGTGAAGGCGGATAAGAACCTTTCACTGACAGCCGATATTGATGACAGTAAGTTCCACGTCGATTACGAAAAACTGATGGAGGTTCCCCTTTCAAAAAGACAGACTCTCTCTCTGGTCGTTTTTTTAATTACGTTTGTTGTTTCGATTGTGGGAGTATCGAAACTTGGCTGGAGTATGAACGATCTCTCGGCCTGCTTTTTATTTACTGCAGTTGTTGCGGGTCTGGTAAATAGACTGAATGCGTCTCAAATCATTGATTATTTTATCGAAGGCGCAAAAGATGGTCTGAAACCGGCACTTGTTATCGGGCTTGCAAGGGGAATTCAGTGGATTCTGACAAGTTCAGGTGTCATTGATCCGATCATCAATGCAATTTCAAAACCATTGATGGGTCTTCCGGCATATATAACACCAATTGCGGTTATGATTGTAATTACATTTTTCAACGGTCTTGTGACTTCCGGATCCGCAACTGCGATGGCATTAATGCCGATCCTGGTGCCTCTTGCTGACATTGTCGGAATCACGAGACAGACGATGGTTCTGGCATTCCAGTTCGGAGACGGCCTTACAAATCCAGTTTGGTTTACCAGTGGTACACTTTTAATCTTTTTGACGATTGCGGGAGTCCCACTTAAAAAATGGTGGAAATTTATCATGCCGCTGATTGGCGTGCTGACTGTCGTATCCGTAATTGCTTTAATTATTGCGACAAAGATCAATTATGGACCATTTTGATCATGTATGAGTACTTTAAGGGAAAGGAAAGAAATGACCATGGAACTAAAAAATATGACATTAGATTTAGAGGAAGAACTGGTCCACCTGAGAAGGTATTTCCACATGCATCCAGAGGTATCATGGGATGAATATAACACGCAGAAAGAGATTATGAAGTATCTGGATCAAATCGGCGTGCCTTATATAAAAGCGGTGAAGACAGGGATTATCGCGACAATTAAAGGAAAACAATCCGGCGGTAAAATGATTGGAATTCGGGCAGACATTGATGCGCTGCCAATAGAAGAGCTCTCGGGAGTAGAATTCCGGTCACAAAACAAAGGATGTATGCATGCCTGTGGACACGATACCCATATTGCCATACTTCTGGGAACCGCCAAAGTTCTCGCAAAGATCAAAGATGAACTCAAAGTCACGGTTAAGCTGATCTTCCAGCCGGCAGAGGAATTTATCGAAGACAGCGGAGCTGCTTATATGAAAAATGAAAAAGAAGTGCTGGAATGTGACAGGCTGATTGCGCTGCATATATGGAGTAAGATCCGGGCCGGATATGCTTCTCTGAGATATGGTCCGGTTATGTCAGCGGCAGATACATTTGATATATATATTGAAGGGAAGGGCGGACATGGTGCACTGCCCTATCAGGCAGTCGATCCGATCACTGCCGGCTGTGAACTTGTGGAGGCAGTTCAGCGGCTGGTAAGCAGAGAAATTAATTCACTTGAACCGGCGGTGATCAGCATCACGGCCTTTAACTCCGGAACAACATCGAACGTGATTCCGGGGACGGCACATCTGATGGGAACTGCCAGAACGTTCAATAATGAGCTGAGAAATGCCTATCCGGAAATGCTGACGAGACTGGCGGATGGTGTCGCAAAATCCACTCGTACGAATATAGATATCGCATACCATATGGGGCCGCCGCCTATGATTAATTCGGATGAGTGTGTAGATACCGGGAGGAAAGCCGGAGAAAAAGTGTTTGGAAAGGAACATCTCATCGAACATGAACTTCAGATGGGAGGAGAGGATTTCGCAAAATATAAGAATCCCAAATGTCTGCTTCTGCTTGGCGGGGGCTGGCCGGAGGAGAGCAGACAATACCCGCAGCACAGCCCATACTTCGATATTGATGAGAGTGTACTCAAACTGGGGGTTGAGTATTTTGTTCAATGTGTGTTAGAGTATAAATAAATTACAATTACGGGAGGACATCTTATGAATGATATACCGAGACCTGAGCATCCTCAGCCACAGATGGAGAGGGAGCATTGGCAGAATCTGAATGGAGAATGGGAGTTTGCCATTGACTTTGGAAAAAGTGGTGTGGATAGAAGATACTATGACCGGGAACATCTTGAAGAGAAAATCTTTGTTCCTTTCTGTCCGGAAAGTGAATTGAGCGGCATTGGATATAAAGACTTTATGCCGGCACTCTGGTATCAGAAAAATATTGGGATTACAGAGGAAGAATTATCCGGAAGAGTGCTTTTGCATTTTGGAGCAGTGGATTACGAATGTATCATATATGTAAATGGTGTGTCATGCGGAACACATAAGGGCGGGTACGCTTCATTTACAGTTGACATCACAGATGAGCTTGAACGTGGTGAAAACCGGCTGACTGTTGCAGTGTCTGACGACCTGAGAAGCGGACTGCAGCCAAAGGGTAAGCAAAGCGGGTTGTTTTATTCACATGGATGTGATTATACCCGTACGACTGGAATCTGGCAGACAGTCTGGCTGGAGTTTGTTCCGGAGTCTTACATAAAAAATGTTCGCTATTTTCCGAACATTTCCGATGGATCTGTAACCATTCAGGCAGATACCTGTGGAGCTGGTATGTTAACGGCAAAAGCTTTCTATAAAGGGAAACTCTGCGGAGAATCCAAGTCTGAGGTAAGCTCCGGACAGACGAGCATGCTTATAAAATTGAGTGAAATCCACCTGTGGGAGCCGGGAGACGGGAAGCTGTATGACATGGAACTGCAATTCGAAAATGACAAAGTAAAGAGTTACTTTGGTCTGCGTGAGATTACCATTAATGGGTACAGTGTGGAGATTAATGGAAAATCTGTTTTTCAGAGACTTGTTTTAGACCAGGGATTCTACCCGGACGGAATTTACACGGCTCCGTCGGATGAAGCGCTGATCCGTGATATTCGTCTGTCGATGGAAGCGGGATTTAATGGGGCAAGACTTCATGAAAAAGTATTCGAACCACGATTTTTATACCATTGTGATCAAATGGGTTATATGGTCTGGGGAGAAATGGCAAACTGGGGGCTGGATCTTTCCAGCTATCGCGGATACGAAGGATTCATACCCGAGTGGATGGAAGTCCTGCAACGCGATTTCAATCACCCTGCGATTATTGGGTGGTGTCCGTTTAATGAGACTTGGGACACTGGCAGAAGAAAGCAAGTGGATGGCATACTGGCACTGACTTATCAGGTTACAAAAGCCTGTGACCCGACCAGACCCTGTATCGACACCAGTGGGAACTTTCATGTGATCACAGATATCTATGATGTGCATGACTATGAGCAGGATGTGGATAAGTTCCGAGAGCATTATGAAAAGTTCAAGAACGGAACCGGTGCATTCCGGGACGAACATGGAGACAGACAGCATTATACCAAAGGACTGCCCATGTTTGTCAGCGAATACGGCGGAATCAAATGGGCTCCGGAGGCCAAAGAGAACAATGCCTGGGGATATGGAGAAGGACCAAAATCGGAGGAAGAATTCCTGGAGAGATATCAGGGACTCACCGATGTGCTGTTAGATAATCCGAAGATGTTCGGGTTTTGTTACACGCAGCTCACGGATGTGGAGCAAGAGGTTAACGGAATTTACTATTATAATAGAGAACCGAAATTTGACACGAAAAAATTATACAAGATTAACAGCAGGAAAGCGGCTATAGAAAAGCAAGATAATTAAAGCATACGACATAAAAAGCTAAAACTTCGGTCTGATCCAAAGTTTTAGCTTTTTATATCTCAAAGGCCAAATTACAGCACTTTTTCCAGAAATGCCCTGGCACGCATGGTGTCGGGATTACTAAAGAATTCGTCCGGAGACGCATCTTCCAGAATCTGACCATCATCGATGAAACAGATTCGGTCCGAGACTTCTCTGGCGAATCCCATTTCGTGAGTGACCAGGACTAAGGTAATTCCTGTATGGGACAGATCCTGAATCACCTGGAGAACTTCTTTTACCATCTCAGGGTCCAGGGCACTGGTGGGCTCATCAAACAGCATAATCTGAGGTTCCATTGCAAGAGCGCGTGCTATGGCGATTCTCTGTTTTTGCCCTCCGGAAAGCTTTCCCGGGTAGATATCAGCTTTTTCTGACAGTCCCACAAGTTCCAGGAGTTCCAGCGACTTACGCCTTGCGTCTTCTTTTGAGATTTTATTGACTTTAATCGGAGCATAAGTCATATTATCTATGACGGTCTTATGTGGAAAAAGGTTAAAGTGCTGGAATACCATTCCGATGTTCTTTCGCACGGCCTGAATATCTACCTTTGGCTTTGTGATATCCTGTCCGTCGATGATGATTTCTCCACTTGTCGGTTTTTCGAGGAGATTCATGCAGCGGAGAATTGTCGACTTTCCGGAACCGGAAGGCCCAATCAGTGTGACAACCTGTCCTTTTTCGATGTTCAGATCAATTCCCTTCAATACTTTAAGACTTCCAAAATTTTTATATACTTTATGAAACGCGATCACTTCTGTTCAGCCACCTTTCCAGACGATTTGCAAATACAGTCAGTATCATTACCATTACATAATAGATCAGTGCAATGACCAGATAAGGCTCGAAGAACCGGAAAGTCAGAACCGTGATCTGGTCGGCCGCACGCAGTAGTTCCACCGCTCCGATATAGGAGAGTATCGAAGACTCTTTTAAGAGGGAGATCCCCTCATTCACAAGTCCGGGGAGTATACTGCGAATTGCCTGCGGGAAGATAATATCTTTCATCATGTCTTTATATCCGACTCCCAGAGACATAGAAGCTTCATACTGCCCTTTGTCAACGCCGACAATACCACCTCTTAAGATTTCAGAGACATATGCCGCTGAGTTTAGAGAGAAGGTTAAAATACCAGATTGCGTTGTTGTAAATGTCACACCGATTAACTGCGGAATGCCAAAGTGTATAATACACAGCTGAACCAGCAGCGGGGTTCCGCGGAAAATCGAAGTATAAAAGTTCGCAATCCACACAAGGGGTTTACATTTGGTTAATTTTAAAAGCGAAAGAAGCACACCCAGTATAAAACCGAGTAAGGTACAGATCAGTGTTATTTTTAAGGTGAGCAGCGCTCCGTGGTAGAGAAATGGCCAGTATTGCCATACACTGGAAAAATCCAATTTCATATATTAAAAGCCTCTTTTCTGTATTATTTTAAGATGAATTCTTCGCTTAGATGATCGGCGATAATCTTATCCAGTTCTCCGTTACTCATCATTTCTTTCAGAGTGTTGTTTATGGTCTCATAATAAGGAGAATTCTTGGGAAATCCAAAAGCAAAGCAGTCTTCCGTTTTGTCCAGAAGACTCATCTTGAGCCCTTTATTTGTCTTCAAAAATTCTGTTGCACCCGCTCCGTCTACGATACACGCGTCTGCGCGTTTGCTCTTGACTTCTTCTATCGTAGCGGGACTTCCTTGAATGCCGGTTGTTTCGGCCCCCTCAATACCTTCTGCAACCTGCTGATAATTGGTTCCGAATACATAAGAAACTTTTTTGCCTTTTAAAGAGTCCAGATCCGGATAGCTGTCATCTTCACGGTACACAATGGCGTTTCTGGGGTAGAAAAAGATTTCACTGAAGTCCAGAGTTTTTTCTCTCTCTTCGGTAGGAGCCATTCCTCCACTTGCCATATCGATCTGATTTGCCTGGATTGCCGCCATCAGACTTTTAAAAGGCATATCGGTATATTTAACTTTGGCTCCGTTTTTTGCGGCAATGGCATTGATCAAATCAATATTCATTCCGACATAGTCTTTCGTTCCGTCCGGTTTCATTTCTATGGATTCGAACGGGACAAATGTAGCGGAACAGCCAACCGTGATTGTCTTACCCTTCAGGGGATTGTCCACTGTCACCTCTGTTTTCGAAGTATCTGCAGTGGCCGGTTGTGATGACTGTGTTGTTCCCCCGGAAGTATTGGAACAAGCGGCCAGGGATCCGGCTGCCAGTATGGTACATAATAGCAATGCGATTTTTTTCATGATATGATATCTCCTCTATATATAATATAAGCTATTTAAATGTAAAATTATGCATTATAATAGCATAAATATACATCTAAAGCAAGAATATTTTTTATCATATAAAAAACCTATCTTAATAAATACGGGATTATAAAGAAAAATAGCTTAAAATTCGTTTTTCTAAGAAAACCATCGCATAAATATTTGACTTTCAAAGTGTTTTTATTGACTTCAGGTTTATAAATGTTATAATAAATCTCGAAAAAAGTCATGAATTAAGTTCGAAAGGGAGAATCTGTATGTCAGATAAGATAGATGGAAGAACAAATGGCCTTTCTATAACATGGCCTGGTAAGAGTAGAATTGCTGTGATGATTACGTTTGATTTTGACGCGGAGTTTCTAAGGATATCCCGAGCTGCCGCAAAAGGGACAACAATAGGGTTCTCTGATTATTCCAGAGGACAGTATGGTCCGCACGAGGGATTAAAACGATGTCTGGATATCCTGGATGTACATGATATAAAATCCACTTTCTTTGTTCCCGGGATTGTCGCAGGGCGTTATGGACGCGAAGTTGAAAACATCTGTGAACACGGACACGAGATTGCCGCTCATGGATATCTGCATGAATCGAAAAAGGACATTTCCAGAAAAGAAGAGGCGGAGATTCTGAAAAAGAGTGAAGCGGCTCTGACCGGTATCACAGGAAAACGCCCGGTGGGACACCGCGGTCCGGAAAGTGTTATTCATTCTTTTACGCCGGAACTACTGGTCGAAAGAGGATACTTATACAGCTCATCTATGAAAGACTGTGACTGGGCTTATCAGTGGGAAAAAGACGGCAGAAAACTGCCGCTTGTAGAACTTCCGTGCGATGTCACGATGGATGATTTTACATATTATTACTTTACATTCAGCAATCCCGCGGTGCGATCCATGTATACAAACCGAGAGGTCTTTGGAAACTGGAAAGCTGAATTCGATGGCCTCGCGGAGGAAGGCAATAAAATATTTATCTTAAAGCTACATCCGCAGATGATCGGCAGAGCCAGCCGTATATCAGCGCTTGGCAGATTTATCGCTTATATGAAAAGTCATGATGCCTGGATCGCCACCTGTGAGGAAGTTGCGGGATATGTGCTTGGACAACATAGGCTCGATTCCGCGAAAGGAGATGTTTTACGATGATCTGGCCGAATAAAAAACGGATTGCGGTTATGCCTGCATTTGATCTGGATGCTGAGACGATGTGGACGACACATGGAGAGGGAAGCCGGAATCATATGACGGATCTTTCCCGCGGGGCCTATGGCCCGAAACAGGGAGTCCCCAGAATCCTGAAGATGCTGGACATTTATGGGGTCAAGGCTACATTCTTCATACCAGGAGTGATTGCAGAGAAGTATCCGGATGTCGTCCGGGAAATCAGCAGAAGAGGACATGAGATCGGTTTTCACGGCTATCTTCATGAAGAATTTCCCGATACAACGTATGAAGAGGAAGATGCGACGATGACCCGAAGCGAGAAGATCATTTATGATCTGACGGGACAGAAAATTGTTGGACATCGGGGTCCCGGAGGTGTGATCCATGACTACAGTCTGAAGCTGTTTCTGGAACATGGATATATCTATAGTACCAACTGGCGGGACAGAGACGGTCCATTCATACATCGGATTGACGGGAAGGAAGTTCCACTGGTGGAACTTCCCAAAGACTCCATCTTCGATGATACTGCCTATGATTTTTATACGGACTCTGCACCGGAGCGTTATGAACTGAAATCTCCCGGAGAAATGTTTGAGATCTGGAAGGATGAATTCGATTCTCTGGCTTTAGAAGGCCGAATGATTAACTTTGTTCTGCATCCTCAGTTTATCGGCCGTGTCAGTCGCGTGAATATGCTGAGTGACCTGATCGGATATATGCTGTCAAATGGTGCCTGGATCGATACAAACCGTTCTGTGGCTCAGTACGTGCTGGATCATCGGGAACTGTTAAGCAAGTTCTGACATCAGATTCAGCGGGGGGGGGAGTGTATCATGGTTTACAGATACCACAATCCTTGTTATTTCAATTATGCTGTGATAGAATGCAGTTAAGATTTCTGAAAAAGATTGTAATGGGAGGAATTACTATGAGCAGGATGTTCAATGTCAGTGGAGACTGCAGGCCGGAAGTTCATTATATGGTCGATATTTCTGATAAGGTGAAGGCAATTAAAGAGATGGTAGATAAAGGACAATATTTTACCATTAATCGTGCTCGTCAATATGGAAAGACAACGACGCTTCGAGCTCTTACAAAAGTCCTTAAAAGAGACTATACAGTAATTAACCTGAATTTTCAGATGATGAGTTCAGCTGATTTTAAATCGGAAGATTCCTTTGTTGGCGCCATGGCGAGAGAACTGCTAAAAAGAATTCAGATAAAAGATGAGATGCCGGAAGAAATCAAGGATAGACTTCAGCCTTTATATAAAAATATCGGTCAGGACAGAAAACTTGCCGAATTGTTTTTGAGTTTCAGTGAATGGTGTAATAAAGCAAAGAAACCACTTGTATTGATTATCGATGAAGTGGACAGTGCTACAAATAATCAGGTTTTCCTTGATTTTCTTGCCCAGCTACGTGCGTATTATCTGGAAAGAGATGAGATTCCAACCTTTCATTCCGTGATCTTGGCAGGGGTCTACGATATAAAGAACCTGAAACTTAAATTTGTTCCGGAGAATGAACACCGTCAGAACAGTCCGTGGAATATAGCGGCAGACTTTCTAGTGGATATGAGTTTCTCATCCGATGAAATTACCGGTATGCTTAATGACTATGAGAAAGATCATAATACCGGAATGGATACCGAATTAATGGCAGATTTAATATATGAGTATACAGGAGGGTATCCGTTTTTAGTTTCGAGAATCTGCAAGTTATTGGACGAACGGATTTATACGGATGATGAGAGGAAAGCATGGACAAAAGAAGGTTTTCTGGAGGCTATGAGGATATTGTTAAATGAATCAAATCCATTGTTTGAATCCTTGCTTGGTAAATTAAACGATTATCCTGAATTGGATAGGCTCATATACCGATTACTGTTTCAAGGAGTCAGCATTACGTATAATCCAGATAATCAGGTGGTTCAAATTGCAAAAATGTTTGGTTTTGTCAAGGTGGATCAAGGAACAGTAGTCATGGCAAATAGAATTTTTGAGACTCGATTATACAACAAATATCTGAGCGATGCAGAAATTCAAAACAATGATATTTATGAGAATGCAGTGAAGGAAAAAGATCGTTTCATCCGGGATGGACATCTCAATATGAAATTGGTTCTCGAAAGATTTATCATTCATTTCGATGATATTTATGGTGATCAGGATCAGAAGTTCCTGGAAGAAGATGGAAGACGTCATTTTTTACTGTTTTAACCGATTATTAATGGAAGCGGAAATTATTATATTGAATCACAGACTCGAAATATGGAGAGAACGGACGTCATTGTTGACTACAATGGAGAACAATTCGTAATTGAAATGAAAATATGGTATGGAAATAATTATCATACAAGAGGTGAGCAGCAGCTGACACAGTATCTGGACTATTATCATTTGGATAAGGGATATATGCTGAGTTTTAATTTCAATAAGAATAAGGAGATTGGGATTAAAGAGATCACAATAGGCGAAAAGATACTTGTTGAGGCGGTAGTTTAAAGGTAATGAGATAATTACTAAAAAAAAGAAAAATATTTTCCTATATCCGTGACATTTTATAAACAGCGCGTTATAATTAAGAGAACAGGTAGAAAGCCGCACGAATATCAAAGGTGTTTAAGACAGAAATATTGCGGCACCATATTTAAGGGGGTAACTTAATATGAAGAAATATGAATTGATCCATGAAGTTTATGATCTGTGCAATGGACGTCCTGACTCCAAAATAGAGGAGATTGAGACAGATAATCTTGACGAGTATTTGAAAAGTCAGATAAGCAAAGCTTCTACTTATGAGAAAGATGAGAGAGATGACGATTCAGTGCTGTATACTGTGATGACAAATGGGCAGAAGGAAAATTATACGTTCTCGCCTATAAGCTGAAATGAAAAAGCTAAGAATGTTATATGAGGGCTATCGCACATAATTGCGGTAGCCTTTTTCTATATAAGAAAGAAGAAAAACTGAAAAATTCAGGACTATAAGTGCGATTACTGGGGTGTTTTTAGTAAGACAGGCAGTCATCAAAAGAAAAGGGGGATCTTATGGAGGACGAAAAAATTACATCAAAGATAAAAAGCCTCATACAGAAGGTACTGGGCATGAAATTGCGTTATCGTATGGCTCTCTTATATCTGTTAGGCGGAATCCTGCCTCTTGTGCTCATTGGGCTGTATATGATGCATGGGACAAATCAGGCTTTAAAAAAGCAGGCGGAGGAAACTGAGATTTCTGAGCTTAATACTGCAAAAAGCCGCCTGGAAGAGATGACATCGACGATTAACATGGTTTCAAAGTATTTTATCTTTGATGAAAAATTAGAGGAAATCGCCGGAAAAGAGTATGAGGAGTATCAGGAACTGGTCGATGATTACCGAAATTATACGAACTTTGACAATTACAGAAAGTATTATAATGATCTTATTTCATGGATCAGTGTCTACCTGGATAACGATACAATTGTGGGAAACGCCGAATTCGTAAAAGTAGATCAGGAAGTTAGGGAGGAGAGGTGGTACCAGAAGGCAGTCAGCCGGGGAGGCGGAACGATATGGCAGTATCTGCCTGTGAGGACAGGGAAGTATGATGGATTAGCTCTCACCCGCCTGGTCAGGACCAAAAAAGGTGAAAAGGTTGGTGTCCTAGTGATACATATCAGGCCTGAGCGAATGGAAGAGATCATATCTGACCGTGAGAAAACTATGGTTGTTCTGGATGATCAAAGTGTGCTTGTGGACAGTCAGGAGAAAAGGAAAACATTTAATAAAATAGAGAGATATCTTCCTGATTCTGATGGAAACACTTATCAGAAAGTGATACAGGTGGACAAAAAAGATGTCCTTCTTACCTGTGTTCATGTGAGACTGCAGGAATCAGATGATGATATACAGCTTGTAAGCCTACGTTCGCTAGATGAAATATTAAAGGGTACAAGAAATCAAAATCGTAAAATAGTAATTGCCTTTTCTGTAAGTGTTCTTATCTCTGTCACTATGATTCTTATCTTTTCGTGTTCTTTCAGCGAGCGAGTGGATCGCTTTCGCAGGCAGATGCAAAAAGCGGCATCTGGAAATTTTGAATTGGTGGAAACCTTAGGGGGAAATGATGAGATCAGTGAATTGTATAATTATTTGAGCACAATGATTTGGCGAATTCAAAAACTTCTGTCAGAAATATATCAAGAGAAGATTCATGCGGAACGTTTAAAACGAGAACAGAGAGATGCCGAATTTCAGATGCTTGCAAATCAGATTAACCCTCATTTTCTTTATAATACGCTGGAAACAATTCGAATGAAGGCCAGAGAGAATAAACAATATGAAATAGAGTCTCTGGTAAAGATGCTCGCAAAAATCTTAAGGGGGAATCTGCAGGCAGGACATAACAAAGTGTCAATACATTCGGAAGTAGAACTTATCGAGTGTTATTTGAAAATTCAGCAGTATCGCTTTGGTGAACGTATTCACTATAGTATAAGAGTTGATCCAAAGGTAGAAGAATTTCGTATTTTACCACTTATTCTTCAGCCTGTCGTTGAAAATTCTATTGTACATGGATTAGAGGAAAAGGAAGGGGCCGGAAATATCACTATCGTTATAACATGTTCCAAGAACCAGATTATTGTCATGATTGAGGATGACGGATTAGGTATGGACGATGTAAAGCTGGAACAGGTCAGAAAGGATATAAAAAGCAGAAGTCAGGATGTCTCACATATTGGTCTTAGAAATGTGCAGCAGCGCATTAAACTATGTTATGGGGACGATTATGAGATTGATATGGAGAGCAAAAGAGAAGTTGGAACAAAAGTTACAATGATTCTTCCATATGAAAGAAAGCTTAATGGGGAGGAGGATCAGCAGTGTATCAAGTGATGATCATAGATGATGAAAAAATAGTAAGAAAAGGAATTATAAGTCTGATCAATTGGGAAAGTCTGGGTTTTACAATCTGTGGAGAAGGGACGGATGGAAAGGATGGACTGGGCAAAATACTGCGCATACAGCCAGACTTGGTACTGGTGGATATTAAAATGCCCGGAATGAACGGAATTGAGCTGATTCATAAAGCACAAGAGCAGAATTTTCGTGGCCATTTCATCATTCTCACGGGTTTCTCGGAATTTGAGTTTGCAAAATCGGCTATCTCACTTGGTGTAAAAGGATATCTGCTGAAACCGATTGATGAGGAAGAACTGATAGATGTATTGAATCAAAGCAGAGAAGAATTTGATCAGAGAGAACGGGAAAATGTTTATCGTGGGGAAAATGAGGAGGCAGCCCGAGAAGAAGTGCTGCGAAAAACTGTTTTACAGCTTGAGAGCAGAGATGAGATAGAGAAAAAATTAAGAGTTTATCATGTTGATCTTAGCTCTAAAATATTGTGCGCTGCAGTAGTGACATGTGAGACTATGATTCCCGGTACAGATAACACCCATTTTAAAGAAAAGGTAAACGATTTTCTAAAGAATCCTATTTTGTATGACGAAAAGATCAGACTGGAAGATAGCGTTGTCTTGATAAAGAAGGGGATAGATTATAAGAGGTGGACAAAGCTCTTGGATCATCAAAATAAAAGAATGATCCAAAAAGATGGAGAAGGATTGTTAATTGCCGTAGGAAACAATGTAAGCCAGTGGTATGATCTTCCATATTCATATGAGTTTGCCAGATTTTTGCTGAAGCACGAGTTCTTATTTTACAAGGCATCTATTCTGTCTGTTGATGTGATTGAAAATCAGGATGAAATGGCTGAAAAGCCCACAATTGAATATCTCTGCCTCCAGCTTGAAGTAGGAGATCTTGAAGGAATACAAAGGGGGATGCGCCAATATAGACAGTATTGTATGGAACGGATGATATCCGAAATGGAGATTAAAGTACAGATTCTCTATAGTTTGATTCAGATAAACGAAAGGATCGAGAAACACTATGAAATTGATGATATCTGCAATATCCAAGAACTGACGAAGCAGCTTTACGTACAGGACAAACTAGATGATGTTCTAAGAACATATTATCAGATATTAAATGATCTTTGCATAAAGATTGGATATGATGGCTCGGCAACTGTGATTCGGAGGATTTATTACCATATGGAGAAAAATTATGATCAGGAACTACATCTTGAGACATTTGCAAAGATGTTTCATTATAACAGCAATTATTTGGGAAAGGTCTTTCGAAAAGAGATCGGTGACAGCTTTAACAATATCCTTGACAGTATACGTATTACGAATGCAAAGCGTATGTTGTTAGAGACAGATTTAAAAGTCTATCAAATAGCCGAACAGACAGGATATAAAAATCTGGATTACTTCTATTTGAAGTTTAAGAAGTATGTCGGGATCAGTCCAAAAGAATATATCAGGCATGCTCAGGATGATAAACAGATGTAAGAAAAGTAAGGATAAAAAGATCTGAAAATCACGGTGGTTTCAATTCCTTTTCTTCTATATAATCAGAAGTGGATGGAGGGAGGAGTGATGAATAAATGAGTATGAAGAAAAAAGGAAAGGAAAAGGTTGTTAAGCAAAAGTTCAGTTGGAGTCTCATGTGGAAGCAGAGATATCTTCTGGCGATGTCAGTTCCATTTTTGATCTGGCTGATTATATTCAAGTACATACCACTTTGGGGATGGACGATGGCGTTCCAGGAAGTGAAACCGAATTCCTTTGCACTGCCGGTATGGAAGCGGAAGTTCGTGGGTTTTGCTAATTTTATTCAGACGTTTCAGGATCGGTTATTTAAGCAGACGATGTTAAATACCATAGGAATCAGTATCCTGGGCATTTTTTTGGGAACATTCGCAGCAATTATCTTTGCGTTGCTGCTCAATGAGATTTGCTTTAATAAATTTAAAAAGGTTACGCAGACAATTTCTTACCTGCCGCATTTTGTTTCATGGGTAATTATCGCAAGCATAGCGAAAATGTTTCTGAATGATGGCGGTGCACTCGACGTTTTATTTGGAAAGAAGTTACATCTGATGTCAAGCAATTCACCACTTTTCTGGGTTGTTGTATGTTTGATTAATGTCTGGAAAGAAGTCGGCTGGGATGCAATTATCTATCTTTCCGCAATGGCGGGAATTGATCAGGGACTGTATGAGGCAGCTAAAGTCGACGGTGCAAGCCGATTCCAGAGGATGTGGCATATAACACTTCCTGGCATTAAGCCTACGGTTGTAGTTCTGTTGATCATGAGTATCGGTGGTGCGCTGAATGTGGGAATGGAACGGCAGATGCTTCTGAGTAACGGTATTGTACAGGATCATGCTATGGTTTTATCCTGGTTTGCTTATGTACGAGGTATTGGGACGAATAATTATGGACTTGGTACTGCAATTGGCATGTTTCAGTCTGTTGTGGGGATTGTTTTGCTGCTGATTGCTAATAAGATAGCAGGTCTGCTGGGCGAAAGCAGGCTGATATAAAGGGGGCGTCGATTTGCAGGTCAATAAGAAGAGCAAAGTTAAAACAAAAAAGCAGCCATTTGATTATGTGCTTGTTGCAATTTTCTTGGTTGTGATTGTGATCACCATTTATCCCTTTTTAAATGTTCTTGCCATTTCGTTTAATGATCCAATCGATACGATGAGAAATGTTAATTTTATTATTCCAAGAAAATTCACAGTTCACAATTATGTTTATATTTTTACAGAAAACAATCTGATCAGTCCTTTTCTAGTGTCAGTTGCGAGAACACTGATCGGAACGGCCACAGGAGTTTTCTGCACATCGATGCTTGCGTATGTTCTCAGTCGTAATGATTTTTACTTTAATAAACTATTTACAATGTTATTCATTATAACAATGTACGTCAGCGGCGGAATGGTACCGGAGTATCTGCTTCTGACCAGGACTTTGAAGATGGGAAACAGTTTTTGGGTTTACATTCTGCCTGGGGTAATCTGGGTTTATAATGTTATTTTGATTCGTTCTTTTATCAATGGCCTTCCTCAGGCTTTGCAGGAAGCTGCGATGATCGATGGAGCCAATGATTTTACAATCTGGTGGAAGATTATTCTGCCGCTTTGTAAACCTGTTCTTGCAACTGTAGCCCTGTTCATTGCAGTTGGGCAATGGAATTCATTCATGGATACCTATTTGTATGCCAGAGATTTAAAGACGCTTCAGTATATCTTATACGAGATCATGGAACAGGCTACGTTGAAGATCGACCCGCACACAGCGGAAGAACAGCTGAAGAATACAGTTTCTCCTTTATCGATTCGTATGGCTGTCACAATCGTTGCCACAGTACCAATATTAATTGTCTATCCTTTCCTTCAGAAATATTTCGTCGGAGGAATGACAATCGGGGCGGTGAAGGATTAAACAGAAATGGTAACCAGGTAACAATCATTATATATGCATGCAGTGTAACTGCGGGGAGGAGAGGTATGAAAGCAGGAAAAACAAGTATATGCATTATGGCACTGACCATGATTGCCGGTATGCTGGCAGGATGTGGGGGAAAGGCGAAAGAGACTACTGCAGCTAAAAGCAAATCAAAGGATGAGATTACGGAGTTGACGTTTTATAACGCTGACGGTCAGGAAGATACCTGGTCTGATCCTGTGGCAGAGGAGCTGACGAAAAAGACTGGTGTTAAGTTAAAAACAGATTATCCGGTTGCTTCGGACGACAAGAAAGTAGCGCTAATGATCGCAGAGCAAAATTATCCCGATCTCATCTATGCCAAAGGCGATGCGTCCAGCCTGATTGATGCGGGGGCATTGATTGATATGTCGGATCTGATTGATAAATATGGTCCAAATATCAAGAAAATGTATGGGGATGAATTCGATAAGCTGAAGTATACACAGGATGACCCGTCAATCTACCAATTGTCATCATATAAAATTGGCGGAACGGTTTTTGAATCGACCGGGACTGCTCAGATCCAGTGGGCAGCGCTGAAGGAAAATGACTATAAACTTCCGGAATCTCTTGAAGATTATGAGAAGATGATCAAGGATTATCTTGCGGCACATCCCAAAACAGACGATGGAATGGATACGATTGGCCTCACTCTATCTGCGGCAGACTGGCACTGGATGATTACAAAATCCAGCCGGATTCATCGCTGACGGGGCACCGGATAACGGACAGTGGCTGATCGATGATGACTACAATGCCATGTATAAGTTCCGCTCAGAAAAAGAACGTGAATATTTCAAATGGCTGAACCGGATGTATAATGAAGGAGTTCTGGATCCGGAATTCGCGACACAGACACATGAGGATTATATTGCGAAGATTGCTTCCGGCCGTGTGGTAGCACTTACAGATGCAGGATGGGATTATTCTGATGGTGAAAAAGTATTAAAAGCGGACGGAAAGTTTGACAAGACTTACGCTCCACTGCCTCTTACCATAGATAAAGATACAAAGTGTTCTGCTTTGATGTATCAGGGACTTACCACCGGATGGGGTGTGGCTATCACAACAGCGTGTGAAGATCCTGTGGCGGCGATCAAATATATTGATTACATTTGTTCCGACGAGGGTCAGGCTCTGGTAAACTGGGGGATCAAAGACGTAAATTATTTTATTGATGAGTCGGGGGAACGCTACAGAACCGATGAAGAGATTGAAAAGTCTAAGACAGATAAAGACTATGGAAAGAATACGGGCGTCGGATTTCATGCCTATCCACTTCCAGTTTACGGTGCCGGTGTGACAGATAACACAGGCAGTACTTATACGTGTGACAGCAAAGAGACTGTAATAAAAGAATATAACGAGGAAGAGAAAGCCGCATGCGAAGCATGGGGAGTGGATCTGCTGATTGATGTATTTCCTCAGGCAGATGAGTTTGATGTGCCGAAATACTCCCCGGTGTGGGCGTATACGAAACCGGCAGAATTTGATGATATCGGAAATAAACTTGATGAAATTGCGTGGCCGAAGCTGATCAGCTGTGTCATCGGAAAAGAGGAAAATTTCGACAAAACTTATGATGAAATGCTAAAAGAGCTGGAAGATGCCGGTATGTCAAAGGCTGAAAAGATTCTGACAGACATTGTGAAAGAAAAAGTGAAACTTGTTGAGTAATAGGATACCAGAGGTTATTTGGTTATGCTTTTTCATGGCAGCATGAAAAAGCATAACTTTCAGCATAATACTCAGAGCTTTTTTCTTAAAATCATATGATGAAAATATTCATTTGCATAGTACTCTTTTGAGTATAATACTGGTTGTCCCACCAGATTATAACCAATCTCATCTAAATATAGAATTGCTTCTCCAGATGGAATTTCTAATTTTCCGGAAATGAATTTATCTGCTTTTATCGCAGAAACTTCTGTAAGATCCAGATTTACACGTGTATTGCAATACTTTTCCATAAAATAGAAAATTGTTTTTTCAAGAGTTTTGGGATTGTAATCGCTGTCCTCAATCATGTCTTCGGGCATATAGTCTTCACAGTAAATAGCCGGATGACCATCGGCCGTGATTGTTCGAACCACTTTAAGAATCTGCCTGTCGTGTAGTTTTAGCTTTTCGTTGATCTCCTCCGAATGTATTATTTCAGAGAAGATATCCTTTGCTCCCGGTTCGTATCCGGATTTTTTTACCATATCTAAAAATTCCGTCTCAATATCCATGCGAACTTTAACATCCATGACCGGTTTATTGATAAAGGTTCCCAGACCATGCTTTCTGGTAATAAACCCTTCCCTTTCCAAAGTTGCGAGACAATCCCTTAACATTGTCCTGCTGATACCATAATGCTCTGCGATTGTACTCTCTGCCGGCAGGATATCAGCATTTGTATAAATTCCATTTTTAATATCTTCAAGGATAATGCTCGTATATTTATCCGATAATTGTTCTTTTTGATACAAGAAAAAACCTCCAGTTTTGATTATAATTGAATACAGTATATTCTAGTCTGTTTTCGAGGTTTAATCAAGCTGGAATTCTTTATAGCTGGAAATGACACTTTTATATTATGAACTACCTTGATAATACCAGGCACTGCTTTTTATAGAAAGAAAGTCCGTAACAGAGTACCGTATTGTATACACCTTCGAATTGTTTCACATACTTTCGAGCATCGATTTGTTTTAATGCAAGTTCGCAGTCTTTCTTAAGGTCCTCTCTTGTAATGGAACGCTTCATCTCGAAAATGGCAGCTCTGCCATTTCTGGAGTCTTTGACGACAACATTGCTTCGACCTTCGCCATATTCCTTGTTCGAATCAACTGCGTAACCGATTCCTGTAAAGATACCTGCCATAAAAGCATGATAGAAATCTTCCCTATAATCGTAATAACTGATAGACTGCATGGTCTTACCAAAACGTCTTGGCCGGGTAAATAAGGTTACTGCATTTGGAGTCTTTTTCAGTAACTCGTTGATCAACCCTGTTTTGTCAATATAGTAAAGATGATCTTTTCGGATTTGTGAGAAATTCGAAGTACCTACCGGGATTCTAATATCATCCATTATTAACGCTCCTTCCATTAATTAATTAAGAATATGTTTAAATTTATCATAGCATAGGAACCTTTTCTTCACAAGCGGAAGCATGAAAGAATCTTGTTGCTTTTTTACCATAATCATTGTACCATTTACATGAGAACTGCAAAACTATACAACAAACAAAATTTGGAGGAGCAGCAATATGAACGAATTACAATGGGCAGAGTTAGTATCAGAGAAAATCAAGACAAAGCTCGCAGTCACAGCAAAAAGGAATACACATAAGATTCCTTATACAACAAAAGACGGAGTTTTTGATGATAAATCAAAGGATCAGATATGCTGGTGGACGAATGGTTTCTGGGGCGGGATGATGTGGCAGATGTATCACGCTACCGGCGATGAGGTGTATCTTGAGATTGCAAAGTACGATGAGAAGGAACTGGACCGCAATCTGATGAACGCACAGGGAATGGATCATGACAGCGGATTCAAATGGCTGCCGACCGCAGTCTGTGATTATCGAATTACCGGGGATCAAGAAGCACGAAACAGAGGACTATTAGCAGCCAGTGATCTTGCCGGACGTTTCAATCCTGCGGGTTCCTTTATCCGAGCCTGGAATGATAGCGGGGATGCGAGTAAAGCCGGATGGGCCATCATAGACTGTATGATGAACCTGCCACTGCTGTACTGGGCATACGAAGAGACAAAAGATCCACGCTTTCTCCAGATAGCAGCGGCACATGCGGATATGGCGGAAAAGTATTTTGTGTGTCCGGATGGTTCTGTAAATCATATTGTTGCATTTAATCCTGTATCCGGAGAATTTGTCAGGACATATGGCGGACAGGGATATGCGGAAGGCTCTTCCTGGACAAGAGGACAGGCGTGGGCACTTTACGGTTTTGTACTCAGTTATATACATACGAAAAATGAATCTTATCTGAATACAGCAAAACGAGTAGCCAATTACTTTATTGCAAATATGGGATCCGATGCCCTCATCCCGGTAGATTTCAGACAGCCGGAAGACTGTAGACTTGAGGATTCCACTGCATCTGCAATTGCGGCATGTGGATTAATTGAGATAGAAAAATACGTTTCCCAGAACGAAAAACACGTCTACCATCAGGCAGCAATAAAACTGCTTCAGGTTTTGGACGAAAAACGGTGTAACTGGGATGCGGACTGTGACAATATTCTGGAGAAATGCACTGCGGCATTTCATGATGAAGAACATGAATTTTCAATCATCTATGGCGATTATTTCTTTATAGAGGCAATATGGAAACTGACCGGTCAGGAGATCTTTATCTGGTAATAGGGAATGACAGATATGATATCAGGAGCAGAGGATAACATGAAAATACAAAAATGGATAAAAAAAGATAATGGAACCACAAAGTTGAAATATTTTTTTTCATATTTTATTCTTCTGAGTCTTCTGCTCTTTGGCTTTTTTCTGGCTGTGCGTTTCCAGATATCAAATATATACACAAAAAATTTATATGGCCAGGCTGAAAAACGTCTCGAAGATGTGCAGGAAGACCTCTCCAATGACTTGATTTCCGTGGATCAGGTGAATTCTCTGCTGATTAAAGACATGGATATTATCATGACACGCTATATCAATGATGACTGGTATCATTATCAGGCGGCTAAGAAGCTGGATAGTTACAGTACAGGAAATAACTTTATAGACTCCATTTGCTACATCGATTTGAATAATCATACAATACTGTCCTCCGGCAGACATATTCGACTTGTCGATGATGTTTATGAAATATATGATGGAAAAAATTATATTAAATTCCCTCTGGATGAGTACTCCGATACAATGAAGAATCAGTTGATCTCTTTACAGACGAAAGATTCCAGTCTGCTTGTTTATCTCCCCTATAATAATCGCTTTCAAAGTTTTCAGGTGTTTTATTTACTGGATTTGAGGGAAATAAAGAGCCTTATGGATTCTGTTATTTCACCGGGTATCACATCAGTGGGAGTTCTCAATGAAAAAAATGAGGTAATTTCAGGTTCCAACGTAAAAAAATTGAACTCTCATACTGAGGGGACAAAGGATACACATAAATCTGTGAATGCCGGGAACGAGACATTATATCTCGACAGTAAACTTCCAAGTAACTATTCGGTTGCAGCAGTTCTGTCAAATAAAGAGTTTGTGGATATGGTTGGTACAGCGTTTCAAAATATGTATTTGATACTCGTGATATTGTTTGGCGCCGGTCTGCTTGTGATACTTTTCTCTATGAGGCTTACTTACTGGCCGCTTCACCGACTTACTGAGAAGCTGATTCCATCGTATCAGGCGAATCAGGGCTATGTAGAGCAGCTGGATCTCGCATTTACGAGTATGTCATCAGAGAATCGGGAACTTCAGGAAAAAGTAGATTCCTATCGGCTTTCCATGCAGAAGTCAATTCTCGATTCCATCGTGAACCGAAATAGTGAGATCAGCCTCGAAAACAATGTGGATATCGATGCCCTGTTCCGTGTGGATGAGGACAGTACGCTTTTTATTGTCAATATAGCGACTCCGGAAAAAAGAACGATGTCTGCGAAAGATATCAAACAATTGTTTGATGATTCCCTTCCGGGGAACACTCCGGGTACATTATTGGAGAATGCAGAAGACTATATGGTCTTTCTGATTCATTATGCAGGAATAGAGAATGATAAAGGAGAGGTGTTACATCTTTTGATGTCGGATTTATATGACGCAACAGGATATAAAGTATCCATCAGTAACAGTACATCATCTCCGCTTGAAATTCCTCATTTATATGAGAATGCCATGACTGCCAGTAAATACTGGTCTCGGTATCCGGTCATTTCCTATGAAGATATTTCAAATCAGATTTCAAGCAGGAGTAAGCTTGCCTATCCCTATGAGCAGCTGGAGCAGCTGAGTCAAAGTCTGGCATCTCTGCAGTTTTCACAGGCAAAGATTCTTGTAGATGAACTTTTGTCTCTGCTGGATCAATCTATGGACAGTAATAGCCCGATGCCTGATTTCTTTATCCGGTGTGTTTTGATTGATATTTTGTCGGCGGTTGTCAACAGCATGAACCGCCTGAATATAAAATTTTCAAGTTATAATGACTTGTATTTTAATGCCTTGTATCTCTGCCGCAGCACTACATATGCAGAAGAGCGGAATGAAATATCGGAATCTATTCATACACTGATCGATACTTATGAGGCTGAATATGACAGCGCTTCAATACAGATTGATCAGATCGAGAAGATGGTACAGGAAAACTATACTTCGCCGGATTTTTCGGTTTCCAGTCTGGCTGATCATTTTCACGTCAGCATCGCTTATATGAGCTATCTGTTCAAAAAGCATTACAAAGTGAATTTTATCGATTATCTCTGGAAGCTCAGGATGAATAAGGCGAAGGAAATGCTCAGTACGACAGATACAAATATTAATGAGATCAGTATCGCTGTCGGTTACCTCAACACTTCCAGTTTCCGGCGAAGGTTCAAACAGGAGACGGGGCAGACACCGTCACAGTTTAGAAAGACAAACAAAAGTAAATAGAGACCTTTAAAAGAGTACATTCTTTCACTTATACAGAGAAAGAATGTACTCTTTTTATATTTGAAGTCAACGTATACACCTATGCCTGGATAAAAGTATGTAATAATCTATTGTACATACAATATTTTAATGACTGTAATGACAAGTGTTCCTTGTTTTTAAAGGACTGTCATTTTATACTAAATACAATTCTTAAGCGGGAGGCGCCTCGTTCTTAAGTAATAAAAAAATTTTTATTGGGAGGTCTTTATGAAAGCAAAATCTGCAAAATCTGTTTTGGCATTAGGCTTAAGTGTAATAATGATTACTTCACTTGCAGCCTGTGGCGGAAGTACCGACACAAAGGAAAATGGAAGTAATAAGGCGGAAGAGACAGCAGGATCCGGGAAAAAAGTTACTTTTCCCTTAAAGGATAAAAAGAAGTATAGTGTTTTCTATCAGATGAATGGTGAATATGAGTTAGAAGATAATGTGACAATGCAGACTTTACTGAATGATGCAAATATTGAATTTGACTATCAGTCTGTTATGGGCAGTGATTTTTCAGAGAAAAGAAATCTGGTACTAAGTTCAGGTGATTATCCGGACATTTTCTTTAAATCAAACTTCTGGATGCCTGATTTAAATAAGTATGGAAAACAGGGGATTTTTCTTCCATTGGAAGATATGATCAAGGAGTATGCTCCAAACCTCACAAAAAAATTAGATGAATTGGATGGTTGGAAATATCTTAAGTCCGGAGATGGACACATATATTCCCTGCCCGAAATCAACAGGCAGTTTGGTGCAGTTACTCCTTACTGGCTTAATAAAAAGTGGATGGACAATCTGGGACTTAAGGAACCCACGAATCTGGACGAGCTTTACGAAGTTTTGAAGGCGTTCAAAGAACAAGACGCAAATGGGAATGGGGATCCGAATGATGAGATACCGATCACTGCTACGGATGCAGTAAGACTTGATTTGCTTCTCCCCTATTTTGATGTTGGATATGACAGCGAAACGAAAACAGCTGTTATTGACGATAAGTTGACATACTTACCAACTTCAGATGTGTACAAAAAGTTCGTTGAGTTTGTCACGAAACTTTACCAGGAGGGAATTCTTGATAAAAATGCATTTACACAGAAACATGAACAGCAGGGTGCCATTGGACAATCGGGGGATGTATTGGGATCTTTCTTTGATGCAGGTGCATTTTTGACAGTAGGACGAGAAAGAGATCAGGATTATCAGGCTTTGACTCCATTTAAAGATGGTACATATCCTTTGAGTTCCGGATTTAATCCGGGCGCGTTAATTTTGACAGATAAATGCAAAGATCCGGAAGTGATTATTGCGTGGGCTGATCAGTTTTACACAGAGGAAGGTGGAATTAGTGCTATTCTGGGAATAGAAGGTAAGACCTGGCAAAAACGAGAGGATGGTGACTGGGAATGGATTGTGGGAAAAGGATATGGTGATGATATTGCGGCAGTCCGTGCATCTTCCACAATACAGGGAGCTGCAAATCATCCATCTATATGGCCGGATTTCTGGTACGAGCATATGTCTCCCGAAGTTGATCCGAATGAAGTATATCTAAATAGTGAGAGACAGAGAATTGCGGAAAAAGGTAAAGTTGCGCTTCCGGTTATGCAGTACAGTGACGAGGATGCAATGACGATTGCAACATTAAAAACAGATATTGATTCCTATATAGATCAATATCTAGCACAGGTTGCAACCGGAGCTCTGGATCTGGATAAGAGCTGGGATGACTATAAGAAAACTTTAGACAATATGGGTGCAGGTCAGCTGACCGATATTTACCAGAAAGCATACAAAGAAGGAATGAAAAACAGTAATGAAAAATAGTTGAGTATGCAGCTCAAAAGGGGCCGTTTGACGGTCTCTTTAATATAAGAAAGGAGTATGCTTACATGAATGTGAAAGATGGTTTTTGGTCGAGGCTTGCCCGGAATATGAAAAAAAACTGGATTCTTTATCTGATGATTCTTCCTCCTGTAATATATTATCTGGTTTTTGCCTATGGACCGATGTACGGGATTCAGCTGGCTTTTAAAAATTATCAAGTTAAAGATGGAATCTGGGGCAGCCCGTGGGTGGGTCTGGACCATTTCCGGAGATTTTTCAAAAGCTATAACTTTGGACTTCTGATTAAGAATACGATAGGAATCAGCTTGTATAGTCTGCTGGTGGGATTTCCGATACCAATTATTTTTGCGCTGATGCTGAACTATATAAAGAATAAGCGTTTACAAAAGTCTGTTCAGATGGTTTCCTATGCGCCGTATTTTATTTCAACTGTAGTCATGTGTGGTATGATTGCGATATTTTTAGACCAGGATACCGGTGTAGTGAATGCTCTCAGAAATCTTTTGGGATTAAAGTCAGTGAACTTTCTGGCTGACCCAAAGAAGTTTAAGTCTATTTATGTCTGGTCTGGTGTCTGGCAGGGGATGGGATGGAGTTCGATCATATACATATCGGCTCTTTCCGGAGTGGATTATCAGTTACATGAAGCGGCAATTGTCGATGGCGCAAGCAAACTGAAGCGAATGTGGCATGTGGATCTGCCATCAATTAAGCCTACGATTGTCATGCTGCTGATTCTGCAGATGGGTTCACTGATGAGCGTTGGATTTGAAAAAGTCTTTCTCTTACAAAATACATTAAATAAACAGTCCGCATCTGTGATATCAACTTATGTTTATGAAGTAGGTCTGCTCAATAATGATTATGGATACTCGACTGCAATTGACTTGTTTAATTCGGTCATCAATCTTGTCCTGATTGTGGCTGCAAATCAGATATGCAAAAAAGTAGCGGACGAGAGTCTGTTTTAAAAGGAGGAGATTTTAATGTTAAGAACGAAGACAAAGACGGTCAGAAAATCGAGCTCAGATCAGGTGTTTGACGTTGTCAACGTGATTGCAATGGTCATTCTCTTCTTTATTTTTGCATGGCCGCTGTGGTTTACCGTTATCGCATCGTTCTCTGATCCCAAAGAAGTCTGGCTGGGAAATGTATTCTTGCTGCCAAAAGGTTTTACTTTGATGGCTTACAAAGAGACGATCAAATATAAAGCAATCTGGATCGGATACCGAAACACCATTATCTATACGGTAGCTGGTACGGCAATTAATCTTGTTCTCACGATTTGCACGGCTTATCCTCTGTCAAGAAAAGATTTCATGCCAAGGAATGTGCTGATGTTTTTCTTCATGTTTACGATGTTTTTCAGTGGCGGTATGATTCCCACTTATCTTGTTGTGAACAAATTAAATATGATCAATACCCCGTGGGCGATGATTATTCCGAGCGCAATTGCTATTTATAACGTTATTGTAATGAGGACGTACTTTATAAATAGTATTCCGTCAACGCTTCAGGAAGCGGCGGAACTTGACGGGGCGAATACATTACAATATCTGATAAAGATTGTACTGCCGTTGTCCAAGCCTATACTGGCTGTGATTGGTTTATATTATGCGGTAGGACACTGGAACGATTTTTTCTCCGCTCTGCTCTACATCAATGATAAAAGCCTAATGCCTCTGCAGTCCTTCTTAAGAGATCTTTTAATGTCAAACCAGATGAGCATGGGGAATATGCAGGGGATGGATGCAGCCCAGGCAGAGGCGAAGATGCAGCTGTCGCAGACGTTGAAATACAGTGCGATTATAGTTTCGACAGTTCCGGTTCTATGTATTTACCCGTTTATACAAAAATACCTCGTAAAAGGTGTTATGATAGGTTCAGTGAAGGGTTAGGCGCAGCACGAAAACTATGCAATGGAGGGTAATATTTATGAAGATAGCAAACTTAAGAGTGAATCATCTTACAAATCCTATGGGATATCAGATGGATCTGCCGACGTTTACATGGGTGACATCTGACACGAAGGGAAAGTATCAGAAGGCGGCACAGATTCAGATTGCATTGGATGACCGTTTTAAGAATATCATATTCGAGAGTTCAAAGTCAGAATCGGTCAGTTCGCTGGGTTATGTGGCAGATATTCAGCCAAAACCACGTACCAGATACTATTGGAGAGTTCAGGTATGGGATGATAGGGATGATCACGGGATCAGCGATGTGGCCTGGTTCGAAACCGGAAAGATGAACGAAGAGTGGAAGGGAAGATGGATCACCACTCCTTATGACGGACATCTGCATCCATATATCAGAAAAGAATTTCGGATTCCGGGAAAAATTAAATCTGCAAGGGCTTATGTTACCGGACTTGGCCTTTATGAATTGGAGATTAACGGGAAAAAGTGCGGGGATGAATATCTGACTCCTTTTTATAATGATTATAATGAATGGGTACAGTACCAGACGCTGGATATCACAGGCTTTCTGACAGAAGGTGAGAATGCAGTCGGTGCTTTATTGGGTAACGGATGGTATAAGGGACGGTTTGGTTTTGTTGACAAGATGGATCAGCTTTACGGAGATTCGTTTGCTTTTATCTGTGAGCTGGATGTCGAGCTGGAATCCGGTGCACATATAAGTCTGGGCTCGAATGGAAGCTGGCAGTGTCACCCGTCACCGATTGTGAACAGCAGCATCTACGATGGAGAAAGCTATGATGCTCTGCAGGAAGTGAGAGACTGGTCCAGGGTACGGGCTGATACCGACGGGTTTGAAAATGCCCGGATTTGTACACCGGACTTTGGCCCTCTAAAAGAACGTTTAAGTCCGCCACTTTTGATCACACAACGGATAAAACCTGTGAAACTGTTAAATACTCCAGCAGGTGAAAAAGTTCTTGATTTTGGACAGGTGATAACCGGCTGGGTCGAATTCGACTGTAGTCTGCGAAAAGGTGCCGAGATTTTGTTAAGTTACGGTGAACTGCTCCAGGACGATAACTTTTATAATGAAAACTTAAGATCCGCGAAGGCACAGTATTCGTACCGTTCAAATGGAAAATCAGCTCATGTACGACCGCATTTTACTTTTTATGGTTTTCGATTTGTGAAAATAGAAGGAATCAAAGATATCAGACCGGACGATTTTACCGCCTGTGTCATTCACTCAGATCTTGAGTGTACGGGAAACATTACAACTTCGAATCAGAAAGTGAATCATTTATTTGAAAATGCCATGTGGAGTCAGAGAGGTAATTTCCTGGATGTCCCTACAGATTGTCCGCAGAGAGATGAGCGCATGGGGTGGACCGGAGATGCCCAGGTATTCTGTGCTACAGCAAGCTTTAATATGTACACACCTGCATTTTATAAGAAATTTCTCTATGAAATGTATCTGGAACAGAAGAATCAAAATGGTTCTGTCCCGCATGTGGTTCCGGATGTTTTGGGTCAGATTGCAAGGATACAGGGCCGGGAAAATGAGGAACATGGTTCTTGTGCCTGGGGGGACGCAGCGAGTGTGATTCCCTGGACACAGTATCTCTTCTTTGGCGACAAGGATCTTTTGGCAGAGCAGTTTAAAAACATGAAAGCCTGGGTGGATTATATCAAGACACAGGATGAGACTTACTGCGGCGGAAGAAGACTCTGGGAACACGGTTTCCACTTTGCCGACTGGCTGGCACTCGATAATCCGGATAAGAAAAGCTCCTTCGGAGGAACAGATCCGTATTATGTGGCGTCCGGATATTATTACTATTCTGCTGTGCTGACAGCGAAAGCGGCAGATGTTCTGGGACTCGAAGAGGAACAAAAGTATTATGAAAAGCTGGCTGAAGAGGTTAAGACAGCTATCCGGCAGAAATATTTTCCGGATGGAAGGATCGTCGAAGATACACAGACTGCACTGGTGATGTCTCTGTATATGGGTTTTGTGCCGGAAGATCAGAAAAATCAGATTATAGAGAGACTGAAGAAAAAGCTGGAGGATAAGAATTGTCATCTGGACACAGGATTTGTCGGAACACCTTATCTGTGCCCGACGCTGTCTGATAATGGTTTGAATGATTATGCCTATACACTTTTGCTGAACGAAGATTTTCCAAGCTGGCTGTATGAGATCAATATGGGTGCGACTACGATCTGGGAGCGCTGGAATTCCGTTCTGCCGGACGGTCATGTCAGTGATACCGGAATGAACAGCATGAATCATTATTCTTATGGCTCGATTGTGGAGTGGATGTATCGCTATATGTGTGGACTGAATCCGGTAGAGGGAGACCCGGGATTTAAGCACACTGTGATAAAGCCTCATACCGATGATCGGCTTGACTGGGCGCAGGGCGAATATCTTTCAGCGGCAGGACTTTATAAAAGCAGTTGGAAAAAGGCAGAGGGAGAGACTATATATCATGTGATGGTTCCCTTTGATGCACAGGCAGAATTTGTCCTGACAGAAGCTTCCGATCGGGTGACCATAAACGGAAAGGATTCCTGTGAGCTTGTGAAAAGTTCGAAAGTAACACTTTCTTCCGGCAATTATGAAATTATAGCAGTTGATTATGCAAAAAAGGATATCGTATGAAAACAGAGATCCATAACAGAACAGATGCAGTGAACTTATTTTTAGATACAATTCGACCGTTAAAGCCCTTCTATAGTCTGCACCATGCCTATCTTCATCTTGGAAATACCGGAGTACATTACGGAGAAAAATCGGCGGAAATGGAAGGATTTGCAAGGATTCTGTGGGGACTGGGTCCTTTATGGTCTGCAGATAACACAAAGCTTTCCAGGGAGACACAGGAAGAGATCAGCGAATGGCTTTCCCGGTATCAGGAGGGAATCATTCACGGAACAGATCCGGATGACGATGAGTACTGGGGCGATATCTTTGACTATGATCAAAAGATGGTTGAAGTGGCTGCGATTGTTTATGCAATGGCACTGAATCCTCAAAAGCTCTGGTCTGATTTCACAGCGTGTGAACAAGAGAATCTATATCAATGGCTGGATGGAATGAACCACCATGAACTTCCGGCATGCAATTGGAGATATTTTCGAATTTTGACCAATATGACTTTTCGTATTTTAAATCTCCCATGGTCAAAGTCCAGAATGAAAGAGGATTTTGATCTGATAGAGAGCTTTTATCTGGGAGATGGCTGGTATTGTGATGGAGTTAATAGTCAGATTGATTATTATGTGGCTTTTGCGATTCATTTCTATGGATTGGTATATGCAAAACTGATGGCAGAAATGGACCCCGAGAGAAGTATGATTTTAAAGGAACGAAGCACTCGGTTTTTCTACGATTATGTTTACTGGTTTGCGAACAGTGGAGAAGAGATTCCATTTGGCAGGAGTCTCACATACCGCTATGCCCATGCGGCACCGTTTACGGCGATGGCTTATGCAGGCCTGGACCTGGATTATGGAGTATTGAAAAATCTGGTGTTGAAAAATCTGGAGTCTTGGATGAAGCGTCCTATTTTTGATATGTCCGGCATATTGAGCATAGGATACGGATACCCCAATTTATGCATGAGTGAAAATTATAACGGGTGTGGCTCTCCCTACTGGTGCAATAAGATTTTCCTGATTCTCGGAATGAATGAAGATCATCCCTTCTGGCAGGCAAAATGCAAGAAATTTAATTTTCAGGCCAGAAAGTTTCTAAAGCAGCCCCATATGCTGATTACCCATGACGAGCATGGTCATGTACTGGCTTATGTTACAGGCCAGCATTTAATCAGCGAGCACGGACAGGGAGCGGCAAAATACGAAAAGTTTGTATATTCCAATCATTTAGGATTCAGCGTCTCAAGGGGGACAACTTTACAGGAAGGGGCATTTGATAACACGCTTGCGGTTTCGGCAGAAGGAGAGAACCGGTATTGTATGCAGTATGGAGCAGAGAAGTTTTTAGCAAATCAAAAATATCTTTACAGTAAGTCGAGCCCTTTATCAGATGTCACGATAGAAACGATCCTTATACCCTGTTCCTGCTGGCATGTGAGGATTCATAAAATTGTAACTAAAAGACCGGTAGATATTGCAGACGGTGGATTTGCACTGCCGCAGGAGAACGGTTTTAAACTTACAAAGGGAAAGAAGAACGAAAAATACAATGCGAAGGATGTAAAGAGTATAAAAGGTGCCTTATGTGCCGATTTTCCCTGGGGCTGCAGCTGCATTGCCAGTGAGACGGGACAAAAGACAGAACTGATCATACCCGCACCGAATACGAATCTGTTCTATAATCTTACTGTCATTCCAACAGTAACAGCCAGGCTTGAAGCAGGAAGACATCTGATTGTGACAAGCGTCGGGGCCGGTTTGTCCGAAAACAGCGACGAGTTGATGAGCCAGAAACCTGAGGTAGCGTTCAAAGGAAATCAGATTGTGGTAACTGACGGAGAACAGATAAACACAATCGATCTCGAAAGGATTGGTACATAAGATGGACACTGAAGAAAGGTATCGAGTATTTCAAAAACCGGCGAAGGAATACCGCGGTAAGCCTTTCTGGTCATGGAATGGAAAATTAGAGAAAGACGAATTGTTACGGCAGATTGATAGCATGAAAAAGATGGGATTCGGCGGATATTTCATGCATTCCAGGACCGGGCTGGAAACCGAATATCTCGGTGAAGAGTGGTTTCGACTTATCGATGCATGTGCGGATTACGGAGAAGAGCATGACATGGAATCCTGGCTCTATGATGAAGACCGGTGGCCTTCTGGAACGGCCGGAGGCAGAGTGACAGAAGATAAAAAATACCGGGCCATGTTTCTCGCGGCAGACCGTTATGATATTGATCAAGTAGATGACTTGAAATGGGATCATCATATTGTGACTGCGTTTGCCTGCCATTTCGATGGTATATATTACAGAGACGCGAGAAGACTGGACAATTGTTTTGAGATAAATCCAGATGAAACATTGATTGTATTTCGTACTCGTTATGCTGACTGCGAGGATGTCTATAATGGATATACCTATCTCGATACGATGAACAGGGAAGGCGTAGAGAAGTTTATCGGGGAAACTCATGAAAAGTATTCAGAAAACTGCGGCAAACGTATAGGGAAAAGCATACCCGGAATTTTTACAGACGAACCCCATCGTGGAGCTTTGTTTTCAAGCTTTTCCGGAGGTAGAGAAAATATGGTTCCCTACACACCTCATCTGTTTGAAGAGTTTGAAAAGAGATTCGGATATGATCTGAAATCAAATCTGATGGATCTTTTTTTCAGAAAAGAGGGATACGAACTGTCAAAAATCAGCCGCGATTTTGTTGAACTATGCCAGGAACTATTTATTGAAAATTTTGCGGTTCCCATTCAGGACTGGTGCCAAGAGCACGGTATGATTTTTACGGGGCATGTATTACACGAGGATTCTCTGATTGCTCAGACCGTGATGCAGGGATCACTCATGAGATTTTACGAGTATATGGATTATCCGGGGATGGACCTTTTGACTGAGCATAATGAATGCTGGTGGGTTGCAAAACAGGTCTCATCGGCTGCCAGACAGCTGAATAAACCCAGAGTATTGTCCGAACTTTACGGGGCGACCGGCTGGCAGATGAGTTTGGAATCTTATAAAAATGCCGGCGACTGGCAGGCATTATTTGGGGTAAATCTGAGATGTCCCCATTTATCATGGTACACGATGAAGGGTGAGGCAAAAAGAGATTATCCCTCCAGCATCCTGCATCAGTCTCCCTGGCATGAGGAATACAAATATCTGGAGGATTACTTTTCCAGAATCAACGTATTCTTTGAGGAGGGAGAGCCGGAGTGTGATCTGCTGGTTCTGAATCCGATCGAGAGTGTCTGGGCAAGAGCGTACAGCGGAGCATTTAACGGATTAGCTTCTCGTGATCGCAAAATCAACGAATTGGAATTGTGCTATGAGGAAGTATTCCGCAGACTGACACGCCGTCGAATTGATTTCGATTATGGGGAGGAAGATATTCTGGCGAGATATGCCAAAGTTGTCGACGGATGTATCGAGGTGGAAAAGGCGAAATATCATAAGGTTTTGGTCGCTGGAATGGATACAATGCGTTTCTCAACTTTGAAACTATTGAAGCAATTTGTATCACAAGGCGGGAAAGTGATATTTTCAGGAGATATTCCGAGCAGTATAGATGTTATGCCTTCGAATGAAGTGTTAGATTTAAGCAGAGACTGTGAAGTATATAAAGTTTCGGATGCATTTGAAGAGAGCTGTCTTTCGGGGAATGAAATTGGGATAACAGGTGAGGGATCCGATGATATTTTTGCCCAGACAAGACTCCTTGAAGGAATGAGAGTTGTTTTCCTGTTAAATATCAGGCGTAATTGCTCTTACAGAGATGTAAGCATTTGTCTGGGTCAGGGGACAAGACTGGAACTATGGGATGCCAGGAGTGGAAAGAGAGAGAAGCTGGGGTCTCTCAGAGAAGCCGGGAAACTGTATATCAATCTGGATTTTGAAAAAGGGGAAGAAAAGCTGATTGTGATCTTCGATGATGATGAGAAAAGTACGCAAGATTCCGCTGATAAAAAGAGCAGTCCCAGAGATGTGCCTGTGCCAGCTGAACTGATACAAATGTCTGGTTTGGAAAAAAGGATTACACCAATTTTGAATGCACCAGAAAGCTATTCATACACATTATCTGAGAAAAATATTTGTGTACTGGATCAGGTGAAAGTGATGACTAACGCCGGGGATGTTTTGAACAGGCAGGAAGTATTGAAAGCGGACAGGAGCCTCAGAGATCTTCTTGATCTACCTTATCGCAGCGGAGATATGCTTCAGCCCTGGTTTGAGAAGAAAATGAAAGGAAAAAAAGAAAAAGTCTGCAGTCTGGTCTTACAGTTTGATTTTAAAGTGGACAGTTGTCCGGACAAATTAGAATTAGCGATTGAGGATATCGAGCACATACGGTCCCTCAGCCTGAATGGCAGAAAAATAAAGCTAGAGAGCCTCGGAAAATGGGTGGATATCTGTTTCGACAGGATTCTACTTCCAACAGATTTTGTAAAAGAAGAAAATGTAATTGAAATAGAATATGATTACTATAAAACCTGTGGCTTGGAGTCAGTTTATCTGCTCGGAAATTTTGGTGTCAGGCTGTCAGACAATAAGAAAACGTCGTACCTGACGAAACTGCCCGGACGTTTGAATACGGGTGATATTACAGGACAAGGGCTGCCGTTTTATTCTGGAAAGATTACTTATCGATTAGAGGGGTTTGAAGATAAAAAGGTTCTGGTCAGACTGAAAAATATCAGCGGATCGTGTGTAAAACTACTCGGAAAAGAGGATCAGATGATCGCTTTTCCTCCCTATGAAAGTGAAATCAGAGGCCTGAAAGGCATTCAGATCGTTCTGACAAGAAGAAATACATTCGGGCCGCTGCATCAGCTGCCAGCTATAGTGGAAGCTTACGCACCGGACAACTTTGTGACAACAGGTGAAAACTGGTCAGACGGATATGTGCTGCTGCCCTATGGTTTAATGAAAGATCCAGAGTTTTTTGAGATAACAGATGGAGTGTACGGGAAGGAGAGGTAATAGCATGAGAGGTGTTTTTGGGAAGATAATGACATTGATTCTAAGTCTAAATCTTATTGCAAATGTGATCCCGGCTCAGGAGGTGTCTGCCATGGGGGCGGAGAAAAACCTGTGGCGTGATAACGAGGATATGCCGGGACTTGCCGATCCGATGATTCTTAATAATGTGGAACGGGATGGAAAATATTATGCCTATGGAACGACATCGGCCGTTGGATTTAATTATTATGTTTCGGAAGATTTAGAGAATTGGACCGGTGGTGAGGAGTGTCTCAACCTCCCTTCACAGGGAAAGGAAGGATGGACCATGGTCTGGGCACCGGAAGTTGTTTATGATAAGGACCTGGGAAAATACATCATGTATTTCAGTGCGACACCTCCTGCAGAAGATGTGGGCACAGACGAATATGTCGCACAGCTGCCTGTGGCGGCGACATCGGACAGCCCTGCAGGACCATTCACATTAGTCGATTTTCTAGATGAAGAAAGCTGTGGACCTGAAAATATCCACACCTATGACGGGGAACTCTATCCGCAGAGTTATTCGAGAAATGTATTGTTTGATATGGATAAATATGTAAGCACTGTGAAGAGAGAAGCCAATCGCCTGAACCTGGAAGAAGATCTGTTGTATTTCGACGGAAAATATCTGCCTGAGGGCCAATTCATACGCAATATTGATCTCAGCCCTTATGAGGATCCAGATACTGGTAAAAAATATCTGATGAGCAGCGCGACACCTAATTGTAATGTAATCATGGAGATGGAAAACTGGCTGAAACCAAAATATGATACATATACTGTACTGTCCCGTGCGTCTTATTATACG